>NZ_JBIWJT010000004.1:0-593610 GCF_044765325.1 Embleya sp. NPDC127516 | reverse complement strand
CTCCTCACCACCCAATACCTCGACGAGGCCGACGAACTCGCCGACCGCATCGCCGTGCTCCACGACGGAAAGATCGCCGCCGAGGGCACCGCCGACGAGCTGAAACGACTCGTCCCCGGCGGACACGTCCGGCTCCGATTCACCGACCCACGCGCCTACGAACGCGCCGCCGCCGCCCTGCACGGCGTCACCTGCGACGACGAGACGTCGTCCCTGCGGATCCCCAGCGACGGCAGCCAACGCGAACTGCGTTCCATCCTCGACCTACTCGACGCGGAGGACATCGAAGCCGACGAACTCACCGTCCATACCCCCGACCTCGACGACGTCTTCTTCGCCCTCACCGGCGGCACCGACCAGCCGAAGGAGGCTGTCCGATGAGCTCCCTCTCCCTCGCCGTACGCGACTCGAACACGATGCTGCGCCGCAACCTCCTGCACGCCCGGCGCTACCCCTCCGGAACCCTGAACCTGCTGCTCACGCCGATCGTCCTGCTGCTGCTCTTCGTCTACATCTTCGGCGACGTGATGAGCGCGGGCATCGACGGCGGCGGCGCGGACCGCTCCGAGTACACCGCCTATATCGTCCCCGGCATCCTGCTGATGACCATCGGCAGCACCGCGATCGGGGCCGCGGTGTACATCTCCATGGACATGACCGAAGGACTCATCGCCCGCTTCCGCACGATGGCGGTCTACCGCGGCTCCGTGATCGTCGGGCATGTCCTCGGCAGCGTGCTCCAGTGCGTGATGAGCGTGGTTCTCGTGGGCGCCGTCGCCGTGGCCATCGGCTTCCGGTCCACCGACGCCTCGGCCCTGGAATGGCTCGCGGCGTTCGGCCTGCTTGTGCTGTTCGCCTTGGCGCTGACCTGGATCGCGGTCGGAATGGGAATGGCGAGCCCGAACCCCGAAGCGGCCGCGAACAGTGCGATGCCGCTGATCCTGTTGCCACTCGTCTCGAGCGCCTTCATCCCGGCCGAGACGATGCCCGGCTGGTTCCGACCGATCGCCGAGTACCAGCCGTTCACCCCCGCCATCGAAACCCTCCGCGGCCTGCTGCTCGGCACCGAGATCGGCCACAACGGATGGCTCGCGATCGCCTGGTGCGGCGGCCTGATCGGGCTCGGCTACCGCTGGTCGACGGTGCGCTTCAACCGCGACCCGAAGTAGCCGGCGCGGGCCCGCGGCCCCGGGGCTCGTCTCGCCCGAGTGCCGCGTACCGATGCCGCCGGGGGTTTCACCGCGCAAGTCCCTTCTCGGCGCCGACCACGGTTTCTCTTGATCCCCCAGCCGGTATCACACCTCGTGGTGGTTTTTTCGGCACGCCCGCTCTGCCATGATCGCCGGCACCCGATCGAGGGGATGTGGTGGTATGTCGGCGGAACGGGTCGCCGCGACGGTGCCGTTCGGGGCCGGGTCGATCTCGTTGCGGATCTATCCGCACGACGGGCTCGACGCGTCGGGCGTGGCCGGCGAGGCAATCCGGCAGGCCGTACTCGGCGCGGAGAGCGGCTTCGACGGCGTGATGACCAGTGAGCATCACGGCGGGTTCGCCGGGTACCTGCCCAATCCACTCCAGGTGGCCGGTTGGATGCTGGACCGGATGCCCTCCGGGTGGGCCGCCGCCGCCCCCGTACTACTCCCGCTGCGGCCGGTCGCGATGCTCGCCGAGGAGGTGGCGTGGCTGGCCGCGCTGCATCCCGGGCGGGTCGGCGTCGGGGTCGCGCCCGGCGGACTGGAACTCGACTTTCGGCTGATGGGCCTCGACTTCGCGGCCCGGGCGGCCGGATTTCGGGCGGGATTGCCCCGGCTGACCGAGTTGCTGCGTGGCACGGAACTGGGCGAACTGGCCGGTGACCGGGCCCTGTCCGGGTGCGCCGCGCGACCGGTGCCCGTGGTGAGCGCGGCGATGAGTCCGGGCGCGGTGCGCCGAGCGGCCGAGGCCGGTGCGGGCATCCTCTTCGACGGTGGTTCGGAGCCGGCCCGGCTGCGCGAGTTGACGGATCGATACCTCGACGCCGGCGGTGCCGGGCCTCGCGTGCTGATCCGCCGCGTGTGGATCGGAGATCCGCCGCGCGAGGCGTTCGAGCGGCAGTCCCGGGTGTATCGGGGCTACACCCCGGCGGCGGCTCAACGGCACTGGCGCGGCACCGGGTTCGCCTGCCACGACGACGCGGTCGCGCTCGCCGACGAACTCGCCGCGGTACGGGCCGAGATCGGCGCCACGTGCCTCAACCTGCGGATCCACGTGCCCGGCGTGTCCTCCGAAGCGGCGCGTGAGCAGATCGCCGCGCTGGGCCACGAGGTGCTGCCTCGACTGCGGTCCGCCGGCGCGAATTCGGCCCGGGCTCGCGGCACCGGCGCGGATCCGGCACGAGGCGACGGGCCGGTGACCGATACGAACACGACGACCGAGGGAGTGCGGCAGCGGTGATAGCGGAGCGGATCAGGTTGACCGGGCGGACGGTGATCGTGTCCGGGGCCGGTGGCGGCGGGATCGGGACCACCTGCGCGCGCGGGCTGCTCGAAGCCGGTGCCACCGTGCTGGGCGTGGATCGGGACGCCGAGCGATTGGCCGCGATCGAGGCCGAGTTGGCGGATTCGACGGGGACGCAGGACTCGACGGGGCCGGTGGATTCGGCGGGGCCGGTCGGCCCGCGTGGCACGTTGCGCACGGTGTGTGCGGACGTCTCCACCGCCGAAGGAGTGGCGACCGTGCTGGAGCGGGCCGCTGCCGCGCCCGGTGAACTGTACGGACTGGTCAACGTGGTGGGTGGGAGCCTGCTGCCGCACTGGGCGCCCGCGCTGGACTTCGACCGCGCGCAGTGGGACGAGTCCTTCGAGCTGAACCTGCATCACGTGATGTGGCTGTCCCAGGCCGTCGCCCGGCACCTGGTCGCACACGAGTCGCCCGGCTCGATCGTGACCATCAACTCCACCGGCGGCGTGGTCGCCGCGCCCTATCACGTGGGCTACGGCACGGCCAAGGCCGCCGTTCTCGGGCTGACCCGGACACTGGCCCTGGAGTGGGGCCGGTACGGGATCCGGGTCAACGGGATCGCGGCCGGCTCGATCACCACGCCGCGCGCGACCGCCGCCGCGCAGGACCCGGAGCTCGCGGGCCGAGGGGTCCCGCTGCGCCGCCGGGGCACACCCGCCGACGTCGCGGCCGCGGTCCTGTTCCTGATCTCGGACCTGTCCGCTTACACCACCGGCGCGGTCATCCCGGTCGAGGGCGGCGCGCTCCACCGACTCGGCCTGTTCGACGAGGACAACGTCCCGGTACATGTCACCAATCCGCAGATCCTGGCCCGGATCCACGGGGACGCGCCGGACTGACCGCCGGCACGATCCGCCGGCCCGGGCCGCCCGCTCGCTCGCTCGGCCCGCAGGTCCCGGAGAACAGCGGGCCGATTCCCGGTCACGGCTGTGGCAGTGCCGTCGCCGCCGCGCGGACCAACTCGCCCAACAACGCGGCGGTGGCCGGTGGATCCGGCGCCGCGCCGTGCACCGCCGCGTCGACGAGCCGCTCCTGATCGGGCAGTCGCACCGTGCGCACCGCCGCGTTGTGCTGCGCCGCCAGTGCCAGACCGGGCAGCGTGGTGACGCCGAGGCCGGCCGCGACCAGTGCCTGGACGGCGACGTAGTCGTCGGTGGTGAAGGCGACTTCGGGTACGAACCCTTCCGTCGCGCATGAGCGGATCAGGTGTGTGCGGCAACGTTCGCACCCGGTGATCCAGCGTCGTCGCGCGTGGTCGACGAGCCGATCACCGACCGTCCCCATCGGCGTCACCAGGTGGATCGGCTCGACCAACAGCCGGGTGCGACGCAGCCCGTCGCCCCTCTCCACCGGCTGCCCCGGGTGCGTGAACAGCAGTGCGACATCTACCTCGCCGGCGCGCAACAGCCTTACCGCGTCCGGTGGTTCGGCCTCGACCAGGCGCAGCTCGACGGCCGGATGAGCGGCGCTGAACGCGGCCGCGGCGCGCGGTACGAAGGTGCCCAGTGCGGAGGGGAACGCGGCCAGCCGGACCCGGCCCGCGCGCAGTCCGGTGTAGGCGGCCAGTTCGGCCTCGGCCGCGTCCAACCGGCCCAGGATCTCCTCGGCCCGCTCGGCCAGCGTGCGTCCCGCGTCGGTCAGTCGGATGCCCCGTCCCACTCGCTGGACCAGCCGACTGCCGGTCTCCGCCTCCAGGCGGGAGAGGTGGTGGCTGACCGAGGGCTGCGCGTACCCCAGCACCCGGGCCGCCTCGGTGACCGAGCCGTGCCGGGCGACGGCGGCGAGCACGCGCAGGCGGGTGACGTCGAGCACGTTCGGCAACCTATCAATCATGTCTATGGATATCCGAGAAGACTGGCATTGGACCGATGGGATGTCGGCACCCCACGATGGCGGCATGGACGCCGACCCCGCCTTCGCAGCCGCCGACCTCGCTTCCCAGGCCGCCGAAACAGCCGCAACGGTCAGCACAGTCGACACCACCGGCACCACTGCCGGCCCCACGTTCGCCGACGTCCTGGCGGCCCGCGATCTTCTCGCCGAACACCTCCCGCCGACGCCGATGTGGTCGTATCCCGCACTCGACGCGGCCACCGGCGCACACGTGTATGTCAAACACGAGAACGTCCAGCCGGTCGGGGCCTTCAAGGTGCGGGGCGGATTGACCCTGCTGGCCGGCCTGAGCCCCGCCGAGCGCGCCCGGGGCCTGGTCACCTACTCGACCGGCAACCACGCGCAGTCGATCGCCTACGCGTGCGCCGCGTTCGACGCGTCCTGCACGGTGGTGATGCCCGCCGAGGCGAACCCGGCGAAGGTGCGGGCGGTCCGCGCGCTCGGCGCCGAGGTGTTGCTGCACGGCGCGGACATGGCCGGCGCGCAGTCGCGGGCCGAGGAGTACGCGGTCGCCGGGGGCGGGCTCCTGATCAGCCCCGGCGACACCGCGGGCCTGGTGGCCGGGGTCGGCACCACATATCTGGAGATCGTCACGGCCCGACCCGACCTGGACGCGATCCTGGTCCCGGTGGGCAGCGGCACCGGAGCGGCCGGCGCACTGCTCGTGGCCGCCGAACTCGCACCGAACTGCCGGGTGTTCGCCGTACAGTCGGCCGCCTCTCCAGCCGCGCACGACTCGTGGCGGACCGGCTCGTGCGTCACCCGGGCGAACGCCACCGTCGTGGAGGGCCTGGCCACCGGTCGCGGCTTCGAACTCCCCCAGCGCCTGCTGCGGACCACGGGCCTGGCCGACTTCCTGCTCGTCACCGACGCGCAGATCGCCCGCGCACAACGGCTGCTCGCGACCCACGCACACACCCTCGCCGAGGGCGCCGGCGCCGCCGCACTGGCGGCCGTACTCGCCCACCCCACCGAGTTCAAGGGCTTGAACATCGCCGTCGTGTGCACCGGTGGCAACGCCTCCCTCGCCGAAATCACCTCCCTGGGCCGGGACCACACGTGAGCGGGGCGGTGCGGTGAGGTGAGGTGAGGTCGTCGGTCGGCCCGGGCGCACCGAGAACCACGGTGTGCGGTGCCGAAATGGTCCGCCGGGGAACGGTAACCCAGGGGTTAAGGGTGGTTCGGAGATCGGCCGTTGTTCGGGGTGGGCAGACGCGAGAGTCTTGAGGTGTCGGGGAGCGAGGCAGCCGGACGCGGAGGACGCGGGCCGTCGCCTCACCACCAACCACCCTCATTCTCAAGGGAGTTCGTCATGGCTGCGATCAACCACACGCTCACCGCCGGCACCGACGCGATCGCCGGCACCCGGGACACCGTCGGCCGCTGGCTCACCGCCGGTGCCGTCGCCAACACCCTGATGGCCGGCACCTACGTCGCCTTCTCCGCTGTCGTCATGCCGCTGCTCGGCACCAAGGACGACGCCGACTTCGTGCACTCGATGCAGCAGATCAACACCGGTATCGAGAACCCGCTCTTCTTCACCGTCTTCACCGCGGCCCTCGCCGCCCCCGCCATCGCCGCCTGGAAACTCCGCAAGCGCGGCGGCGGCACCACCCTCATGCGCTGGACCCTGGCCGCGCTCGCGCTCTACACCACCACCGTCCTGACCACCTCCGGCATCAACGTCCCCCTCAACGAGGCACTCGCCGCCGCAGGCAGCACCGACCCGGCCAAGACCCGCGCGGACTTCGAGAGCACCTGGAACATCTGGAACGGCATCCGCGCCGTCCTCTCCACCGCCGCCGCCGTCGCGATGGCCAAGGCCATCCGCCTGCACCGCCGCAACGGGGTCTGAGCACCGACGTGGGCCGGGTGGGCCGCCGGCGTGCTCTCGCCGCCGGCGGGTTTCGACGGATTTATTGCTCATCCTGGTCGCACAGGCAAGGATCGGGAGCGATATTCGTCCGCATCGGAGGTTGTTGTGAAGGTCCTCGTGGTCGGTGCCACCGGCACTCTGGGTAAGGCGGTCACCACGCTGTTGTCCGCACGGCACGACGTGGTCACCGCCTCCCGGAGCGGAAAGACCGATGTCGCGGTGGACATCACCGATCCGGCGTCGGTGGCGGCGATGTACGAACAGGTCGGCCGGGTGGACGCGGTCGCGTGTGCGGCCGGTGGCGTGCCGTTCAAGGTGGTCGCGGAACTGAGCCATGACGACATCAGGAGCGCGGCGCTGGACAAGCTGCTCGGACAGGTGGAACTGGTCCGGGCCGGGCTCGATTTCGTCGCGGACAACGGCTCGTTCACGCTGATCACCGGCATCCTCTCGGGCGAGAGCATCCGCACCGGATCGATGGCCTCGATGGCCAACGGCGGCATCGACGCGTTCGTACGCGCCGCCGCGGTCGAACTGCCGCGCGGGCTGCGGATCAACTCGGTCAGCCCGACGGTGCTCACCGAGTCGATGGACGCCTACGACTCGTCCTTCCCGGGCTTCCCGCCGGTCGACGCCGCCGTCGCCGCGATGGCGTACCGCCGCTCGATCGAGGGCGTGGAGACCGGCCGGGCCTTGCGCGTGGGCTGGTAGCCGATCCGCCGTCCAACCCCCTCGGACCCACCACCTCTCCTCGCCCGCGGCGCCATGGAGCTCGCGCAAGGATCGTGGTTCCGGCGCTCGACCGCCCGCGGGTGACCGCCCGGTCCGTCGGCGCTCGATGGCCGAAGGCCCGTGTGGGCTCGGCCACCCCCGATGCGTGCGCGCCTTCGGGTCGGGCGGCTCCCGCGTGCGTGCGGGCGCGGCGCGTTCAGACCTCCGTCGAGCCCCTCTTCGGTCCCCAGATGTCCAGTCCGGCGTACGCGGGCTGCCACTCGTTTCGGTAGGCCGCGCGCAGGGGCTCGGGCAGGAGGCCGAGTACGGCCGCGACATTGTCCGTATTCGCGTCGTCCAGCAGCCACGGCAGGTACCGGGGGTTGTCGTCGCCGATCCGGATGCGGTGCTCGGCGCCGAAGCGCTGGAGCACGTCCGGCGTCACGTGCGCGTCGATGATCTCGAGTGCCTCGTCCTCCTCGTGCGCGAGGTGTCCGCCCAGGCCGCCGACCAGCCGTTCGACGATCATGGCCAGTCGTTCCGGGCCGCCTTCGCGGTCGGCCAGTGCCGCGTCGACGGCGTTCAGGCCCGGGTCGACGATGGCGTGTTCGGCCTCCATCGCGTCGAGCACGGCCAGTTCGTCCGGCCGGTTCCGGACAGCCGACCGAATCGCGGGCCACAGCACGTCGTCCTCGGCACCGTGATGTACGTGCAGGTAGCGCTTGAACATCTCCCAACCGATCGCCGCCTGGAGGACCCGACGCGGGTCGTCGCTCGTGTCGGCCGTGATCCTGGCGATCCGTCCCAATTCCCGCCGAAGCGCGTCGTGGAACGTGTACATCATGGACATGTCGTTCTTGAAGGTCTTGCGCGTCATGGTGTGCTCCGATTGCGTGATCCGCCGACCCGGCGTCGGCGCGCGGCATCGCCCGGCGGCGCGGTGTGCAACCGCGCGCCGGTTCCGGTCCGTTCGGCTGTTCGGCTCGTCTTCGACTCGTACTCGGCGGCTCGCTGCCGCCCGACACATCAATGACGAATCCCGGATCGCGAATGTGACCGATCCCGGCCCGAGACTTTCCCGAACCCACGGATCCGCCGACGGCACCGGCACGACCGGTCGCGCCGACACACGGTCGTCGCGCCGCCGTCCCGGGCGACGGGTCGGGTGGGCCGACGGCTCTTGTCCGTCCTGTCGGACATCATGGGGGTATGAATACGCACCGGCCACGAGGCACCTGCGGCGTGTGCGGTCGTCGCGTCGCGGTGACCGAGACACACGCGGTCTGGCGGCACGACGACCCCGGCCACGCGCGGGCCGACGACGCGCCGATCTCCTGCCGGGGGTCGTGGACACCGGCCGCCGAGGCCACCGATCACACCACCGGACCCACCCAGCTCGACCTGCTCAGCGTCGCCGCGGCTGCGGAGGAGGGCGAGCACCCCGATCGGGAGGCGGCCGACAAGACGGGTGAGCTGCTCGCCGGCTCGGCGCCCACCCCGGCCGGTGGGTCACCCGGTCGGTGACGCGCTCCGCGCCGAACCGGCCGGATCGGCGGCCACCGCCCGTGCGGTGGCCAGCAGTTCCGGGATCGTGCCGGTGAATTCCGGGAACAGGCGCATGGCCACTATCCACGCCTCGACATCGGCTCCCAGAAACTCCTCGACCAGCGCCTTCGCCTCGGCCCGAGGCGCGCCCGAGGCCCACCACCGGGGCGACGTACGCGCATCCGTGTCGGCCAGCACCGACAACACGACCGGAGCCGGGTGGGCGTGCCGGAGCAGGTCGGCGCCGGACAACCGGCCGGCCGCCAACGCTTCGTGCAGCCAGGGTCGTTCCTCCCGGCTGCGCGCCGCCAGTCCTCCGGCCAACATCGCGATCAGCAACTCGTGTGGACAGTCCGGGGCTTCGGCGAGCCGATCGTGCAGTACGAGCGGCAGCGCGGCGGCCCGATGCGAACGGATCAGCTCCGCCCAGGGCATGCCGCCGCCGTCGGCGAGGATCGCGTCGACCCGGCCGCGCTGCCCCCCGTCCTCGCCCTCGCGCGCCGCCTCGCACAGGAACGCGGCGACCCGTTCGGGGTCCTCCTCGGCGGCCAGGCGTGCGCGCAACAGGCTCAGGCCGTCGCCCCGGGCGAAGGCGTCCTCGATCGGTTCGCGCACGTCGGCGGGGAAATCGGCCTCGGCCAGGACCCGACGGGCCTCATCGACGCCGTGTCGGGTCCAGACGCCCACGATCACCCGCAGTCGGCCCGCCTCGGTGCGCAGCGGCAGCCGGTTGACGACGACGCGGGCCACCTCGGGATCGCCCGAGGTGATCCCGGCGGCCAACCACGCGGCGCAGCGACCCAGCTCCGCGCCCCACAGCAGGGCGAGGAGCGGTTCGGCCACCCGCCCCCGCGTCCCGTCGCGGCGAACGCCCGCCAGCAGCCGGGCGCGTTCCGCGTCGGGCAGCAGCGAACCGGCGAACAGCGCGGCGTCCACGTGCGGATCGTCCAGGTTCGACAACGCGTCCACCTCGTCGGTGGCGAGGTCGCCGCGAGCGGCCCGATCGACCGGCCTCTCGGCGGCGCCGGACCGCTCGGACCCGACGAACGCGGGCATCGGGAGCGGCGGCGCGGTGGTCGGCCGAGGCCGATCGTCGCGTCTCCCGCCCGTCTCGCCCGACTCACGCGCCTCGATCGCGGCCTGCAACGCGGCGTCGCCCGACGCCCGCGCCGCGTCGGCCAACACCGTCGGCACCGACGCCATCGCCCGCAGCGCCGGCGCGAGTTCGGCGCCGAGCCGGGCCACCAGGACGGGCACGAGGGCGGGATCCGCCAGGGTGAAGACGGCCTTGGCCACGGACCGTTCGATGCTGTTCACGGGCGTGCTTCCTGTCGGGTGGGTGGAGCCGACCTGTCGGGCGGGCAGGACGGACCTGTCCGGTGGGTGGGGCCGACGCGCCGACCGGCGTGGTCAGACCCGGGCGCGCAGCGCCGCGAGCGCGTTCCGAATCACGTCGGGGTTGCGCGTGTAGTAGCCGAGTTCACCCGACGTGTACGGGAGTTGGGCCACGTACGCCTCGGCCGCCTGTTCCGACGTGCACTGCTCAGGGCCGACCACCTCGCGGATGATCACGATGCTCTCGGCCAGGCCCAGCGCCCGGCTCTTGAGCCAGGCCGCCAGCGCGGTCATGCCGCCGCGCGCCGCCTCCCGGCGCGCGTCCGGCAACAGCGGGTCGAGCCACCGCAGCCGCCACGCGTAGCCGTCGGTGGCGGGTTGCTCGTCCTCCTCGGCCAGCACCGGCTCCAGCGCCGTCAGCAGCCGCGACATGAACTCGGCGCCGGCGCCTCCGATGTCCGGGTACTCCTTGGCGAACTCGTCCCAGTCCGCCTCCTGGTCGACGAACGCGCCGGCCGTGATCCGCCGTCCGGCCCAATGCGGCTCGCCCGCCACCAGGGTCCGGTGCAGCAGATCGGCGCCCAACGTCGTCGACTCGGCCAGCAGTACCGCGTCGTAGAGGTCCTTGCCCTGGGGGTAGGAGTCGGAGAGCAGCCAGAGCAGTTTCCAGGCCAGCGACTGCTCGGGGGTCGCGGCCAGGATCCGGTGCGCGCCCGACCCGTCCCGACGCGGTACGTCCGTGTACTCGGCCGCCGACGGGAGCGACTCGTTGAAGACGAAGTCGAGTTGCACGGTGCCCGACGGCAGTCCGTCCGCGTGCCACGGCAGCACCAGGCGCCGGCCGGGTACCCGGTCGTAGGTCCAGATCTCGTCGTCGATCGCGCCGTCCGCGTCGATCCTTACACCCGGATCGCTGTGGGAAGGGGTGTGCGTACGCGAGAGGGCGTCCGCACCGCGCGCGATCGCGGCGAACATCCGGTCGGTGCGCGGCTCGACCACGTCCCAGGTGGCCGGTATCACGACGAAGTCGAGGTCGCCGGGCTCGCGCGCGGCGGCGCCGTACCAGGCTCGGAGCAACATGCTGCCGCGCAGCACCAGGTGCTCGGCCCACGGGGAGTCCGCCACCGCCGCCAAGACGTGGTCGACCGCCTGTCGGCGGGCGGTGTGCCAGCGTTCGGCGGTCCCGGGGGCGGTGAACTGCGGTTCACCGGCCCGCATGGCGCTGCCGTAATGCTTCAACGCCGGGTCGAAGACCGGCCGTTGACGTACCCCCGGGCCGGTCACGGAGACCAGGGTCCGAGGCAACTGCCGTGCCAGGCGGACGCGTTCGTCCAACGGCTCGGTCGGCAGGCTCTGCTCGTCCCACGGCCCCCAGCCCAGGCTGTCCCAGGTGTCGTGCCCGCTGTTGTCGGTCATGGCCGCTTCCGTTCGTCGTGGCAGTCACCGTCGCGGTCCCCGTCCGGCGACCTCCCGTCGCGGGACGGCGCGAAGTCCCTTCGGTTCGAGCCGGGTCGGACCCGTTCGAGCGGATCGGACCGGGTAGGAACCGCTCAGGCCCGATCGGGCCGGTGCACGCCGGCTCCGGCCGGCTCGGGCCGGTCGGTGCCGTCGAGGTCCTTGGCGTACCAGATCTCGGCGTACCTGCCGCTGTTGTGCGCGGGTACCTCCGCGTAGCCGCTCCTGGTGTACAGCGTGCGGGCCTCGACCAGGTCGAGGCGGGTGTCCAGGACGATCCGGGCCACGCCCAAGGCGCGGGCGGCGTCGTCCACGGCCGCCATCAGGCGCCGGCCGCCGCCGGTGCCGCGCAGGTCGGGTCGTACGAACACACGGGTCAACTCGGCGGTACGCGCGTCCCGCAGCAGCAGCCCCGCGCACGCGGCCGGCTCGCCGCCGTATCGGCCGATCAGGAACAGGCCCCGCGGCGGGGCGAGGTGGTCGCTCGGCGCGTCGGCCAAGCCCTCCTCGATCTCGATGGGCGTCGAGTCCCGGCCCTCGTGCAGCCGGTAGTACCGATCGCTGACCTCGACGAAGTACGCCCGCAGCAGCGCGAGCGCTTCGGGAGAGCCGACCGCGGCGGGGGCGATCGTCCAGGTCTGCGGGTGGGGGCTGCGTACGGCGGTGGACATGGGAAAAGTGTTCCGCACCCGTCAAACCGTTTGCCGACCGGGTGACGCGCACACCGCCGGGTGATTCCGCCGTCGCACAGCGCACACCATCCGGCGGCGCGGCCCTCGTGGGGCCGCGCCGCCGGACGCTCACCAGCTCTCGGGCAGCGGCTTGCCCTCCGCGTAGCCGGCCGAGCTCTGGATGCCCAGCACTGCGCGTTCGTGGAACTCGGTCAGGGTGCGGGCGCCGGTGTAGGTGCACGCGCTGCGCACGCCGGCGCCGATCGAGTCCAACAGGTCCTCGACGCCGGGGCGGTTCGGGTCCAGGTACATCCGCGAGGACGAGATGCCCTCCTCGAACAGCGACTTGCGGGCCCGGTCGAAGGCGGATTCGGTGGCCGTGCGCAGCCGGACCGCGCGTGCGGAGGCCATGCCGAAGCTCTCCTTGTACAACCGGCCCTCGCCGTCGCGGTACGCGTCGCCGGGCGACTCGTAGGTGGCCGCGAACCACGAGCCGACCATCACGTTCGACGCTCCGGCGGCCAGCGCGAGCGCGACGTCGCGCGGATGCCGAACACCGCCGTCGGCCCACACGTGTCGACCCAGCCGGGTCGCCTCGGCCGCGCACTCCGCGACGGCCGAGAACTGCGGGCGCCCGACGCCGGTCATCATCCGGGTCGTGCACATCGCGCCGGGGCCGACGCCGACCTTGACGATGTCCGCGCCCGCCTCGATCAGGTCGCGCACGCCCTGCACGGTGACCACGTTGCCCGCCACGACCGGTACGGGCGGGTCGAGCGCCCGGACCGCGCGCAGCGCCTTGATCATCTGTTCCTGGTGGCCGTGCGCGGTGTCCAGGACCAGGGTGTCCACGCCCGCCTCGATCAGGCCCTTCGCCTTGTGCGCGACGTCGTTGGTGATGCCGATCGCCGCAGCCAGGCGCAGGTGCCCGGACGCGTCCACGGCCGGCGTGTACAGGGTCGAGCGCAGCGCGCCGGTGCGGGTCAGTACGGCCACCAGTCGGCCGTCGGAGTCCACGATCGGCGCGAGTTTGTGTCGGCCCTCGTACAGCCGGTCGAACGCCTCGCGTGGGTCGACGCCGTCCGGCAGGGTGAGCAGTTCGGTGGACATCACCCGCGCCAGTTGCGCGAAGCGGTCCACACCCAGGCAGTCGGCCTCGGCGACGATGCCGACCGGGCGCCCGCCCTCGGTCACCACCACCGCGCCGTGGGCGCGCTTGGGCAGCAGGTTCAGCGCCTCGCCGACGGTGTCGGTGGGGGCCATCGTGATCGGGGTGTCGTAGACGAGGTGACGCCGTTTGACCCAGGAGGTCACCTCGGCGACCACGTCGACCGGGATGTCCTGCGGGATCACCGCGAGCCCGCCGCGCCGGGCGATGGTCTCGGCCATCCGGCGCCCGGCGACGGCGGTCATGTTGGCCACCACCACCGGGATGGTGGTGCCGGTGCCGTCGGAGGTGGTCAGGTCCACGTCGAGGCGGGAACCCACGCCCGAGCGCGACGGTACGAGGAAGACATCGCTGTAGGTGAGGTCGTGCGGCGGTACCTGATCGTGGAGGAATCTCATGTCGCGGTACGTACCCAGCCGGCAGGTGGATATCGATCTTCGGCAGCGTTGCGGCGAGTTGGGCCGGCGGCCGGCCGGGTCCGGCGACGCCGGACCCGGTCTCGGTCACCGGGGGTCAGCTCGCGAGCACGGTCAGGTCGAGCCGACTCAGGCGTTCGGGGTCGGCGACGATGTCGATGGTGACGATCCGGCGCCGGACGATGGCGAAGGCCACCACCGACATCGGCTGACCGGCGGCGGTGGCCACGAAGCCGGCCGCGCCGTTGACCAGCGCGGGTCGGGCGGTGGCGGCCAGTCGCGCGAAGGTGAGCGCACCGCCGGCCACCTGCGCCGCGCCTCGGCTCACCCCGCCGGCACGCAGGCCGCCGCCGTCGGAGCGGGCCACCACGTCGGGGTCGAGCACGGCGACCAGTGCGTCGAAGTCACCGCTGCGGGCGGCGGCCAGGAACGCGTCGACCACCTCGCGCTGTACGGCGAGATCGCCGTCCGGCGCGGGAGCCGCCCCTTGCACGCGTCGACGCGCGCGGCTGGCGAGTTGCCGGGCCGCGGCCGGCGTACGGTCCACGATCGGCGCGATCTCGTCGAACGGCACCGCGAACAGGTCGTGCAGGACGAAGGCAAGGCGTTCGGCGGGAGCGAGGGTTTCCAGGACCACCAGCAGGGCCAGGCCGACCGAGTCGGCCAGGAGTACCGCGTGCTCGGGGTCGGCGTCGGACACGCCGGTGACGATCGGGTCGGGCATGTGCACCCGCGCGTCCAGCGGTTCCTCCCCGCGTGATCGTCGCGAGCGCAGCATGTCCAGGCAGACCCGGCCGACCACGGTGGTCAGCCAGCCCGCCAGGTTGTGCAACTCGTCCGGGTCGGAGCGGCTGAGCTTGAGCCAGGTCTCCTGGAGGGCGTCGTCCGCCTCGCTCAGCGAGCCGAGCATCCGGTAGGCCACCGCCCGCAGGTGACCGCGGTGCGTCTCGAAGCGTTCCGCGAGAAAGTCGTGCTCGTTCATCGGTCCCACCCAGTCCTTCGGTCGCGTCCGGGTCGGTGCCCCGGCCCTCGGCTCCATGACGTACGGAGCGCGGACGATGTGACGGGGAGGGCGGGTCCGAGTCGGGCTCGGGGCGGCATGGGAAGACCGGTCGCGCGGCGGTCACCATCTCCCGCCGCGATCCGTCGATGCGGTGACGAACGGATCCGGCCGACGTGGCGGGGCGATCCGGGGGCGGCGTCGCGCGTCGTGGCCCGGGCCCGGTGCGGCTCAGGGGGTGTCCGGGGCGTGTGCCGTGCCGTCGGCGTCGGTCACGGTACTAGCATCGAGCCATGACTATTCGTAGCGCAACGGCTCAGTGGCAGGGCACCCTCGTCGAGGGTGCCGGCACCATTCGCACCGGCAAGGGCGGCCTGGAGGGGGCCTATTCGTTCAAGTCCCGCTTCGAGGAGGGTGAGGGCACCAACCCCGAGGAACTGATCGGTGCCGCGCTCGCGGGCTGCTTCTCGATGGCCCTGGCCAAGGGTCTGGGCGACGCGGGCTTCCCGGCCACCTCGGTGGACACCACCGCCAAGGTGCACCTGGTCCAGGTCGACGGTGCCCCGACGGTGACCCGGATCGACCTGGAGACCGCCGTCGTGGCCGCCGGTATCGACGAGGCGGAGTTCCTCAAGATCGCGGACGTCACCAAGCAGAACTGCCCCATCTCCCGGCTGCTTTCGCCCGGCGCCGAGATCACCCTGACGGCTTCGCTGGGCTGACCTCACCCTTGAACGGCCCGGACGGCGAGGGCGTCGGCGATCCTTCGGTCCCCACCGCGACCGCAGGTGTGCCCCGACTCCCTCGCCGTCACGGCTCCGGCGGCAAACCGCCGCACCCGCAGGGCGACCGGCCGGGCACCCGGTGGCAGGAGGTCAACCCCTGCCGCTGCCGGCCGACGGCGCGAAACGCCCGATTATCCTGGCGCGATGGACTTCCTCGGTCGGATCACCGCCTCGCTGCGCACGCATCGGCCGCGCTGGGTGCGCATCCAGGCGCCGGACTCCTGGGGACGGTACGTCCGCCCCGAGACCGGGGAGGCGGCGTTCCACGTGGTGTTGCGCGGCGACGCCGTGCTGACCACGGCCGGCGGCGCACGACTGACACTGGGCGCGGGGGACGTGACCCTGGTGACCGGTGCCGGCGATCACCTCGTGTCGGGCGGGACCACGGTGGGAGGTCGCGCGTCGTGGCCGGCGCTGGACTTCGGCGACCGGCCGTACCGGCTGCTGCCGGAGGCGGACCCGGGCGCGACCCCGACCGCGCACGCCGTCCGGGAACCGACGTCGTTGCTGCTCAGTGGGGTGTTCCGGCTCGACGGCAAGGACGCGCACGCGCCGCCGGTGGAGTTGCCGGAGATGATTCGCCTGGCGGCGGGGCCCGAGCAGGAGGCGTCCGTACGCGGCGTGGTGGAACTGCTGCGCCACGAGGCGGCGCGGCCCGGGCCCGGCGACGGCGTCGCACCGGACCCGGGGGTCGACGCGGTCACCGGCACGCTGCTCGACACCCTCCTGTTGTGCGTCCTGCGCTCGTGGTCCCGCGAGCACGGCGCCCGCACCGGGTGGGGTCCGGCGGTGTACGACCCGGCGATCGGCCGGGTGCTGTGCGCGATGCACCGCAGCCCCGAACAGCCCTGGACCGTCGAGCGGCTGGGCGCGCTCGCCGACCTGCCGCGATCCACCTTCGCCCGGCGCTTCACCGAGTCGGTCGGCCGGCCGCCACTGGGCCATCTCACCCTGGTCCGGATGAACGCGGGCGCCGCGCTACTCCGGGACACCGACGAGCCGCTGAGCGCGGTGGCCCAATCCGTGGGCTACGCCTCGGAGTTCGCCTTCTCGACGGCCTTCAGGCGAGAGTTCGGGATCGCCCCCGGCGCCTACCGTCGGGAGCCGGGCATCCGCGTGGCCTAGGCGGTGCGTTCGACCCACGGTGCGCGACGCGCGCGTGCGGGCCGCCGCGCCGGCGGTGGAAACCCGGTCGCCCGGGCGTCGGACCGCCGGCACGATGGCCGGGTGCGCGTGGGAGTGGTCGGGCTGAGGATGGGTCTCCACCTGGCGAGTTGGTCTCGCCGGGTGGGGCTGGACGTGGTGGCGGCGTGTGATCGCGACCCCGAACGCCGAGCGGAGGCGCAGGCACGGCTCCCGGGCGTCGTGCTCACCGATCACTGGCGGGACCTGCTCGACCGGCGCTTGGACGGCGTGATCCTGGCCAACGACTTCGACGCGCACGCGCCGCTCGCCATGGCCTTCCTGGAGCGGGGCGTGCACGTACTGTCCGAGTCGGCCGCGTGCGTGAGCGAGAACGAGGGACGCCGGCTCGTCGACGCGGTCGAACGCTCCGACGCGACCTACTCGTTCGCCGAGAACTATGTGCTGCATCCGCACGTTCGCCTGCTGCGTCGGGTGGTCGAGGCCGGCGAGGTGGGTCGGATCTCCTTGATCGAGGCCGACTACCTGCACGGCATGGCGCCCGAGACGGTGGACGCGCTGATCGGCGACCCCGCGCATTGGCGCGGCCGGATCGCGCCGACCGCGTACTGCACGCACACGCTGTCTCCCGTGCTCGCGCTCACCGGCGAATGGCCGGTCGAGGTCTCGGCGTTCGTCGCGGACGAGGCCGACCCCGGGAGCGCGGTGGTGATGGTGGTGCGGCTGTCCGGCGGCGCGTTGGCGGTCACCCGGCACGGCTTCCTCCAGGGCGAGCCGGACAGCCACTGGAGTTGGGTCTCGGTACGCGGCAGCCGAGCCATGGCGGAGTCCGTCCGCGGGCCGGGCGAGCGGGCCTGGTCGGTGCGGGTGCGCTCCGAGGGATGGACCACCGCGGACGGGCGGACCCGGGACGAGGAACGAGTCCCGCCCACTCTCGCGCTCGGCCACGACAGCGTCGAACGCTCCGCCGAGGGCACCGTGCTCCTGCTGCAAGGCTTCCGGGCCACCATGGAGCGGGGCGAGCCGGCGTTGATCCCGGTCCGCCCGGCTGTCGCCGCCTCCCTGGTCGGCGTGGCCGGCGCCAGGTCGCTGCGCAACGGTTCCCGCCCGGAACCGGTGCCCGACTTCGCCGGCCCCGCCGCCGAGGGCTGACACGCGTGGCACACGACAACGGGCGTCCCGTACCGAAGCGCGAACTCGCCGCACATGCCGGCGCCGGTGGCGGGGCTGTCCCGGGCGGAGTCAGGAGGCGCCGGGGGCCGGGGGTTTGCGGGCCAGGAGGAACGCCTGCGGGCACGGTCGTACGCTCTCGCCGGCGATCGGTTCGCGGGTGGTCCGGGCCTGCATGGCCAAACCCGCGTCGGTCACCAGGTCGGCGATGACGTCCGGCCGGCGGCGGTGGAAGTCGAGGTTCACCGATCGACCGAACGCCTCGGTCATGCTCAGCGGCTCGTCCCCGACCTGGAAGGCGAGCAGAAGATAGCCGCCTGGGGCGAGCACGCGATGGAAACCCGCGAAGACGGCGGGCAGTTCCGCGATCGGGACGTGGATGGTCGAATACCACGCGACGAGACCACCGAGGCCGGCATCCGGGAGGTCCAGGTCGGTCATCGTGCCGACCTCGAAACGCAGGTCCGGGTACTCGCGTCGGGCCACCGCGATCATCTGCGGCGACAGGTCGATTCCGAACGCCTCCACGCCCAGGTCGCGCAGGTGCGCGGTGACCCGACCGGGTCCGCATCCGACGTCGGCCACGGGTCCGGCCTCGGCGCCCGACGCCCGCACGAGTTCGGCGAAGGCGGCGAGTTGGGCTCGATCCACGGGCTTGCTCGCGAGTTCGGTCCGGACGTAGTCCGTGTACTCGCCGGCGACGGCGTCATAGGACGTGCGGGTGGCACTCAGGAAGTCTGGTTCGATCACGGCCGCGCACTCTACTGCGGGCCTCCGACAACGCCGGACGGGCGCGTCCGAGTCACACGACGGCGCCGGAATTCGTCAAAGCGTCGGGAGGCCGCTTCCCCCCTTCACCACTTCCCCGCCGGCCTCCCCTTCCACCGGCCCTGTCGTCCCCGACGACGACGCTCGACGAAGCGAGGAATCCCGTGCGCGGCAAGGTCTTCCGACACGACATGACGATGGTGTTCGCGATCCACGACGCGCTGCGCCGCGACCTGGAGCGGATCGCCCGGATCGCCGCCCGCACGGACGAGGACCCGTGGCACATCCTGCGGGTGACCACCGGCTGGGACCTGTTCCGCCGGTACCTGCGGGTCCATCTCGGTGCCGAGGACGAGCTGCTGTGGCCGGTGGTCCGCAGGGCTTTGGCCGATCGGCCGGCGGAACTGGGCACGATCGCCGTGATGGAGGCCGAACACGCCACGTTCGACCCGCTCCTGGATGCCATCGACGCGGCGCTGGCCGACCACGACCGGGGCCGGCAGCGGCTCGGCGATCTGCTCGACGGGCTGATCGGCGGGTTGCGCGGGCATCTGGCGCATGAGGAGGACGAGGCGCTGCCGCTGGTCGACGCGGTCGCCACCACCGAGCAGTGGCGCCGCTTCGAGGCCGAGCACGGCCGGCGGATCGGCTCCGGCACGTGCCGCTACCTGCCGTGGCTGCTCGACGGCGCGAGTACGGAGCATGCCACGACCATTCTCGGCCAGTTGCCGGAGTCCCTCCGCCCGACCTACCTGAACCTGTGGCAACCGGCCTACGCCGCCCAGGACGCGTGGGGCACCCGCGGCCGATCGGGCGCGTAGGCGGAACCTACGGCGGAACGTGCGGCGGAATGTGCGAACGCTTGTCCGCTTGCGCGGCGCCCCGGCCCTGAGTTCACTGATTGCAAGGGCAACAGAAGCGGAGCCGGGGCGACTCCGCTCGAGGGCTTCTGGCCGACTCGGCGCGTGCGCCTGTTCGACGAGGCGTGTCGATAGGTCACGCCCGCGTGTCGTCGCCCGTGTGCGTGGCCGTCCCGCGTCCGAACCCGCCCGGTTCGCGCGGCAACCCCGGTTCCGGGTGGGTCCCTCGCACCATCAGCCGAAGAACTCCCGCATGTCCGTCACCGATGAACTGCCGGCCGACAACGCCGCCTACGTCGAGAGCTTCACCGGCCCCCTGCCCCTGCCACCCGCCAAACACGTCGCCGTGGTCGCGTGCATGGACGCGCGGCTGAACGTGTACGCGATCCTCGGCCCGAACGAGGGCGACACACACGTCATCCGCAACGCGGGCGGCGTGGTCACCGAGGACGAGCCTCGCTCGCCGGCGCTCAGCCGGCGACTGCTCGGCACCGAGGAGATCATCCCGATCCACCACACCGATTGCGGAATGCCGACCTTCGACGACGACGGCCTCAAGGGCGCCATCCTGGCCGAGACCGGCATCAAGCCCGCCTGGGCGAGCGAGGCGTTCACCGACCTGGACACCGACGTGCGCCAGTCGATCGGCCGGATCAAGGCCGACCCGTTCTTCGTGCACAAGGACCGGATCCGAGGCTTCGTCTTCGACGTGGCCACCGGCAAGCTGAACGAGGTCGCGTAGGAGTCCACGAGACGCCCGTCCGTCGGCAGCGGTGCCGACGGACGGGCGGGGCATGGAAGCCACGCGCTAGTTCTGCGGATCGAGCACCCGGGTGCCGGCGGCCACCATCCGGGTCGGGCCGTCCGGGAGCGATCGGAGGGAGCGGATCGGGGAGCAGAAGACCGGGAGGAAGCCCACCGACAGGCAGGCGCCGCCGACCCAGATCGCGGTGTGGACGCCGGCGAACTGGCCGATCAGTGCCGCCGCCATCGCGCCGATCGCGGACGCGCCGGTGAGCAGGCAGCGGAAGGTCGCGTTCATCCGGCCGAGCATCGCGTCGGGGGTCAGGCGCTGGCGCAGGCTGACCCCGAGGACGTTGTCCATGCCCATTTTGGCGGTGGCCAGGAACCAGCCCAGGCCGGCGACCACGAGCCACGGGCCGCGATCGAGCAGCGGGATCAGCAGCCCGGCGGGGGCCAGGCACAGTCCGGCCAGGCCCAGCGTGCGGCCGAACCCGAGCCGGCCCGAGATCGGCCGGGCGCAACGCGCGCCGACCAGGATGCCCAGGCCGCCGAGCGCCAGGTACAGGCCCAAGGCACCCGCGGGCAGCCCCAGTTCCCGAACGAACACCACCGGCAGCAGCACGTTGACCAGTTGCGAGCCGAAGTTGGTGAGCGCGGCGGTGGCGGCGAGGGCACGCAGTTCCGGTGTGTGACCCACATGCCGCAATCCATCGGCGATCTCGGTGCGCAGTCGGCGTTCGGGGCCGCCCGTCGTGGTCGGTGCGCCGTCCGCGCGGATTCGGGTCAGGCCCAGGCCGGAGGCGAGATAGCCGACGGCGGTGCACACCAACGCGGCCGGGGCCGCGACCAGTTGGATCAGGAAGCCGCCCGCGCTGCGGCCGGCGATGTTGGCGGTCGCCATCAGGCTGACCATGGCGGCGTTGGCCGATACCAACGCCTCGCGGCCGACCAGGTGCGGCAGGAAGCTTTGCGATCCGACGTCGAAGAACACCGTGGCGCAGCCGTTGAGCAGGACCACCGCGTACAACTGGGGCAGCGTCAACGCGTCCAGCCACCAGGCCACCGGTATCGAGGCGATCAGCGCGGCGCGGATCAGGTCGGCGAACATCATCACCCGGCGGCGGCGCATCCGGTCCACCCACGCGCCCACGGGCAGGCCGATCAGCAGGAAGGCGACGGTGCCGAGCGCGGCGAGCGCACCCACCTGGCCGGGGCTCGCGTCCAGGGCCGCGACGGCGATCAGCGGGATGGCGACATAGCCCATGTTGGTGCCCAGTTCGCTGAGCGCCGCCGCGGTGAACAGTGTGCGGAAATCGGCGATGCGCCAGGGGGAGTGCGGTTGGCTCATTGCGGCAGCTTGGCGCGCCCCACCGAGCGCACCCAATGATTTAGCCTGGGCTTAATGATCGAGATCGAGTTCACTCCGGAGGACGTGGCCCGCACCCGCTTCGTCGTCTCCCCGCTGTGGGAGGTGATCGCGAGCGTGCGGATGCTCAAGGGTGCCGACGAACAGGGCATCCACCGCGCCTGGACGGATCAGGTCCGCGGGCGCCTGGCCGCCGCGAAGGTGGACCTGACGCCGCTCACCGATCTGATCCCGGTACCGACCCGGGCCCTCGCGGGCTTCCTGTGCCCGCCGCCGACCACGCCGCTGACCTCGCTGGAGGTCGAGCTCGCCACGCTGCGCGCCACGCCGCTCGATTTGCTGCGCACCACCTCGGACGTCGTGCCGGAGCGGATCGCCGCGCTTCGGGCCGACCCCGAGCGCGAGTTGGCGCGGTTGGCCGAGACCATCCAGGCGTACTGGGAGTTGGCGCTCGCGCCGTACTGGCCGCGGATCCTGACCTTCCTGGAGGGGGACATCCTGTTCCGGGCGAGGCGGCTGGTCGAGGGTGGCGCGCGCAGCCTGTTCAACGACCTGGATCCACAGGTCACCTGGGACGCGGGCACGCTCCAGGTGCGGAACCGCTTCGCGTGCGGTCGGCGCACGCTGGACGGGCGGGGGCTGCTGCTGGTGCCGTCGGCGTTCGTCTGGCCGAGGGTGTTCTCGGTACTGGACGGACGGTGGCAGCCCACGCTGCGCTATCCGCCGCGCGGCATCGGCACGTTGTGGTCCACGCCCGCCCGGCCGGTCACGCCCGACGCGCTCGCCGGCGTCCTGGGCCGCTCCCGCGCCACGCTCGTGGCCGAGCTCGTCACGCCGGCCTCGACCACGGACCTGGCCCGACGTACCGGCCTGACCCCGGGCGGCGTCTCGCAACACCTGTCCGCGCTGCGCGCGGCCGGCCTGGTCGCCGCCCACCGCGCCGGCCGGGTGGTGCTGTACGCCCGCACCCAGGCGGCGGAAACCCTGCTGGCGGCGGCGCGCTCGACGTAACGGTCCGCCGGGTACCGGTCCGGTGTCTTCGAAACGTTGGCGGGTTTTCCGCACCGCAGGCCCGGACAACCGCGTACGCTCTCGATGCTGTCCGCCGTCACCATGATCCACTTCTCACGTCCCACCGTGTCGAAAGCGAGCCCGACGGTGCCCACGCTCCCCTGGACCACCCAGAATCCGGCCACCCCCGGGACCCGGGCGCTCGTAATGGCCTCGCGCTTCGAGGTCCGCTCGGCCAAGGACGTACCGAAGTTCTTCCTGAAGTCGCTGTCCGCCTGGCGCCAGGTGAAGTCCGCGCCGGGAGCCGTCGGGGCCTCGCTGATCGCCCAGCCGCTCAAGCGGGTCTTCTTCACGCTGTCCGCCTGGGAGAGCCGCGAGGCGCTGGACACCTTCGTCCGGACCGAGCCGCACCGCGGCATCATGGGCACGCTGCGGCCGACCATGCGCACGTCGACCTTCACCTTCTGGGAAGTCCCGGTCGAGGACCTGCCGATCGCCTGGCCGGTCGCCCGGGAACACCTGGCCGAGCAGGAGCGCCGCAACGGCACCGGAGCGGTCGGGCCGGCCGGCTCCTGATCGACCGGGCGCCGAAGCGGACGAACGCGCCTGCGGGTGCCCTGGGCAGGGCCCGGTGCCCGGGGCGGCACTAGGCACCGCCGGGTGGGGCCTGCTCTCCCGCCGGCGGTTCCCAGCCGCGCGCAAGAATGTCGAAGATCGCCTCGACGGCGGCACGGCGATCCTGTCGGGCGCGCATGAGTGCCGGGATCTCCAGCACGAAGCGGGCAAGCGCCACGCATGCGACGTCGTCGTGGTCCACGCCGATCTCGTCGGCGATGGCCGCGCCGAGGGCGTCGGTGTGCCGGGTCCACATGCGTTCGCCATACGCGCGGAGCACCGGCGTGGAGTCCACCAGGCCGGCGAAATCGGCAAGTCGCGGATCCGCCGCGAGCGGCAGCCAGGTGTCGCGGAAGTGCTGCCGCAGGGCGTCGACGACGTTCCGCCCGACGGCTCGCTGCCGCACCGCGGCGATCAGTTGTGATTCCCGGTCCTCGGCCCGGTCGAAGACCAGCGCCTCCTTGCCGCTGAAGTGCTTGAACACCGTTGTTGTGGACACGTCGGCCGCGTCGGCGACGTCGCGAACGCCGGCACGGTCGACGACGCCATCCGCGTCTACGAGAAGAGCATGTTCCCCCGCTCCACCGAGACGGCCGAGGCCCTCGTAGGCGCTGCCGAGCACCTGCTGTCCGCCGGCGTACCGGACTTCGGCAACGAGTGGGGCGACCGGCGCTGAGCGCTGAGCCGCACGCCGCGTTCGACGGCGTCGTCGCCCGACACGACGCGCTGCGCGCCCCATTCCGGAGCACCCGCCGTCAAGTCCCCTCCCATCCCGCTCCGTTCCGTGCCGCGAGCACGCCGGAAGCAGGCGGCCGACGGCCGGGTCAGGTCGGCCAGCAACGCATCGCGAGGGTGGCGACGTGTTCCAGGGTCTCCCGGGTGACGCCGTCCACGGCCTGGGTGGACATGCCCTGGATCACGGCCGCGTAGTAGGTGGCGAGGGCGTCGGCGTCGGTGTCGGCGGGCAGTCGGCCGGCCGTGATGTCGGTGCTGATCTTGGCACGCATCCCCGCCTTGGCCGCCTCACGCAGCCCGCGCAGTTCGGCCTTGACCTCCTCGGCCGCCGACGTGCAGTTGACGGCCGCGGTGATCACCATGCACCCCGGCGGATGGCCGGGCTCGGTATACGCGTCGGCCAGCGCGAACAGCAGGCGTTCCATGGCGAGGCGCGCGTCCGGCTCGGCGGCGATCACGTCACCGGCGACCGCGCCGTAGGTGACCCCGTAACGCTGGATGGCCTCGCTGAACAGTCGGCGCTTGTCGCCGAAGGCGGCGTACAGGCTGGGCGGCTTGATGCCCATCGCGGCGGTCAGCCCGGCCACCGAGGTCGCCTCGTAGCCGTGTTGCCAGAACTCGAGCACCGCGCGGTCCAGCGCGGCTTCGCGGTCGAAGCCGCGCGGACGGCCCGGGGCACTGGTAGAGGACATGCGGCCATTGTATAGCGCTCACTATGAAACCGGAGGATCTCTGTTACGGTCAGATTCGTAGCGACCGCTACATAATCGACGTCCAGCCGGGGAGCCCGCATGTCCACGCCCACCCTCGCCCTGCCCACACCCACCTACGCCCGTACCGTCCTGGGCTCGGGCCCCGGCCTGCTGATCGCGCACGGCGCGGGCGGCGGCATCGCCGCCAACTACGGACCGATCCTGACCGGCCTGGCCGCGGCCCACACCGTGGTCGGCGTCGACCTCCCCGGCGCCGGCGAGACCCCGCGCGCCGACGCACCCCTCGAACTGGACCACCTCGCCGACCAGTTGGTCGCCGCCGGAGTGGCCGAGGGCCTGGACACCTTCGCGGTCTCCGGCTACTCGCTCGGCAGCGCGGTGGCCATACGCGCCGCGACGCGCCATCCCGAGCGGGTCACCGCACTGGTGCTCACCGCGCCCTTCGCGCACGCCGATCACCGCCTGCGCCTGGCCGCGCGGGTCTGGCGCGGGTTGTACGAATCCGGCGACCGCGCGACGTTGGCCGCGTACCTGACCCCGCTCGCGCTCGGCCCGGCCGCGCTGGCCGCGCTCTCCCCGGAGGAGTTGGCCGCCGTCCTGCGGATGACCTCGCAGACCCCGCCGCCCGGCACGCCCGAGCACACCGAGCTGGTCGAACGGTTGGACGTACGCGCCGACCTGACCGCCATCGAGGTACCGGCCCTGGTCGTGTCCACGACGGGTGACCGACTGGTCGAGCCGAACCACCATCGGGATGTCGCGGCCGGCCTGCGCGACGCGCGCGTGGTCGAACTCGACACGGGCCACCTGCCGTTCGCCGAACGCCCGGCGGAGTGGCAGACCGCGATCGTCGACTTCCTCGATGGGATCGGGGCGGCGGAGGGCATCACGGGTGATCGCCGCGAAGCGTCGAGCCGTCACACCTCCGGATAGGGCCTCGCCCATTCCTCGGCCGGCAGGCGAAGCGCGTTGGCCACGTAGGCGATCGTGCGGTACCACCCCGCCAGAACCAGGACCTCCACGATCTGCGGCTCCTCGAACAGCGCGCGCAGGGCGGCCCAGGTCGAGTCGGTGAGGTCCGCACCGTCGTGCAGTTCGTCGACCACGCGCACCAGGATCGCCTGCCGCTCGGTCCAGGCGCCGGCGTCGTCGTGCACCGTGGCCCGAAGCTGACGGGCGGTCAGGCCGACCCGCTCGCCGAACACCTCGGCGTGCACGCCCCATTCGTACGCGCAACCGGCCCGCGCGCACACCCGCTGCACCAGCGTCTCGCGCTCGGCGGCGGGCAGCGTGCCGTGTACCAACAACCCGGAGCCGAGCACGCGCATGCGCGAGGCCAGTTCGGGATGGTGCTCCAGCACCCGGAACAGCGCGAGCGGCTGGCGCTCGCGGGCGGGCCCCATCCAACGGGACAACGCCGCCTCGGTCTCGGCGGGATAGGGCGGCGACAGCGGGGTGATCCGCGACATGGGCGCACTCCTCCACTCGGACGGCCACTCGGATGACGATGGCCACTCGGTGCTTCGCTTTCGAAAGCACTATGCTGCTTTCGAAAGCGAAGCACAAGGAGCAGGGGTGCGCACATGGGCGGCGATACCGACGACGAACAGGGTGTTCCCCGGCCGGGCGCCCCGGTCCGGGGCTCGACCACCGGGCGGGCTTCGATGGCCGCGCTCGACCTGCTCGGCCGGCGCTGGATCCTGCGGGTGATCTGGGAACTGAGCCGGGAACCGGCGGGCTTCCGAGCCCTGCAACGCCGCTGCGACGACATGTCCTCCAGCGTGCTCGACAACCGCCTCCGCGACCTGGTCGACGCCCGAATCGCCATCCGGGACGAAGCCGGCCAATACGGACTGACCCCTCTGGGCACCGACCTCGTCGAAGCCCTGGACCCCCTCCTGGCCTGGTCGAACACCTGGGCCCGGGAATTGGGGAACGACTGAGAGGGACCCGTGGCCGCGACAGGACCGCGGATCGAGTGCACGTGCGGACCCGAGCGGTGCCGCCGCACCGGCGGGCGAGTCGCCTCGACCGGTCCTGCGATGCGCCCGGGCTCAGTCCAGGTCGTGCAGCATCACGTCGCTGATCCTGCCCGCGTCGGCGGTCAGCGTCATATAGGTGTGGTGCGGCTGCCGGCGTCGGTCGGTGGGCGAGCCGGGGTTGAGCAGGCGCAGTCCGGTGTCGGTGACCGTGTCCCACGGAATGTGGCTGTGCCCGAACACGAGTACGTCCACGTCGGGATAGCGCGCCGCGCACCGCCGTTCCCGACCCTCCGCCGGACCCGTCTCGTGCACGACGGCGAACCGTACGCCGCCCAGTTCGACCCGTGCCACCTCCGGCAAGCGGCTGCGCAGATCCGGCCCGTCGTTGTTGCCGTAGACGCCGATCACGCGACGCGAGTGCGCCTCGAACAGGTCCAGCGCGTCCCCGTCGACCCAATCACCCGCATGGATCACGACGTCGACGGCCGCCATCTCGGCGAGCAACCGCTCGGGAACGGCCTTGGCGCGTTGGGGCACGTGCGTGTCGGACGTGAGAAGAACTCGCATACCTCCCACAGTACGAGCCGAGACGCCGTAGAGGACGCCACCGTGCGGGAAAGCTCCGCAATTCCGGCCGAAGCGCGGGAGTTCGGGATGACGACCGACGCGCGAGCCGTGCGATGGTCGCCCGTGCACAGGTCGGCGACCTGCGTAGCGCTGCTGCCTACACTCCGAACCCATGACCTCGACAACGCACGCCGCGGCCGACTCGCATCGGGCCACGGAGCACGTTCTCAACCTCCCCTCCGAGTCCGCGGCACGTACTGCGGCAAAGGAACTGGCCGCCCTGGGACACCTCCTGGTCGCGGTCCGGGTCGCCGATGAGCGGGCGAGAGCCTGGGAGCGGTTGCCGGCGGACACCGACGATCGTCACCGCCACCCGGCAGCACCGCCGCACAGTCCCGTCGATGCGTCGATACGAGCCGGGTGCGCGGCGGGCCGTCGGTGGGTTCGGGGGATCAGGTCGTCGGTGTGACCTTTGCCAGGCCGACCGGGGCGTCGGGGTTGGCGCCGCGGTGGAGGGCGAAGGTCCGGGCGAGGCATTGCAGGTGCGCCGTGGTGGCGATGGCGCGGGCCGATTCGGAGTGCAGGTCGGCGAGTTCGGGCGAAACCATCGCGTACGGTATGCCGTCGGCCACCAGGCGCGCGCGCAGGGCGGCGATGTCCGGGGCGGTCGGACCGCCGAGGTCGACCAGCAGGACCGGCACCCGGTCGCCGAGCGCCGCGATCGGCCCGTGCAGCAGGTCGGCGACCGAGATGCCCTCGGCGAACACCCCCGACGTCTCCCGGATCTTGAGCGCGCCCTCCAGCGCCACCGCGCCGCCGAGGCCGCGGCCGGCCACCACCAGGCGGTCGTGGTGCGCCCAGTCCGCGGCAAGCACCTCGCACTCGGCGGCGCCGGCCAGGACCCGGTCCACCGCCTCCGGGAGGCGGCCCAGATCGGCGAGGTCCGCGACCGTCGACGGCAACGGGCCGAGTGCGAGGGCGATGCCGATCATGGCCAGGAACTGGGCGGTGACCGTCTTCGTGGCCGGGACCGCGACCTCGGTGCCCGCGTCGGTCGCGACGAGCACGTGCGCCTCGGCCGCGAGCACGCTGTCCGCCTCGTTGGTGACCGCCACCACCCGGGCACCCCGTTCGCGCGCGGCCCGGACGGCGGTGACGATCTCCGGCGTACGACCGGACTGGCTCAACGCGGTGACCAGATAGCCGGTGTAGTCGGTGCGCGCGTCGTAACGGGTGACCAGGCTCGGCGCGGCGAGGCCGGCGGGACGTCCGGACGCCATCTCGTACAGGTAGCGGCCGAACACCGCGGCGTTGTCCGAGGATCCGCGCGCGACCAGCACGGCCCCGTGCGGCGGCGTCGGGAGCGCGGCCCGAATCGCCGCGCCGACTTCCGGCAGCCGCGCGACCAACCGGCGCAGCACGTCGGGCTGTTCGGCCATCTCGGCGGCCATCACCGAACCGGGGGCGGGAAGGGTGGAGGGAGCGATGTTCGTCATGTTCATCCCATCGTTCGACTTCGGGTCACGACCTTCTTCACCACGCTGTTCCGGGCCGTGCGGACTTGTGCGGAACGCGAGTCGTGCGGGTCTTGCGCATCCCGCGAATCGTGCGCTCTCGTGCGTCACGCGAGTGGTGCCGATCGCGCGAGTCCTCCGGGTCGCGCACGTCGCGCGGGTCGTACGTTCCGTGTCGGTCGCGCGGGCCACCTGCGCCACGCGGACCACGCCGGCCACGTCCTTCACGTGATCGACGTGATCGACGGACGTGATCGACGTGATCGACGTGATCGACGTGATCGACGTGATCCGGGCGACTCACGTGATTCCCCCACGACCACCGCCGTTTCGAGCCACGCCGCCGTTCGGCCGTGTCTCGGTGCCTCCCCGAACGCCCGCCGCCTCCGATCCGCCTCATCGGGTCGTCAGCGCCCATCGCGGGCGTTCGCCGCGAACCACGTCCCACGCGAGGGCGGCGGCTCCGCGCAACGCGCCGTCGTGGATGTAGCGGGCCGCGACGATCGCCTCGCCCGGATCGGGCGTGCCCGGGGAGTGCTTGGCGAGGAAGCCGCGCAGGACGTCCAGGATCCGGTCGGACACCGCCATCAGCCCGCCGCCCAGCGCGATCCGGGTCGGATCGAGGGCGAGGTGGAGGTTGAGGACGTGGCCGGCCAGCACGTCGAGGGCGTGTTCGGCAACGGCCCGCAGCCGGGGGTCGGCGGAGGTGAGGATCGCCGCCGCGTCGGGCGGCGGCCCGTTGCCGGCGAGGGCGTACAGGGCCTGCGTGCGGGCGACGAGGGGGCCGCCGCCGATCAGGGATTCCAGGTCCGGCTCGTCCGGCCTGCCCGGCACCAGCGAGTAGCCGATCTCACCGGCCACGCCGCGAGCGCCGCCCACGATCCGGCCGCCGACGGTGAGCGCGGCGGCCACGCCCGTACCCAGATTGACGAACAACCCGGGATCGGCCCCGACCAGCGCGCCCGAGCGCACCTCGGCCAGTCCCGCCGCCTTGACGTCGTTGGCCACCACGACCGGCACCGTCCCGAACGCGGCGCGCGCCAGACCCAGTACGTCCACGTTCTCGATCCCGGGCAGATTCGGCGACAGTTCCACCCCGGCCGAGGTCACCGTGCCGGGACACACCAAGCCCACCGCGACGATCTCACGGCGGCCGTCCCGGGTCACCGCGGCGGCCTGCTCACGAGCCAGCCGCAACAGCCGATCCAGCGCGTGCGCCATGTCCTCGCCCGGCTCGCGGGTGGCCACCCGACAGCCCGCGAGCACCGTACCGGCCGCGTCAATGGCGGCCATCGCCGTCTTCGTCCCGCCGATGTCGAGCGCGACTATCCCGAGGGAGTCGCGCGGCAGCGGCGGGTCGACCAGGTCAGCGGAGTCGAACACGTCGTCACAATCCTCGGGTCGGGCAATGGAGGTGGTGGCCGAGGCGCCGGCCGGCGGAATCGGCTCGGTCACGACGGATCCCCCACCACCCGCGCCTCCGCGTCGTACCGCTCCCCCCACACCACCGCGCCCGGATCGGCGCCGTGCAGCCCGGCCACCGACCGCGTCCGCCCGCGGGTCACGAACGCCTGCGGCCGGAAGCACATCACCACCGTGTCGCCCGGCCGAATGCCCAGCCGCCGCGCGTCCCGCAGCACGGTGTAGTAGTGGATCGCCCCGTCCGGCGCGGTATCCACCCGCGCCACCCGCTCGATCGCGCCCGCCGCGTCCCGACCCACCAGCGCGGTGAGTCGAAACTCGCCCAGGACCTTGTCCACGTAGTGCCCGGCGGCGAACGCGTACGCGTCGTCCCCGTCCACGTGCGACACCTCGGTCACGTACACGATCGCCGGCCGCTCCGGCGCCTCGTCCGAGAACACATGCAACGGCGTCGTCCCGTGGATCGCGTTGCCCGGCTCGACATGCGTGGCACCCGCGTCGGCGGCGATCGTCAGCGACCGGGCGGAGGTGGTCCCGGGCGCGTTCACCTGACGGATGTCGAACCCGGCGGCCCGCAGCCGCTCCGCCGCCGCGACCACCGTGGCCAGGTTGGGCGTGGCCACGATCCGCCGCTGGTCCGGATCGGCGAGCAGGCACGGGAACGTCGTCACGCCGTGCACCGCGACACCCTCCACCGCGTCGACCTCGCGCGCCGCGGCCACCACGTCGGCGGCCGGGAAGCCGCCGCCGTGGCCGAAGTAGAACCGGTCGCCGTCGCCGTGCACACGCAGCAGCACCGACACCGGCGCGCCGCCGCGCCGTACCGCGGCCGCCCCGATCCGCCGCGCCGTCTCCACCGAGAACACGGTGACCACCTCGGGGTCGGCGCCGACCACGAAGTCCTCGCTGCCGCGCTGCGGTTGCACCAGGTGTCCGACGTGCCCGACCGGCAGGCCGTGCCGGACCGCGGCCGACACACAGGCGGTGTCCACCGCGACCACCGGTCCGAGCCCCGCGTCGATCGCGGTCCGCGTGACGTCGGGGTTGCGCCCGTACTGCTTGGCCATCACGTACGTGGACAGCCCGCGCGAGCGCGCGGCCTCGGCGATCACGGCCGCGTTGCGCGCGATCGTGTCCAGATCCGCCACGTATGTGTTGGCGAGCAGACGGCCCTCCTGATGCGCCGTCACGGCGGCCTCGATCAAGGGACGGTTGTGGGCGAGCAGTCGATCGAGGAACATCGCGGGCTCTCCTTGGAACGGGCGGGGGTGGGGTGGCGTGGGGTGAAGGGAGAGGTGGGAAGGGGGGATTGTCGGGGATCGGTCGGAGGGATCAGGTGCGGACGGGTCGGGTCGCACTCGCCGGCACGGGTATCGCCCCCTCCCCCGTGTCCGCGTCCGTCGTCTCCGTGTCCGAGTCGTCTTCGAAGACGCGACCCATCGCGGCCAGCACCTGCGGACGCGAACGGTGCGCCCAGACCAGATACGCGGTGCCGAGCAGCATCCAGCCGATGATCACGTACGGCACGAGGTTGTTCGGGTGGTCGGGCACCGGCCACAGTTGGCCGTATATCGGCAGCAGCATGAGCAGCACGGTCGCGCCCGGCAGGACGCCGTGCCGCAACGCGGAGAACTCCGCACGGTGTTCGCGCAGGTAGAAGCGGATCACCGCGATGCTCATCAGGATGTAGATGATCACCATCCCGAGCCCGAGGACGGTGCCGGCGAACCCGTACACGCCCAGCGGACCCAGATCGCCGCCGAAACCGCTGCCCAGCGCCAGCGCGAAGACGAGCGAGAAGCCCAGATAGGCGGTGATCGCCGATTGCGGCACGTGGCGTTCGTTGGTTCGGCCGAGGAAACGCGGGAGTACACCCTCGCGGCCCATCGAGAACAGCACTCGCACGGCCGCGTTCGAGCCGGAGACCACGTTGGCGAACTGGCTGACGATCACGGTCAAGGCGAGGATCCAGGTGATGCCCCAGTAGCGGTCCACCAGGGTGGTCAACGGGGCGGCGTCCTCGGCCAGTTGTGAACCGTGCGCGGAGCCGAAGCCGATCGAGGTGGAGTACGCCATCAGCACGTAGAAGGTGCCGATCACCGCGACCGCGGTGAACAGCGCGAGCGGGATGCTGCGCTTGGCGCCGCGCGCCTCCTCACCGAGGGTGGCCACCGACTCGAAGCCGATGAACATCAGGATGCCCCACAACATGCCGGTACCCAGGCCGCTGAACCCGTCGATCGAGTTGCCCGGATCGAACGGCGCCACCGACAGACCCGAGTCACCGCCGTCGCCGAGGATCACCCCCGCCAGGCCGAGCAGTACGCCGACCTCGAGGACCAGGAAGATCAACGCGGTCTTGGCCGAACTGGACACACCGAGCGAGTTGACCCCCCACACCACGGCGGCGAACGCCAACGACATCACCTGCCACGGCACCCGCACGTCGAACTGGCTGTCCAGGAAGTCGTGGCTGTAGCCGCCGAGCGCGGCGAACAACATCGGCCCGACCATGCCGTAGGTGAGCAGCAGCAGCCATCCGGAGAGGAAGCCGCCGGACTTGCCGAAGCCGTGGCTGTTGTAGGTGTACGCGAAGCCTGCCGCCGGCAGCTTGCGAGCGAACGCGGCGATCGTGTTGGCGACCAGGAGGCTGGCCACCATCGCCAGCACGATGGCGAGCGGCAGCGCGTACCCGGCTCCCGCCGCGGCGGGCGGCGTGTTGAAGGCGACGCTGGTGGCGGGGCCCATGAAGGCCATACACATGGCGACGGCGCCGAACACGGACAACGTGTTCCGGCGGAGGGACCCGCCCTTCGACGGCTGTGGGGTGGACATGGGTGGTACTCCAGGCGGTTCGGTGGGGTGGGACGGGCCCCTGGGGTGCTTTGGCTTTGGCTTTGGCTTTGGCGTTGGCGTTGGCGTTGGCGTTGGCCTTGGCGTTGGCCTTGGCGTTGGCTTGGGCTCTGGATTCCGGCTTCGGCTCCGGCCTTGCGCTGCGCCGGCTGCGCTGTGCGAGGAACGTGGCTCGGATTTGCGGCTGTTCGGGTCGGTGACCGGGTCGCCGGGCTGAGGGTTGGCCGTCCACGGATGCGGGCAGGGAAGCCCGAGTGGCGCATCTCGCGGGCTCGCGCCGCCGGATGGCGGGCGCGGCGCTCCGTCAGCGCGCCACCGGCTTGAGCAGCGCGGCCAGGTCCAGATCGGCCCGGACCGCCGCCGCCGCGTCCGCCGCGACGTCGAAGCGGATCCGCAGAGCGGTGAGTCCGCGCGACAAAGCACCCAACGCGCCTGCGAGGTCCGCCAGTTCGGAGTGCACGAGCTCGGGGCACGCGGGCAGTCGTCGGCGTACCCGCTCGCGCAGCCGGGTGGTCATCGCGGCGTCGATGGAGGCGGAGACCCGGCCGCCGAGGACCACCAGTTCGGGTTCGTAGGCGATCGTCACCGCGATCAGCGCCACGCCGAGCGCGCGCTCGAACCGGTCGACCACGGCCCGCGCGGCCGGCGAGGTCTCGACGAACAGGTCCGCGGCGTTGGCCACATCGAGGCCGGCGTCGCGCGCGGCCCGCATCAGGCCCTCGGCGCCCACCAGTTCCTCCACGGTGTGGTCGTCGGAGTCCACCGGCAGGAAGCCGAACTCGCCGACCAGACCGGTCGGTCCGCCCCGCATGTGCCGATCCACGGCCACACCGGCGCCGAAGCCCGCGCCGACGGTGAACATCACGGCGGTGTCGGCGGTACGCGCGGCGCCGTGCCGCAACTCGCCCTCCAACGCCAGGTCGGCGTCGTTGCCGAAGGTGACGGTGCCCTCCAGCGCGCGGCGCACCCGACGGGTGAACAGGTCGCCCTCGATCTGCGCGAGGTTGGTCGCGCCACGCACGCCCAACCCGTCGGCGGCGACCGCACCGGGCAGGCCGATCACGCCGGCGCGCAGCACGTCGGGCGCGGCCGAGTCGGCGTACAGCGCCCGGACCCGCTCGGCGAGCCAATCCGCGAGGTCGTCGGCGGCCAGGTGCCGGGGCGTGGGCTCCTCGTGACAGCGCGGCGAGCGCCCGAGCAGGTCGGTGGCCAGGAAGCGGCAGGTGGTGCCACCGAGGTCGACGCCGACCGCGACCCCGCGCTCGGCAGCCACCTCGATCACCACGCCCTGCCGGCCGCGCCGCCCGGTCTGGAGGACGGCGCCCTCGCGGACCAGACCCTCGTCGAGCAGCCCCTCGACCACTCGCGAAACGGTGGCCGCACTGAGCCCGGTCTGCTGGGTGAGCCCCGCGCGGCTGTGCTGCCCACCGGCCAGCAGCACCGCGAGCAGGCTGGAGCGGTTGGCCCATCGGGCATCGGCCGTCTCCGCCATGTTCACCTCTCATAGTGAAAATATTTCAGTATGAGAGAAAATTAGGCCCGTCACGAAAGGGTGTCAAGAGTCCGTCAAGACCCACCCCAATCCCCGCCCGGGCTGACGCCCGCCCCGAGTCCACGCGCCCCAGGCCCGACACGCGAGCGAGGTGCGGCAGCCTGCGGATACGGCCGTCCGCCGCTCCCGAACACAAGCGCACCCCGACCGGCGACGCCGGCGTACGCCGGATCGGTCGGGGTGTGCGCGGTTCGGATCAGCCCTGCCGCCGGCCGGTTTCCACATAGGCGCGGAGGTGGTCGAGGCCGCGTTCGACGATGTCGCCGACGGCCAAGTCGGCGTCCGTGCCGGTTCGGCGGTGTCGGGTGAAGGAGTCCACAGGCAGCGCCTCCCGCCCCTGCTTCCCACCGAACTGGCTCGCGTCGTGGATGCGCTCGCGCTCGACCGCACCGAGATCGAGCGGGTCCTCACCGTCGTCGACCACCACGGTGACGATGCTGTCCACGTCGCTCGGACCGTCCTGAACGATCACGATGCCGGTGTACGGCGTACCCCGCACGGCCCATTCGATCCGCGTACCGGGACCGTCCCGATCCAAGTCGACCTCGGCCGCGACGGAGTGCGCCGCCTCACCGGCGGTCACCACCACCGCGCGACCCGACGTGGCCCGGACAGCGGTGACCGGAGGGAAGTATTCGGGGAGCTTGTCCGTGTCGGACAAAAGCATGTACACCCGGTCGGTGGACGCTGCGACCTGCACGGAACGCGTGTGAAGAACCATGCGCGTACTGCTATCCGTTCAAGCCCGGTTCCATTCGCAATCGCCATCCCGGCGAGCCCGGAAAACCCGACGACCCGCACCCGGTGACGGCGCAGCCGACCCCTCGCGCGCGTGGCTCGGGTTGGTGGGTCAGGTTCGGGTGTCGCCGAGGGATTCCAGGAGGGTGCGAAGGCCGTCGACGAGGGCTGCGCGCTGCTTGGGGGTGAGCTCGGCGAGCAGGCGTTGTTCGGTGTCGATGTGCGCGGGCAGGACTCCGTCGATCAGGTCGCGGCCCTCGTCGGTGAGCGCGACGAGGACGCCGCGGCCGTCGGATGTGCTGGTGGTGCGGGAGATCAGGCCGCGCGCCTCCAGGCGATCGAGCCGCTGGGTGATGGCGCCCGATGTGACCATGGAGGACCGCATCAGTTCGCTGGGGCTCAGTCGATGCGGGGGCGGGTGCCGGCGCAGCGTGGCGAGTACGTCGAACGACGAGGCGTCGAGCCCGTGTTCACCGAAGGTCCGGGCCAGTTCGACGCCGACCAGTCGCGCGGCGCGGGACAGCCGGGCGAGTACCGCCATCGGTGACGCGTCCAGGTCGGGGCGCTGTGTACCCCACTGCTCCAGCACGAGGTCGACGTGATCTGCCACGGCGTCAGGTTAGCCGAGGAGATCCGGTGAGCCGGGTCACCTCCCCTTCCCAATTACCTTAGCGTTGAGATATCTTTTGCTTAGCACTAAGGAATCAACCGTTCGGTTCGATCCATCCGATCCATCCGGCCCGGCCGGCTCGGGCTTGCAATCGAACCCGCCGAGAGAAGGGCACCACCATGCGCATCACCGTGTTCGGAGCAGCCGGAAACGTGGGCAGCCGCGTCGTGTCCGAGGCGCTGTCCCGGGGCCACGAGGTCACCGCCGTGGTCCGGGACGCGGCCCGCTTCCCGGAGCTGCACCCCGATGCCGAGGCCCGAGTGGGCGACGCCGCGCGAGTCACGGACGTTGCCGCGCTGAGCACCGGCCAAGACCTTGTCATCAGCGCCACGCGGCCGGCCCACGGCAGCGAGCAGGACTTGGCCGACACCGCCGAGGCGCTGCTGGCCGGCCTCACCGGAACGGGAATCCGCCTGCTGACCGTCGGCGGAGCGGGCAGCCTGACCGTCCCGGACGCGGTCGACACGATGGCCGTCGACGACCCGAGATTCGTGCCGACGGCATGGCGCGGCATCGCGCTCGCCTGCAATGCCCAACTCGACGTGTTCCGCGCCGACGACGGCGTCGACTGGACCTACCTGAGCCCGCCCGCCAACCTCGAACCCGGCACCCGCACCGGAGCTTTCCGGGTAGGCACCGACGAACTCCTGATCGACGCCGACGGCGTCTCGGCGATATCCATGGAGGACCTCGCCGTCGCCCTCATCGACGAGGCGGAACAGCCGAAGCACCACCGCTCCCGCTTCACCGTCGCCTACTGAAGCCGTCCCGATGCGCCTCGCGCGACCACCCGCCGCCCCTCCGCGCCCGGTACTCCGCGCGAAGAAGACAAAGCACCGAAGGGCGCAATGCACCAAAGGACACAAGGCACCGAAGGACACAAGGCACGCGAGCACCCGAGGAAAACAGGGCACACAAAGGAAGAGGCCCACCCTTGACCCACATCCCGCCGAGCACCCGCCGCCCACTGGCCGTCTTCGACCTCGACGGCACCCTCGTGCGAGGCGACTCGTTCGGCCACTTCAACCGGGCGCTCCTGCGCCGCTCCCGATGGCGCGTCGTGGCAGCGGCGCTGTGCGTACCGGTCGTCGGCCCGCTGTACGCCTTCCACGCAACTCGACGCCACGCCTTCGCCATCCTCCTCCGCGTCGCCACCATCGGCCTGCCCGCGCCCCGATTCGAGGCCCTGGCCGACGACTTCGCCACCGAACGTACGGCGGAGGCCAACCGGATCACGATCACCCTCGCCCGAGCCCGGGCACACCTCGCCGCCGGCGACCGCGTCGTGGTCGCGACCTCGTGCGCCGACCCCTTGGCCCGCGCCATCTGCCGCGAACTCGGCCTCGGATCGGCGGACGTGATCGCCTCCCACGTCACCCCCGGCCGGACCGGCATGCGACCGCTACCCGCCTGCCGAGGCCCTCGCAAGGTTGCCCGAATCCGCGCGGCCGGCATCACCGATCCGATCACCCACGCCTACACCGACAGTTCCGTCGACCTCCCGCTCCTGGCCGCAGCGACCCACCGCTATCTGATCGACCCCTCCCCCGCCCACCTGACCCGGATCCGCGCCCGACTCGGCGCCGATTACGTGGTGTTGCACTCCCGGTAGCCGACGATCGCGTGGGACACACAGGCCCCTGCGGTCCCCACCGGGCGAAGACCGCCACACCCGCCCTCCCGCGGATCCGGATCCTTGGACCAGGGCCGATGTACGGAGGCACACGATCCCCTGTCCCGCGGCGAGAGAACGACGTGGCCGCAGGCATGCCTCGCCCGCCCCCGAGTCGCCACTACCCTGTCGCGATGGAGATCACGGAGCGTGCCGTCGGTGCAGTCGTCGGTTCGGCGGTCGGGGACGCGCTGGGCGCGCCCTTCGAGTTCGGGTCGGCCGGTGGCTTCGGTACCCGGTTTCCCGAAGCCCCGCCCGGGAGTTCGCGTGCCGAGGGGCGCTACGCGAACGAGATGTGCGGTGGTGGCGGATGGGACGCCGGCGAGGCGACGGACGACACGCAGATGGCCGTGCACGTGGCGTATTCGCTGCTGGAGCGGGACGGTTTGGACCTGCCCGACATGTTCGCCCGCTTCCAGCGCTGGGCCCGCTCCGAGCCCAAGGACATCGGCCTGCAAACCCAGGATGTACTTACCAACGGCATGCCCTGGGACCTCGCGGCCGGCGTGCACTTCCAAACCACCGGGCGCGCGGCCGGCAACGGATCGCTGATGCGGGCCACCACGCCCGCCGTGTACTTCGCCCGGGACGGCCGGACGGCCACCATGGCCGCCGCCCGCCGGATCGCCGCGTTGACCCACGGCGACCGCGCGGCGTGGGAAGGCACCGCGATCTTCCACGAGTTGCTCCGGGTGACGCTGCTCGGCGGCGACCTGCCGACCGCGCTCGCCGAGACGCTCGCCGAGGTTCACCCCGATCACCGTGAGCGTTACGCCACCGTCCTGGCCCCGACCTGGCATCCCACCGACGCCACGGAGTTCAACGGCGCCGTGTGGCCCTGCCTCGGCTCGGCGGTCTGGGCACTGAACACCACGTGCTCGTACGAGGATGCCCTGCGTGCGGCGATCGATCTCGGCGGCGACACGGATACGGTCGCCGCGGTCACCGGCGCCCTGGCCGGCGCGCGCTACGGCCTGCCGGCCATCCCCGTTCGCTGGACGGACCGCCTCCACGTACCGATACCGGGTTCCGAATCCGCCGGTGAGGTACTACGCCTGCCCGACCTCGTACACCTGACCAACCGCCTCCTGACCCGTACCGCGGAAACCGCCGAGCCGATCACCGCCGACTGAACTCGCCTTACGGGGTCGTGCTTGCGCCGGCACGCTCGATCAGGGCGCGGTGTAGCGGTGAACTGCCGACGACCTCGGGAACGGTGGCCCGGCCTCGGGCCGACCGCCGGCCCGACGGCGGGGACCCGAAGCCGATCCGGTCGTGGCGGTCGAAGGCCCATGCCACCGAAGCCGACCGGTGACGACGGGGCCGTCGACCGGCCGCCGATCACCACGGATCGGGAAGGCCCGCTCCCGTGGTGATCAGGCTGCGCAGACTGCCGTCGACGTAGTGCAGCCAGGCCGTGGAACACGCGCCGAAGCACTCGACGTCCGGCACCAAACCGACGTGGGTGAACCGCAGTTCGGTGCCGCCGGCGGCCGGGACGATGTCGAACACGATCTCGGTTCCGGTCCACTCACCCGGCTCCGGGATGAAGGACAGGTGGCTGTCGGTGACCCGCCAGACCACGCGACTGCCCGGCTCGAGCTCGACCACGCGCTGTCGGCTGTAGTGCTGGGGAGGATGCCGGCACGCGCCGTCGCTCGCCCTCCGCTTACGACGGCGACTGCGTGGGTGGCTTCTGCGTCTGCGTCTGCGTCTGTGTTCGCCGGGCGTACGCGCGGGCCGCGCGCACTCGGTCGCCGCAGCGGACCGAGCACCACTGACGGGAGGCGTGGGTGCGGACCAGGAAGCGGCTACAGGGGGTGGCGCCGCACGGGGCCAGGCGCTCGGCGTCCGGGCCGGTGAGCAAGTCGGCGGCGTCCGCCGCGAGGATCGCGATGGCGTGATTGACGATCTGGTCGACCGGGTGCGCCTGGGCGCGGTACGGCCCGCGCACCTCGTCCCAGTGCAGCAGCGCGGCCGACGGGGCACTGGTCAACGCGTCGTTGATGGCGCGTACCGACGCGTCGGGCGCCAAGAGAGCACCGATCCGAGACGAGAGCAGTGTTCGCACTTCGTCGCGCAGCGCTCGCAACCGGCCCGCGCACACGTCGTACAGCACGGTGTCCGGCGGCGCGAGCTCTCGGGTCACCAGCCACTCCTTCGCGGACGCGGGCGTGCCGAGCAGATCCACTTCCTGACCACCGGGCAGCGCGAGGTCGGTATTGGCCAGGTCGAGCGCGAGATAACGCTCCGCCCCCGGCGCGGCCGGCAGCACCGGATGAGCGGCGTGGGCGGCACGAGCAGGCTCGCCCAACACGGTCTCCTTCATGACTCTCATGTTAAGCCTTGCCGTTGTCCGTGAGGATCGGCTAGCTTTTCTCACGGCAAACACAACAATTATCCGTGAGGTGTCCAGTGACCGGCAGCAGTGCGACCAACGCGCAGAACGTCCAGGGCAAGCGGGGGAACGAGCAGATCGCCGTCCGCGTCTTCGGTGGTCCCTCCGCGCTGATCGAGTTCGGCGGGCTCACGTTCCTCACCGACCCCGCGTTCGACGCGCCCGGCGAGTACCCCATCGGCGAGAACCGCTTCCTCACCAAGACCGCCCCCGCCACCATCGACCCGGCCGACCTCGGCCCCATCGACGCGGTCCTGCTCTCCCACGACGAGCACCCGGACAACCTCGACCATTCCGGCCGGGCGCTGCTCGCCGACGTCCCACTGGTACTCACCACCCCCAGCGGCGCGGGCCGCCTCGGCGGCACGTCCCGGGGTCTGGCCCCGTGGGAATCGTTGGACCTGCCCCGCCCCGGCGGCGGCACCGTCACCGTCACGGCCACCCCCGCCCAGCACGGGCCGGAAGGCTGCGAACCCATCACCGGCGAGGTCGTCGGCTTCGTACTGACCGCCGCCGACCTGCCCACCGTCTACGTCAGCGGGGACAACGCCTCCCTGACCGTGGTCGAGAAGATCGCCGCACGCGTCGGCCCGGTCGACACCGCCGTCCTGTTCGCCGGAGCGGCCCGCACGCCGCTCTTCGACGGCGCGCTCCTCACCCTGGACAGCGCCCAGGCCGCCGAAGCCGCCTCGATCCTCGGCGCACGGCGCGTGGTCCCCGTGCACTTCGACAGTTGGGGCCACTTCACCGAGGGCCGCACCGCCCTCATCGACGCCTTCACCGCGGCCGGCCTGATCGACCGCCTGGAATTGGCCTGACCCCACCGACCCGAACCCCGGCTCCCGAGACCTCACCCACCTCGGGAGCCGCGCGCAGGCGTCGCCTCCTCGCCCCGCTCGTTTCCCACACCGGACCCGAACGCCGTGCTCCGGGCGGCCCGTCCGTGGCCCCGCCCCGAACAGGACCGGCGGAATCGCGCACCACGACAGCGACCGCGCGCGCCACGACTACGGCTACGGCTACGACCCACCGATGGTCGAACGGGACGACCGGGCACCTCTCCGACCACCGTCAACGCACGAAGTGCAAAGTACGAAGTACGAAACGATCACGATGTACGGAGCCCCAGCGCAATGAGCGGACACCCGGCCGCGGAACGCCTCACCCGATACACGAAGGCCGAGCAGAACGAGATCCTGGGCGACGGTGCCGACCCCTTCGGCGTCGCGGACACCGGCCTGACCTGGCTGCCCAAGGAGGATCACTTCGGCATCAGGGACGCCGGCCGTCTCGTGGCCCACGCCGGATTGTTGCGATTGCCCGTGTCGATCGGCGAGGTCGACACGGAGGTGGTGGGCATCGGCGGCGTGGCCGTCGCACCCGATGTGCGCGGACGCGGACTGGCCCGGACGGTTTTGGCGGCGGCCCTTGATCACGCCCGAACGATGGGGCCACGACACGGCCTTCTCTTCTGTCGACCGCCCCTCGTCACCCTGTACCGGCGGCTCGGGTGGCATTCCCTCGACCGAGACGTACACGTCCGACAGCCCGAGGGCCTCGTTCTCATGCCGCTGCGCACCATGTGGACGCCCCTGCACGACGCCGCGACCTGGCCGGACGGCGCGGTACGCCTGCGCTCCTTCCCGATGTGACCCGCACCCGACCGGCGGACGCGCCACCTCGCCCCGCACAACCGGCCGGGCAGCCCACACCCGACCCGGGCACCCGCGCGTTCGACCACACGGCCGCCGGAGTTCGAGCCGGTAGGATCAACACCCGATGAACGCCGGTACGACAGATCCGATGATCGACATCCCGCCGGGGCGGGTGACCCTGACCGACCGCCGGACGCAACGCAGTTGGTCGGTCGAGCTGGCGCCCTACCGGCTCGCCGCGTTCCCGGTCACCCGGGCGCTGTACGCGCGGGTCACCGGCCTGCGACCGACCGGCCCGCAGGGGGATCGGCTACCGGTCGAAAGTGTCTCCTGGTGGGACGCGGTGCGGTTCTGCAACGCCCTGTCCCGGTGCGACGGGTTCACACCGGCGTACCACGTCGACGCGGACGACGAGGGCATCGAGTGGGACGCCGCCGCCGACGGGTACCGGCTGCCGACCGAGGCCGAGTGGGAGTACGCCTGCCGGGCCGGCACGACGGGACCGCATTACGCCCCTCTGGACGAAGTCGCCTGGTACCGCGCGAACTCGGGCGAGCGCGTCCACGACGTGGGCGGCAAACAGCCCAACCCCTGGGGCCTGTACGACATGCTCGGCAACGTCTGGGACTGGTGCTGGGACGTCTACGACGCCGAGGTGTACGGCTCCTACCGGGTGCTGCGCGGCGGCGGTTGGTTCGACGAACACTGGAGTTGCCGAGCCTCCGCCCGCCGCCGCAGCCACCCGACCTTCAAGGTCGACGACGTGGGCTTCCGCATCGCGCGCACCCCCCGCTGACCTGCCCGGCTGCCCGGTCGGTCGGCGGGCCCGCCGCGTACAACGGATCGAAGCCCGGTCCGGGGCCGGTGCGAAGCCTGCTCCGGTCGGGTCGCAGCCCAGTGCCGGGCGCGGCATCAGTCCCCGTCCACCGCGCTCGCTCCCAACACCCCGGCCGTGAACCGCGCCAGGTCCGCCCGCATTTGCTCCCGCGTCATCCGCTCTCCGCCGACGAGGTGTTCCACGAGGTCCGCGCGCGTGGCGGCGAGCAGGGCATGCGCCGCGAATTCGCCGTCGCCGAATCCGGGGATCCGCTCCAACGCGGCCCGGATCGCGCCGTGCCAGCGTTCGTAGTGTGCCGCGTCGTAGGGACTGTCGCCGCCGGTCCCCTCCAGCGCCAGGGCCAGGTGGCGATGGTCCAGCTTGAAGCACAGGACGGCGTCGAGCAGCGCCGGTACACGCCGAAGCGGCGGCGTGTCGGGCCCCAGGGGCGGTGGACCGGATTCGACGGCGAGTTCGATCGGCGCCAGGCGCATCGCGTACAGCGCTTGAATCAGGCCGGTGCGGTCGCCGAAGCCGCGGAAGAGCGTCGCCTTGCCGACGCCTGCCGCCGCGGCGATGTCGGCCATGGTCACCGTCTCCGGGCTCTCGCAATGGGCGAAGAGCGAATCGGCAGCCGCCAGAACGGCCTCGCGATTGCGCGTGGCGTCCGCGCGGGGCCTGCGTTCGGTCATCCGCTTCCTCCGTCTTCGTCGTCCATGACGCGCCTCCGTATTTCCTCGGGCAGCCCTCGCTTGCAAAGCGGACCCCGGGTCCGTATTGTCGAAGTATGAAACGGACCCCGGGTCCGTATCGTACGGGATGGAGATACCCATGAGCCCGCTCGCCCGCTGGGACGCCGCCGACGTCGCCGGGAGCAACGCGTGAACGAAAGCCGACCCGCGCAGGAGACAGCAGGCGTGCAGGAGAGCCGACTCGCGTACGAGACCCGGGAGTTCACCCTGGTCATCGGAGCCACCGGCACCACCGGCAGCCGCATCGCCGCCCGGCTCCTCGCCGCAGGACACCCGGTCAAGGCCGCGAGTCGGCGCGCCCGTCCGGTACACGGAGCCCATTCCGTGCGGTTCGACTGGGACGACCCCACCTCCTGACGCGAACCTCGAGCGCGCCGGCGCACCCGCCCGCTCAGCCGGCCGCGGCGCCGAACCACTCGGACAGCCGGCTTTCCAGTTCCGACTGATCCTCACCCACCCACACCACGTGGCCGTCCGGCCGCAACAGCATCGCGGACACGTCCGGTTCCTCCCCGAGATCGGCGACGTGGTCGACGCGATCCGCCCAGCCCGTCACCGAAAGCCGGCCGGTCCGGTCGAGCAGCAGTCCGCGGCCGGCGTGCATCCGCTCGTACAGACGCCCCACCTTCAGCGGCACGTCCCGCATCCGCCGACCGAGCAGTTCATGGCCCTGGTCGTCGCCGAAGTCGTAGCGGATCCCGACCGCGGAGATGATCTCGGTGACGTACCGGTTCACCTCCTCGAAATCCATCAGCTTCGAGAACAGTTCCCGCAGCGCGGTCGCTCCCGGATCGGTCCCCAGCAGGGTGATCTGCGCCCGCGTGTTCTCCAACACGGCGGCGCCCACCGGGTGCCGTTCGGCGTGATAGCTGTCCAGCAGCCCTTCCGGTGCCCAACCGTTGACCGCGGCACCCAACTTCCAGCCGAGGTTGAACGCGTCCTGCACGCCGAGGTTGAGCCCCTGCCCACCGGTCGGCGGGTGGATGTGCGCCGCGTCGCCGGCCAGCAGCACCCGGCCGACCCGATAGCGCTCGGCCTGCCGGGTGGCGTCGCCGAACCGGGACAACCAGCGCGGCGAGTGCACGCCGAAGTCGGTGCCCGCGACGGCCCGCAACCGCTGCTTGAACTCCTCGAGGGTCGGCGGGGTCGAACGATCCTCGGCCACCCCGTCGGCGGGCACGACGATGCGGTACAGCCCCTCGTTCTCGTCCTGGAGAGGCATGAGGCCGAACCGCAGTTGAGTCTTGTGGACTTCCGCGACGACGGCGGTGATCGTCGCCGGATCCGCAGTCACCTCCATGACACCCAGCATCGTCTCGACCTTGGCCGGCTCCCCGGGGAAGCCGACGCCGATCCCCTTGCGCACCGCACTGCGGGCGCCGTCACACCCGACGAGATAGCGCGAGCGCAGGCGCGTACCGTCCGCCAACTCGACGCTCACCCCGTCCTCGTCCTGGCTCAGCCCGACCACTTCGCAGCCGCGCCGGATCTCGGCACCGAGTTCGCGGGCCCGCTCGTCGAGCACCCGCTCGGTCAGCGGCTGGGGCGTGGCGAGGCCGTACGGGTGCGCCGTGTCCAACCGCTCCGGCCACGGCTTCATAATGCGGCCGAAGAGACCACCTGCCTGGAACTTGTCACTCACCGCAAGGAACCGGTCCAGCAGACCGCGCTGGTCCATCATCTCGACGCTGCGCGTGTGCAGGCCCTGCCCGCGGGATTCCCCGGTCGGCTCGGTCAACTTCTCCAGCACGACCACGTGGACTCCGGCCAGCCGCAACTCGCCGGCCAGCATCAAGCCGGTCGGTCCGCCGCCCACCACGATCACGTCAATCATCAAAAAAGCTCATTTCCGCAGGTTGTCGAGCTGAGGTCGATCATTCTGCGGCTCGACGGGGGCCTTGCCGCAAGCCCCCCGGTGCGCTATAAGTTGAGAGTGGCAAGGAGTGAACACACTCCTTGCCTTTCGCTTTTCCCACCCCATACGGACAAGCGAGCAGTGTGATGAGGTCCCGCGTGGTGCGCACGTCGCCGAGCGATCGGTACACGGTGCGCAGGCTCGCGTTGTGGGCGTGGTCGGTGCCCGTGGCCGTGGCGTCGGCGACGACGATGACGCGGTAGCCGAGGGTGAAGGCGTCTCGGGCACTGGACTCGCAGCACACGTCGGTCGTGGTGCCCGTGATCAGGATGGTGGTGATCCCTCTCGCTTCCAGAAGGCCGGGCAATGGGCAACGCCCCGGAAAGAAGGCGCTGTGCGCGGTCTTTGCCGCGAACCGGTCGCCGACCACCGGTGTCAGTCCGGGACTCAGGCGCTGTTCCACCGGCCCGGTCCCGCCACTGGCCAGGTACAGGGCGGCGACGGTCGGGCCGTAGAACTCCCGAGCCGCCTCGATGTTCGGTGTGGGCTCGGGGAGGACCCACGCAACGGTGCCGCCCGCGCTGCGCATGTGGGCGGCCAGGTTCCGGATGCGGGACACGATGCCGCGGGCGTAGGGATTGGCTTCAGTGAAGAACGGCACCATGTCGATCACCACCAACGCCGTACGGTGCGGATCGAGATGGGGATACGCCCAACGCCGCCCTCGCCGCCTCTCGTGCCGCTCGTACTCGCGCTCCGGGATACACCATGCGTGCGCGGGGTCCCGGTCATTCGAGGTGGGCATGACACCAACTCCTCCTCGCGCCCCTCTCGAACCTTCGCGGTCCAGGGGACTCGGTGTTCGGTGCGACACGACGTCGTCGATGTCCCTGCACGGCGACCTTGGGGGTTGCCACGCTCAGGGATCAGCGGGTCGGGGCCAGGATCAGGGGGTCAGGATCAGGGAGCACGGTCAGGGAGGGTCAGGGAGGGTCAGGGGCGAGCGTTATCACCCTGCGTATTCATCGTCGACTCACCCGTGACGCGTGGGGGATACACACGGCATGATGCCGGTTACACCATGTGGGGTACAGAGGGCCGGACCGCCCACCGCGACCTCTCCCCCACCGGTGCGCATGGCCGGCACCGACCATCGACGGGGGATCCGAACTCGTGCTCTGCCCATCCTGCGGCGCCCGCTCGACGCTGCCGGACCGCTGTACCAACTGCGGTCACCAGGAATACGCCCCGCCCGCCGCCCCGGTATCCGACTCGACGGCGCCCCTGGACCAGCGCTTCGCCCGGTTCGGTCCCGCCGCGACGCCGCCACCGGGTTGGTACGCCCCGGTCTTCCGCTCCCTGCGCGGACCCGCCCTCGCGCTCTACATCCTGCTCGGCGTCACCGCCGTCTTGTCCCTGCTCGCGGCGATCGCACTGTTCCACCGCGCCAATCTGGTCGACCAGACCCTGCGTGGCGGATGGGTGTCCGCCGACCCCGACGCGGCGAATCATTCCATCGGCGTGTGGTGGGGCTTGGCGAGTCTGGCCATCGTCGCGGTCATGGTCATGTTCGTCATCTGGTTCCACCGCGCACGCCGTAACGTCGAACTCTTCCCGCCTTCGGTCCAACATTTCTCCAGCGGTTGGGCGATCGGCGGCTGGTTCTGCCCGGTGGCCAACCTGTTCTTCCCGCCGCTGATCGCGCACGACATCTGGAAGGCCAGCGACCCGCGCGCGCCGATGCGAGGCGGCTTCACCCCGGGCCGGCATCCCCTCCTGTCGGCCTGGTGGTTGACCTACGTCGCGGCGAACATCGTGATGCTCTTCGGTGTCTTCGGGCGTGAGAGCGATGGCGGCGACGACTTTTCCGGTACCGATTCCTGGCGGGAGTACCACGAGTCGTACCGCACCGCCGACACCGCCGCGGGCTGGGCCTTTCTCATCCTCATCGCGGCGGCCGGCCTCGCCATCGCGGTCGTGGCCCGGATCACCGCATTCCAGTCCGAGTACGAGCGTGCCCTCGTCACCCCGCCGACGATGCACCCCATGCATCCCATGTACGCGATGCATCCCATGCACTCCGCGTATCCGATGCAGGCGGCGCACCCCGCGCATCCCATCGCGGGGATGCCGGGCACGCCGGGGATGCCCTCGATGGAACCGGCCCCCTCGGCGTACCCGACGCCCCCGGGCCGGCCGACCCACCCGACGCAGCAGCCCGATGCCGGTCGGACGACCGGAAGCCACGAGCCGCCCCCGGTCCCCCACCAGCCCCCGCCCCGCCCCCGGAACCCGCCGGCCCCGTTCTGACCGAGCCGGGACCCCCCTCCTCCCGCGAAGTTGCCCTGGACAGAGGGGCATTCGGCGCCGGCACGGGCAACTCCACGGCGACGGAGAGGCCGCGACTCGCGTCAGGCGTCCGCACCCGCGGTCACGTGGTGACGCGGTCATGCGGTCGCACTGTCAGACGTTGTCGCGTGTCCGTCCCCGTGATCGAGGCATCTCGGTCGCGGCGGCGATCTCGCGCAGGGCCAGCGTCGCCGCCTCGATCGCCGCCGCCGGTGCGCCGCGCCAGACCTCGGCGTGCGCGGCGGCGTTGGCACGGACCGCGTCCTCGGCGACCTGTACGCCCCGCGGCGTCAGGCTGATCAGCGTGCCCCGCCCGTCGCCCTGATCCGGAAGACGTTCGGCGAGACCCTCTGCGACCAGATGGTTGGTGACATTGCTGGTACCGCCCGAGGAGAGCAGCAGCGCGCGGCCGAGTTCCGTCGGCTTGAGCCGATAGGGCGCGCCGGCCCGACGCAGCGCGACCAGGACGCCGAACTGGGCCGGGGTGAGCCCGAATTCGGGTAGCTCGCGTCGGGTCGCCTCGTCCAGGTCGGCCGCGAGCAGCATGATCCGCTTGCTCAGTTCCGTCGTCGTGTCCAGCACGTCGGGCAGTTCGGTCTGCCACGCGCCGATGAGGGCGCTCGCACGGTCCTGGGGGGCAGTCATGTTGACAGCGTATTACAACCACCTGATAGCTTTCAGAAAAGCTTTCAAGTGAGCTTCTTGGTGTTCGACGTCAGTTCGAGACCGGTGCGAGCCCGGTGCGAGCCCGGTTCAAGCCCGGTCCGACTCCGGTCCACTTCCCATCCGCTCTGCTCCGATCCCCCATACCTCCACACACCCTCCGGAGACACCCGTGACCACCTCCGCCACCCACGCCCGCACCCACTCCCCCGACCGGTTGCTCCTGCGCGGCGGCACCGTCGTCGACACCGACCCGCATGTCACCGCCCGGCCGAACACCGACGTCCTGATCGAGAACGGCACGATCGCCGCCGTCGGCTCCGGGCTGTCCGCCGAGGGAGCCGAGGTCGTCGACGCACGCGAGCGGATCGTGCTGCCCGGATTCGTCGACACCCATCGCCACGTCTGGCAGTCGGTACTGCGGGCGGTGGCCGTGGACAGCGACCTCGGCGACTACCTCGGGTTGGTCCTCGGCCGACTCTCCCCCGCGATGCGTCCCGAGGACGTGTACACCGGCAACCTCGTCGGCGCGCTGGAGTGCCTGGACTCCGGCATCACCACGGTGCAGGACTTCTCGCATGTGCAACACCGCGCCGAACACGGCGACGCGGCGGTGAGCGGACTGCGCGCGGCCGGCATCCGGGCCGTCTTCGGCTACGGCCACCCGCCGTTCGACCCGGCCGCCCGCGACCCGCGCCTCGTGCGCGATCTGCGCGCACGACTGTTCGCCGGCGACGACGAGCTGGTCACTCTCGCGCTCGCCCCCGGCGGGCCGTCGTACACACCGATCGACGTCGTCGAGGAGGACTGGCGCCTGGCCGCGGAGTTGGACATCCCGCTGGCCGTACACGTCGGCAGCGGTCCGGTCGCCCAACGTCCCATCGAGGCGCTGCGCGACCGCGGCCTGCTGAACGCACGCACGCTGTACATCCACGGCAACTCGCTGCCCGACGACGAGCTCGCGATGATCGCCGACTCCGGCGGCGCGCTGTCGATCGCGCCGCACATCGAGGCACAGATGGGACACGGCGCTCCGATGATCAACCGCTCCCGCACCGTGGGACTGGTCACCGGTCTCGGGGCCGACGTGGTCACCAGCGGCCCCGGCGACATGTTCTCGCTCCTTCGCGCGGCCCTGCTGACCAGCCAACTAGCCAATGGATCAAGGCTGTTCGCAGCCGACATGCTGCGTATGGCCACCATCGGAGGGGCCGCCGCGCTGGGCCTGGCCGATCGAATCGGATCGCTGGCCGTGGGCAAGCAGGCCGACGTGGTCCTGCTCCGCGCGGACGCGGTCAACCTGGTCGGCGCCACGCACGACATCGCCGGGGCGGTCGTGGCGTGCGCCCATCCGGGCAACGTCGACACCGTCCTGATCGCGGGCCGCACCGTCAAGCGCGCGGGCCGACTCACCCACCCGCACCTGTCGACCGCTCTCGCGGACGCCCACAACTCCGCCGCCCGCCTGGCGACCACGCCCTGACCCATCGAGCACGAGCCGGCACGACCGGATACGACCGGGCGTGCCGGCAACGACACCCGACGATCGGCAACCGGCAACCGGCCGGGAAACGGCATGCGGTGCCGGTGGCACCCCACATGTCCTCCCGGTTCACTCACCTCCCGCTTCCCCGTTCGTTGACCCGTGGACAGTCCTCATGCAGGCTCTGGTCCCAGATGTGGGGGATCATCGTGGGGAGGCACAGGGTGACGTACTGCGGGAGCTGTTCCGGACAGCGCTATGTCCCGATGGACACGATCTGCAACGGCTGTGGCGGGTCCGGCCAGAACGGAATGGGCTCGGACAACAATTGGTCCTGCTCGGGATGCGGCGGATCCGGGCGGATGCAGGCGATGGTGCCGTGCCCGACATGCGGTGGGTCAGGGGGATTCGCGGACGGCGGCGGCCCGGCGTACGCACCCCCGCAGGTCCCACTCACGCGTGCCGGGCGAATAAAGGCCAAAGTCTTCAACCTGGTCGCCCTCGGCGGAGTGGCCGCATACGTGTACTACTCGACACGATAGACCCCACCGAAGCCGAGCCGACACCGCAGCCGAGCCGACCCCGCACGGCGGCTTCGGGCGGAGCAACGGTCACCGTCCGGTCCGCCCGAAGCCGCGCGGAGGACGATGCCTCCGCGGCGGAGAACGACACCTCTATATACAGGACGCGCTCATGGCTGGAACGCGCCTATATAGGGGTACCGCTTCAGCGAGCGAACCCCCTCCGCCCGGCCCCCGAGGCACACTCGCCCGCACGCCGTCGCCACACCATCCGCGCCCACACCCGGCCCGCGGTCACCGCCTGGCGAAGCTCGCCTCGCCGAACCGGCGCCGCTCCCACTTCGGCGAGACTGCTCGACCCGCGCGGCGATCGACCGTCCCCGCAATCGGCCTTCCTTACGATCGCCCCTCGCCGCAATCAAACTTCCCTGCGGTCGACCTTCCCTGCGGTCAGCCTTCGCCGCGACGGGACACCGCTCTCTGTCCGAGCCCTCCGTTAGTGTCGCTTCCCCGACAATCGAACAAGGATTCGATCGACAAGCGACCATTCTCCTCGTCGAGTTCTCGGAAAGGGCCCCTGTGAAGGTACGGATATCCCGCGACCGCCTCGTCGAGGGCATCGGCTGGGCCGTGCGCGCACTGCCCGCGCGACCGGTCATTCCCGCTCTCGCCTCGTTCCGACTCACCGCTGCCGACGGCACCCTGACAATCTCCGCGTACGACTACGAGGTGTCGGCCGGTATCGAGGTCTCGGCCGAGGTCGGCCGGCCCGGAGAGATCCTGGTCCCCGGTCGGCTGCTCGCCGACATCGCGCGCGCCCTCCCCCGCGACCACCCGGTGGACCTGAGCGTGGACCCGGCGCGAGCCCGGGTGACCTGCGCCGGTTCGTATTTCGCGCTCCCGCTGCCGGCTCTCGCCGACTATCCGGCCACGCCACCGCTGCCGGAGACCGCGGGGACCGTGAGCGCGGCCGGATTCGCCGAGGCCGTCGCGCAGGTCGCGATCGCCGCGGCCCGGGACGAGAGCCTGCCCGTACTCACCGCGATCCGGCTGCACCTGGCCCACGACGCGCTGATCCTGGCCGCGACCGATCGTTATCGGCTGGCGGTGCGACGGCTGCCGTGGCGCCCGGCCACCGAGGATCCGGCGCGAACCGCCCTGGTGCCGGCTCGGGTACTCGCCGATCTCACCAAGCACCCGGGAGACGGCGAGGACCTCCGGCTCGCACTCGGCCCGGAACCGGGTCGCCGCGGCCTGCTCGGGCTGGCCGGGGGTGGGCGACACGCGACCACGCGACTGCTCGACCACGAGTTCCCGCGCTACGACTGGCTGTTCGACAACGAGACCACCGCCGTCGCGACGATCGACGCCGCGGCGCTGATCGAGGCCGTGCGGCGGGTGTCCCTGGTGGTCACCCGCAACGCCCCGGTCCGGCTGTCGTTCGCACGGGACTCGCTCCGGATCGAGGCCGGTACGACCGACCAGGCCGAAGCGCGCGCAACGGTGCCGGTCGCGATGACGGGCGAGCCGACCAGGGTCGCGTTCAATCCGACCCACCTCCTGGACGGCTTGGCCGCGCTCCGTACGCCGACCGCTCGGCTGGTGTTCAGCGCACCCACGAAGCCCACCGTCCTGACAGACGACACCCACGCGGACGAGCCGGAGCGGACGAACGGGTCCGATGATCCGAACTCCCCGGCCGAGCCGAACAAGCACGCCGGCAGCCCAAATCGCGACGCCGACGCCCCGAGCGCCTCGGAGCCTCCGGACTATCGCTACCTGCTGATGCCGATGCGCGGCACCTGATCAGCCTGCCGGCCCGACGACTCGCCAGGACTCACGCCGCGCGGCCCATCAGCGCGTTCAACACCGCGTCCGTATCGGCCAGGTCCGCGAGCACAACATCGGCGCCCGCCTCCGCCAACGCGGCCATGCTCGTCCTACCGGTCGCCACAGCCACGCACCACGCGCCGGCCGCCCGGGCCGTGGCGACATCGCGCACGGTGTCCCCGACTATCACGGTGTCCGCACCGACGTGCCGCAGACCCAGGTGCTCCTCCGTACGTGCGAACGCCCGCGCGGGCAGGTCGGTTCGCTCGTAGGCGTCGTCGCCGTACGCACCGAGCCGGAAGTCGACGTGGTCGGCGAGGCCGAAGACCGTCATCTTCAACACGGCGAGCGAGTAGAGGTTGCCGGTAAGCACCGACTGGTGTACGCCGGGCATCGTGCCGAGCGCGGTCAGTACCTCCGACGCACCTGCCAGGACACGCCCTTCCGCAGCCAACTCGGCTTCACGTACCCGGAGTTCGGCAACGATCAGGTTCAGGAAGGCATCGAGCATGCCGCCCTCCGGGGGCATCCCGTGCGCACGTAGCACCTCGCTCGCCGCAGCCAACTCGGTACGCCCGTCGAACTGCCAGGGCTGGTCCAGCGCACGCCCGGAAATCTGGCGAAACGCCGCGGCGTAGGCTCGCCTCGACACCGTTCCGCCGTCGATCAGCGTGTGGTCGATGTCCCACAACACCAGCCGGGGGCCGGCTTCATCAGTCGCCATGCGCACTCCGATCGTCGACAACCACGTGTGCGGCCGTTGCTCAGAGCATCGCACTCGTCGCCCCACGCATCGACGACGGGGTCACCGAAGTCACTACGGAAAGCGCTGACATGCGCACTCGGAGTGCTTTTTCGCCGGATCGTGCCACTCCCGGGATGCCCGATCGATGGATGCCGAGACAAGCCGATGACGCCGAGGGCACTTCCTTATCAACCCTAAAAGTAGATTTCCTGGCTATTTACGGTGATTTCGACGGTCGATCACGCGGCCCGGCTCATGCCCGGGAAAGCCCGGCACCGGCGCTTCGCGGCCCCACACCGCCGCCCGCCGTGCTTTTCCGAGAGCCGGCGGGCCCCGATATCACCACGAATCCACCGTGCCCACTCTGCGGAGAGGCACGAGGAAGGCTCTGGGAGGGCCCGGGAAGGCGCCGGCAGGGCATCACGGAGACGCCGGACAAACGCGAGAGAGCGCCGCGTAAGGCGTCGCATGGACGCTGATACACGGCGACTAACGGACGGGTCGAGCCACTCCGGAAATGGCCTTTGACCTGCAACTTGCATGGCAACCGGTTCGGCAATCCGCACGGCGGTCTGTCCGTGGAAATGTGCGTGGCGATGTGCGGGCAGATGTATGACGTTCTATAACCCAACCCGTTCGTCAATCCGCATGGCTGTATGGGCGGGTGTGCGGGTGGCTGTGCGGCTCGGTCGGCGGACGCGCGGAGTCCTGGGCGGCCGGTCGGAGCAACGGGCGGAACAGCGGCCCGGGCGGTGGAGCCGCCGGTGGATCTCGCGGCGGGTCTCACGACGGGGCGTCGGCTCGGTGTGGCGGCCGGTCACGCAATGGGGCGAACGGTGGATCCGACGGTCGATCAAGCACCGGCTCACGCGAACGAACACGCGACGAAACAGACGACGGAGCACACACTCGGCGCCTGGGTATTCATGCGTGACAGGGGATGGATGTGCGGGCGGATCTTCCAACATGCAGATCGAACACGGCGGCAATGCCTTATTTTCTGGGCTTTTGCGCTGTTCTCGTGACGACGTCATCGCGATACGCGACACGCCGACTCTCCTGACAGGAAGTTATTTGCCGGAGATCGCGATAGGCTTCGGGCGTTGACACGAAAGGACGGTCATGGCCACTTCCCGGGAGCGTTGGACCGTGGCGAGGCTCGCGGCCATCGCGGGTCTGCCCAGCAAGGTGGGCTACGAGGCACGGGACCGAAACGTGCTGCACCCGACGGTGCTCTCGCCCAGCGATGTATTGCCCCTGCTCACCTTCGAGGCTTTGCGAAGGATCAGCTGGCCGGGCGAGAACTATGCGCGCAATACGCCACAACGTCTGCGCCTGTGGGAACACCTGGCCATCGAGCACTCACGAGTGGGCGATCTCGCCGATGTCGACCCGATGACCGGCCTCTACGTGCACCCCTCGGGTGCCGACCTGGCCGTTCGACCGAGTGAACACGCCGCGCTCGCGCTGCGGTTCGTCGAAGAGAACACGCCTTACCAGTACCTCACGCTCGGCGCGTGGGCTCAGCAGGCTCTGCGGGCCCTCGCCGCCGAACAGGAGCAGGTCGGACGACGCCACGGTGCCGCCTGACCACCCCGCGGCGGAATCGGCCGCAAAAGCAGAGCGAGTGGCCTAGGAGTCCAGCCCTAGTCCACTCGCTCGCAGCTCAGCGCCCCTAAGGGCGCCGTCGGAGAAAGGAGGCCTGTCAGCCGCTTACACAACCGAACAGTGAGACCCAGCCGTTCCGGTACTTCCACGCGCCGAACGGTCGGGTCAGCCATACCTCTTTCTCTTCACCAGCTTCAGGAGCAGATCATACCTGCGATCCCCGAGGCAGGCCCAGTGCTGTCTTCAGCCAGGTCCTTGCCCTCTTCAAGTGTGCCCGAATCCTCTGGATTCACGATGCAGGCTCGGGTCCGCGCCGCCTTGCGCGCCGCGCGCGTTCGCGTCGGTGGCGCCCGAGGCGTCGATCCGACCATGCCGGACTCGGTCCGCCGTGCCTCCGTCAAGGTCCCGCTGTGTGTGGTGACCGGCGAGGCGTACAGCGACCTGGCCTTCGTCTTCGCCGCCAAGGTCGGCCATCTCGCGGCCGGCCCGAATCAGCCCGGCTGCATCGCCGACCTGACCACCATCGCCCGCTACCTGGGCCTGACCGTGCGCTCGGTGACCCAGCCCGACGGCCGGGTCGCGCTCAAGGCGCCGTCGTCCCTGTACGCCGCGCAGAAGCAGCTCACCGCCGGCGAGGAACTGACCGTCGTACGCCGCACCAAGCCTTCCGGTACCGGGACTTCGGCCGTTCGCCGGTTGCGCACACCGGAGAAGGGCGAACCGTGGGTGATGGTGCCCGTGGCCCTCCTGGGCGCGGTGCCGCACCGGCACGCACGGGCGTACGCGGTCATCTGCTATGCCCGGGCCCGGGGTCACCACCTGACCTACGCGGAGCTCGCCGACGTGCTCCGACACCAGTCCGGCCGCCGGATCGGCGAGCCGGTGAGCGTTCGCGCAGCCCGCGGCGTGGTCTCCGACCTGGAACGTTGGGGCTGGGTGGAGGTGGGCCGTCGCGAAGGGTGGCAGGGCCGCAACATGCTCGTGCCGCTCCGACCGTTCGAGCACCCGAGCGAACACGAGTCGGCGGCGGCCGCGGGTGTGGACACCGAGGCGATCGAGCCGGTGGACATCTTCGCCGGAGATTTTTCCGAGGAGGGGACTGCGGAGGGCGCTCGGAACGACAGCGCGGAGTCTTCCGCGGCCGGTAGCGCGGAACTCTGCGCGAAGGGGAGCGCGGAAGAGACGGGGGGAGAGCCTGCGAGGGAGTTCGGTGCGACGAGCGAGCCGAACAAGGCGAGCGGGATCGTCGAGGCCGTCGAGGCCGTCGAGACCTTCCGCGACGGGGCCGCGGGGGAGTCGCGAGCGGCTGCCGCGACGCTTCCCGCGGCCCGTTCCGCGATGCCCTCGAAGACCGCTTCGCGAACCGGTCTCGTGGGCCCGTCCGAGTCGCCCCAGAACGGTATTTCGGCAGGTCGGAGCCTATGTGCGGAGGGTCAATGGACGTCGGGTGCGCAGGGGGTTGGGACCTCCGTCACGTATAAGGAAGACACTCCGATTGACCTACAGATGAACGCGGACTCCCGAGGGGGTTCCGCCCGAAGGGCGTCTTGCGGAGTAGACGGGCGCGAGCCCGCGACAAGCCCGCGATCGGCCTTCACGACGACCCCTGCGAATGGGGCGCCTGCGGCGGAACCCCGTCGAACTCGACACGTGACGGCGTCGAACCACCGGACCACCATCTCCGCAACGGCTGCGAAGGCGTTCGCCGGAATCGGCCCGCTGGTAGCCAGGATGAGCACCGGACAGCGGGTTCTCGCCGCCGGCCTGGTGGACCGCGCCGTGGCCGAAGTGGGCGACGCGGACCGGGTCTTCGCCCGGCTGGCGTACCGCTGGCGGACCCAGGAAGGGGCCGTCAGGAGCCCCATGGGTTGGCTGGACGGTCGAGGGCTGGCCCGGCGTGGCTGCGCCGATCCGAACTGCGAGGACGGCCGCCTGTGGCTGCCCGCGAGCGGTCCCGGCGTCGGGGTGGCCGGCGACCCGTATGCCTGCCGCAACTGCGCCCGCCAGGACGAGGATCGGCGGGCGGCGGCGGACGACCGCTTCGGTGCCGAGCGGCGTGCCGCGTACCGGTCCCGGCAGGTGGAGGCACCGGTCGTGCCGGCCCGACGGACGCCGACTCCGGCGCCGATCGGCACCTGCGACGACTGCGACAGGGCGGTTCGGGGGCTCCGGGAGGACGGGGTCTGCGCCGAGTGCCGTGAGGACCGTGAGGCAGCGGCCGAGGCTGCGGGAAGCGCGCCCCGAGCCCTTCAGTCGGCGTTCTGAGCGCCTTCGGTGCGGTCGGCGGGAAGTTCGGTGGCCTTGGGGTCTGTGATGGCCTCAGCGGGCCGTTCAGCGACTTTGCAGTGATCGGGCGAGGTGGTGCGAGGCGGCGTTCGGCTTTGGTGAGAAAGCCCCCGAGCGCTGATGAATAGGGCGAATAGGTTTATTCGGGCGGGCTGTTCGCGTCGCGGCCGGTGGCCGGGCATGCGGACGGCGGAGCGAGGCTCGACGCGGTCCTGGGCGAGATGCTCGGGCTCGGGCTTTTGCCGGGACTTGCGTTCAGGAAGCCGAGGGGGCTTGGCCGGCGATCGTGCGAGGAAGGCACGTGGGCTGCCGCTCGGTCGGGTTCGGCGCTTGCGCGCCCGTGCTCGTGGAGGGGCACATGAGTGCGCCGTCGGCGAGCACGGGGGACTGGATGGCCTCCGTGCCCGCCGACGGCGGGTTACTGCTGGGGCGAGAAGATCTCGGGGCGGCCGAGGGCGCCCTCGGCGTCGAGACGTTCGAGGAACAGTTCGACGGCGGCCGAGAACAGGTACACGACCAAACCCCGCTTCTCGGTCGCGGTGAGTTCGGTGTCGAGGTCGCGCGCGAGTTCGTACACGGCCGGGCTGACCCGGTAGCTGGAGGACTGGCTGGGGTCGGTGATACCGCCCCTGGCACGCAGGAACGAGCGGATCATCTCGATCTGCTCGTCGTTGTCGTCGGGGAGTTCGAGCAAAGCGGCGTTGAGGTAGTGGCCGAGGGCCAGCCGCCGGTTCTGCGACGAGCGCTTGTCGGCTGTCAGCCGCTTGCCCAGGCGTGCCTTGACGTCGGGCAGGAGCCGGAATCCCCAGGTCTCCCAGCCCTTGGAGTTTATCCGTGCGTCGAGAAAGCTATCGAGCAGCGACGCGTGCGCCGACTGCCCGCCGGCACCGCTGCCGACCGTGCTCGGCGCGGCGGGTGCCGGAGCAGGAGCGCTGCGCCGAGGAGCGCGGGCGGCCGGGGCCTTGGCGGGGGCGGATGCCTTCGCCGGCTGGGGAGCCGGGGTCCGAACCGGCTCTGCGGTACGGGGGGTGGTTTCGGCAACCGGGGCGGGGTCGGGGGCTCTTGCGGGCTCCGGCTCCGACTGTGAGGTCGGCATGGGTGCCGGTTGGGCGGTCGGGTGCGGAGCCGGCTCGGGCTCGGGCTCGGGCCGGGCCGCCTCGAGGCGAGGTGCCGGGGTGGGAGCCGGCTCCGGCTCGGGTGTGGCTTCCGGCCGGGGGTTCGGGGTGGCGGCTGCCGCCGCCGGTTCCGAGGACGGCTCCGCAGTCACGGGCTCGGCCGCAGGCTCGGGCTCGGGTGCCGAGACGGACTCGGCGGCCGCGGCCGCGACGGGCTCCTGCGCAGGCGAAACCGTGCTTTCGGAGGCTCGCGGGGCTTCCTCACGCGCGGCCGCCGGAGCGGGAGCCTCCTCGACGGCGGGCGCCGCGGCGGCGTGTACCGGCTCGGGCTCGGGGGCGTGAGCCGGCTCGGGTTCGGTAGCCGGTACGGCGGTTGCCGCGTTCTTGAACGGCGGCCCCGAGGTCATGCCGCCGGACGTGCCGCTGCCGCCGCCGCCCATCTGTGCGAGGAGCGCCGCCGTCGAATCGGTGCCCGAGTTGAGGAAGCTGCCGTTCATGGCGTCCTGCAGCGCAGCCGCCAGGACCGACGACTGGACGGCGGGGGCCTTCCGGGCTTTGGCCCTCGACTTGGGCGCGGGCTTCTCGTCTGTCATCAGGCTGCCTGCTTCACACGGTCGAACAGTTCGATGGCCAGCTCGGTGTAGGCAACGCTCGCGGCGATGTTCGGTTGCTCTATGCAGACGGGGCGCCCGATCTCGTACGCCTGCGAGATCCGGCTGTCCCGGCGGATCTGCGTCTGGAAGGGGTCGAGGCCGTAGTCGGCCAGCCGCTGCTCGACCTGGTCGTCCTCGCTGGTGCGGCGGGACGGGGCATTGGCCTTGTTGATGACCGTGCCGAGGAAGCGCGGCTCGCACTCGCCGAGGGTGCGCTCTGAGGTGGCCGCCGTCAGGCCCTTGATCACCGCGGCGCCCTGGACGGTCGCGTACAGCGGTTCGCACACCGCGACCACGAAGTCGGCGGCGGCGAGGGCGACCGCGGACAGGGCGCTGACGCTGGGCGGGGTGTCGATCAGGATGATCGTGGGGGTACGGCGGATGGGTTCCAGGATGCGCCGCAGGATGCCGGTGGTGGAGAAGTCCATTCCGGCGATCTTGCGCTCCGCGTCGACCATGGTGCTCTGCACCGAGCCGAAGAGGCTGAGGCTGCCGGTGGTCTCGAACGACTTCAGCAGTTCGCTGCGGTCGAAGATCATCTCCGGTACGTCGGGCGTCATGCCGTTCAGCTGGGCGTACAGCGCGAAGCCGACCGAACGCTGGGGCTGCGGGACCACGCCGAGCGCGACGCCGGCCTGGGCCTGCGGCTCGAGGTCGACCACGAGGGCGTGAAAGCCGTTGATCGCCAGAGCGCTCGCGAGGTTCACCGTCGTCGTCGTCTTCCCGGGACCCCCCTTCTGGCTGGCCACCGCCACTACTGCACCCATGGTGCGTCCTCTCCAGGTAGAGCGGCCGAACGCCTGCGGGAGCCGGGTTTCTGCCCGGTGGCCTGTCAGAGCCGTCCACTGCACCTGACAGGGAAGACGACGTACCTCCGGGGTAGCTGCTCGATACTTCCGTCGGAAGCCCGAAAACGCAACGAACCAGGATCTAGCGGGCAGAACCTTCAAGACGTCCTTGAGGGGTCCGACCTAAGTTTTGTCTGTCAGGTTAGCAGCGGAATCCCAAAATTCACTGTGACACTCGAAAAACCCACCCGTATGTCCCGGTTAACCCGTTTGGTCGGGCGAATCAGCGCCCCCAACAGACTCTTTTGGCGCACGAATTGCCGATCGAACTCTCGATTTATGAGGCACCCGTTCGACATATCGAGACACAGGCCGAATCGTCGACCTGGGCGATCCCTCGGACACCCCCCGAACGGGCCGGCACCCACCCCCCGGACGGACGCCTCATCCCGCACCCAAGCCCCTGATTGACCGGTCGAGTGACACCCCCACCCCACCGCCGCAGCATGCCGCCCCTCGACCACTCCTCGACCGGGCCCCCGAAATCACCCGAGAGAGGGCCCGGTCGGGCGTGTCGCGACTCCGGCGGTCGCGACGGGCACCGCGCAACACGGGTGCGGTTCCGCCGGGTTGGCGGGGTGGCCGGCACAGCCGGATGGCTTCCGGGGGTGGTGCGGTACCCGGCAATTTGGTGATGGGACGGGGCGAGCGCGTTCGATCGTGTGGGTCCCGGGTCCGCCCACGCGCGCGCCGACGGGTGAGTGAATCTCGGAACCAGTCGCCAAGCCGGCCGAGCGACGGCCTGCCGGATGCGCCTCGGCCTGCGGCGAAGTCGCACCACGCTCGATCCGCAGCCGGGCAGGCCGGCCGTTGTTCCCGGAAGCTCCCGAGCGGCTGTTGACGCAAGGGCCGGGCGCGGTCGCGGACCGAGCATGCTGCCGCCCCGCCATGGCCGGGGCGCGATCGGCCCGGCCCGGTGGACGCGGAACCCACACGCTCGACCACCCCACGCCGTCCCATCACCAACGCGACCGTCATGCCATCCGCGCTTGCACATGTCGACCGCCCGTCGTTCCGCCCGGTGATCGGTTCGACCCGACGCCGGTCGGTCCGCCCGCCGTCCTGCTCGCGCGCCGTTCCGTCGCGTTATCCGGCCGCTCGCCCAGGCGTCGGTACGTCGGTCGGTCGTTCCGCCCGCCGGTCGAGCCCGTCGTTGTGCGCTGGGCGGAGCGCTCTGTCGAGCGTGTGGGCCGTAGGACGGTCGCCCGCATGCGCGGATGTGCGTTCCGCCCGTCCGGGCCGCCACAGAGGCGTTGAGAGGCCGTCCCGGCCGTGGTGCCACACGCGCGTCGTGCGCTTGCGTGTGTCGGCCGTCCGCCGAGTCGATGGCCGACCCGAACGTGTACCCCTTCGGCTGTCGGTCGTTCGCGTGCGGCGTCGCTCGGGCGTTCCGCCGCATCGGCCGCACATCGAGTCGGCCGCACATCGCATCGGCCGTTCCGAGATCCGTTGGCCGGTTGGTCGCAAGGCCGGTTGCTCGCAAGACTGTCGGATCGGGCCGTACGCAGGCCCGTCCGGAGGGGCGACCGTCCGCCCGACGGCCCATGGACCAGCCGACCGACCGGCCCGTACGCAGACCCGGTCGGCCATCCGCCCGTCGTTCCGACCGCAGACCCACCGCCGGTCAGGAAGAGCGAGCCGGCCGGCCGTAGATCGATCCCTCCGCCCGGCCATCGCTCCACACGTCCGCCCACCCGCACGTGCACCCAGCCGGCTGTGCACCCGAGCATCGTTCCGTCCGTATGTCGCTCCGTCCGTAGGTCGATCCATCCGACCGCAGGTCCATCCGTCGTTCGTTCCGTCCGCATGCCCATCCATCCGCACGCCCGTCCCACCCAACACCCGCCCGTCCAGGCATACGCACGCACGGTCACTCGCCCGCCCACCGAGGCAGCCATCGAGCCGCAGACCCACTTATCCGCCCACCCGTCGTTTCGGCCGACCGCCCGCACATTCATCCAGCGTTCTGCCCGAAGGCACATCCCTCCAGCTGTCCACCCAAACACACGCCCATCCAACCGCACACCGGCCCGAACACCCGTGCATCTGTCGATCGATCCATCCGCACACACGGTGATCCATCCGCACAACCGTCGTTCCACCCGAACGCCCAGCCATTCGTACATCCACCCCTACAGCCGACCATCCACCCGCACACAGGCACAGCCACAGCAACGCCCACACCTACATCCAGCCATCCACCGATACATCCGACCGAACGTCTGCCCACCCATTGCGACACTCATAGAGCCGTGCATCCGTAGACAGATACGCACGCCCGACCGTAGGTCCACCCATTGATCCGTGCGCCCGACCGCAGATCCACAGACACATCCACACGTCCAAGCATCCACCCGCACATCCAGCGCAACAGACGCCCGCACACCCGCCCGCACAGCCGCCGTTTTAGTGTTGCAGTGTTCCGAACATACCCCGCTTCATCACATTGAACATCTACACGAACATGTACGCGCACTTACGCTCATGCAGCTTGGCGAACATCTCTATGAATATGATGCGCACCATCTCATGACACATACTTCGCTCCAAGTGCCGCAACAATCTCCGTTGCATGAGTTGTGAACTTGTGAAATTGCCAGGTCAGAGGCCATATATGCACCTGGCAGTTGGGCCCAAGCTCCGTTGTCCCGACTACGTGGGTCGTCCCTCGAGTACCAGAAGAAAGTATCGACAGGTGCCGATCGATCGTCCGTCAGTGTCCACTGGAAGCCAGAGGCGAACGGCTAGCCCTACCCTTCACCACGTCGGCCTTCGAGTGTCCACTCCAACGTGGCAGCGCACACGCCTGCCGACCTCGCAGCCCCAGCCTCGGGCAGTACATATCGCCGAAGCCCCACGGCCAAAAACACCCAAAGGCTGCCGTCGGAGCGTCGCCAGACGACGTGCTTCAGGACCACGAAGCTCTCCCCGCCGAGGTCACGGCTGAAGACTACGCGAGTCCGGCTCCCCCTCCGAACCCCGAGAAATGAGTGCACGAGGACTGTTCTTGATGGGAAAGCCATCATCAGCCTGCGTACGCATCCCACCTTGACGCGCCCAGACGAGCAGACCAGGTACCCGAAATGCCACCCACGAGCCTGCCTCGCTACATCGCGGGAGGCTCCTTCAGCGTGAACAGGGTGCGCAAATCCGCGCACAGCCATGCGGTAAGCCACCCGCAGGGCCCAGCCGGCAAGGTCCGTTCGAACAACGACGGCTCTGTCGCCGGCACCGCCACCACCATTGCCATCGCCCGTACCCGCCCCGGACAAGACAGACGCGGCTTGCGGCGGCGGCCCATTGCCCGGCTACTCCGGTCCACTCCCCCATTGCTCGACCTCTTCCGGCCCACCACCGGAGCCATGATCGAGCGCATCCACGCGCCTCCAGCCGGCAGAGCTCCGGGTTACGCCGAGGGCGCGCACGCTCGGGCACCCAAACCACGAACCCCGGCCCGGGGTCGGACGCACCGCAACCCCCGCCGGCGCCAACCCCCGCCGGCGCCGCAACCCGCACCCTGCATTCTGCGGGAGGTCACGGCCGCAGCAAGGTTGACGAGGGCAACCGCCCGATCGCCGGCAAGGTCGAGGGGCCGGTCCCGCGGCAGCGGCTCGCCCGAAAGACTCCGTGCCCAGCGGTTCGTCTCAACAACGCCGGCCGGAGCGGGATGACAACAGTGAGCCGACCGCGGCTCGGTACCGAGGGGCGGAAGGACGTTCTCAACGTCGCGCACCGCGAAACGCGCGTACATGGATCTGGGATCAGGATTGCTTCGGCGTCCACCGGTTGTTGCTGCCCGAACGCCGGCACCTGCGACAACGAAGTTCGGCGGCAAACCCGGCAACACGTTCAGGCCGGCGCGCGAGATCGTGTTCCTTCGCTGAGAGTCATGGAAGAAACCCGATCACCAGCCCGCAGACCCCCTCTGACCTGGGCTTTTGTTCGAATTCCCGCGTGCGGCGCGATCTGTTGATGCCCGGTGTGATTCCCTGCGTTTCCTCAAATCAGGCCCTCAGAGCGCCATCTGACGCATCATCGCAGGTCAGAGCCTTGTCCGGGAGGCCGAGAGGGTGCCTGGCTTGATCCGATGTGGCCGAGTAGCCGATTTGGTCCCTCGAGCGCCGGGGCCGGCTCCGCGGATCGTCGGATCGTCCCGGCAACCGGATGACGTGACGCAACGTGGGATCCTAACGTGGCGGATCATGAACATCCTGATCGTAGGTGGCAGTGGCTTCCTCGGCCGCGAACTGGCCCAGCAGGCAGTGACAACCGGACACGCCGTGACGGCAACCTTCGCGACCACCGCAGGTGACATCCCCGGTGTTCACTGGCTGCCCCTGGACCTGCGCCACAGCGAGGAGATCACGTTGGCGCTCGCGCGGGCCCGGCCGGACGTCGTCATCAACGCGGCGTCTCGCAAGGCCGACTGGGCAACTACGGCCGATGGCGCGATCGGCCTGGCGATGGCCGTCACCCGGCAGGGAGGCCGACTGGTGCACGTATCCAGTGACGCCGTCTTCTCCGGCGCCGCCATCCGCTATGACGAATCCGCCACACCGGATCCGATTACCCCTTACGGAGCCGCGAAGGCTGCGGCCGAAACAGCGATCCGGATACTCGCGCCGGCCGCCGTCATCGCCCGTACCTCGTTGATCATCGGCGAAGGTGATTCCGAGCACGAGGCGCTCATCCACGATCTGGCCGCCGGGCGACGAGATGGCGTGCTGTTCACCGATGACATTCGGTGCCCCGTTCATGGCACCGACCTCGCCCAGGCCCTTCTCGAGCTGACCACCTCCGATCACACAGGCGTGTGCCATCTCGCCGGGTCGGACGCGATCAGCCGCCATGAACTCGGTGTCCTGATCGCCGACCGAGACGGACTGGACCACGCCCAACTGACCGCAGGCCGCCGCGCCGACACCGGTCCCCCGGGCCCACTGGACGTCCGCTTGGACAGCACCCGGACGCAACGCACGTTGCACACCACGCTGCGCGGCGCCCGCGACTTCCTACGCCGCGAGCAGTGACTCGTACGCCTTTTCCACGCCCCGGGCCATCCGCGCCCCTGCTGCCCGTGCCGGTTCGACCGGCACGGGCAGCAGGGGCGGCGAAGTCACATCACGCGACGGCGGTTCCCTCGAGTTCGACCATCTGGCCGGGGATCGCCAGTCGCGTCACCCCGAGCATCGTGGTGGTCGGCGCCACCCCGGCGGCGCCCAATCGCGCCGCCAGTTCGCCGTAGTGCCGGAAAAGCAGATCGACGTCGGTCGTGTAGACGTTGAGCCGGATCAGGTTCGCGAGGGACATGCCGGCCTCGCCGAGTACGGCCTCCAGGTTGTCGATGCTCAACGCCAACTGCGCGGCCATGTCACCGTCATGCTGGGGCTTGCCGTCGCCACTCATCGCGGTCTGCCCCGAAATGTACAGGGTCCGTGTGTGTCCGGAGACGACCTCGCCCTGGTTGAACCCCATGTCCACCGACCATGCCACCGGGTTGACCGCCGTTCGTTCCATTGCTTCGTGGCTCCATTCGATTCGCTTCATGGGGAGTGCGTACGTCCATCGGCTCGGTAGCCGCCGGTTTCGACGTCGCATTGACGAGCCTCTCAACAAATCACGACACCCTTGGTCATGTATTTGGTTAGAGTTCTCGCATGCGCGCCGACCGATTGGTTTCGCTGGTGCTACTGCTGCGCCAGCGTGGTCGGTTGACCGCGGACACGCTGGCCCGCGAGTTGGGGGTATCCACCCGCACCGTGCTGCGCGATATCGAGGCGCTGTCCGGGGCCGGCGTTCCGGTCTACGCCGAGCGCGGCCGGCACGGCGGTTTCGCGTTGTTGCCCGGTTTCCGGACCGAGCTCACCGGGCTGAACCACGACGAGGCCCTGGCCCTGTTGACCGCCGGATCGGGGCGCGGCGAGCTGGTATTCGGTCTCGGCTCGGCGCTCGCGTCGGCCATGCGGAAGGTGGTCGACGCGCTGCCTGAGGGGCACCGGGCCACCGCGAGCGACGCTGCCCAGCGATTTCTCGTCGACCCGGAGACCGACCTGCTCTCACGCCGGCTGGCCGCCGATGACGTACCCGACAGCACAATGATCGAGATCCGGCGCGCGGTGCTCGCCGGACACAAGCTGCGCATCCACTACGCGGCCACCGGCCAGGAGCCACAGTGGCGCACGGTGGACCCGATCGGCCTGGTCACCGTACGCGACCGGGGCTATTTGCTGGCCACAAGATCCGGCGCGGACCGCACCTACCGGCTGTCGCGGGTATTGGCCGCCGAGGAACTCCCCGAAGCGGCACAGCGGCCGGACCGGGTCGATCTGGACCGGGCCTGGCAGGAACGCAGCACGCGGTTCCGGACCGGCGGCGACCAAGTCGCCGTGTTGCTAAGGGTGAACCCGGCGCGACGGGAGGAGCTGGTGGGCACCGCGCTGGCCGTCCTCGCCGAGGAAACCGACGCGGATGGCCGGTTGCGGCTGGAAGTGACGTTCCAGGATTCACGACACGCCGAATGGGCCCTGTGGCAGCTCGGCATGGACGCGGAAGCCCTGGCCCCGCAAGCGCTGCGGATCGCCCTCCGCAACCGTGCCGCCGCGATGGCCACCCGCTACGGAGACTCTCTCTGAGCCGAAGGCTCCAGCGAGCTGCTCGTTGCCCGCCGTATCCGGCTCGTTCGACATCGACTCGCGCCTGGTGGCCGGGCTTCGAGCAGCGCGGCGTCGCTCGGCTTCTCCTCGCGCGGGCGCTCGTGCGGATGGGGCTGGAACGGGTCGTGGTTCTTCCGTACTTCGTTGCGGGGAGTCGGTCTGCGAACGATCATGGCCGTCATGGCGCAACCGAGTCGGATCATCGAATGTGGAGACTTTGTTCTGCGAGGCTGGCGGGGGGAGAGCGACTTCGCTTCCGCTTTCACGTTGATCGAGGAGTCTCTGGAGCATCTGCGTCCCTGGGAGCCGTGGGTCGCCGGCCACAGTGAGGAGACAACCCGCGGCCTCCTGGCGAAGTCCGAGGCGAGGTGGGAGAGCGGTGACGTGTACAACTACGCCATCGCCAAGGACGGCACCCCCGTCGGCATGTGCCAGACCTCCCGCGGGACCGAGCCCCAGGGGCGGCGCATGGGGTATTGGCTGCACCCTGCCGCCACCGGACAGGGCATCGCCACGAGGGCGACCGCGGCCCTGATAGCCGAGATGTTCACCCTGCCGGACGTGGAATACCTGGAGATCGCACACGACTTGGCCAACATCTCCAGCGCCGCCATACCGCGCCGATTGGGCTTCACCGAAATCCGGCGTGAACAGGCGAGGCCACCCGTAGCGCCTGCCGGCACCGGGATCGACGTGATCTGGCGGCTGAACCGTCCGACGCCGCCCGTCGACGGCACTCGCCGCCCCTGAAATACCGGGCCCGTCGCGCTCGGTTCCTGTCCTTTCGCGGCCAACGCGACGTCCCCATGGGCGCCAGACGGATTGTCGTGGGACGGAGACGGCTGCCGTGGTGTGCGGTCTCGATGGCCACACCCTGGAGGGCGTGTTCGTGGCGTCGCCCGCGTGCTCGATCGGGCCGGGGCTCGTGAGGGCGATCCGTATCGGGGTAGGCACGCCGCCGCGCGGGTGCCTCGTGGGCCTGGTCCTTTGGTCGTGCTTGGTCGGGTGGCCCGTCCTGAGCGTGCGTGGCCCGACACCCCCAGGGGTGCCGGGCCACGGCTTCGCAGGTTCGGGTGAGTCCAATTGGACTCGGACTGTCAGCGGCGGACGGCGAGTGCGTCGACTTCGAAGAGCATGTCGGGCAGCGCCAGGGCGGCGACACCGAGGAGGGTTTGGGCCGGGGGCTTGTCACCCCAGATGCGGGTGATCACCGTGAGGAGCGCTTCGAGCTTTGCGTGGTCGTGGTCGACGATGTACGTGCCGAGGCGGGCCACGTCCTGGAAGCCCAGGCCCGCTGCGGCCAACGCGGTGCCCAGATTGGCGAAGGAGCGTTCCACCTGGGCTGCGAAGCCCGATGATTCGACCGCGCCGGTCTGGTCGGAGCCGTACTGGCCGGCGATGAAGACCAGGTCGGGATTGGGCGCGTCGACGACGTGGCTGTAGCCGAATGCCACCGGGTTGTGCAGGTCGGCCGGGTTGGTGATGGTGATGGAGCCGCTCATGGTCTGGTTCTCCCTGGTGTGATGGTGGTTCCGGAGTCGGTGTTTCAAGAACCGGTCGTTCGGAGCTGGTTGTTCGGAACGGGTTGTTCGTGCGGTGGGTGAGGCGTCATCGGTCGGTGAGGCGCCATCGGTCCGCGGTCGGGCGGCGGGCGGCGGCTGCGGTCAGGGCGGTGAGGAGAGCGAGCGCGGTGCCCAGCCACGGGGCAGCGGCGGTGGCGATGTTGTCGACGGCGAGGGCGCCGAGGAGGGCGCCGAGGGCGATGGACAGGTTGAAGACGGCGACGAACAGGGACGTTGCCGCTTCGGTGGCCTTCGGCGCCGCAGTGAGCATCCAGGTCTGCAGGCTCACGGGTGCGCCGCCGTAGGCGAAGCCCCACACGATCAGCAGGGCGATGCCGGCTGCCGGGACGTCGTGCAGGAGGGCGAGCAGGGTCAGGGCCACGGTCAGGGTGGTGGTGATCGCGAGGAGCGTGCGCCGGGCGTCGCGGGAGGCTCGGGTGCCCGCCGCGAAGTTGCCGGCGACACCGGCCACGCCGTAGCCGAGGAGCAGGACACCGATCAGGCCGTCGTCGACGCCGGCCACGTCCCGCAGGATGGGGCGGACGAAGGTGTACGCGACGAAGTGGCCGGTGATCAGCAGGAACGTGAGCGCCAGCCCCGCTCGTACGCCGGGGTTGTCGCGGCCGAGCCGGGACAGGTCGCGGAACGTCATCCGCCGGGCGGAGGCTTCCGTGGGCAGCGGTGGCAGCAGGAACACCAGGACCACGAGCGCGACGAGGCCCAACGCGCCGACGGCAGCGAAGGCGGCGCGCCAGCCGGTGAGTTCGCCCATGAAGGTGCCTGCCGGGACACCCAGTACGGAGGCGGTGGAGACGCCGCCGAAGACCACGGCGGTGGCTCGGGCGACCTGTGCCGGGGGCACCAGGCGCAGGGCCAGGCCGCCCGCGATCGCCCAGAAGCCGCCGACGCCCACGCCGACCAGTACGCGGGCGACCAGGACCACCGCGAAGTTCGGCGCCGTCGCGCAGGCCAGGTTGGCGATGCCGACGAGGGCGATCAGCGCCGCGAGCAGTGCGCGGCGATCCAGCCGGCCGGCGGTCACGGCGATCACGGGAGCGGCGAACGCGGCGACGATTCCGGGGGCGGTGACCATCAGGCCGGCCGTGCCCTCGGAGACGTCCAGCGTGGTTCCGACCGGGGTCAGGAGGCCGACCGGCAGCAGCTCGGAAGTCATGAGGGAGAAGATCCCGAGCGCGACCGCACCGACGGCGAGCCAGGCGCGGAGCATCGACGGGGGAGATGGAGATGGAGATGGAGGTGGCGTGAGCGAGTGGGGAGGTGGCGTGGGAGGTGGTGGTTGCGAGGGTGTGTCGGGATGGGACCGGGGTCGGGTTTCGGTACTGGCTCGGGGTTTCGTTTCGGACCGGCCTCGGGATTCGAGCCGGGAGTCGGTGTGGGGGCGGGGGTTCGAGATCTGCTTATTCACGATGTTTGATATCCAGAATCTAAGTCGTCGGACATCCCTTGATGAGAGAGATGCGGGCACGGTTCCCCGGGTCGGCGGATCCACGGAAGTGGGAAGCCAATGCCGTGCCGTCGTGGTTTTATTCTGGATCTTCGCTGTCCAGAATTCAAGCCTCGCTTCGGATCCGGCCCACTCGCCTCCTCCCTCCTCTCCTCACTCGCACCTCCGGTCCATGATTTTGCTTCTCGGGGGGCGGTGGCTTGGGAGTCAGGGGGTGGTGATGGTTTGGTTCAGGCGGGTCAGGGCTTGGTGTAGTTCGCGAGCGGTGCCGATGGGCAGGATGGCCGCTCGGCCGGGGACTCGTACGCCGCCGGTGAGGGCGACCCGGGTGGTGTCGCCTTCCGGTACGGCCGCCATGCCGATGATCACGAATCGGCTTTGCAGCCAGCACCAGCCCGGGCGCAGGATGCCGTCGAAGCGGGCCCGCATGCCGTAGCGGCTACGCGCGTGGGCCTCGACGCGGTCGCCTTCGCGCCGGGTGACCCGTACGTGGCGCATGTCCGGTTGGAACCGACCGAAGCCGTCCTCCAGGTCACCCATGACGGCCCAGACGTCGGCGAACGGTGCCGGGATCACGCCCTCGACGACGCGCGCGCCGGGGATGCCGGCGGTCAGCGCCCGGAGACGGCCGACCGCGTCGATCAGGCCGGGGTCGATGGCGCCGGACTCGACGCTGCCGGACTCGACGCTGCGAGGGTCGAGTGGCTCGGTCATGCCGTCCACATCCTTCGGAATCCGGCCCGGGCGCGATGCAGCCGGGACTTGACGGTGCCTTCGGGTACGCCGAGCAGGTCCGCGGCGGTTTGTTCGTCCAGGCCCTCGACGTCGCGCAGGACCAGTACGGCGCGGTGCTCGGGGGAGAGCCTGGCCAGTACGTCGTTGATGTCGGCGGCGAGTTGGGGGTCGCCCGGTGCGGGGAGTTCGGTCGATTCGACGGGGGTGTCGCGGCCTGCGCGGCGGGCGATGCGGACCGCCTCGCGGGCCGCGATGGCGCGAACCCAGCCGTACAGCGCTTCCGGTTCGTCCAGGGTGCGCAGCGCGCGGAAGACGACGACCAGGGTTTCCTGGACCGCGTCCTGGCGGGCGTCCAGGGCGATCGGGCCGCAGATGGTGGTGACGTAGGGGATCAGGTGATCGAGCAGGTCGCTCATCGCGATGGTGTCGCCGCGGCGGGCGGCGCGGGCGAGAGCGACGCCGCGCGTGCGACGGTCGGTTGCTTGGCTTTTCGGTGTTTGCTCCCGCGTCGTTTGCTCGCGGGTGGTTCGGTCTCGGGTGGTTTTGTCTCGGCTTGTTCGGTCTTCGGGTTTCGCGTCTGCGGTGGTTCGGTCTGCCGTGGTTCGGTCTTGGGTCGGTTGGTTCTCGGCTGGTTGGTTTCGGGCTGTTCGGTCCTGGGCTGGACGGTCTTCGCTTCGGCGATCCGGCACGGTGATGATCATCTCCCGGTGACCCCGGTCCGGGGCAGTCGACGCGACGTGCGGCGGAAGCCGGTGAGCGCGAGCCGGGCGGCCGCGTATCCGAACGCCACGCATACCGGCGTGTAGACGATCAGGTTGAGGCGGTGGAACGTGCTGCCCGGGTCGGTTCCGATGCCCAATGCCCACACCACGCCCACCGTCGCGCGGACGGCGAGTCCGGCGGCGACCGCGGCGGTGATGAGCGCGGTGGTCCGGCCGCCTCGGTCGCGGCTGTGTGCGTACACGCCGACGGCACCGGTGCCGAGCAGTGCGCAGAGCGGCAGCAGGACGCGTGGGGTGAACGGGACGTCTGCGTTGAGGAGTCCCTGGGAGAGCGCCTCGGTGCTGTCGGCGGGCCAGGTCGGACCGGCCGCCCAGAACGCGTGCAGCAGGGCGTCGGCGGTGAGCAGTGCGGCGACGGCGGTACCGGCGCGTCTTCTGCCGGCGCTGCCGGGTGCCGCGGCGCCCGGTGTTGTGGTTCCGGTGGCGGTGCTGGTGATGTGCACGGCGAAGTCCCTTCTGGGGCCGACGGGTTGTCGGCTGGTCGACCCGTAGACCGGCTGCGCGGGCGGGCGATTCGGCCGATCGGATCGAACGGTCGAGCGTCGGGAAGAGGACGCCGGGCGGGAAAAGGTTCCATGTGACGCCGGGCACACCTGCGGACCGCACCTACCGGGCACACCCGCCGGGCACACCCGCCGGGCACACCCGCCGGGCGCACCCGCCGGGCGCAGCCGTGTTCGGAGGCAGGTTCTCGGCCCGTCAGGTGCACGGCTCGGCGGGCGCCGGTTCGACGCGATCCGCGATAAGCCCTTGCCAAGGGATACGTAATTACGTAACTTCGAACTATCGAAGGTTGGGGTCCGATCGACACCACGAATCGACCGACGAGCCCACACGGGAGCCGCACGATGCCTATGCGTAAGGCCGCCACGGCCATGAATCGCCTCTGCTGGATCGCGTTCTTCGCGGTCCTGGTCGCAGGGATGCACTACGGCTACTCCTGGATGTTGAGTTGGATCCCGCTGGGGTTGATGATGGTCACCCAACTCCTGGTGAGCTGGGCGCCGGACGAGCCGGATGAGTCGGTCGAGCCGGACGCCACCGCGAAGGCCGGTGCCGGTGTCGAGCCCGGCGCGAGGCCCGGCGTGGAGGTGGAGGCGCCGGTGTCCGGGCGATGGCGGGCGTTGAACAGCCCGGCCGACAAGGTGCCGAGCCACGGCACCAGGGCCTATGGGCAGGCATACGCGATCGACATCGTCGCGGAGCCGGAGGGCGGGCGGGCTCGCCCGAGGTTCGGGTGGTGGCCGGTGGTACGGCGCAGCCGCGCGTTCCCAGGGTTCGGGCTGCCGGTGTCGGCGGTGGCGGACGCGACGGTGGTGCGGGTGGTCGACGGCCAACGCGATCATCTCAGCCGCAACTCGTTCCCGGCGCTGGTCTATCTGGTCGTCGAGGGCGTCGTCCGGGAAGTGGCCGATGCGCGTCGGCTGGTCGGCAACCACGTGATCCTGGATCTGGGCGGCGGGGTGTACGCGATGTACGCGCACCTGCGGCGTGGGTCGGTGGTCGTGCGGGAGGGCGAACGGGTGCGGGTGGGGCAGGGGTTGGCGCGTTGTGGCAACTCGGGGAATTCCAGCGAGCCGCACGTGCACTTTCAGCTCATGGACGCCGCCGACCTGACCGTGGCGCGCGGGATTCCGTTCGCGTGGCGCGGGATCGGGGTGCCATCGAACGACGAGGTCTTCAGCGCGTCGAGCACCGTCAGCCGGCCGGGGACTCCGTGACCGGTCGGTGGAAGCGGTCCGGTCCCTCGAACCCCTGGGCCGGGGTGCTGACCGCGCGTGCCACGGGCCGGGTTCTGGACACCTGGGTGATGCAGATGATCACCATCCGGAACGGACTGATCACCGAGATCCGCCCGTTCTACTGGGACACCAAGGCGGTGGACGCGGCCTTGACGCCTTGACCCTGATGCCTCGACGCCGGTCGCGACATCGCCGTGCTCGGGTCCCTTCGGTGGGCGGATGAGCCCGTCACGGACGCGAGCGCCGGGCTCCGGTGCGGCTCCCGAGGCTCGGTGTCGGCGTATGGGTGCCGACCCGTGGTCGCGAGCCGCCGCGGAGCCGGACAAGGCGTGTCCCGGACAGCCGGCTCGGTCGTTTCGGTCAGGCGACTTCCGCCGTCGCGGGCTCGGGAAAGCGGGTGCGGAAGGTGAAGGCGTGCGCGGTCGGGCCGTGTTCGCGCAGGTGGTCCAGGCGGCTCTTGCCGTCGGCGACGGTCGGGACGGTGCCGGCCGGGATCCACCACAGGACCTGCGACATCTCCGCGAGGTGCTCGAACCAGTCCTGGCGGCGGCGCAGGTATTCCAGATGGCCGCTGCGGTAGACGAACTCCCAGAGCAGGTCCGGGGTTTCCCACACCGACATGGTCACGATGCTGTCGGCGTCGTACGGGCGGACGTCGGTCGCGTCGGGAACGCCCTCGTCCTCGCCCTTCATCCGCCAGACGAAGCCGGGCGCGTGGTCCGCGAGTTCGTTCACCGGATCGAGGCCGGCGACGAAGTCGACCATGGTGGGCGTATCCAGAGGGGCGAGCATACGCGCGACGTTGAATTGGGCGATGTGATGTGTCGAGGGCATGAGGTCACCTCACCAGCTCCCGAGATATATGTCAACGAAAATTGTTTTTAGAGATTGCGGAGGTATCGAGGGGGTGGATCGGGTGGATCAGTCGCCCGGTCCCCGCCCGTTCGCCCCGTTCACCGGCCCCGCGTTCGCGGCCTGTCGCCCTTTCGCGGTCTCCTCCGCCGACCGCTCGACCACCACGCAGCAGCGTCCCGGCACCGAGTCCAGCCTGGCCCGGTGTCCGGCCGCGCCCAGGCCGTCGAGGAGCCCCTCCACCAAGGCCAGGTTCATCCCGCACACCAGCGGCGGGAAATCCTCGGCCAGTTGGTGGAAGGGGCAGTTCCGGAGCAGGATCCGGGACGTGTCGTGCGGCTCCCCGGGCGTCGCCGGGACATCCTGATCGGCCCGCTCGTGCTGCGGCTGCGACTCCGGGGCCGGGCTCGGCAGCGCGTCCGGGGCCGGCTCGTATCCGCGCGCCGTCAGCGCCGCGACCACCCGATCGTGCTCGTCCGCGCCCTGCCCACCGTTCGTGCCGTCCGCGTTGTCCGTGTCGCTCGCGTCACCCGTCGTCGGCCCGCCGAGCGCCCTCCCGGCCAGCCGCCCGGTGTCGTACGCGGCCGCGTGTACCGCCCGATCCGCGCCCGCGCGCTCGACCGCGTCCGCCAGGATCTGGCCGGCCGTGTCGTAGGCGCGCGGTGGCAGGCTCACGCTGGTCTCGATCGTGCTGCGGCGGTACAACTTCGCGGGTCGGCCGGCGCCTGGCCCGCCCTTGCCGGCGGGCCGTGCGTACTCGGTGCTGAGCAGGCGTGCCTCGGCGAGCTTGTCCAGGTGGAACGCCGCGAGCGTGCGCTGGATCCCGACCGCGTCGGCCGCCTCGGCTCGCCCGACCGCGCCCTCGGCGGCGGCGATGTAGCGGTACAGGGCCCGGCGTATCGGGTCGGCGAGCACTCCCACCGTGTCGAGCGCGTCATCACCGGGCGGGGGAGGGGAAGAGAGGTCGGACACAACCGGAGTGTAGGCGAGCCGATGGCGGGGACCTCGGGACGGTGGGGCGAGCGGGGCCGGCGCGGGCCGCCCGAAGCGCGGAGCCGGGCGCATGGCTGCGGGTGCGGCTGACGGTGTGGGTGCGGGTCGCGCCGCTCGCGCCCGCTCAGCCGAAGTCGAGTTCGCGGATCGGGGCCGACTCGCCGTCCCAGGTTCGGGCGGCCTCGCGGATCATCGCGAAGAAGTCGCGGTGGAGGGTGACCTCCAGGGCCTCGACGACGGTGCCGCCGTGCGCCTCGGTGGGGAAGTAGGCGAAACGGCCGCCCGGGCCGGAGGTGCCGTGGTGGTACGGGTGTACGCCGGCTCGGGCGAATTCGGCGAGGTACGCGTCGTAGTCGGTGGTGAAGTGGCCCAGGTGATGCAGGCCCTCGCCGTGCTCGCGGCGGAAGTCGCGATAGGCGCTGGGGGCTTCGGGGTTGAGCTGCTGGATCAGCTCGATCTGTCGGTCGCCGGCGTAGGCGATGCCGACGGCGATCCGGGCGTCGGTGGGCTTGCCCCGGTAGTAGGTCTCCCGGATCGCCGCCTGCGGGAAGTGGAAGAACGGGCCGACGCCCAAAGTGGTCGACCAGTGGCGCATTGCGGCTTCGACGTCGTCGACGACGTAGCCGAGCTGGTCGACGGAGCGGATCGCTGGTGCCATGGGTGCTCCCGGGGTCGGATCCGATCTGCGGGGCCGAGGGGACGGCGGGCAGGGGAGTGGGCGGGTACGGAGCGGTCGGGGCGGGTGGTCGTGGTGGGTGTACGGGTGCGTGATCGCGGTACGCAATCGCACGGTCGGGCGCTCGGGAAGGCCACGCACCCGGGAGGCTGCACAACCCGGGAGGCTGCACAACCCGGGAGGCCGCGCACCCGGGAGACCAGGCGTCCGGGAGATCAGGCGTCCGGGGACGCCCCGCTCACCGCCCCGGCCAAGCCCCCGCGACCAGCTCGCCGCCCTTGAGGACCGCGCGGGGTGGCCGGTCGGCCAGTACGCCGATGTCGGTCGTCGGGTCGCCGTCCAGGATCAGCAGGTCGGCGAGCCGACCCGGTTCGATGCGGCCGAGGTCGTCCCCGCGTCGGGCCAGTTCGGCGCCGTTGCGGGTCGCCCAGCGCAGGACGTCGAGCGGAGTTACGCCCGCGTGCTCGGTGTAAAGACGCAGCTCCGCGCCGTACATCCCGTGCGGGAAGCCGATCGCGCCGTAGTCGTCGCCGAGCACGAACCGCACGCCGGCGGCCTGCGCCTTCGGGATCATCGCGTACATGTGGTTCAGGTCGGCCCTGATCGCGTCGGCGGCGAAGCCGAGTCCCGAGCCCATGAAGCCGAGGAAGTGCTTCGGGAAGTGCAATGAGGGCACCACGAACGCGCCGGTCTCCACGAGCGCGGCGATCACCTCGTCGTCCATCTCGTCGCAGTGGTCGACGATGTCGATGCCCAGTTCGAGCGCCATCATGATGGCCGGCTTGTTGACCAGGTGCGCCCGGATCAGCACGCCGCGCTGATGGGCCGCCTCGATCGCGGCGGCCAGTTCCGCGCGGCTCATCTCGATCCGGTCCTTGGGCGCGGTGGTGCCGTGCCCGCCGGTCACGAACAGCTTGATCACGTCCGCGCCGCGCTTGATCTCCTCGCGTACGCCGAGCCGGAAGCTCTCCGCGCCGTCACACAACCGCACCGCGCCGGAAGCGCCCATGCCCCAGTGCCACGGGACGCCGTCGTTGGAGTGCCCGGTGGTGGACAACTCGCGCGAGGAGGCCCAGAACCTCGGGCCGGGGATCAACCCGTCCTCGATCGCGCGCTTGACGCCGCCCTCGACGTCGTTGGACCCGCCCGCGCCGACCACGCCGGTGTAGCCGAGTTCGAGCGCGGTGCGCAGGTTCCGCGCGGCGATCAGCGCCTGGTAGGAGGGCGGGTACTCGTTGCCGTACGGCGTGTTCGGCTTCGAGCCCAGCTCGTGGTAGGTCGCGTGGAAGTGGCACGTGAACATGCCGGGCATCAGGGTGTGTCCGGCCAGGTCGACGAGTACGTCGCCGTCCTGCGGGTCGGGCCGCTCGCTTCGCACGGCGACGATCCGCTCGCCCTCCACCACCACCGTGCGATCGGCGACGGCGGCGTTGGTCCCATCGAGCAGGTTGACCCCGGTCAGTACCAGACGAGTCACGGCAGACCTCTCTCCCGCCACGGGAAATGACACAGCGTCAGATGCGGCGTGCAGCCATGTATGGCAGAGGCGCCGACAGGAGACAAGAGCCACGCCCGCCGACGCCACCGGGCAGGCCGGCGCAACAGGTTGGTCCGGCCGGGGTGGGTCGGGTCGCCGGGTGGGTTGGTCGGGTGGGTTAATCGGGTAGGCCGGGTTGGTCGGGTGGGCCGGATCGACGGAGTGGGTCGGCCCGATCGGATCCGCCTGGTGCGCCGATATTCGGCTGCCGGTCCACCCCGGGTCGGGCAGGATGTGCCGACGCGGCGTTGCGGATGCTGGTGGCCGCACGTCGCGACCTTCCCGACACGATCCGCGACACGTTGGCCGGCGACCCGGACGCCAAGGTGGTTACCTCCATCGCACCGCACCCCGGTCTGTCCGAGGCCCGGCTGCGGGCCATGCTCGCTCGGCACGGAGCCCGCGTGGCCGCCGGCGTCGCGGCGAACCCCGACGCGTCGTCGGCCCTCCTGGAGGAGTTGACCCGGCAGCCGGCCCCACCACGCAAGGCACTGCGCGCGATCGCCCGACACCGCAACGCGACCGCACCGGCGCTGCACGCGTGCCTCGTGGATGACCGGGCAAGGCGTCTGGCCGCCGGCCATCCGGCACTGTCGCCGGCGACCCTCATCGCACTACTCGCGGACGAGGACGCACAGGTGGTGCAGGCGGCAGCGGCCCACCCGATGTTGCCGGTCGCCGTCATGGCGGAGGCGGTGTCCCGAGCGGAGGGTCGGGGTTGGGCGGTGGGCGCGGGCGGTGCGCCCCACGTCGGCGGCGCGGCCCGGTAGCCGGCGGCTTCCACCAGGGAGGGCCCGACGGCCCTGACGAACCTGCTCGGGCGTCGTGTCGTCAGTGCCCTACGGGTGACCGTTCGTCAGCGCCGCAAGGTTGGACGGTTCGTGAGTGCCGTACCGATCGGACGGCACGGCCGGGGCCCGGAAGTGAACCGCCGGGAATTGTCGGGCCCGGCAGCATCGCGGCGTAGGCGAGGCCGCTCCCGGTGTGCGGGAGCGGCCTCGGTGTGTCGGCGGAGGGCAAGCCGGTCGGCAGTTGGATCGGATCGGATCGGGTCGGGTGTCCCGAGTCCCGGGCGTCCCGGAGATCGCTCGGCCGCGCAGGGTCAAGGGCGGCGGGCCGGGGCCGGGTCGGGCTTTGCCGGTTGGGTGGCCGCCAGGGTGTCGGTGGCGGCGCGGGTGAAGGCTTGGGCGAGTGGGGAGTAGGCGGCCGTGCGCCAGACCAGGCCCCAGGAGAGCGCGGGCGAGTCGTGGATGGGGATGTACGCGATGTCGCCCCGGGGGAAGTACTTGACCGCGTGCAGGGGTACCGGCGAGATGCCCAGCCCGGCCGCGATCGCGGTCAGCGTCTCGTGCGCCGTCGTGCTGGAGGGACCGCGCGGGATCGGCTTCCCGCTGGGCGTCTGGGTCGGGTTGATCGCCTCGGCCCAATAGGCCGGGACCGAGTCGTCGATCCGGAACACCGGACCGACCGCGAGGTCCTCGAGCGAGACCGACTCGCGGCCGGCGAACTCGTGCCGCGCGGATACCGCGAGCACCAGCGGCTCGGTCAGTACGATCGGGCCCACCGTCAGGTCCGGCTCCTCCACCGGCAGCCACACCAGTTGCAGATCCACCTCGCCGCCGCGCAGCAACCCGAACGGGTCGCCGATGTGCGCCTCGCGAATGCGCAGCTCACAGTCGGGATGCCGGCTGCGGAAGGTGTCCAGGATCTCGGGGATCTCAGCCAGCGTCGCGTCCATCGTGCCCAGCCGCAGCGTGCCGGAGAGGCCGCGCGCCGCCGACGCGGCCCGCTCGATCCCGTCCTGAATGCGCTGGTAGCCCGCGGCCAGGTCCTCGCGCAACTGCCGGCCGATCGGGGTCAGCGACACCCGCCGACTGGTCCGCTCGAACAAGGGCGCGCCGATTCGCCGTTCCTGCTGCTTGATCGCCTGGCTGACCCGGGCCGAGGACACCAGCAGTCGCTCGGCGGTACGGCCGAAGTGCAACTCCTCCGCCAGCACCAGAAAGATCTCGATGTCCCGCAGCTCCATACGCCCCCGCCGTTCGTCGCCGTACCGTGCCGTGCTCCCGCCGATGAGGCCGATGAGACCGGTGCGAGCCGGCGCGAACCGGTGTCGTGTCCCGTGTCGGACTCCGCGCCGTACCCCGTGCCACACCGTGCCTCCGCGCCCCGCACCGCACCCTGTGCCACACCTGCCATCGGTAATCCCTGGGTTAACGAGGGTTGCCGACATCGTCGTTGCTCGGGGAAGTGTCTCGGCACGATCGTAGAGACACGCCGGCCGGAACGCCCGGGCACCGGATCCACACCGCCCGTCGGCGTGCTCGCCCGAGCGCGCTCGACCGGCGCGGCGCGGACCGTCACGGGCGCCGACCGCCGGGTGCCGCAACGCCCGGAGGCCATACGCAGCATGTCGCATGCCGCTCGGCCGACGCACCGAACCACGGAATCGGGGATCGCCATGTCCAAAACCGCCATCGTCACCGGCGGAACCGGCGCGCTGGACCTCGCGCTCGTGCGCGGACTGTGCCGGCGGCTGGGCGAGCACGGCGCGGTCTACCTGGCGGCCCGGGAACCGGAGCGCGGGCGCGACGCCGTGGCCCGGCTGCGCGCCGAGGGGTTCGCACCGCACTTCGCGGCCCTCGATCCACGCGACGCGACCGGCGCCGCGAGGCTCGCCGCGACGCTCGCCGACCGACACGGCGGCGTGGACGTGGTGATCGCCGGCGCCGCCGCCCGGGTCGACCTCGGGACGCGCAACCAGGACCAGGTCAGGGCCTACGTGGACACCGACAACCACGGCACCCACCGGCTGATCGAGGCGTTCGCTCCGCTGCTCAACGACGGCGCCCGATTCGTGCTCCTGGCCGGTGACTTCGCCGGGCTGCGGCACCTTCCGCACCGGCTGCGCACACGCTTCGACGTGGATCGGGCGAGCCTGGCCGAGCTGGCCGAGGTGATGGAGGACTACGTCCGCGCCGTGGAGGAGGGGCGTGCCGCCGCTGAGGGCTGGCCCGCGTGGATCGGCGTTCCGTCGACGATCGGCCGGGTGGCCGCGATGAAGGTACTCGCGCGGGACCTGGCCGAGGACGCGGCACGGCGCGACATCGTGGTCAATGCCGCGAGCGTGTGCCGCGCGGATCCGGCCGAGCCGATCGCCGCAGCCGAGCGGGACGCGGACGTGGAGCGGTCCGCCGCCGACGTCCTGTGGCTGGCCACGCTTCCGGCCGGCACGCCCGAACCGTACGCGGAACTGGTCCGCCGGCGCACCGCCGTGCCGTTCCGGGAGTGATCGGGGTTCGGCGGCCCAGGGTTCGGCGGGTCGTCCGGGTGTCCGGTCGCCCTGCCTCCTGGTGGATCATCGAACCCGGGCGGGCGAGGTCGGCGGCGACGGGTTGTGGTTCGGGTGAATCCTTTTGCGGTCCGGCGGGCTCTTATCTGTGCGTCGACCGCTCGGTCGGCCCCGGAGTCGGAGGTCCCCATGGGAGTTGTCGTTGGTGTCGCGGTCGGTGTCGCGTTGCTGGTGTGCACGTGCGTCGTTCTGGTCCGAAAGCGGAGGAGCTCGCGTGGCTGAGACCGATTGGCCCGGCGAACAGTTGGTTCTCGCCGCCCAGCGCGGGGACGTCGACTCGATCTCCGCGCTGGTCTCCGGTTCGTATCCGCACGTGCTGCGCTTCGCCCATTCGTTGTGCACGTCACCGCACGACGCGGAGGACGCGGCGCAGGAGGCGTTGATCATCCTCTATCGCCGGATCGGGATGTTGCGGGCGACCGCGGCGCTGGGGTCGTGGATGTTCCGCATCGTGCGCAACGAATGTCTGCGGCGCGCTCGGACGGTGCTGCGGTCGGCCAAACCGGACCGGGAGGCCGCCACGGAGTGCCTGGAGGACGATGTGCTCCGGCGGCTGGAGGCCGAGCGGGTGGCCGCGGTGATCGCCGCGCTGCCCGAGGACCTGCGCCGGGTGCTGATCATGCGCGACGTCCAGGGCCGGCCGGGGCGGCCGGTCGCCGAGGAACTCGGCTTGACTACGGCCGCCATGAAGTCGCGCCTGCACCGGGCACGGACGGCGGTCCGGGAGGGACTTCGGCAACCGCTCGACGGGTACGAGGCGGGCCGCGACGGGAGCGGCGGCGCCGGCGACGCCGATGCAAGTGACCATCGACCGCGTGAGGGAGGCACCCATGGGAGTGGTCGTTGACGGTGCGAAGAAGGCCCCGACGGGAGTGGTCGTCGACCATGTGCGGGAGGCCGGAGCGGGAGTGCACGCCGACGGCGTGAAGGACGCCCCAACGGGAGTGCGGGCCGACCTCGTGAAGGACGCCCCGTTGCCGTCGGCCGGCGACCGGCCGCGGAAGGCCCTTCGGTGGGTGACCCGCGACCGGGTGAAGGCGGTGCTGTCGATGGGGCTCGCCACCGACCGAGGTGCCGCCCGTGATTCGGTGGCGCGGCATCTGGTCCGAGGCGCGGTGGGGCTTGGGGCGCTCGTCGGCGCGTTCGCGCTGATCCCGGTGGTCGGCCCGGCCGCCCTGCTGCTCGCTCCGGTGGGCCTGGTCGTGCTGCGCGGTTGTCCGACCTGTTGGCTGGTCGGGTTGATCCAGGCCATTTCGGCGGGCCGGTTGGAGCGCCGGTGCACGGAGGGACGTTGCGAGTTGCAGGTCGCCCGGCCGCACGCTCGGCATCCCGCGAGTACGCCCACCGCCGGCGACGAAGCGGCCGAGTCCTCGCCGGATGCCGTCGGCGAGCGAAACGCCGCCTGAAACGCTGCCGTGCCGCCTGCCGCCCCGTCGAGGGGAGGCCGACGGCCGGCGGCGGCAGCGGAGATCGCACGTCCCGGCGCGGGGAAGTCGCCGGGACGTGCGGGATGGTGCCGGTCGCCGCCGCGACCTGGCGGTTTGTCAGCCGCTGACGCTCTCCCGGCCGTTCTCGATGTGGCCGGCCAGCCGTCGGGTGAAGCCGTCGCCGCCCTCGATCGTCACCGTGACGTCATACCAGCCGTCGGCCGAACCCGTCGACCAGTGCACGGTACGCTCCCGGCCCGGCTTGAGGGTGATCGTGCGCTCGCGGTCGGAGCAGCCGAGGCCGTACGCGTTCGGGGTGAGCCTGAAGGTCACCGACTGCTTGCCGTGGTTGGCCAGTTCCAGGTCCAGCACCCGGCCCGTCGCGCGGATCCGCGAGGTGACCTCGGCGCCGGCCGCGGCCGTGGCCCCGGCGAACTCGCGGCGGAAACCGTTCGGGCCCACCACCGTCAGGTCGTAGCGGTCGCCCTTGAGCGCGATCGTGTCCGAGCGCCTGCCCTGCACGTCGTAGTGCTTGGGCTTGGGCAACTCGCCCGAGTAGGGGAACAACTGGAGGTGCACGCTGGATCGCCCGCCGTTGGCCAGGTCGAGGGTGAGTGTGCGCTTGGCGGCGTCCACGCGAGCCGACGCGTCCGGCTGGTAGGGCAGCGGACGGGCCGGGCGGCGACCGCGCTCGGGCTCGGGCAGCTTCTGGTCGGCGGGCGGCGCGGGCCGCCAGCGCGAGGTGAACCCCGGGGCCGGGGCCGGCCGGGGCGGCACGTGCGAGCGGCGGGCCCGGTCGAAGTCGAAGGCGCCGGTCAGGTCGCCGGACACGGTACGTCGCCACGCGCTGATGTCGGGCGCGCGAACTCCCGTCCAGGTCTCCAGGAAGCGGGTCACCGAGGTGTGGTCGAAGGTCTCCGAGGAGACGTACCCGCCCACGGTCCACGGCGACACGATCATCATCGGCACCCGTGCGCCGAATCCGATCGGCCGGCCGTTGTAGTACTCGTCCGTGACCTCTTCCGGCGGACGCGGCGCCGGCACGTGGTCGAAGAAGCCGTCGTTCTCGTCGAACGTGAGCAGCACGACGGTGGAGTCCCAGATGTCGCGGTTGGACGCGATCGCGTCGAGCACCTGGTAGGTGATCGTCGCACTGGCGGCCGGCGAGGAGGCGCTCGGGTGCTCGGAGTCGGCCGCCGAGGGCACCAGGTAGGACACCTCGGGCAGCGTGCCGGCGGCGATGTCGGCGCGCAGCGCGTTCGCCAGCGAGTGCGGCCGGCCGCGGCGCAGACCGCGCTCGTACAGCACCCGGTCGGCGGCCGGCAGCGCCGCGACGCCCTGCTCCAGCTTGGCCAGCAGCGCGTCCTGCTCGGCCGCGGGCAGCCCGCCGAGCTTGCCGTAGAACGAGTCCAGGCTCTTGAAGTCGCCGGCCGCGGCCAGTGCCTTGCGCGCGACCTGCTTGAACGAGACGTAGAACTCCAGGTTGTTGTCCTGGTAGTTGTCCCATTCCTGGTAGACCTTCCAGGACCGGCCCGCGCGCTGGAGGTGCTCGGCGTAGGTGGTCCACGAGTAGCCCGCGTGGCTGTCCTCGGAGTACGCGGCGTTGTCGATCGCCCGCCGGGTGCTGCTGCCGGGCTCGTAGCCGGTGTAGCCGCTGACCAGGTAGTTGCGGTTGGGCGAGGTCGACGACGGCAGTGCGCAGTGGTACGCGTCGCAGATCGTGAACGTGTCCGCCAGTTCGTAGTGGAACGGCAGGTCGGTGCGGTCGTAGTAGGCCATCGTGGCGGGCGACTTGGCGCCGATCCAGCCATCGTTCCAGCCGTCGTTCCAGGCCTTGTGCCCGCCGTCCCAGCTATGGTCGAGCGCGCCTATGTACTGCAGGTCCTTCGCCGCGTCCTGGGCCGCCTTGCGGACCGGGAACGGCAACACCCGCCCGGCGGGACCGCCCGGCTGCTCGAACACGTCGTGCCCGTCGCGCAGTCGGATCGTGTTGCGGTCCCCGAAGCCCCGGACCCCGCGCAGCGTGCCGTAGTAGTGGTCGAACGAGCGGTTCTCCTGGACGAGCACGACCACGTGCTTGATCGCCTTCAACCCGCCGCGCCGGGGCGGGGAGGCGAGGGCCTGCTGGACGGACGGCGGCAGGAGCGAGCCGGCGACGGCGAGTCCCGCGCCGCCCGCGCCGAGTTGGAACAGGCGGCGGCGGGATACGCCGGAGGGAGGCTGGGGGGAGGCCGACACGGGGAGCCCTTTCGGATGTGGGGAGAAGCGCCCGTGCGATGGGTTCGCACGGATGGGGTGGTTCGGGTGCTGCACCGAGCCGTTCGCACGTACGGGGGTGGTTCGGGCGTGCGGAGGTGTTCGGACCACCGCAGTTCATCGGTCCGCCGCCGACCGGGGAGCGGATCGCGGGTGACGGACAGGCAAACTTCCGCCGGCGCGCGGGGCTGAGGTTCGCTTCGTCCCCGCCCGGCCGGCGCACGGTGAGGGGTCGTGGTGGACGACGTGCGGGGTCGGTGACGTGCCGGGTCGGGACGTGCTCGATCGGGAGGCACCGCCGGAGCCGGCGGTGGAGTGGGCCGATTCGCACGCGGTGGTCCGACATGCCTACCGCAGCCCCCGGCGCCCGGTCGAGGACTTCGCGGGGATCCGGGGCGATGGGGGTCGCCTGTCGGTGTGTCGGTCTTGCGATGAGGGGCGGGCCCTGGACCCACCGGGCCGGAGGACTCGCTCGTCCTGCCCGAAGGGGTGCCTCTGGCGAGGCCCTGGTCGATCCTCTTCGCTGAACGCGCCGATCGACCGGGGCAGGGCGGGCGACCCGGGTGGTGGCGACCGGCTCGGGTGGGCAAACCCGGTGATGGCGACCGGCCGGCGTGGGCCTGCGAGTCGATGGCAGGGCGGTTGGTGGCTCCATCGAACCGGAGGCCGGAGGCCCAGGCCCGGGGTGGCGCGCATCGCGTCGGATCCCCGATCCGGCGTCGTCGCCGGGTCGGGGGGCGAGGCGGTCGGGTTGTGCGGTCGACTCGAGGTCTACGGGGTGGAAACCGCGGTGGTTGCCGCCGCGTCTTGTGCGGCGGCTGCGGCCTTGGCCGCGGCCTGGAGGGTTTGTACGGGGGTGTTCGTTCGGAGCGCCTCGACGTAGATCAGGTGTTCCGGTGCGATTCGGCCCCGGACCGTTCCGTCCTTGACGTCGGCCTCGGTCAGCCAGCCGTCCGCGACGAGCGTCTCGGTCGTGGCCGCCACCTCCTCGGCGGTGGTCGCGGTGAGGTCGGCGAGGAAGGCCACCTCCGCGCGGGCGTCGCCGTCGGCGTCCGAGTGGGCGGTGATGCCGAGGGCGGCCAGGCGTACGTGCGCGGGCTGCTTGCGCAGCTTCTTGTGCGAGATCAGGCGGGCGACCCAGCCCGAGGACCGGGTTCGGGGCAGCTTGCCCAGCGAGAAGCCGGTGGCACCGGGGACGCCGCAGCCGACCGGGTCCTCCTCGGTTGCCAGCAACTCCTCGACGTCGACGCTGAGCCACCCGGACGCGGTCAGTTCGCCGACCGCGAGCTCGGCCTCCTTGCCGCAGACGCCGCGCAGATCGGGGCCGGTCAGGTTGGCGACACCCGAGCCGACTCCGCGCAACAGGCAGACCAGCGCGAGCAGTCGGGCGACGGGAGCGGTGCCGGGGGCGGTCCGGCCGATGTACGTCAACGCGCCGCGCACCGGCTCGCCCAGGCCGCTCACCGCCCAGTGCCCGCCGGGCGCCGCGTCGGGACGCGCGCTCTCCCACGGGATGCCGCGCTGCTGCGCCAACTGCTGGAGCGTGGTCTCGTACGCCCGACGAGCGCGGTCGGCCTCGGCCCGAACCAGGCCGGTACCCAGCGGATACGGCGCGTCGGCCCACAGAGTGAGCGCGGCCGCCTTGCGCTTGGTCAGCTCGGCCACGACGGTCAGGTCCGCGACGCCGCCGGCCTGATGCGCGCGGAACCCCTCGACGATCGCGGTGAGTTCGGCCAGCAACGGCTCCGGTAGCCCGGGCGGCACGGTGAGCACGCCGAAGCGCCGCAGGCCCGTCTGCTCGCCGCCGTCCCTGGGCCCCTTCGGATCGCGCGGCCGGCGGGTCTCCTTCGCCCCGCGGGGCTGCTCGGCCGTCGTGCGCGGGCCTCGCGGCGGTGGAACGGCATCGGGCGCGGTCGGCTCGCGCAGCTCGGGCAGCAGCGGCGACGAGGGGCGCGGCAGCACCGGCTTGGCGGTCGGCTCCACCGGGCCGCGACCGGCCACGGACACCTCGATCGGCCCGTCGAGGCCGACCACGGTCAGCGGCGGGGACAGCGCCAGCAGGCCGCTGTCGACCAGATCGCCGGCGACGCTCATCGCGCTGCGCGAGCCGATCGTGCGCCCGTTGGGCCCGGCCAGGCCGGCCACCTCGCGGATGGTGATGCTCTGTCCCGCCGCGGCCGCTGCGGCGAACAGCGCGAACACCCGCAACTCCACCGGGCCCATGCGATTCACATCCATCGAGCCGACCCTGGCGGCACGCGTCTTCAGAGGCATGTCCACCTGTCTACCGCACCGGGCCCGGCCCCGAAGCCCCATTGGGCCCCAACACCCGAAAGGACTAACCGAACAAGACGCAAACAACCCGAGAAGTCCGCTGATCACCGCCACCTTCGGGCCCGCCCGGCGCGGCGTTCCGTCCGGGCGGGTGTCGTACACCCGGAGTCCGGCGCCCTGCCTCCGGCCCGGGCCTCGTGCCGGGTCTGTGTCGTACACCCGGGAGCGCGGCGCTGTCTCCGGCCGGCCTCGGGTCGGGTGGGTGTCGCGTACCCGGGAGTTCCGCGCCCTGCCTTCGGCCCGGACCCATGCGCAGACCGGGCGAACCAACCGCAGACCGACGAGCCACGGAGTACGGCATGACCACCGAATCCAACGGGACCGCAGCCGCCGATGCCACTGCCGGCGTCGACGTCATCGGCATGTGGGTGACCGCCGACGGCCACATCCGCCGGGAACTTCGCCCCGACGGCCGCTACGACGAGGCCCGAGGCACCCGACACAGCGCGTACACCGGCAGCTACACCGTCACCGGCGCCCACCTCGACTACGTCGACGACACCGGCTTCACCGCCACCGGCGACATCCGTGACGGCGTGCTCCACCACGAACACCTGGTCCTCTACCGCGAATCGGCGCCCGCCGAGCGCTCGTGACCCACCCGCCCGTCACTCGCCGGTCCGCGAATCGGCCCCGGGCGCGCCGGCCCTCCGCGCCGCCACCGCGTCCGTGTACGACTCGTTCGTGAGCGCCTCGCGCGCGACGCCGAGGTCGGCGAGGACCGCCCGCACCACCGCCAGTGCCGCCGCGACCCGATCGCGGTCCGCCACCAGGGTCTCGACCTCCACGAACGTCTCGCCCGGTTCCGGAACCTCCACCACCGAGGCGAACAGGCGCAGACCCCCGCGCTCGAACGTGTAGTTCCGACACCGCTTCTCGAACCGAATCGTCGGCAGGTACCCGAGCCCGCGCAACACCGCGTCGACACCGGCCGCATCCCCGACCCGCGTCTCGTACTCGGGCTTCGACCCGGACACCACCTCGACCGGCGCGTCCTTGTACGTCAACACGGACATCATCCCCGCCGCGCCCCGCACCGTCCGGACCCGCAACTCCCGTTCCCCACGCGCCAAAGCCTGCCCGGCATCGTCGTAGTAGGTGTCCTCATACACCTCCTCCCGCCCGCCGGCGAGCCCCTCCAACGCACCGAGAAGCCCCTCCCGATCACCCACCCGAGCCTTCAACTCCACCTCGATCACACCCCACCCTCCCCACCCTCCCCACCGACCACCCGAACCGCCGAACCGCCAGGGCAGTGTCGGACGGGCCGATATTCCGGATCGAACCAGAACCGGCGTCGCTTCTCAGCGGAAGCGGGCTCGATTTGCGGTGAGGAATTCGGCGAAGATGCGCGGCTTTCGGCCGGTGAGGTGTTCGACGTCGGGTGTGGTGGCGGCCAATGAGCCGGTGCCGACGTCGGCCCAGAGGGCGGCGACGTCGTCGGCGAACCGTTCGGGGACGCCCTGTGACACGAGTTGCCTCGCCATGTCGTCCGGGGTCAGCCCGACGACATGGACCGGTTTGTCGAGTAGCTCGGACAACTGCCCGGCGACCTCGGCCATCGTGAGTGCCTCCGGGCCGGTGAGGACGAACGTCTCTCCCGCGCCCCGGGGTTCGGTGAGCAGGACGGCCGCGCACGCGGCGATGTCGTGGCAGTCGATGTACGAGACGGGAGCGTCGTCCGCCGGAGCGATCAGGCTCCCGTCGGCGCTGAACGTGCCCGCCCCGGTGTGGAAGTTCTGCATGAAGCCGCTGGGTTGCAGAAGGGACCATTCGATGCCGGACGCCTTCAGGTGCTGCTCGATCTCCCAGTGCGCACCCTGAGCGAGCCTGCCGCTCCGCTGCGCGTGCCAGACCGAGACCTTGACGATGCGTGTCACCCCGGCCCGCCCGGCCGCGTCGATGAAGGCCCGTTGTTGGGCCACCATCGGCTGCGCCGCCCCGTCGACGGTCGGTACCGCGCCCGCGCCGTTGAGTAGGACCCGGTCCACCCCGACCAGCGCCGCGGCGATCGAGTCGGGATCGTCGAAGTCCGCCACGACGTACGGGCAGCCCAACGTCCGACCCTTGTCGGCGTCCCGGACCAGTGCGGTGAACGGCGCCTGTAGGTCCCGGAGTCGGCGGACCAGATGTCCGCCGATGGATCCGGTGGCCCCGGTAACCAAGATCATGTGCAGCTCCTTCGACTGAGGACCCTCGGCTAAACTGAGGGCTCCTCGGAATAATAAGTCGAGGTACCCTCGAATAAGCAAGGGGCAGGTGGATGAGCGGCACCCGAACACGCCGACCGCGCGCCGACGCGCAACGCAACTACGAGCGCATCCTCGAGGCGGCCGACACGGCGTTCCGCGAACAGGGCACGGGCGCGTCCCTGGAGGGCATCGCCCGCCGGGCGGGAGTCGCCATCGGAACCCTGTACGGGCACTTCCCCAACCGGCGGGCCCTGGCCGCCGCCCTGCTGCGCGAACGGCACGCGACCCTCTTCGAGTCCGCCGAAGAACTGCCGGAGCAGGTGCCGCCGTTGGCCGCCATCGCCGACTGGATGGGTGCGGTCGCGGTACACGCGGCGGCCTACCGGGGCCTTGCCGCGCTGCTGATGGAGGGCTTCGACGACGAGGCCTCGGAACTGCACGAGGCGTGCGAACGCATGGCCGCGATCACCGAGAGCCTGCTGAGCACCGCCCGCGACGCGGGTGCGGTCCGCGCCGAGGTCACCGCCGCGGACATCCACGCCCTGATGAACGCGGCCGCCTGGCTGCGCGAACAGGTGTCACCGACCCAGGCCGAACACCTCCTGCGCCTGATGGTGGCCGGCCTACGCCCGGGCGGCGAGGACCCGACGCAAGAAGACTGACGGGAACCGACGGTGGATCCAGGGACCAGGGAGCTATTCCCGGGTCGTCGTGATCTGTTCGACCAGGTGACGGCGCAGGATCTGGCCGGTTGCGGGGGTGCGGGGGAGTTCGGGTACGTAGACCACTCGGCGCGGGTGTTTGTGGGTGGCGAGTCGGCCCGCGCAGGCGGCGCGCAGTGTGGTGAGGTCGGGTGGGCTCGTGGCGTCGGCCGGCACCACGACCGCGCAGATCAGTTCGCCCCAGGTCGGGTCCGGCAGGCCCACCACGGCCGCCTCGCGGACCCCCTCGACCCGGAGCAGCACCGCCTCGACCTCGCCCGGCGCGACCGCTTCGCCGCCGGTGCGGATCAGCTCGCCCACCCGGCCGACGATGCTCAGGTAGCCGTCGGCGTCCACCGTCGCGAGGTCGCCCGTGTGGAAGCGGCCGTCCCGCAATACCGCGCGGGTGGCCGCCTCGTCGTCGAAGTAGCCGTCGAACAGCAGCGGCCCGCGCACGCACACCTCGCCGTCGGCGCCGAGTTCGACCTCCTGGTAGGGACTCGGCACTCCGCAACTGCCCGGCTTGCGCGGCACGTCGACGCCGTCGAGCGCGGCCACGTTGCCCGCCTCGGTCGAGCCGTAGAAGACGCGGAGCACGGCGTTCGGGGCGGCCTCGGCGATCGCCGCGAGCAACTCCGGCGGGGTGCGGGACGTACCGGTGTCGGCGAAGCGCAACGTCGCCAGCGTGCCGCCGTCGGGTCCCTCCTCCGCCGCGAGCGTGTCCAACACCCGTTGCCAGACCGCCGGTACGCAGTTCAGTCGGGTCGCGCGGTGCCGGCGCACCGCGGACACGATCTCCGGGCCGTCCGCCCGGGTGACCAGGACCACCGTGTCGCGCGCCTGCCACTGTTGCAGCGCGATCGTCCAGGCACCCATGTGGAACAGCGGGTACGGGCACACCATCGCGCCGCGTGGTTCGAGTTGCGCACCGGGATGGGTGCGCAGCACGTTCGTGCGGTGGGAGAGGATCACGCCCTTGGGCCGACCGGTGCTGCCGGACGTGAAGAACAGCACGTGCGGGTCGGCCTCACGCGGACCGTCGCAGGTCTCGCCGCTCCCGCCGTCTCCGCCGCTCGGCGCGGTGTGCGCCGGATCCGCCGAGCCCGCCACCTCCGCCAGACCGAGCACCGGTACGCCGAGCGCGGCCCCCACCGCCGCGCCCGGCACACTCTCGTCCGCGATCATCAGCGCGGGCCGGGCCACCCGTACCGTCGCGGTCGCCTCGGCTGCGGACAGTCCCGGGCTCAACGGGACGTACACCGCGCCGATCCGGGCCAGCGCCACGAACACCGGCAGTACGTCGAGCGTGGTCCGGTTCCAGCACGCGACCCGGTCGCCGCGCCCGACGCCGGCCGCACGCAGCGCGTGTACGGTGCCGGACGCCGCCGCGTGCAAGGCGCCGAAGGTGAGCGCGTCCTCGCCCAGAACCGCCGCCGGCCGGTCCGGGACGGCTCGGGCCGCGCCCGTGAACACGGCGTCGATCACCAGACCCTCGTGCGCCATTGCCACACCCTTTCGTCGGTGCTCCGCGCCGGAGTGACCACCCGGGTCAGCGGTCCTTCAGTTCGACGATGATCTCGTGATACCGCTGCTCGCCGACGTTGACCGCGGTCTCCACGCCGCCGCGTCGCATCGGGACGACCACGCCGGGAACCACGTCGGCGGCGAAGTACTCGCGGTACTCGCCCTCGGTGTCCGGTTCGGGTTCGACCGCGATCCGGTCGCCCGCGATCTGGATCAGGTAGTAGTCCAGTTCGTGCCGGTGCGCGTCGCTGCGTGCGCCCGGGGCGAGTTCGAGTTCCCAGATCCGGACCTTGTCGTCCTCGAACAACACCCGGGTACCGATCCCGCCGAGGGTGCGTTCGGCGGCCGGCTCGCCCGTCGCGGACACGGTTTCGTCGCTCATCTGCTGATCCGTCCTTGGGTCGCTGGGGTGATATGGGCGGTGGTGGTGATGGGCAGCCGGGGATTCAGCAGCCCGCGTCCGGGTCGATCCGGTTGCGGAGTTCCTCGCCCGCCAGGTACCGGGCCAGGTTGTCGCGGAAGAGCCGGAAGACCTCGGTGAAGTGTTCGAGGGCCGCGCTGGAGCAGTGCGCGGACAGGTACAGGTTCGGCGCGTCCCACAGCGGGTCGTCGGCGGGCAGCGGCTCGGCCGCGACCACGTCCAGGGCGGCGCCGCCGAGCCGGCCGCCGCGCAGCGCCGCGATCAGGTCCGCCTCGACCACGAACGACCCCCGGCCGACGTTGCAGTAGAACGCGCCCTCGCGCATCGCGGCGAACGCGGCGGCGTTCATCGTGCCGACCGTGTCCGCCGTCTCCGGAGCCGCGGACACCACCGCGTCGCAGCCCGCCAACATCTCGTGCAGGTCGTCCGGGTGGAAGAGCCGGTCCACGTGCTCGGCGGGCACCTCCACCCGCCGCCGCGTCGCGTGCACCGTCATCCCGAACGCCTTGGCCCGGCGCGCCAGTTGCGACCCGATCCCGCCGACGCCGATCAGGCCCAGGGTCCGGCCCTGGATCAGCCCGCCGAACGCCGGCTTCCAGCGCCGCGCGTCCTGGAGCGCGTCCAGCTCGCGATGCCGCTTGAAGAACGCGAGCATCCGGGCGAAGACGAACTCCGCGATCGGCGTACCGTTCACCCCTGCCGCCGTGGTCAGCCGGATCCGCTCGGTGGGCAGGCCCGCCGAGAGCAGTTGCCCGTTGCCCGCCGCGCAGCTTTGCACCCAGCGCAGCTTCGGTGCCAGGTCCGCCACCTCGAACGGCAGGTCCGCCACCAGCGCGATCTCGGCCCGGGCCAGCAGGTCGCGCTGGTCGGCGGTCAACGCGGGGGCGAGCTGCCGCAGTTCCGGGCGGGCCGCGGCGCCGGGTCGGCCGCGCTCGGTGCGCAGGTGCTCGGGCTCGACGTAGCGGCAGTCCACGATCTCCAGCCGGGGATCGAGCGCGCGCACCGCGTCGAAGTCGGCCGCGAGCACGTGCGCGGGCCGGATGTCCCAGGCCGAGGGGTACATGACGGCGACCACGATGGACGGCCGATCGGGTTCGGGCGCGGGCTGGTGCGTCCGCTCGGGTTCGGGCGCGTCACTCACGCTGATGTCCTCCGGTCCTTCAGTACGCCGAGGGTGTGCGTCGCGGCGTGCGTGTTCGCCAGGTAGTCGGGCGCGGCGGTGGTGTCCACGAACCAGCCGGTCGGGCACATGGTCAGGATCTCCACGAACGAGAAGCCGTCGCCGCGCAGTTGGGTCCGGAACGCGTTCTTGATCATGCGGGCGGTGCGGGTGATGTTGACGATGTCGTTGACCGCGCCGCGCGCGACGTACGCGGCGCCGTCGAGTTCGGCGATCAGTTCGGCGAGTCGGATCGGGTAGCCGTGTACGGCCGCGTCGCGCCCGTCCAGTGTGTTCTTGGTGCGCTGGCCGAGCACGGTCGCGGCGGTCATGTGCCCGCCGGTCTCTCCGAATACGCCGTTGTTGAGCATGAAGCACGTGACGTTCTCGCCGCGTGCCGCCGTGTGCAGCACCTCCTGGAGGCCCTCGTTGACCATGTCGCCGTCGCCCTGCACGGTGAACACCAGGGTGTCCGGCCGGCAGCGCTTGACGCCGGTGGCCAGGGACGGGGCCCGGCCGTGCAGGGCTTGCAGCACCTCGATGTCGAGGTTGTTGGAGTAGGCCGTGTAGCAGCCGATCCCGAACACCGCGATCGCCTTGGTGACCTGGTCCAGTTCCTGTACCTGCTCGACCATCGAGCGCATCGCGATCGGCTCGCCGCAGCCGGGACACAGGTGGTGCGCGCCGACGTCGATCAGGTCGGGGGTGAAGTCGTGCACGAGCCGGGCTCCGCACGTGGGCGCGGTGGCGGTGGTGGTCAGCACGGGCAACTCACGGCGTCCGGCGGGCTGCGGGCCGGGCCGGGGACCGGACCGGGCATCGCACGCGGGGCCCGGCGGAGTGGCCGCGCCGGTCGAGGAGCCGCTCGTCGGCGTTCCGGCGCTCATCGGTGGTCCGCCGCGGGTCGGGCGTCGGCGGCCGAGTCCCGGTCGGCGGCCGGATCCGGATCGGCTGCCGGGGCCCGTGCCGATCCGTCCCCGGCCGACTCGAACACCGCCTCGATCCGCCGCCGCATCGCACCGACATCGAGGTCGGGCGCGATGCCGAAGCCGGACGAGTCCAGGCTGAGCCGGCCGATGAACCGCACCGGCGCCGCGCCGAGCACGGCCAGGCGTACGTCGTCCACCATCTGTCCTCCGCTGTTCTCGTACACCGCCACCACCCGCGCGCCCGCCGCCGCGGCGCGCACGATCTCGCTCGGGAACGGCACCAGCGTGATCGGGCGCACGTAGCCGACCCGCAGGCCCAGCGCGCGCAGGTCGCGAACGGCCTGGCGGACGTACAGCGCGGGCGTTCCGTACGCGACCACCACGACCTCGGCGTCGGCCAGGAACCCGGTCTCCGCGCGGGGTTCGGTCTCGGCGACCATGCGTTCCATCGCGCCGCCGTGCCGGGTGTAGAACTCGGCCAGATCGTAGCCGGCGTCGGTGCGATCGCCGGCGTGCCGCTGCTTGCGGTCGGACAGCGGCGAGACGAGTCTGGCCGCGCCGGTTCCGCCGGACGAGCCGTCCAGTGCCCAGTCGCGGGCGGGCAGCGGCCCGAAGTCGTGCGGCCGGACGTCGACCGACACGTGCGTGTGGGCCAGGTAGTAGTCGCCCATCACCAGCACCGGGCTGCGCCAGAACTCGGCCAGGTGGAACGCGTATTGGGTCAACTCGACCGCCTCGCGCACATCGCACGGCGCGAGCACCAGGTGCCGGTAGTCGCCGTGTCCACCGCCGCGGGTGGCCTGGAAGTAGTCGCCCTGCGCGCGCGCCATGTTCAACACCACCAGTGGCAGCCGCGCGTACACGATCTCGGCCAGCGACTCCTGCATCAGCGACAGGCCCTGCCCGGTCGATCCGGTCGCGGCCGGCGTACCGGTGGCGGCGGCGCCCCACGCCATCCCGACCGCCTCCAACTCGCTCTCCGCGTTGACGCAGACGCCGTCGACCTCGGGCAGCCGGGCCGCCATGTGTTCGAGCACCTCGGTGAACGGTGTCATCGGATAGCCGGCGAAGAACCGGCAGCCGGCCGCGATCATCGCCTCGCCGATCGCGGCCGAGCCGGGCAGTACGGGCGGGCGGGTGTCGGTCGTGGTCCCTGGCCTGCTCATCGGCGGTCGCCTCCGGTCTCGTCGCGGGGTTCGTCGTACCGGTAGACCTGGAAGACGAAGTCCGGGCAGACCGCCGAACACGCCTTGCAGGCGATGCAGCCGGGCAAGAGTTGCGGATAGCGGTAGCCCCGGTCGTTGACCTCGTCGACGGTCATCCGCAACACGTCCACCGGGCACGCGTCGACGCACAGGTCGCAGCCCTTGCAGGCGTCGACATCGATCACCAGGGTGCCCTTGCTGAGCACCGGTTCGCCGGGCTGCGTGGCCGCCGGGCCTCGGCCGCTCACGCGTACACCGGCCAGGCCCGCAGCGCCGGTCCGGCATGCGCGTGTCCCATCCGGAGCGCGCTGCGGATGCCCTCCGCGTGTTGCCTTCGGTACGGCGGCAACACGTCGGCGGCGGTATCCAGGAGGGTGTCGAGGCCCACGACGGCGGTCGCGGCGGCGTACGCGCCGAGCGCGATCATGGTCACCGCCGAGGGGTTGCCGGTGCTCGCGGCCAACTCCGAGGCGGGGATGGGCACGAGCCGGCCGACGACGGGCGTCGCGCCGGGGTCGCACAGGCTCGTGTTGAGCACGAGCAGGCCGTCGTCGTGCAGTCGGGAGTAGACGCCGCCGGCGTGTGCGGGGTGCAGGACCAGGCCGGACCAGGCCGAGGCGACGGTCGGCGGACTCTCGACCGGCGCGTCGCCGAGGACGAGCGTGGTGTCCGAGTTGCCGCCGCGCATCATGCCGCCGTACGACCCGAAGTACATCGCGTGCCGGCCCTCGGCCACCGCGGCCGCGGCGAGCAGTGCGGTGGCGAGCTGGATGCCCTGACCGCCGATCCCGGTCAGTAGAACCTCGCGCTGCATGGAGACCCCTTCCTCGCCGCTTCTCTGCCCGGGAGAACCGTGCGGGGTGTATCCGGAACACAGTGAGTATGTCTGAGAACGTTGTTCCGGATAGTATGATGTAGCGTTCCGACAAACAAGAGCGTCGGACAATCGAAGGGGGGACCGCCGATGGACGAGATCGACGGGGTCGACAAGCTCCAAGGGACCGAAGCGGCGGCGAACTCCGAGGGTCTGGTGGGCAACGCGGTCCGCCGGCCGCTGGAGGCGCGCTGGGCGGTCTACGAACAGGAGGTCCGGCGGCTGATCGACGCGACGTACCGGGTGGTCGAGCGCACCGGCAGCCTCGATCCCACGATGCGCGACATCATGCGCGAGTCCGGACTGTCGAACCAGGCGTTCTACCGGCACTTCCGGTCCAAGGACGAACTGCTCGTGGCGATGCTCGACGACGGCCGGCGGCGGATGGCCGCGTACCTGGACCACCGGATGTCGAGCGCGCCCGACGTCGCGGGGAAGGTCGCCGCCTGGATCGACGGCGTCCTCGCCCAGGCCGGCGACCCGATCGCGGCCGCCCGCACGCGCCCGTTCGTCGCCCACCAGGACCGCCTGGCCGACCTCTTCCCGACCGAACAACGCGACTCGATCGAGGCCATGCTCCGCCCCTTGCGCGAGGCGTTGGCCGGCGCGCCGACCCCGAACCCCTCGGCCGACGCCCTCGCGATCTACCGCCTGACCCTGGCCACCCTCCACGACCACCTGCGCACGGGCACGGCGGTCGCCCCCGAGGACCGGGCCCACACGGTGCGCTTCGCGTTGGCGGGCGCGGGTGTGAGCGCGAACTGACGCACCGGCTCGGAGCGCGACGGACGCCTCTGCCGGGGCGTACGTGTCACGCCTTTGGCCGTTGCGGCGGCGGTAGGGCTTACGGGCCCGCCGATCGTCGGATGCGGACGATGTCGTGGTCGTGGCCGATGGAGAAGCCGGAGTCGTTCGGCTCGGCGAAGTTGGTCAGGACGTAGTGTTCGAGGGCCTTGCGGCTCGGCAGGTGGTCACGGGAGGCTAGGTCCGGCACGTTCACCATGAACTCGGCGACCGCGAGGGTGTCGGCCAGGTCGTCGGCACGAAAGCGCACGGGCAGGGTCTCGATGGTCCAGTCCTCGACGAGGCCGTCGTCGGCCGCGACCAGCGCGCTCGCCGTCGCCGTCAGGTCGAAGCGCACGTCGAAGAAGTGCCGCACGAGGCGCATGCACTCGTTGTCCGGATTCTGGAGCGCGAGGACGAGTTCACCGCCCGGTCGGACCCAACCCAGCATGCGCCGCACCGTGGGCAGCCAACGCGGCTCCGGCAGGTAGTAGAGCATGTGCGAACACAGCGCGAAGTCGGCGACGGCGGGCAACTCCACCGCTTCGACGGGCTCGCCCAGCACCTCCGCGTCCGGGCAGGCGAGGCGCAGCGCGGTACGCATGTACTCGCCGGGTTCGATGGCGATCGTGCGCTCGAAGTAGCGGCCCAGGTACCGGGTGGTGGCACCGGAACCGGCTCCGATGTCGACGAAGACCGAACGACGGGGCAACTGTTCGACCAGCGCGCTCAGATGGGCGTGGGTCACGGCCTTCTCGTCCGATCCGGCGAGGAAGAGTTCGAAGGACTGGCGGTATTCGTCCCCGGCGACGTCCAGGATCCGAATCGGGTCGGAAGGGGATGCCTCGGCAGGTGGCAACGCCATGCGGTTCGCCCTCCCGCGAGGAGGATCCCCCGCAGTTCGCTGTGGTCGTGGGACACCACGCTACGCGGTCACGGGGGTCCGATCCCGGATTGTCGGGGGTGAGCGAATCGCGGTCGCGCGAACGGCCGAAGCACCGACGCCCGGGCCCTCCGTCACCATCGCAACCAAGCCGCGGTGTCCGACCCGAGCCGGCCGTCGTCGGTCAATGGCCCACTCGTCAGCAGCGGTTCGGCGTGTTCGGGAAGCTCCACCGGGTCCCGGCCCAGGTTGACCACACACGCGAACCGGTCGCCCCGGGTGAACGCGATCACCTGCGCCGGCGCCCCCGGCAACCAGGTCAGTTCGCCGTCGCCGAGCGCCGATTCCGCACGGCGCAGCCGGATCGCGGTCCGGTACAGGGTCAGCATCGAGTCGGGGTCGCCGCTCTGTGCCTCGGCGGTCCGGTCGGCCCAGTCGGCCGGCTGCGGCAGCCACGGCGGCCCCGACGCGCGTGCCGGGCTGAAGCCGTACGGCGGTGCGTCCCCCGACCAGGGCAGTGGTACCCGGCAGCCGTCCCGGCCCGGCGAGGTGCCGCCCGAGCGCAGGGCCATCGGGTCCTGCAACGCCGCCACCGGGATGTCCTCCACCTCGGGCAGCCCCAACTCCTCGCCCTGGTAGATGTAGACCGCGCCGGGCAGCGCGAGGGTGAGCAGCGCCGCCGCCCGGGCCCGGCGGGTGCCCAGTGCCGGGTCGGTCGGTACGCCGCGCGCCTTGGTCGCGAAGTGGAACGAGGTGTCCGCGCGGCCGTACCGGGTTACCGTCCGGGTCACGTCGTGGTTGGCCAGTACCCAGGTCGCGGGCGCGGACACCGGGGCGTGCGCGGCCAGGGTGTCCTCGATCGAGGCGCGCAGTCGGCCGGGTTCCCACGGGCAGGACAGGAAGTCGAAGTTGAACGCGGTGTGCAACTCGTCCGGTCGCAGGTAGCGCGCGAAGCGCTCGGTGTCCGGCAGCCAGATCTCGCCGATCAGCGCGCGCGGATCCGGGTACGAGTCGGCGATCGCGCGCCACGAACGGTAGATGGCGTGCAGCCCGTCCAGGTCGACGTAGGGGTGCGGGCCGGTCGAGTCCGGGTCCAGGTCGGGCAGCGCCGGATCCTTCTCCAGGAGCGCCGCCGAGTCGATCCGCACCCCGGAGGCGCCCCGGTCGAACCAGAAGCGCAGTACCTCCTCGTGTTCCGCGCGAACGCGCGGGTGGGCCCAGTTGAGGTCGGGCTGGCGCGAGTCGAACAGGTTGAGGTACCAGTCGCCGGGCGTGCCGTCCGGGTCGCCGGACCGGGTCCAGGCCGAACCGTGGAACTCGGACACCCAGTTGTTCGGCGGCAGTTCGCCGTGCTCGCCGCGTCCGGGCCGAAACCAGAACAGCTCGCGTTCGGGTGCCGTCGGGTCGGCGATCGCCGCCCGAAACCACGGATGCTCGCTGGAGACGTGGTTGGGCACGATGTCCACGATGGTGCGGATGCCCAACTCCAGCGCGTCGGTGATCAGCTTCTCCGCCCCGGCCAGGGTGCCGAACTCCGCTGCCACGCCCCGATAGTCGGCCACGTCGTATCCGCCGTCGGCCATCGGCGAGGGATACCAGGGGCTGAACCACAGCGCGTCCACGCCCAATTCGGCCAGGTACGGCAGCCGCTCGCGCACACCGGCCAGGTCCCCGGTTCCGTCGCCGTCGCCGTCGGCGAAGCTGCGCGGGTACACCTGGTAGATCACCGCGCCGCGCCACCACGGTGCCGCCTGTGCTCCCTGTCGGCCGTGCTCTGCCACGTCGGCGTTCCTTTCGGTGGGAGGGGAAGGGAAGAGGAGGAGAGGAGGTACGGGCGAGGGGGAGAGGAGGTCTACTCCTTGACGCCGCCCGCGCTGATCCCGGCGATGATGTGCCGCTGGAAGACCAGGAAGACGGCCACCATCGGGATGCTCGCGATCACCATCGCGCCGATCAGGTAGGTCAGCGGCAGACTCGCGGACAGTTGCACCAGCGCGACGCTGATCGGCTGCTTGTCGGTGTCCGGGAAGACCAGCAGCGGCCACAGGAAGTCCTGCCAGACCGCGACCACCGCGAAGATCGACACCACCCCGAGCACCGGCCGCGACATCGGCAGCACGATGTACCACAGGGTCCGCAGCGGTCCGGCGCCGTCGATCGACGCGGCCTCCAACACGTCGTCGGGCAACTGGTCGAAGAAGCGCTTGAGCAGGTACAGGTTGAACGCGTTGGCCACCGACGGCAGCCAGATCGCCCACGGGGTGTTGAGCAGGTTGGTGCCGACGAATGGCACGTCGATCGCGGTCAGGTACTTGGGTACGAGCAGCGCGGACGCGGGCACCATCAGCGTGGCCAGGATCGCGCCGAGCACGATCTGCCCGAACACCGGCTTGAGTTTGGACAGCGCGTACGCCGCCGTCGTGCACAGCACGATCTGGAAGAACCACGCGCCTCCCGCCTGGAGCGCGGTGTTCTCGAGGTAGCGGGCCAGGTCCATCCGGCGCCACGCCTCGGCGTAGTTGTCCGCGTGCCATTCCTTCGGCACGTAGGTCGGCGGGCTCTGCAACATCTCGTCGGGGGACTTGAACGCTCCGGTGACCATCCAATAGATGGGGAACAGGAACGCGGCGGTGAAGCCCGCCAGGGTGAGCGCGAAGACCACCCAGTAGGTGATCCTGCCTCGCTTGCTGCGCATCCGCATCGGCGAGACGAGGGTGCGTACCTGGGCGCCGGCCCGGCGTCGGGAGCGTTCCGCCGCGCGCTCCGCCCGCCGACGCGCGCGCCGATCCGCCCATGCGCCGGCGCGCCCGCCGTCGGATCCGATCGTGGTCGTCATCGCCGGCCCCCTAGTCCTTCGTCCGGGTCAACCGCAGGTACAGCGCGGAGAACGCCGCGAGCAGGATCAGCAGCAGCACGCTGAGCGCGCACGCGCTTCCGTAGTCGCTGTAGACGAACGCGTATTTGTAGATCAGGTACAGCACGGTGATGGTGGAGTCGCCGGGTCCGCCGCCGGTGATCACGAACGGTTCGACAAACACCTGCATCGTGGCGATGATCTGCAGGAGCATCAGCATCAGGATGATGAACCGGGTCTGCGGGACGGTCACGTGCCGGATGCGCTGCCACAGGTTCGCGCCGTCCAGTTCGGCCGCCTCGTACAACTCGCCGGGGATGCCCTGGAGCGCGGCGAGGTAGATCAGCACCGTGCCGCCCATGTTGGCCCAGGTGGCGACCAGGACCAGCGAGATCATCGCGGTGTCCTCGCCGTTGGTCCAGGTCGAGGTGGGCAGGTGCGCGGCGCGGAGCACCTCGTTGAACAGGCCCGGTCCCGGGTCGAAGAACCATTTCCACATCAGCGCTGTGACCACCGGCGGGATCATCACCGGCAGGTAGACCGCGAGTCGGAAGAACGCCCGGGCGTGCCGCATCTCGTTGATCAGCAGGGCCAGTACGAACGGCACCACGAAGCCGATCACCAGGGCCAGCCCGGTGAAGTAGAAGGTGTTGCGCCAGGCGGCGGCGAACTCGGGGTCGTGGAGGACGGTGGTGAAGTTGTCGAACCCCACCCACTCGGTGCCCGCGTCGGCCCGGCCGCCGGTGCGTTGGAAGGACAGTTGGATGGCCCGGATCGCCGGATACCAGGAGAACAGCGCGAAGCAGAGCAGGCCGCCGGCGAGGAATCCGTAGGCGGTGAGGTTGGCGGTGATCGCGCGGCGTAGACGGGTTCGGCCCTGGGAGTGGGAGGCGGGGCCGCCTCGGGGGCCGGTTCGGGAGCCGCCCGGTCGCCATCGGGTCCGGCCCGGGGGGTCCGGCTTGGAGACCGCGACCGTGGTTGTCATGGCGTGCGCTCCCTCGCTGCTGTCGCTTGTCGCCGCTGCCGCTGCCGCTGCTTGTGCCGGTGCCGCTGGTGGGCTGGTGGGCTGGTGGGCAGGTGGGCCGGGGTGGCCGGGTGTCGGGGGTGTGCGGGCAGCGGGCCGAGCGCCGGGGGCGGGCCGGGGCTGGGGTGGTGTCCCGGCCGGCCCGTCGGGCGCGCGGACAGGGCCCGGTGGTGACCGCTGCTCGCGGGCCGGGGCTACTTGGCCAGTTGCTGGGTGATCTTGCTGTTCGCGTCGCCGAGCAGCTTGTCCAGGTCGGCGTCCTTCTTGGTCAGCACGCTGGAGACCACACCGTCCAGGATCGAGTAGATCTGCTGGCCGTTCGGGGGTTCGGCGATCGCGGGGACGGTGGCGCCGGCGAAGCTCGCGTAGTTTTCCACCGGCAGGTTCGCGTTGGCCGCCTTGAGGTCGACGTTGGACTTCGCGGCGCCGCCGGTCCAGATGGCCGGCTCGGGCAGTCCGACCGGCTCCTTGTCGGTCTTGCCCCGGGCCCAGTCGTTCAGGCCCTTGCCCGGGGTGAGCGCGAGGAAGTCGAGCCACTTCAGGCCCGCCTCGATCTGCTCGGGGGTGCACTTCTTGTTGAACATGTAGCCGTCTCCGCCGGCCAGGGTGCCCTTGCCCTCCGGCATCGGCGCGATGCCCAGGTCGGCGAGCTTGCCGCCGAACTCGTTGACGATGGTGGGGATGTTGTCGGGCGCGGCCAGGAACATGCCGAGCCGACCGCTGCCCATCATCTGCTGGACGTCCGCGATGGTCAGCAACTGCTTGCTGCCCATGCTGTTGTCCGTCCAGCGCATGTCGTGCAGCGTCTGTAGGACGGCCTTGCCCTCGGGCGTGTTCACGGTGCCGGACTTGCCGTCGGCGGACACCGCCGTGCCGCCGCGCGAGTACAACTCGGCGACGAAGTGCCAGCCGCCCTGGTTGCTCGCGCTGTAGTCGGCGTAGCCGACCGCGCCGCCGCCGCTGTCGGCGATCTTCTTGGCCGCGGCACGGACCTCGTCCCACGTGGCCGGCGGTTTGTTCGGGTCCAGGCCGGCCTTGGTGAACAGCGCGCGGTTGTAGACCAGGCCCATCGAGTAGTTCGTGCGCGGTACGCCGAAGGTCTTGCCGCCGGCGTCCTGGAAGTACTTCACCAGGTCGGGGCGAAGTTCCTTGCCCGCGACGAGCTTGTCCATGTGGGCGCTGATGTCGGCCGCGCCGCCGCGGGCCAGCACGGTCTGCACGTTGGTGTAGTTGACGTAGAACAGGTCTTCCATCCGACCCCCGGACAGCTTGGCCTCGAACGTGGTCGGGTCCGAGCAGGGAAACGCGTCCTTGGACTCGATCTTGATGTTCGGGTTGGCCTTCTCGAAGGTGGCCACGTCCTGTTCCCACTGCTTGCGGTCGACCTCGGCGGTGCGCGGCGGCTTGCAGTTGACCGTGATCGAGACCTTCTTGCCGCCGCCGGTCGCGGTGGTGTTCGCGGCGCCAGAGGGGTCGGCCTTGGCGTTGTCCGCCTTGTCGCCGGAGTCGTCCGAGCAGGCGACCCCGGCGAACAGGAGACCGGCGGCGACGAGGACGGCGGAGGATCTGCGGTACCTGGGCGTGGTGTCGCGCAGCCGACGTGCGCGACGGGTTTCACGTATCTGGCGCATCTGAAGAGCCCTCCTGACCGTGGGGACCCGTCGGCCGGCAGGTCGTCGGCTGCCCGCGGGGGGTTTGCGGGCAGCACGAGATGGCCCGGAGGCGGCCGTGCGGATCTCGGTCGGTACTCGATGGAACCCGACGATGGAACGAACAGGCGCAGACGTCCGGGAAGGTGCGATCCGGACCCTGCGTGGCGCTGCACACTCAACCACGGGGAACCACGGCGCTACAAGATGTCGACGAGATTTCGCAAATTAGCGACAGGGATCGGTGGTTCGTTCGATGGCACCTTGCAGAATGCTGCCTTTCAGTTGGTGGTGGGCCCGGTGGAGCGGTCGTCGGGGGTGTTTCGGCCCGCCGCCGGAACCGGTCCCGACGACTTGCGCAGCACCAACTCCGGCTCGAACAACAGCTCGTCGTGGGTGACCCGGGTACCGGCGATCTCGGCCATCAGCAACTCGACCGCGGCCCGGCCCATCAGCTCGATCGGCTGGCGTACGGTGCTCAGCGGCGGGTCGGTGGCCGACATCAGCGCGGAGTCGTCGTAGCCGACGATCGACACATCGCCCGGAACGTGAAGTCCCAGGCGGCGCACGGCCCTCACCGCGCCGAGCGCGAGCGGGTCGCTGGCGCACACGAGCGCGGTGATGCCGCGATTGATCAGCCGGGTGGCGGCGGCCTGGCCGCCCTCGGGGGAGAACAGGGCGTGTTCGATCCGGTCCTCGGGGAGGTGTACGGCGAGCCGGGCCGCGGCCAGTTTGCGGTTGGAGGGCACGTGGTCCGGCGGGCCGAGGATCATCCCGATCCGGTCGTGGCCCAGCGCCGTCAGATGTGCGATCGCCTGCTCGGCGGCGGCCGCGTCGTCGCAGCTCACGCGCGGGAAGTCGAGGTTGTCCACGGCCGCGTTCATCAACACGGTGGGCAGGTTGCGCTCGGCCAGGCGGGCGTAGTGGCCGTGTGGCGAATCGGCCTGCGCGTACATGCCACCGAAGAAGATCACCCCGGAAACGGCCTGGTCGAGCAGCATCTCGACATAGTCGGCCTCGGTCACCCCGCCCGCCGTCTGGGTGCACAGCACGGGCGTGAACCCGCGTTGCGCGAGCGCGCCGACCACGATCTCGGCCAGCGCCGGGAAGATCGGATTCTGCAACTCCGGCAACACCAATCCGACCAACCGCGCTCGCTCGCCGCGCAGTTGGGTGGGTCGCTCGTACCCCATCACGTCCAACGCGGTCAGCACCGCGGCCCGGGTCCCCTCCGACACCCCCGGCTTTCCATTGAGCACGCGACTGACCGTCGCCTCGCTCACTCCAACCTTCTTCGCAACCTCAGCAAGTCGACGCACCATGCGCGCAAGACTAGTACGGGCAACGTCATCATTTTGCATAATCACGCAAGACCTGTGCATGCAGGGGTGGGAATGCGGGGTGCGGGGGCGTCACGGGCCACCGACGCCCACCGTCGCGCTCCCGCCCCGGCGCGCCCGGGTGGTGCGGACACCGGGCCGGCGCGAGGACCCCCCGCGCGCCGTTCGACGTGCCCACCCCACCCACACCGCGCACCGAGACGCTACCGGGCAGGCGCGACCCCGGCACGCGAACGGAGCGACCGAAGGGTGCGGGGTTACGGGGGTGGGGGTGTGAGGGATTGGGCGGCTTCGAGGAGGGCTTCGACGATCCGGGATTCGGGGACGGTTTTCACGATTTGGCCTCGGACGAAGATTTGACCCTTGCCGTTGCCGGAGGACACGCCGATGTCCGCTTCGCGGGATTCGCCGGGGCCGTTCACGACACAGCCCATGACCGCGACGCGCAGCGGGATCGGGAAGCCGTCGAAGGCCGCCTCGACCCGGCGGACCAGGCGGTGGATGTCCACCTGGAGTCGGCCGCAGCCCGGGCAGGAGACGATTTCGAGTCGGCGCGGACGCAGCCCGAGGGATTGCAGGATGTGGCAGCCGGCCTTGACCTGTTCGGTGGGCGAGTCGGACAGCGACACCCGGATCGTGTCGCCGATGCCCTCCGCCAGCAGGATGCCGAACGCCACGGCGGACTTGATCGAGCCCTGGAGGCTGGGCCCGGCCTCGGTCACGCCCAGGTGCAGCGGATAGTCGCAGCGCGCGGCGAGCAACCGGTACGCGGCGATCACCGTGCGCGGATCGTGGTGCTTGACCGCGATCTTCAGGTCACCGAAGCCGTGCTCCTCGAACAACGAGCATTCCCACAGCGCCGATTCGACCAGCGCCTCGGGGTCGGCCCGACCGCCGTGCCGGGCCAGCACCCGCGGGTCGAGCGAGCCGGCGTTGACCCCGATCCGGATCGGTACGCCCGCCGCGCCCGCCGCCGTCGCGATCTCCCGGACCTTGTCGTCGAACCGGCGGATGTTGCCCGGGTTCACCCGTACCGCCGCGCAACCCGCGTCGATCGCCTGGAAGACGTAGCGCGGCTGGAAGTGGATGTCCGCGACCACCGGGATCGGCGATCGCGCCGTGATCGCGGGCAGCGCGTCCGCGTCGTCCTGGGAGGGCACCGCGACCCGGACGATGTCGCAGCCGGCGGCGGTGACCTCCGCGATCTGCTGCAGCGTGGCGTCGACGTCGGCGGTCGAGGTGGTGGTCATGGTCTGCACGCTGATCGGCGCCCCGTCACCCACCGGTACGGCGCCGACGTCGATCCGCCGCGACCGGCGCCGGATCGGAACCTGCGTGGGCACCTCGGGCAGGCCGAGGTCGGTGGCGGTCATGCGGGTGCCTCCTGTGCGGATGGGCGCGTGCTCGCGGTTGCGCGACATGGCTGTGCCGGGGCGTCTGCGATCGGCGCATGCCGTACCGGCGACGGGAGTTCGGCACCGGCGGAGGACGTACGGGGCGGCCTCGCTCGAGTACCGGTCCGCCGGCGTAGTCGCGGATCGGTCGCGCGTGGTCGACCGAGTCTCGAGCACCCGTCGTACATGTTCCTCCCGGGTCGCGGCAGTGTGCGCACGCGGCCGCAGGGGCGGGCCGAGGCCCGGTCGGCGCGACGTGCATATGGCAGTTTTCCCGACGATCGGACGATCGAGAAGGCGTGAAGCATGGCCCGGTGGCGCACCGATGATCACGACGGCACGCGGGGGGTACGGACGTACGGGAGGGCGCGATCGGATGCGCCGGGCGGGCGCTTCGAGCGCCGTCGGATGCCGGTTCGCGTGCCGGTCGGGGGCCGGGTCGGAGGCAGGTTCGGGGCCGGTTCCGGTGCGGGGTCGGGTCCGTGGGCGGCCTCACGGCTCACTCGTCGAGCAACATCCGGCGTAGCCGCTCGAAGGCGGTCGGACTCGGGCGGTTCGGCAGGAAATCGCGGATCTGCCGGGCGCATTCGGCGGAGCTGTAGGTGTGTGTGTCGCATTCGAGGTCGTACACGCCGTGCGCGTGCACCCGGTCGAACTGGAGGGCCACCAGGCCGGAGGGCCGGTCCCCGCGTGCCTGTTCGCGGCGCAGCAACTCGGCGCGTGGGCAGCGCAACCCGACCAGCACCACGTCCCGGGCGGGCAGCACGTCCAGGCAGTCGAGCAGGCGCCAACGTTTGCTGAGGAGGTGGTCCATCACCACGTGGTTCCCGGCGGCGGCCATGCCGGCGACCGCGCGATGGAAGCCCCTGACCGTGCGGTCGATTTCGGCCTGGACGAGGTCCGGCGCGATGTGCCGCTTCGAACGCATGGCGTGGAAGGAGTCCACCGGGAGGTGGTAGTGCGAGGGTTCGAGGATGCGCAGCAGTTCCGTCGCGATGCTGGACTTGCCGGAACTGGAGGTGCCGTTCAGGAAGATGACGCGCCCCGTCGCGGGTCGCGTCGGTGACTCTTGCGGCGACGTCATCTCCGCAGTGTAGCGGCCTGGATCCTATTACGGATCTTCTATATCCGTTATATCGATGCCGTTGCGCCGGTCGTTCCGTCGGGGAGTGGGCTCCGCTCGGTGGTGCTCCACGGGTGAGGCGGGCGGGTGTCGTCCGGCGGTGCGGCGGGCGTTGGCCACGATGAATTCGGTCGCCTGATTCGGTCGCCTGATTCGGTCGCGTGATCGGGCCGTCGGATCGGGTGGGAACGCCCGGTATCGGACCGAAATCACCGATGTGGTCGACCTCGCGGAGTGTCGCACCTCCCGAAGGGGGGTTGCCCGTCGGGGCTCTGGCATGCTGGGCGGCGTCCGAGTACCCGTGATGGGGAAGCCAACGGAGGTCCCAGATGAGCCTTGCCCGCAGAGCGACTTCGCCACCCAAAGCGAAGGTCGTGGTCGTCATCAACCGTAAGGGTGGTGTCGGCAAGAGTACGATCGCGGTGAACCTGGCCGCCGTCGAGGGCCAGAACTTCACTCCCACCGGGCCGTTCGACCCCGATGCCGACGCGCCCGTGGTCGCCTGCGGCATCGACCCGCAGGGGTCGATGGAGGACTGGGCGGACCGGGTCCCCGAGGAACACCTGCCGTTCGACTACATGTCCACCAAGGGCAAGCCCGGCATGCTCGCCGAGTTGAAGGCCGATCCCGCGGTCGCGCGGATCATCGTGGACAGCCCGGGATTCATGGACACCGACCCCGAGGCCGAACTCACCACCGACCCGCTCGGGCACGGCGCGGCGGCGGACGCCCTGCGGGACATGCTCGAGGTCGCGGACCTGGCGGTGGTACCGATCACGCCGGAGTTCATGAGCTGGTCGCCCAGCGAGTACACGATCGAGCGGGTGCTCAAGCCGCGTGGGATCCCGTACATCGCGGTGGTCAACCTGTGGGACCCGCGCGACGGCGAGACCGACCGGGCCCGGGTCGAGGCGTGGATAGACGAACGCGGCTACCCGAGGGCCCGGGAGCCGATTCGCAAATACAAGATCCACGCCCATGCGGCGGAGGGCGGACTCGTGGTCACCCAATACAAGGAGAGCGGCACCGCGTTGCGTGCCCGCGAGGACTTCTACAAGCTCGCCCTCGCGATCGAGCAGGCGATCTGATGGGCCGTCAACGTACTCCCAGGACGGCCGCCGAGCCGCGTCGACTGCGGACCGCCGCCGACATGGCCAAGGAACTGCCGGCGCCGTTTCGGCCGCTGTCCGACAGTCCGGTCCTGATCGACGACGAACAGCGACAACTGGCCGCGTGCGAGGCCGCGATCGAGACCTTGCGGGTGGCGTTCTGGGCAGCGGGCAAGGCATTGCAGATCGTCCGCGACGCGCGGCTGTACCGCACCCGCTACGAGACCTTCGAGGACTACTGCCTCGACCGCTGGGACATGCAACGCCGGTACGCGGACCGGCTTATCCAGGCCTGGCCGATCGCGGAGGCATTGAGTCCAATTGGCCTCAAGGCGGTGAACGAGGCGCAGGTCCGTGAACTCGTGCCGCTCGCGGGCCGATACGGGAACGAGGCCGCCGTGACGGTGTACCGCACGGTCGCCGAGGCGGAAGCCGTACCGCTGACGGCGGCGGTGTTGCGCGGCGCGGTGGCGGCGGTCGGCGAGGCGTTCTCCCCGGCTGCCGCGGTCGAGCAGGTCCGCGGCTACCTCGCCTCGCTCGGCATCGAGCCGGAGCCCGACGGCGACCGGGTGGTCGACTACACGGCCAAGGCCGCGGACACCATTCCGCGTCGCTGGCTGAGCACGCTGGCCAGGCAGGATCGGGCGGCGGCGGTGGCCTACCTCGACGAGCTGGAGCGTCAGGTGGCACGGGCACGGCTGGAGCTTGCCGAGGGCGACGCCGAAGGCCGTGCCGGTGGTCCGGGCGCAGCCGAAGTCGCGGGTCGTCCGGACGGCGACGCGGGGTCGGGATCGAGCGCGGACCGGAGCGCGGTGTCCGCGTAGACGCTGCGCGCCGCCGGAGCATGGGCGTCGGGTGAGTCCAATTGGACTCACTTGGTGAGTCGTTGCGGCCGGGCGGTCGCTCGTACGTGCGTTGCGATGCGCCGGGGTGTGTCTGTGCTCCTTCGGGACTCGGCGGCCCTGCCTTCGTCGCACGTGGGCGGGTGCCTTCCGCGTACGGCCGCCGGCCGCCGGCCGCCGACCGCCGGCTGTCCGCCTTCCGCCTCTCGTGTTCCGCGTTTGCCGCGAGTACGAGGCAAGCGCGTGGGGCGGGCCGGGCGTGCTCGGCGGTGGAGGGCCGCCGGTGCGTGCGTCCCGCCGACGCGACGGGCGCGCGGCCGGGCCGGCGTACGCGCGGATGCCGGCCCGGGGTCGGCGGAGCGGATGTCTGCGGCACCTGATCGGATCGTCCCCGGTGGTGGATCACCTGTCACCGACCGCTTCGGCAGGTCACTTCCCGGAAGGTGACATCTCGAAGGGTGACTTGTCGAAGGGTGGCTCCGGAAGGTGACCGCGGATCACCGACCGGACGTCGGAGCGGCCGCCGAAGGCCGAGCCGCGTACCGCGAAGCCGGGTTCCTCCACCACGCAGGTAGCCTCCTCCACCGAAGGACGGTCCCTCACCCGCAATCCAGTCTCCGGCCGAAGGACGCCGCCGCCGAGGGAAGCCCCCACCGACCGTCGGATCGCCCACCCGGCGTTCGCTTCTCCGCGGCCCGAACCACCCACCGAAACGAGCACTTCCCGACTCGGACCCGTGCCTCGCGCGCGGGACGAAGGAGTTGTCGCAGACATGCTGGACCTCGCGCGCTGGGACTGGTCCCGGCACTGGCCCTACCTGGCCGGAGCCCTCGTCGTGCTGGCCTCGATCGTCCTCATCGAACGCGCCCGCCGCCGCGCGATCGCCGAACGTGCCCGCGTCGCGGCCCTGCCGGAGGAGGCCCGCAAGGCGTTGGAGAGCGACCGCTCCGCGACCCGGGACCGGCGCGGGAGGCGAGTCGAGGACCTGCTGACGGCGGCGGTCGCGGCAGCCGCGGCGGGCCTGTCGGCGGCCCAACTCGGCAAGTTCGGCCGGGACGTCATGGGACTGCACGGCCCGTGGGCGTATCTGCCGTTCGTCGCGCTGGACTTCGCGGCCGTGGTGTGTGCGCTTCGAGCGCGCCGGCGGGCGTCGCGGGGCGCCGCGGCGGGTCTGTCGGGGGCCCTGGTGTGGGTCCTGGCGTTGTTGTCCGCGTCGATGTCGGCCAGCGAGGGTGACAACCTCGGCGAGGCGTTCGCGCTCGGCATCTGGGCGCCGATCGCGGCGGTGTTGTGGGAGCTGGGCCTGGCCGAGGAGCGGCACGCACGGACCGAACGCGCCGATCGCCGGATCGGGTTGATCCGCTGGCTGCACCCGATCGAACGTGTCCTGGTCCTGGCCGAGCTGGCGGGTGACGAACACCTCGGCGCGGCCGACGCGACCGAACGTGTCCGTGAGCGCCGCGCGGCACGCGCGTTGTACCGCCTGCGCCAGGCCACCGAGGCCCGTGCGGCACTGGTGGACGGGGGCGTCTCCCGCCCCAAGCGCGGGACCGAGCGCAGGTACCGTCGGGCCGAGGCGTTCGCGCAGCGTACGGCGGCGCGCGTCCGGTTGGCCGATGCCGAGGTGGAGGCCGCCGTCCTGCCGCAACTGCGCATCCTGGTCGACGTGGGTCGGCTCGCGAACATGACCTGGCCCGCCCCGGACGCCACCGCCATCCCTCGGCAGCGCGGCGGCCGGCCGCACCTCGGCACGGGTCCCACGCACCCGCAGGCCGGCGAAGCGCACCCGTATCCGACCGCCACGCGCCGGGTTGCCGGCGTCGCGGTCTCCGCCGGCGCCGGCGCGGGCGCTCAGCCGGAGGCCGGGTTTTCGTCCATGGACGGCGGATCGTCGGGGGACGAGCCTTTGCAGCGCGCCACGACTGCCGCGTCGCCGGGGGCGAACGGCTCGGGCCGTGGCGCGGCTGCGGCTTCGTCCTCGTCCGCGGTCGGGGGAGACGCGGAGATGGAGCAGCAGGGGACGAGGATCGGGTGGTCGGGGACCGGCGACCTGCTCGTCGGCGGGACGGTCGGGTCGGCCCATGCCGGGGACCCGCGTGACGGTGTGGTGGCCACCTGGCCGGGCGGCGGCGAGTCGGGCCGAGGGGCAGGGGCCCGGTTGCCGAGGGCCTCGGGTCCGGCGACTCTCGGTGCCGGCGGTGCGGCGACCCGAGGCACGCCGAACGGGCCGCGCGGCCCGGAAGGCCGCTCCCGGGAAGCGGCGATGGCTTCGGCGGGCGCCGGGGGCTCGACCCGGTCGCCGGGCACCGGGGGCGGGGCGCCGCGAGCCGCCGAGCCGCGTCGGGCGGAGGCGGGCGACGGGGATTCGGATGACCGAGATCGGACCCGAGGCGTGAGCGGAGACTCGCCGAGCGGGCACGGACCTCGGTACGAGCGTCCCCCGGGTCCGGCGGCCGCACAGCCCGACTTCGGCGCAGGTCGCGAAGGTGCGGCGGAGTCCGCACCGGCCGCCGTGAGCTGGGCCCCCGAGATGGCGACGCCGCCGGACGGCGAGGGCTTGCCTCCCGGTGCGCGGATCGGGCCGCCCGCGCCCGGCGCGGGCCACCGCGAGTCGGGCGCCATGGCCGGGCCGCGCGGAGGTGAGCCGCACCTGTCGGCCGTTGTCGGTGCGTACGAGCCGGGGAGCGGGCCGGAACCTGCGGATGACGGTCGGCACTTGGCGGGGACGAATGCGTACGGCGACGCGTACGCGCCCCACGAGGCACAGGTCGGGTCGTCCGGTGGCGAAGGCGTGTACGGCGACGAACTCGGGACGTGGCCGGAGTCCGCGAGTACGCGCCGCCACGTCGCGGAAGCCGAGGTGTCCGGCGACACGGCCGCACCTCGGGGCACGGTGGCGGGTGCGCGTCGGCATGTTGCGGATGCGGACGCGGACGTGTCGGGTGCCGTGGTGGGGGCCGACACGATGGCGGGGCCCGAGTCGTTCGGTGGCGGAGGTAGGCGTCACCACATGGCGGGTGCTTGGTCCGAGGACCTGGAGCCGGACCGCGTGTCGGGTGTCGCCGGCACGCGTCCTGTCGCCTCGAGGCGGGATGCCGGTGGCGAGTCGTCGGGTTCGGGGGCGAGTTCGGGGTCGGGTTCGGTGTTGGGCCCGGGTCCGGGTGTCGGGGGAGGGCGTGGGTTCGACGCGGTGGCCTCCGAGGGGCGACTGCCCGATGCCGGCGTGCGTGCGGAGGTGGATGGCCGGTCGTGGGAGGTCGGTGACCTGCACCATCGCGCGACGGCCGAGGTGCGCTGGGAGGGGACTCCGCAACCTGCCCCGTCGGGCATGTCGCCGGCCGCTCCGAACAGGTACGAGGTCGGCGCCGCCGGGTCGCCCGCAATGGCGGGTTCGTCCCCGGACGCGGGTGCCGGTTCGCCCGACGTCCCTGGCCGCCGGCCGCGCGATGCCGCCGGCGCCGTGAGCGCGTCGGGAGCGGTGCGACCCGACATGGCGGCGAGCGGGTCCGGTACGGGGGCGACACCCGTGCCGGCTCGTGCCACCCGCCACGGGCGGGCCACCCGACACGACACCGACCCCGACACGGCGGCGCCCGGCGACCCGACATCCGCCGTGGCGGCGCCACGTGGCCGGACAGGCGACATGGCGCCCATCGCCGATTCCGGCAGCGGCGCACACCGGCCGCCATCGGAACCGACACTGCCGGACATGCCCGCCACGCCCGCCGACCGCCGCGCGGAACCCGACGTCACACCGTCACGCCGGTCGTCTCCGGCCGAGTCGGCGGCCGGTGACGCCAATTCCGCGCTGGCACCGGCGACACCCGACACGCCGTCGGAGCCGCCCGCCCGCGACCCGATCGAATCGTCTTCCGCCGCCTCCATCGACTACGACATCGCACTCCAGGGTCGCGTCGCCGACGGCGCGGCACTCACCACCGCCGCCCGCCGCGACCCCCGAGTCCTCAGCCTCGCCGCCCTCCTCGCCGCCGAAGCCGACCTGACCGGCGCCGCCGTGGGCCGCAGCCTCGGCGTCAGCGAACGCACCGGCCAACGCCTCCTCCGCCTGGCCCAGGACGAACTCGACGCCCGCCGCAACCACGCCGACAACCCCGACCTGGCCGACGCGGGCCTGTGACCCGAGGTCGGCACTACCAAGCCCGCCACCGAGCCGGCCACCACCGAGGTGACTCGCATCCGAGAAGTGACTTCGTACAACCGAAATCCCGCGCGAGTCGCCGGCGGTCGTGACGTCGAGGGTTCGCCCGAACTCTTTCGCCGGTGATCGGTGACCGATGATCCGTGCCCCCATCACCCAGCGCACCGTCTCGCGTTCCGCGGCCCGCCGCACGGCACGTTGCGCACGGGGATTCCGCAACCGCGCGCACCTGGACCGGTTGCCCGATTCCCGAGTCCTGCTCCTTGAACGTCGGCCCGACCCCCGGTGACGGAGGCCGGGCCGACGTGTCCACCACCCTGCGGCGAACATGGCCGGTCGCAGCAACGACGGCCCCCGACATCATGACCGGTCACACCGACACGACAACAGGCGCATGGCAATACGAGGCTCGGGACGGTCGGCGCCGCGCCGCGTACCGGTCGACTTTGGGTCGGCCGCCGCCGTCGTGAGGCGCGGAACGCGGCCCGGCCCGACCCGGCACCCGTGGCGCGGCGCGTCCTTGCCGTCGCGATCGTGGCGGTGACTCAAGACACGGGCTTTCGCACTCCCCGCTCGACGCCCTCGACGCCCTCGACCACAATCGTCATCACCGGTCCGGGCCGGCGGTCGACGCAGCGGCACACAGCTTCCTCGACGCGATCCGACCGGTCCTCGAACGCGCCCAGGCCGCCGGCGCCGCCCGCCCGGACGCCACCGTCGACGACGTGTCCACCCTGGTCCGAGCCCTCGCCCACGTGGCGACGCCCGACGAGGGCGAAGCCGTCGACCGGGTCCTGCGGATCGTCCTCGACGGCCTCGGTGTGCCCCACTGACCCGCCTGCGGTGCGACCAGCCCTGATCTCCGGCGATGCCGGGAGTGAGGGTGGGAGCGACGGGGAACCGGTGCGGTTCCGGTGTCGACCTCGGCACGGCCGGTGGTGCGTGCGGTGGGGCGATGAGTTTCGCCGTTGCCGCCGGTCTCCATTTCCGACACGCGATCAACCGCACTCGAGGAGAGCGTCATGACCGCCACCTACACCTTCGACGTCTTTTCCAGCCTCGACGGCTTCGGCGCGGCCGGCGGCGACTGGACCGGCTACTGGGGCAAGCAGGGTCCCGAGCTTCTCGACCACCGGTTCGCCCTCTACGGCGAGGACCAGCGGATGGTGTTCGGGGCCAACACGTACCGGGCGTTCGCGCGCATGTGGGCATCGAGTACCGAGGAGTCCGAGGTGCGTGACCCGTGGGTCACGCGGATGAGGAGCCTGCCCGCGACGGTGGTGTCGACCACCTTGGAAGGATCCCTCGACTGGCCGGACGCGACCGTCGTGAGCGGCGACGCCGTCGATGTCGTCGCCCGGCTCAAGGCGGAGTCGGACGTACCGTTGCGCTCGCACGGCAGCCTGTCGATGAACCGGGCGCTGATGGCCGCCGGTCTGGTCGACCGCGTCCAGGTGACGCTCTTCCCCGTGATCACCGGTCGGACCGGGCTGGACCCGATCTTCCGGGGCGCGGCCGACTTCGACCTCGAACTGATCGAGCACCGGACACTCGACGGGCACATCCAAGAACTCGTCTACCGCCCCACCCTGCATGTCTGAATCCACATGTCCGAATCCGTGCCCGCCCCCGGCGGATGCCGCGATCGCTTCCGCGGACGGTCCGGAAGGATGACCGGTCACCGAGGCGGACGTCCGGTTCTGTCCGCGCTACTGCGCGTAGCGCCGACGGGCGAGATGAAGGGTGATGTCGGCGGCAATCTCCACCGTCTCGGGCAGAACCCGCATGATCTGCCGAAAAACCTGCTCCTGCTCCGAGGCCGGCAATATCAGATAGGCCGATATGGTCGAGAGTTGGCCGATGTAGTCGCGAGCACTCATCGTCAAGCGCCGTCCGATCATGGACTGCCGAACATCGGTGAACCACTCGGAGCGTTGCAGCTCCGTACCCGGCCACTGCATGTCATGCTCCGGAGGTGTCCCGTCCGGGGACGGAACCCCGTCGCTTTCCAAGAACGGTGCTCGGGCCGCTCGAACGGCTTCCTCCACGGCGGGGTCGGCCGGTTGCACCGGTCCACCGAACGAGGCGAACACGCCACCCGGCTCCAGCAGCGCGGCCGTGCGTGACCACCGACCCTCCGGGTTCGTCCAATGCAGCGCCGCCGCCGCATACACCAGCCCATAGCTTTCGCCCGGTCGCAAGTCCTCGAACGCGGCTCGCACCGTCCTGACCCTCGCCGGAACGTGCTTGCGCAACTCGGCGAGCATGTCTCCGTCGGGCTCGGTGGCGGTGACCGCGATTCCCCGTCGAGCGAACAGGCGGGTCGCCTTGCCTGTCCCGGCGCCGACCTCGAGGGCAGTCCGAATCGGCCGACCCGCGTACTCCATCACCCTGTCGAAGAGCTCCACGGGATACCCCGGCCGGAAGCGTTCGTATGCTTCCGCTCTCATCCCGAAGCTCAGTGCGCGACCAGACATGCCGAGCATCGTGACACGAGCTGCGCCGTCGTGGCTCGGCGCTTTTTGTGCGACCCGACCGCCCGATCGAGAACACGGGCGGGCACACCTCGCTCGTCTGCCCATCCCGGGCCCTCGCCGAAGCCGACGGGGCCGGCGCACCGGTCGACGCCCACCGGGTCGGCCCGCGCCGCCCGGATCACCGGCCTCGGCAGCGGTACCGACTCGGAGCTGTGGACGCGGTTGGCCCGGACGTATGGGCCCTGTCCGCCGGCGCCCGGTCCGAGCGGGCGGCGGAATCGTCCGCGTCCGAGGTCTCCGGAATCGGCGGTCGTGTGTGTCGGTCGACGGCATCGAGTCGTTGACCGGACTACCGGAGGACACGCCGGGAGTGAGCGGTCGAAGTCTCCGTGGCGACGCGGTCAGCTCGACTTCTCGGCGAGTTCGGCGAGGAACCGCGGCACTCGGCCGGTACCGAAGTCGTAGAACCGTGCCCATTTCGGCTCGACCGCGATACGCGCCATCCGGTCGTACATGGCCCGGCAGTTCCGCTCGAACTCGGCCGCGTACTCAGGGTCGAAGTTCTTCCGCGCGGCCGCGAGGTACTCCGGAACCACGCCGTCGACGATGGTGAGGTGCACGACGCCGCGCACCGACAGTGTCCTGGCCGAGCCCGGGCTGTCGCCGGCGTCGATGGTCAGGGCAACCTCGGGGCGGGCGGACAGCGCTTCCACCTTGGGCGCCGTGGCCGCGGTGGACATGACGATCTCGTCGCCGGTCCAGAAGATCCCGATCGGGATGACACGTGGCAGCCCGTCGAGTCCGTTGTATGCCAGTCGCGCCATCGACGCCCGGCTCAACAGCTCGTGAGCGTCGGCCAGCTCCTGTGCGATCTGCTTGGGGTCCATGACTTGTCGTCCTCCACTGTCGCGCGGCCGCTCGTGGCCACTGTGTCCCTGGGACGGAGACGCCGCCCCGTTCTCGACACCCGCAGCCGAATCGCCGTCCACTCGCCCACGGTAATCGTGCCGCGCGGACCGGCTCGGCCGGACGGCGCAGCGAACGAACAGCCGAGGAGTTCCTGCTCAGAGGAAAACGCGCGCGTTGTCGAGCCACGTCTGCGCGTCCTCACCGTGCGCGGTGAGGTCGGTATCGGCTCGGGACCTGCGCTGGGTGACGCGGAGGCAGAAGTCGAGGGCGCTGCCCTGTATCCGTTGCGTCGCGTTCTCCGGGCCCCATGCCCGGGTTCGGCCGTCGGGACCGGTCAGTTCGACGCGGCACGGCTCTGCCGGAACGGGTAGCTGGGCGGCATGGTGGTGCGGATGGTCTCGGCGGTGACGCCGCCCGCCCGGCGCGCGTCCTTCGGGCGGCGTCCGCCGGCGTCCGTGCCGATGCGACCGTGCTTGTCGATGCGGCGCACCAGCGGGCCGGGAACATCCTGTCCGTGCTCATCGAGCACGGCGCGCCAGGCCCGCATCGCGCGGACCGGGCACAGGTGCGTGTCGGGCTGCGCGAGGATCCGGGTCACGACGCCCGTGGCGCGCACGTCCGTCTTGGACACCCGGGTGTGTACCAACAGAGCTTCCGTTTCGACGAGTTCCCCGGTCTGCTCGTCGAGCAGACCGCCGCGGATCTCCTCGACGTCGTGCAGGTTGAGCCCGGCCGGTTCGGACGAGCGGCCGGCCATGAAGAAGTCGACGAGCAGCACCATGGCGTCGCGGATGCCGCGCGGTGTGGTCCGGTCGGGTGTCCTGCTGAAGTTCGCTGATGCTTACGCCGGCCTGCGCCGGGGTGAGATCCCTGTGGAGCCGGGTACGAGCACGGCGTACCGACTCGACCCGGCGCTGTCATAGCGACCACCCATGTTCTGAGGTGCGTCGACCCGACGTCGCGATCGAGGGCTTCGAGCGGCTACTTGGCTCCTCGTAGGTCCGGGAGCACGACACCGTCCGCCTCGATGAGCCGGCGCGGCTCCGGGCAGTCCAGATCGTCAGGCGATGCCCGAGGCGGTTGCCGTCATGTTCAGACGCACGAAGTCGAGTACCGGTCGTTCCAGGCGCGCGGAGACGGTGCGGACCAGGTCGCGGCGTTCGCCCTCGGTCCGGTCGGTCAGGTAGGGGCCCAGCGCGGCGTGGAGGAGGAAGTCCTCCAGGGCGCCGGCGGAGTCGAAGGGCACGGGTGCGTCCATGAGCCATGCCCGGGCGCCGGTGAATCCGGCGGCGGCCAGTCGTTCGGTGGTCTGCTCGGCGGTGGCGTAGTGGTTGTGGCCGGAGGTGTCGACACCGAGGTCGGCGAGGATGGCGCGTACTCGGGCCAGGCTGCCGTGGCCGCCGCACTGCGCGACCAGGTGCCCGCCCGGGCGCAGGACGCGGGCGGTGTCGGCGAAGAACGCGGCATGGTCGCGCACCCAGTGCAGGGCACCCGTCGAGAGAACGACGTCGAAGGCGGAGTCCTCGAACGGGAGCCGGCTTTCCAGGTCGACTCGGCGCAGGACGACGCGGTCTTCCTGCGGCTCCAGGCGGGTCCGCGCCTGGCTCAGCATGCTCTCCGATACGTCGACGGCGACCACGGAGACCGACGGGAAGCGGCGCAGCAGTTCCTCCGTCACGCGTCCACTGCCGCAACCGGCGTCCAGCACGGTCGAATTCGGTGGTATGTCCAGGCGGGCGAGTACATCGGTGCCCCAGGCGTGCTGGGCGTCGCTTCGCGCGTCGTATGTCGAGCCGGTCCAGGTGTCGGTCATGGCGCTCACTCTGTCGCAGTCCCGGTGCCGGTCGCATCGGGAATTGCGCCCGGCACCGCGAACGCCGTCTTCAGCGATTTTGTCCGCCCACAGTTCGGCGTCCACGAACGGCCTCGCCCTGAACTGCTCGACCGGCGCCGCCATGTGTTCCTGCGAGCGGGCCACAACCAGGCGCTCGCCGCCATACCGGTCGTCATGGGCGTGGATCGCGGACGCGCGCATACAGCTCGCTGCCGTCCGTGACCACCTTCCCTGCAGGTCACACAGCTCCGGTGAGGCGCCGTCCTCGCTGCCGTCTTCGTTCATCCTTTCTTCGAACTCTGACCGCGGCACACAGTGCTCGGATGCTCAGGCGACATTGGTGTTCTGCATGGCGCTTATCCACCACGCGCCGTCCTTCCTGACCGCTACCGCCGTGCCGTGGTTGGCGAACGCTCCCTGCGGAGTAGTGGTGTCCTGGCGAAGGTGGAGGATCGCGAGGTCGGGGGCAGGGGACGAGATGTCCGTCGTCGTGATGCGGGTCGTCCAGCCGGTGACGGGACCGTTCAGCCGGGCCGTGTGGTACTCGAACAGGTTGCTCCAGCCGCGCAGGACCGTGCCGTCGGGGACGATCACGACGGCGTCGTCGCTGAAGGGTCCGTCGATCACGGCCGGGTCCTTCCGGTTGAAGCCGGTCTCGATCTGCGCGACGAGCTGCTCCAGATCGCGCCGGTCCTGCTCGGAGACCGCGGGGCCGTACACGGAGGGTCGAGCGGTCACGGTGATGCACCTTTCTCAGGGGTCAGGCGTTGGTGAGGACGGACAGGAGGTCCTGTTCGGAGAGGGCGCCGCTGCTCGCGGGACGGCCGTCGAACTGGAGGACGGGGACCCCGCGAACGCCCGAGCGGCGGACCCGGTCGAGCTCGGCTCGGGTCTCGGCGGCTCCTTCATCGCTCCAGCGGACACCGACCTCGGACGCGAGGTTCCGCAGGACATCGGGATGGGCCACGTTGAGCTCGTCGGTGTGGTGGGCGCGGAAGAGGCGCTCGACCATCGGCTCCCCGAGGCCCTGGCCGCTTGCGAGGGCGACAAGACGGTGCGCATCGAAGGTGTTGGAGAAGATCGCTTTCTCATGCCGCAGAACGAGGCCCTCGGCCGCCGCGAGTTCGGTGATCTCGGCTATGGCCTGCGCGGGGTCGATGCCGAACGCCTTGCGAAGCACCTCCACCTTGGGTTCGCCCTCAGTGGTCGCCTCGGGAGCCAATTGGAAGGGATGGAAGACCACTTCGGCGCGTCCGCCTTCGACGCGGAAGCGGGTCAGGGCTCGTTGGAGCCGGGTGAACGCGAAGTAGGACCACACGCAGGGGATGTCGAAAGTGAAGTGCACCGAAGTGGCGGTGCCGCTGTCGTTCATGTCGCCAACTTAGCCGTCGGCGAGGGCCCGCACCTCCTTCCGATGGAGGATGCCGCACGCCTTCCCGGGGGATGGTGCGGGGTGAGACGCCGGAGCAGCCTGGAGACATGACAGCGATAGAAGTGCGCGGTCTGCGCAAGTCTTACGGTGCGACCACGGCTGTGGACGGGGTGTCGTTCACCGTTGCCCAGGGGGAGATCCTGGGCGTGGTCGGGCCCAACGGCGCCGGCAAGACGACCACCGTGGAATGCCTGATCGGGCTGCGCAGGCCCGACGCCGGACAGGTGCGGGTGCTGGGCCTCGACCCGGAACGCCGGCGGCGGGAACTCGCCGAGCGGGTCGGCGCGCAGCTCCAGGAGAGCGAGGTGCCCGCCGGCCTGCGGGTCGCGGAGGCGCTGCGGCTGTTCGCGGCGTTCTACCGTCGACCCGACAACTGGCGTGCGGTGCTGGAACGTTGGGGGCTTACCCCGATCGCCGACCAGGCGTTCGGAAAGCTGTCCGGCGGTCAGAAGCAGCGTGTTCAGCTCGCGTTGGCGCTGATCGGCGCGCCCGAGTTGGTGGTGCTCGACGAGCTGACCACCGGCTTGGACCCGATCGCGCGCCGGGACACCTGGACTTTGATCGGTGACCTGCGGGCGTCGGGGACGACGGTGGTGCTGGTCAGCCACTTCATGGACGAGGTGGCCGCGTTGTGCGACCGGGTCGTGGTGCTCACCCGGGGCAGGGTGGGCGCGATGGGCAGCCCGCAACAACTGACGGCGGACGCCGGGTTCGACTCGCTCGAAGCGGCGTATCTCGCGCTGATGCGGGAGGGACGATGAGAGGGGTCGCGCAGCTCTCGTTGAGCGAACTGCGGCTGCTGACCCGAGATCCGGCCGCCTTGTTCTTCATGGTGGCGTTTCCACTGATGCTGCTGGTGATCAACGGCGGCGACGGCGGCAAGAGCGGCGAGGACGGTCGGGCCGAGGCGCTTGTGCCCGGCTACATCGTGATGATCCTGGCGATCGGCGGTATCGCCGCGCTGCCGGAGGTGCTGGCCGTCTACCGCGAGCGCAAGGTGCTGCGCCGCCTGAAGGCCACGCCGATCAGCCCGCTCGCCGTCCTGATCGGCCAGGTGGCGGCGCAGCTTGCGATGGCCCTGGCCGGAGCGGCGGTCATCGTCGGCGTCGGCGCGCTCGGTTTCGGCCTGGACCTGCCCGCCAACCCGGCCTGGCCGGTGGCGGCGTTCCTGCTGTGCGCGCTGATGGTGTATTCCGTCGGTTTCCTGATCGCGGCCGTGGCACCGGGAGGACACGCCGCGAGTCTGCTGGGGCTGATGGTCCTGTTCCCGATGATTTTCCTGTGCGGCGCCGTCATCCCGCGCGAGGACCTGCACGCGAACGTCCTGCGGATAGGCAGGCACCTTCCGCTCGCGCACGGCGTGGACGCGCTGCACGACAGCTGGTCGGGGACGCCGTCGGCGACTTCGCTGCTGATCATGGCCGCCGTTATCGTGGTGTGCACGGCTACGGCAGCCGTGTTGTTCCGCTGGGAGTGAACCGGTGATCGATGCGGGGGCGCGCTGGATCAGGGCTTTCCACCTGCTCTTCTTCGCGTGCCTGGGGATCTCCTCGGCCGCGGCCTTCGCCCATGGCGGGTCGGATTGGACGACGCTCGGCCTGGCCGTGTTCATGGGCGGGTGGTACGCGGTTTGCGTCGCCAGGCGTCCGCATCTGCTGGAACGACTCAACCCCATGGGCTGGCACCTGCTGGTGTTGATCGCGTTGCTGATCGTGCTGATCCGCCGCGATCCGGCGTACGAGATGCTGGTGTACGGCATGTTCTCGCTGCCGTATCTGCTGCTGCCCACCCGGTGGGGCTACCTTGGTGCGGCGCTGCTGGTGGTCACCGCCACGGCCGCGGTTGCGCCGTTGTCGGAGGTTCTGCGCGATCCCGTGTCCTTCGGTCCGGCGGTCGGCTCGGTGGGGCTGGTGATCGTCATGGGCCTGTTCGCCAACCACCTCGTCCGGCAGGGTGAGCGGAGCCGGAGCATCGGGGTGTTGGAGGAACGGGCCCGGCTCGCCCGGGAGATCCACGACACCCTGGCCCAGGGATTCAGCGGCATCGTCGCCCAACTGGAGGCGGCGGAGCAGAACATCGATGATCCGGTCGTGCTGCGCCGAAGGGTGGCGTTGGCCAAGGGGCTGGCCCGTGACAGCCTGGTGGAGGCGCGGCGCTCGGTGGAGGCGCTGCGTCCCGAGCCGTTGGAGGGCGCGTCGTTGCACGGCGCGCTGGTCTCGGTCGCCGCGCGCTGGAGCGCCGAGACCGGGGTGCCCGCCGAGGTGACCATCGACGGGGTGCCGCGACGGCTGGGTGCCGATGTGGAGGCCACCGTGCTGCGGGCCGCGCAGGAGAGCCTGGCGAATGTCGCCAGGCACGCAGGGGCGAAGCGGGTGGCGCTGACGTTGAGCTACATGGACGGCGAGGTGACGCTCGACGTGCTCGACGACGGCGCGGGATTCGTGCCCAGTGCCGCGCGGGCCGGGTACGGTCTGGCCGCGATGCGCGAACGCGCCGCTCACGCGGGGGGAAGGGTCACCGTGGAGTCGGCTCCGGGCGAAGGGACCGCAGTGTGCCTGAGCATCCCTTGCGGTTGATGATCGTCGACGACCATCCGGTGGTCCGGGACGGACTGCGGGGGATGTTCGACGGGCTGACCGACATCACGGTGGTCGCCGAGGCGCGAGACGGCCGGGAGGCGTTGGCCGCCGCCCGCACCGAACGGCCCGACGTAGTGCTGATGGACCTGCGCATGCCGGTCCTGGACGGGCTCGGCGCGATCCGCCGGTTGCGCGTCGAACAGCCGAACGTCCGCGTGATCGTGTTGACCACCTACGACGGAGACGGGGACATCTCGCGGGCGCTGGCCGAGGGTGTGGCCGGCTATCTCCTGAAGGACGCGCCGCGCGAGGAGTTGCACGCGGCCGTACGTACGGCGGGCGCGGGCGGCCGGGTGCTCGCCCCGGCCGTCACCGCCCACCTGATGGGACGCCTCGCCCCCGTCCCCACCACGGTGCCCAGTCCCAGGGAAGTGGAGGTGCTGGCGCTCATCGCCCGCGGCGCCGCCAACAAGGAGGTCGCCCGTGTCCTGCTGATCAGCGAGACCACGGTGAAGACGCACCTCAAGCACGTCTTCGCCAAGCTGGGCGTGGACAACCGGGCCGCCGCCGTCGCAGTCGCCCTTCAACGGCGCCTCATCTGAACCGGGTCCGCGGTTGCGCCTCGTGGAGCACGAGGAGCCGATCCAGTGCCTTGTCGCAGACCGCCCGGACACCGCCGCGGTGCCCACCGCGCCGCCGATGCCCGGCAGTTGGTCCCGTATCGCCACGTCCCCACTCCCCTCGCCGAACCACCCCGCGAACCCCTTCATCACCTCAATCGCACACCCCCACCGACCGGCCCCGGCGGCTCTTCGCTCGCCCTCCGGGTTGCCTCCAAGTCGCTTCCATGTGCCTTCCAGGGCCATCCGGCGAGTGTTTTCCCCACAAGGCGACGACCGCCGGTCCCACCGGCCCGACACTCGGGAGAACACCCATGAAGCTCAGGAACCTGACCACCATCCTGGCCGCGCTCGGTGGCGCGTTCATCATCTACGTCGGCCTGGCCTACCTGTTCGCCCCGCAGTCGACCGCGTCCGGCTTCGGCCTGCCCACCTGGCCCGAACACCAGGGCACCGGGTTCCTCGCCGTCAAGGGCGTCCGCGACATCGGCACCGGGCTGGTCATGCTCGCCCTCCTGCTGACCGGACACCGTCGGGCACTGGGCTGGACGATGCTCGCGATGACCTTCATCCCGGCCGGCGACATGACGATCGTGCTGAGCAACGACGGCTCCGCCGCCACGGCCCTCGGCGTCCACGGCCTCACCGCCTGCCTGGTGGCACTCACCGCCGGCCTGCTGCTGCGCGAACACCCGGCCCAGGCAACCACCCCCACGCCCACCCCGACCACCCCCCGCGTGAACGTCCCGACCGCACGTTGACCCCCCGGGCCATGCCGGTACCGGTGCCCGGTTGTAGCCGTTGAGTGTGACGAGCCCGGAGGCGGTGAGGTAGGCCGCCTCCGGGACCAGCGGCACGATCTCGGCGAGGGTGTCGGCCGTCTCGGTGGAGGCGCGCGCGAGTTCCAGGGATGCCCGGGTGTCGGCCGGTGCGTGCTGCGCATAGGTATCGACGTGACGGCCGGCCTGCCCGCCGGGCATCAGCGTGCGGACCAGTCGCAGGGCCAGGAGTCGGGCTTCCGCCCGCCCGGCCGCGGTGACGGGGGTGATGGGGGGAGACAGGTGACCGTGGGCGCGCAGCCTCGACCGCGGCCCGGGGATCGTCTGCCACGGCCCACGGGCCGCCGCCCACGGCCCGGACCGCTCAGGGGATCACGCCGCGGAGCCCCGGCCCGGATCCGGGGGCTTGGGGGTCGGTACGAAGACGCTCAACCGGTAGGTGGTCGGCTGGATCAGGCGCCCACAGAACGTGTCCATCCGCACCGCCGTCCAGTCGATCTGCCGGTCCGTCGCTCGAAGATCGCGGATGTGCGCGCGCCACGCCACCTCGTCCTGGGTCTCGAAGAGCACCTCCCAACGGCCCGCGTCGGGCGCGAAGCGAGCGGCGGTTCGCCGTGCGTCGTCCTGCCGCCGACGCCTTCTCTTCCCTTGTCCTGGCACCGGCTCAGCATCGCCGGCTTCCGCGGACACGGCAAGGCCATAACGACACCTGGGAGGTCCGGCTCGCACCGGCGTCGTTGTGCGGCCGCCGCGTCAAGACGAGCGGACGACCGTCCACGAAGCGGAACCGGTGCCGTTGCCGCAGCAACTCGACGAGGTCTGCCCGATGTTGCCGTGGTCCGGCAGTCACCGGGGAGACCCGCAGGGCTACCTGCCCGCGATTGCGTCGATGGCGTCGGCGAGTTTGAAGTCGAGTTCCGTGACGACGCCGCCTGCCGTGTAGGTCGTCATGCTGAACCGGGTTTCCGCCCAATGGAGTTCGACATCCGGGTGATGTTCCAGTTCCTTGGCGATCAGGGCGACGCTCCCGATGAGACGGGCACCGGTCCGGAAGTCGATGGCGAAGCTCTTCGTGATGCCGGTGGTGTCTCCCGACCAGCCGTCGCGCTCGGCGAGCCGCGCGGCTACGTCCTCGGCGGCCAGGGGTGTGCGTTCTCCCACGGTGCGCTCCTCGGATACGACCGGCGGGTCCGCCGGGGTGGTGTCTTCGGATTCTCATGGGGGAGGGCCGAGGGAGGCCAGAGCGGTGGGTGGTGTCGCGTCGGCGGCGGCCGAGCCGAGGAGGAGGGTGGTCAGGTCGTGAGGGTTGGCGTGTTCACCGGTTGGCGTCGCCGCTGCGATTCGGTCCAGTCGGAAGCCTCGGCCGGCTCGGCGGGTTCGGCACCAGGCGATGAGGTACCAGCGGCCGTCGGCGGTGAGCAGCCCGGCCGGTTCCACGACGCGGTCGCTTTCGTGTCCTGTCGCGTCGGTGTACGACAGCCGCAGCACCAGGTTGTCGGCGAGGGAGCGCTCCACCGCGGTACGGATCGCCGAGTCGCCGGGGGTGGGCAGGGTGACGATTCGTGCGGCGAGTTCTCGGGCCGCCACCGAGGCGGGGCCGGTCATCGAGGCCACGATCTTCTGCGCCGCGGTGCGGGCCGCGCCGGCGTAGGGGGTGGAGGCGTCGGCCGCGGCCAGTGCGGCGGTCAGCGCCGAGGCCTCGTCGAGGGTGAGGTGGATCGGGGGCAGGGTCGTCTTCGGGTCGATCGACCAGCCGCCGCCGCGCCCGGGTATGGAGCGCACCGGGACACCGGCCTGCATCAGGGTTTGCAGGTCGCGCTGTACCGTGCGGGTGCCGACCTCGAACCGCGCGGCGAGCCTCGCGACCGTCAGAGGCCGCGGCGCCGCCGCGCGCAACTCTTCGACCAGCGCGTACAGCCGCGCAGCGCGTTTCATGCCGCCGACGCTACCTTCACGCCGAGGCCAGGAAGTCCCGCTGTCGCCGCAGCTCCCGCTCGGTGATGGTCAGCGGAAACAGCGTGAAGCCGTGCATCGCGCCGGCGACGACATCGAGGTGCACGCGCGCACCCGCCGCCTGCCATCGCGCGGCCAGGAACAGCGAGTCGTCCAGCAGCGGATCCTCGGTTCCGACGACGATCCGGGCGGGCGGCAGCCCGGTCGGATCCGCGAACAGGGGCGAGACCTCCGGTGCGCGGCGCTGCTCTTCTCCTATCCCCGGCGTGAACAGCTCATAGCCGCTTCGAAGCGTGTCGGTGTTGCTCAGCAACTGTCGGGAGCCGAACCTGCGCTGGCTCGGCGTCATCGACAGGTCGTACGGGCCGAAGAGCAGGTGGGCCGCCCGGAACGCGCCGGTGATGCCGTACCGGTCGCGAAGGCGCAGCAGGGTCAGGACACTCAGGTGGGCGCCGGCCGATTCGCCGCCGATCAGCAGCCGTTCGGTACCGAACTCGGCGGCGGCGTGTTTCACCAGCCACCGGGCGGCGGCCTCGCAGTCGTCGGGCCCGGCGGGGAACGGATGTTCCGGTGCGAGGCGGTACTCGACGCTCACCACGGCCAGCCGCGCCTGCTCGGCGAGCTGCCAAAGCCGCTCGTCCTGACCGCCCGCGGACCCGAACACCCAGCCGCCTCCGTGAATGTGCAGGTACACGCCGTCGGTGTGGTCCGGTTCGAAGACCCGTACCTTCACGCCGCCGTCGACGACGCGGTCCCGGCCGTGCGGCAGCCGCACGGGCGGCGTGTCCCCGCCGAGCCGGTTGCGCCGCAGGAGCGCCAGCGTGGCCGGACTCGGCGCCTGCGCCCGAGTCGGTCGGCTCGCGGCGGCAGCCTCGAACTGCGCGTTGAAGGCCAGGGTTTCGGGGAGGCAGTCCTCATCCGTGATCGTCATGCCGTCGACGGTCGCAGCCCCCCGCGACAACACCCTGTCACCCTTTCTTCGCGCGCTTTGTGATCCGGGTCATGATCCCGTTCCGCGACCCCTGCGCCGAGGTTGCGGCGCGTGTGTCGATCGGAACTTCATGCCGGTCGTTTGCGGCGTACCGTGGCCAAAGGTTCACACATCACCTTCTGGGGGCATCCATGGACGTGCCGGCCGACCTGTCGATGGGCGAGCGGATCGAGTGGTTGCGGACGCGGCGAGGCATGAGTCGACCCGTGCTGGCCGGTCTGTGCGGTCGTGGCCCCGACTGGCTGAAGAAGATCGAGAGCGGCGAGCGTGAACTGCGCGACCACAGGCTGATCCTGAGGCTGGCGTCTGCACTCGGAGTGACGGACCTCGGGGTCCTGACCGGCACCGGAGAGGTGATGCAGCCCGTGTCCCCAGCCCTGCACCACGAGTCGATCCCAGCCATTTGGGCAGCGGTCAAGAAGCGCAACTACTCTGCGGTGCGCCCGGATGCTCCACCGGACGTTCCAGCGCTCCGTGGCCGCGTCGATGCGGCTTGGCGGCTGTGGCACTCGTCCCGGTACAACCGCACCGAGGTCGGCGAATTGTTGCCCGACCTGATCGGTGCCGGCGAGGTCGCGGTCCGCGCCCTGGACGGGCCGCAGCGCCGGGACGCGTACGCGGTGCTCGCGACGATCTACCACCTCGCGCAGCAACACATCGCGTACATCGCTCCAGCGGAACTCGTGTGGGTGGTGGCCGACCGGGGGATGTCGTCGGCGCAGTATGCGGACACCCCGGAGGCTCTGGCCGGTGCGGCCTGGTGCTACGGAAACGCGTTGCGCGAGACGGCCGACGGGGACGAGGCGCTGGCCGTGGTGACCGATGCCGCCGAGGCGATGCGCCCGCATTTGGACGATCTCGGCGACGACGCCCGTGGGTTGTACGGCGCGCTGCACCTGCACGCGGCGATCACCCACGCGAAGTACGGCCACGACGGCGACGCCTGGGCACACTGGCAGCGCGGCGACGCCACCGCGAAGAGCCTGCCGGCGGGCTACCTGCACCCGTGGACCGTATTCGGACGGCCGAACGTCGACATCCACGCCGTTTCGGTGGCGGCCGATCTGCTGCGCGCGGGCACCGCGCTGGAGTACGCGGATCGCATCGACCCGGAGAGCATGCCGTCCATGGAACGCCAGTCGAGATTGTGGACGGAGAGCGCCCGCAGCCACGTTCAGCGGGGCGAGCACACGGCGGCGCTGCACCTGATGCAACGGGCGGTGGGTGCGGGCCCGGAGGCGGTCAGGTACACCCCGGCCGCACGTGGGGTGGTCGCCGAGTTGTGGCGCACGACACGAGGTCCGCTTCGGCGTGAGGTGGTGGAACTCGCTGAGAACGTAGGCGTCGTCGAGGGCTGATTCGTTCGACGTCGATACGGCGACTACGGCGACGACAGGGACGGATCGTCCCCTCCGCATAGGGGGACAATCCGTCCCTGTTGCTGCGTGTGCATTCGGTTACGTTCTCGGCACTGTCCGCCGCCACCGCGAGGGATGCCATGCCCCACCATCAGTGCACGCACGCCGCGCTCACCCCGGACGTTTGCCCGACGCTCGACTCCGAGACCGGCGAACTGCGGCTGCGGATAACGCTCTACGCCGTGGACGAGCCCATCGAGCACCTGGATCTCGTCCTGTCCGGGCCCGAGGTGTCCGACCTGGTCGACGTGGTGTGCCCGTCGGTGACGAGGTGACCGTGGATCGGTCCACTGCGGCCGTCATCCGTGTCGGTCCTTCAGGCGACGAGCACCATCCCATCCGGATCGAAGTCCCCGGCCGTGCGCCGTTGGACGTGACGCGGGCCGAGCTCACGGCGCTGGTGCACGAGTCTCGGATGTATCTGATGCGGACGTTTCCGACTCCGCCGCTCGGTCGGATCTCGAACTCGGGTGGGTGAACCCCGCCCGATGCCGCACGCTGTCGTCACCTGCGGGCGGTGGCGCCCGGTCCCGCAGCCACCGGCGCGGTTGCGGGACCGGGTTCGTCACTCTCTCCCGGCCGGGATCGCCCGACCGCCACCGACTGCCGTGACTGCCACTACCACCCCACCCCACCCCACACCTGGAGGAGAGGCCATGACTCGGCCCGAGCGTGACTGGAAGCTGCTTCGATTCGAGTACGACCCCGACCTGCTGAAGGCGCAGTACGAGCTGCCGACCGGCGAGTATCGGTGGCAGACGTTCGCCGTGCCCAGCGGCACGTTGCCCGCGCTGGTCGGGGCTCTTCTGGCGCACGCCGACCAGAACGAGCGCACGGACATCCTGCGCGCGGAGGTCGAGCGGAACGACGAGGCGATGTCAGCCAGTACAGGGCGATGACCGATCGCACGCGAGCGCCGTCGTGGCTGCCCGAGTTCCTCCGCCACGGCAACACGCTGCGGTGATCGCAAGTCCCGGCCGCACCCGGTTTCGGATCCGTTTCCGCGAGGAGCGCCGCGCCGCCGGTCGGGTGGTCCGCCGGTTCAGCGCGGGCCCGAAGGGCCTCGCGCGATGGTCGAGAAGATGTCCGGCTGTGCGGCGAGGGTGAACAGTTCGGGTCCTGTGAGTGGGGGGCCGCCCAGCAGTGCGCCGGTCCGACTGTTGCGGGTGCCCGACATGAGTGCGCGTGCGGTGCCGTCCGGCATCAGGATGAGGACTTCCACGGTCGTGTCGCCGTCGTCGAGGGTTCGTGAACCGGTGACGGTCCGCGAGCCGTCGGGGAGGGTTCCGCGTACGCAGTCGGTCCAGGCGGGGAGTGCTCCTCCGGTCTCCTGCTGGCGCCAGTCCCCGCACGGCAGATACGCGGTGCGCCGCAGCGCGTGGTAGCGGGTCGTGACGAACTCGTCGAACAGACGCTCCTTCTCGGGTCTCATCCTGGTGTGCCCCCATGAGGTCGACGACGATTTGTCATACCGGTCAGGCGGGATCGGCCTCCCGAAATATTGCGTGCGGCCACGCGCGGTCGGGTTCGCCGGACGGTGCCGGTCCTACCGGTGGGTAGGACGTCCGGTCCCGAACACGACGCCCACCGCCGTCGTCGGTGCGGCGCTCGGCGGGCCCGGCCGGGTAACTCGGCGTGCCGACAGGGGAGTTGGGCACGCACAGTAGACGCGCTTTTACCCGGATGAAGGCCGAGGCCCCGTCCGCCCGGGGGCCCGCCTTGCGTTCGCGAGCCGAGCCGACATAATCCAAGCCTTCGGGGCAATCCCGGGATCGCTCGTTCGTCCGACCGTCTTTCACGCTCCCTGCACGTTCTCCACGTTCTCCACGTTCTCCGAGCTCCCAAGCTCTCCGCGCTCTCCGGACGTTCGTCGGACGCTCGCCGGACGACGGGCGCGGGTTCGTCCCGAAGCAGGCACCCCCTTCCAGTTTCAGGAGCACTTCAGTGCAGCTGCACATCAGCAGGCACATATCGGGCGCCGTCGGCGTCGGTGTACTCGCACTCGCGCTGCCGGTCGTCATGGCCGGCACCGCCGAGGCCAAGCAGGACCACGACACCTGCGCCCGGGTCGGCGTGGAGTACTCGCTCGACGGCGGCAAGCACTGGACCACCAGCGGCCGGATGGACGGCACCCTGGTGACCCGGATCGAGGTCCGGCTCAAGGACAAGCCGAAGAACAAGTGCGAGTACGCGGTTTCGCTCGCCTCGTACAACACCGAGGGTCCGACCTGGCCGACCTCGGGCACCCAGAAGTTCCTCGGCTGGGACTCCAAGAAGCTCAGCAAGAAGAACCCGAAGGTCACGCTCGACGTGAGCGCGTACCGACCGACCTGCTTCGGGCAGGTCGACCTGTACGGGAACGGCAAGAAGTACGACGGCGTGGCCAACCCGCTGCCGGCGTACCCCCGCAGCACGATCGCGAACCTGATCACGGCGTGGAACGGCGGCGACAAGTGCGCCCCGCCGACCACGACGCCGCCGACGACAAAGCCGCCGACGACGAAGCCCCCGGTGGAGACCACCAAGCCGCCGGTCGAGACCACGAAGCCGCCCGTCGAGACCACGAAGCCGCCGACGGCATCCACCAAGCCGCCGGTGGAGACCAGCAAGCCCGCGACCTCCTCCTCGGCCCCCGCCGTCGAGGAGACCAGCAGCACGCCGCCCGTCGGCAAGCCCGAGGTGACCCCGGTCGACGACACCGCCCCCGCGTCGCTCGCGGAGACCGGTTCGGACAACTCGAGCGCGATCGTGCTCGGCGCCTCGGCCGGCGTACTCCTGGTCGGTGGCCTCGGCGCCTTCGCCTGGAGCCGCCGCCGCAACAGCACCGGCACCGGCACCGGCACCACCGCGTAAGCCACGTAATCACCACCGGGCAGGCCACCCGAGACTCCCACCCCGGAGCCTCGACAGGACCCGCCGGTGACACCACGTACGGCCCGGCCGGGACATCCCGGCCGGGCCGTACGCGTGCGTGCGGCGGGTTCGTCGGCGACATCCCGCCGCCTCGTCGATGACCCTGGTTTCCCCAACCCGCCTGTGGCACGATCCGTCACCTCTGGTCGTGGGCGCCCTTTCGCGTCCCATACCGCTCTCGTCCGATGGAGTGAACGTATGTCGATAGCCCACGTGTCCGGCCGGTTCGACGGCAAGACCGCGGTGGTCACCGGAGCGGGTTCGGGGGTCGGCCGCGCGACCACGCTGCGCCTGGCGGCGGAGGGCGCGAACGTGTTCGCGCTGGACATCGCGGCGGCGGCGCTGGCCGAGACCGCGGAACTGGCGGCCGGGCTCGCGGGGAAGGTCGTCACCCGGGTCACCGACGTGGCGGACCGGGACGAGTGCTTCGCGGCGGTGGCGGCGGCAGTGGCCGAGTTCGGCGGGCTGGACGTACTGGGCAACGTGGCCGGCATCGCGCGGGCCGAGCACGTCCTGGAGGTCACCGAGGCGGACTACCGGCGGATGATGGGCGTCAACATCGACGGCTACTTCTTCATGTGCCAGGCGGCCATCCCACACCTGCTCGAGCGTTCCGGCAACATCGTCAACATCGCGTCCAACGCCGCTGTGATGGGCCTGGCGTACAGCGTGGTCTACACCATGAGCAAGGGCGCCGTGGTGCAGTTGACCCGGTCGCTGGCCTGGGAGTTCGCCAAGCAGCCGCTGCGCGTGAACGCGATCGCGCCGGGCGGGATCGACACCAACCTGGTCGCCAACTACCAGATGCCGGCGGACGTCGACTGGGATCTGGTCGGCCGGGCGATGACGCCGCGCCCGATGGCCCAGCCGGAGGACATCGCCGCGATGTTCTCCTTCGTGGCCTCCGAGGAGGCCCGCAACGTGCACGGCGCCGTCCTGCACAACGACAGCGGCCTGACCGCAGGCTGACGCCACGCGCGGTCGAGCGCGGGAGGCGCGCGAAAAGCGCAACGCGCGCGACGCCCGAAAAGCACACGACCCGGTCCACCACGGTCACGCGACCGTGGTGGACCGGGTCGATTCGGCCGGCGCCGTGCCGGGCGAACCCCGGAGCCCGCGACGGCAACCGTCGTTGCTACGACGGCGCTCCGGCGGCGCGGCGGTCCAGGGAGTCGCCGACGAGGTGGTAGACCGCGTTCGTGGCCGCGGTGTGCTTGGCGACCTCGCCGGGATCGCGGTCCTTGCCGTCCATGCGGCCGGTCATCTCGTAGATGAAGTAGCGGTACAGCGACTCGTGTATCCAGGTGTAGGCGGCTTCGGGCGCGAACACCTCGGTCTCCCGGTTGGTCGGGGGAGTGACCTGGTTGTAGTAGCCGGCGTTGGACTGGGCGAGCGTCGCGGCGGCGATGGCGGTGGGCATCGTGAGCACGCCGACCGTCGTCTGTACGTTGTTGGCCTTGTCCACGTATAGCGCGGAGACCGCCCGCACGCAGCCCAGTTGTTTGATCAGCTCGGCGGCTTCGCCGGAGGCCATCGGGGTACAGTCCTCCAGGACCTTCACGCAGGTCCGGGTCAGGGTGCCGCCCTGGTACTTGTAGGGAAGCTGGGCCAGGCCGAAGACCTCGTCGACAGTCACCGGCTTGGGGTCGGTCCCCGCCGAGCGCAGATCCTCACGGGTGAGTGTCCCGCGCGTGGGCTTGTCGGTCGCGGTGACGGTGGCGCAGGGCCGCAACGGCTTGCCCGTCGAGGACGTGGTCGGCGAGGCGGCCCCCGCGGCCCCGGTGGCGGGCGGCGTGCCGGGCGCGGCCGCAGACGCCGACCCGGGGGTCTGCGATCCGCTCGCCGGGGGCGGCGCGGCAGCCTTCTTCCTGTCGTCTCCGCCGCACGCGGTGGAGCCGGCCAACAGGGCCAACGCGCACGCCGTCACGGCGAGCCCGCGAACTCGCTTGCGCCGCCCGGCGCGAACGGAATCGCGAACAGAATCATGCTCGGACATCGGGGACCCGTTTCGAATCGCGGCCGACACCCACCGCTGTGCCCGGCCGCCGTGGGATCCGGTGCAGCGGCCGGATTTCGTCGTACCGGCTGATAATCGTGGGAAACCTACCATCCGGTGACACGGCAAGATCAACCATGTGGGGCGAGAGCACGATCTCCGCGCGAAATGGATATGCCGATCAGACCGTGTGGTTTCCGGACTCGGGCAGGCTCTCGAGCAGGCGGGTCAGCAGTCGCCCGGCCGCCGGACCGGTCGGGCCGTCGGTCGGCCAGGCGAGGGCGATGCGGCCGCGGGGGCTCGGGTCGGTGAGGTACAGGGTGCGCAGACCGGCCACGGTCGCCATGGCGGGAGGCAGGGCCGGGAGTACGGCCACGCCGAGGCCCCGGGCGGCCAGTTGTACCAGCAGTTCGGGCGCGGCGGCCTCGAACGCGATGCGTGGGCGGAATCCCGCCTCGGCGCACGCGCGGTCGAGGGTCCCGCGCAAACCGGTGCCACGCAGCAGGCTGATCAGCGGACGATCGCGCAGTTCGGCCAGCGGGACGCTGGTGCGGCCGGGTGTCAACAGCGGATCGTCCGGGGCCATCGCGACGACCAGCGGTTCGTCGACGAGCACCCGGAAGGTGAGGCCCGGCGGGGGCTCCGGGTCCACGATCCCGACCATCGCGAGGTCGAGTTCGCCGCGGCGCAGGGCGGCGAGCATGTGCTCCGACGTGTCCTCGGTGAGCGCGATCTCGACCCGGGGGTGCTCGTCGTGGAAGTCGGCGAGCACCGAGGCCACATCGAACTCGTGGGTCGCGGCGCCGGAGACCAGGCCGAGGGTGACCCGGCCGCGCAGCAGGCCGGTGAACTCCTCGACGGTGTGCCGGACTCCCTCGACGGCCGCAAGTGCCGCCCGCGCGTACGGCAGGACAGCCTCGCCCACCGGCGTCGGTATCACCGTCCGTCCGGAGCGGTCGAGCAACGGTTGGCCGAGTTCGCGTTCCAACTGCCGGATCTGGGCGCTGATACCCGGCTGCGCGAGGTGCAGGCGGGCGGCGGCACGGGTGAAGTGGGCCTCCTCCACCACGGCGACGAAGTACTGCAACTGCCGGAGTTCCATAACCATCGATTCTAGCTCCGAGAAAAGATGCGTCTTGGACTTATCGATCACGGCTCGCCACGCTTGATCACATGACCGGCCCCGCGAACCCACCGCCACCACCGAACGACCCGAATCCCCAGAAGGACCCGAGCACCGCGAGCACCCCGAGCCCCAACACCCCACCGCCCGCCGCCGCGCGACTCAAGGCCGCCATCGCGGCCGAACGCCGGGACCTGGCCGCCCTGTTGGCCGATCTCCGAGCCGACCAGTGGGACGCGCCGTCGCTCTGCGCCGGGTGGCGGGTGCGCGAGGTGGCCGCCCACATGTCGATGGGCTTTCGCTACTCGCTGCCCCGCGTCGGCCTGGAACTGCTCAAGTCCGGAGGCAATCTGCATCGCACGACCGACCGCCTGGCCCGCGCGGACGCGGCCGCGCTGTCGACGCACGAGATCGCCGCCGCGCTCGCCGACAACGCGGAGCACCCCTGGAAGCCGCCGGGTGGGCGTACGGCGGGCCTGGGTCACGACGTGGTGCACGGCCTGGACATCACGGTCGCGCTCGGCCTGGATCGCACCGTCCCCGAGGACCGGTTGCGCATCCTGCTGGACGCGATCAGCCCCCGGGGCGTCAAGTTCTTCGGCGTCGACCTGACCGGTGTGCACCTGCGTGCCGACGACCTGGACTGGTCCTACGGCACCGGTACGCCACTGACCGGCTCGGGCCAGGACCTGCTCCTGGTCGCGTTCGGCCGTCGGCTCCCGCCCGGTCGGCTGCGCGGCGAGCATCGGGACCGCTTCGTCACCGGGTGATTCGGAGTAGTCGTGGTGAGTCTCGGTGAGTCGTGTGGTGCCGGGAACCCGCCCGCTCCGGGCCGGTTCCGATGCGCTTAGGGTCGATCGGGTGACCAAAGAGTTCCTGCCGCCCGAGCAGTGGTACGAGCAACTGCCCACCCTGTACGCAGCCGCCTCCGCGCTGATCACCGATGTCGAGGACCGGGTGCTCCTGGTCAAACCCAACTACCGCGACTATTGGAATCTGCCCGGCGGCTTCGTGGATCGCAACGAGTCGCCGCACGACGCGTGCGCGCGTGAACTTCGTGAGGAACTGGGACTCGACCTGGACGTCGGCGAGTTGCTGGTGATCGACTGGGTGCCCGAGCAGGATCCCAGGCCGCGACCGCTGACCGGCTGGACCTTCGACGGCGGCACCCTGACGCCCGAGCGGATCGCCGCGATCCGGATCCAGGAGGACGAACTCGACGACTACGCCTTCGTCACCCTCGACCGAGCCGCGCAGCTCCTGCCGAGCACCGTCGCCCCGCGCGTGCCGGCAGCGATGGAGGCCCGCGGCCTCGGCCGCGCCGTGTACCTGCCGAGGCACTGACTCGAACGCGTACCCGCCGAGGCCCCGACCCGAACGGACAGCAACCGCGCCCCGCGCGTAGATTCGACGCCTGCTTCGCATTCGCGAACATCACCCACAGGCGCCCGGAGGCAAGGTTGTCGTCGTTCCGTTCCATCACCGAATCCGATCTCCCGCACGTCCTCGCCTGCGAGGTCGACGAGCCGATCGGCTCGATCTCCGCCGATCGGTACCTCGCCGAGGCGGCGGACGGGATGTATCGGCCGGAGTGGACCTGGATCGCCGAGCAAGACGGCCGGATCCTGGCCCGCGCGCTGTGGTGGGGCCCGGCCGACAGCGCGCATCCGGTCGCGTTGGACTGCCTGTACGTCGACTCGCGGGTCGAGGACCGGGCCGCGATCGGCGCGGAGTTGATCGCGGCGAGCCTGCGGGCGTTCCGCGCGGCCGGTGCGGACCGGCTGCCGTTGTACAACGTGACGTTGACCGGGGGGTGGCGCGAGGACCCCGCCGCCTCGGCCGCACTCGCCTGGCGGCGCGAAGCCGCGTTCGCGGCCGGTCTGAGCCACGAGGTCGAGCGGTTGCGTTTCGAGTGGTCGCCGGACGTGGGCGTACCGGCCGGCTCCGGACGACTCACCTTCACCGAGGCCGACGACGACGCGTTCCTCGCCGTGTTCCGGCGGATCGCCGAGGGCAGTCTGGACGCGGAGACGCGCAAGGGCCTGGCCGCGCACGGCCCGGAGGTCGTCGCTCGGCAGGAGATGGACTTCTATCTCGGCTGCCCGGGCCGGCGCGAGTGGTGGCGCTTGGCGCACACCGCCGACGGCACCCTGGTCGGCCTGGCCATCCCGTCCGCGACGCCCTACCACCCCAACGTCGGGTACCTGGGCGTCGTCCCCGAGTTGCGCGGCCGCGGCTACGTCGCCGACCTGCTCGCCGAGATCACCCGCCTGCACGCCGCCCGAGGCGCCGAAGTGATCACCGCCACCACCGACACGACGAACGCTCCGATGGCCGCCGCCTTCCGCCGGGCCGGCTATCGCACCACCGAGGTCCGCATGGTCTTCTCCGCCCCCGAGTAGCCGCCGGTCGAGCGCCCCCGCCCGCACCTACACCAACTCCCGCCCCATCGCCGTCATTTGGCCATTTCGGTCACACGGCCACCCGCTCGCCCGGTACGTTTCCGGCGATGCACCGACGAATCGCGATCCGTGATTCGCGGCCGTCTCGATTCGGGTGGGGGCCCGAGGGTCGTACGGGGCGGGGATCGACGTGCCCCGATGGAGACGGCCGGGTGTGGTCCATCTTCAGGGAGGGGATCCCGATGTCGCTCCGTTCCGTGTTCCACGGCCACGAACCCAACCGCCGGCGCCGCCGCTCAGCCGACGCACCCGACACGCGCCACGTGCACCGAACGCGCCACCCGTACGGCCCCCACCGACTCCGCAACCCCCGCAGGCCGATCGCCCTGATCGCCGCCGTGACCCTGTTCCTCGCCTGCCTGGTCGCCCAGGCCGCACCCGCCTCCGCCGCGCGTCCCGGCGTGTCCGCCTACGTCGCCAACTCGGGTTCGAACACGGTGTCCGTGATCGACACCGCGAACAACACCACCACGGCGACCATCCCGGTGGGCAGCGGTCCCTACGGGCTGGCCGCCAACCACGCGGGTACCCGGGTGTACGTGGCCAATTTCGGCTCTGCCGGCGTCTCCGTGATCGACACCGCGACCGACACCGTCACCGGCACCATCGCCACAGCCGGCGCGCCGTTCGCGATGGCCGTCGACCCGACCGACACCCGCCTGTACGTCGCCCAGAACAATTCCGTTCTGGTCGTGGACCTCGCGACCAATACCCCCACCGCCACCATCGCGGTCGGCACCAACCCGATCGCGGTACTGGTCGCCCCGGACGGTGCGCACGTGTACGCCGTCAACAACGCCGGCCACAACGTCTCGGTGATCGACACCGCGACCGCCGGCGTCGGCGCGACCATCGCACTCGGCGGCTCGCCCGACGGTGCCGCGCTCAGTCCCGACGGCAGGCGCCTGTACGCCGTGGACGACCAATCCGGCCTGTGGGTCCTCGACCTGACCGCCGGCGGTGCGCTCGCCGCCACCGTCCCGATCGCCGAGGGCAGCAACGTCGCGGTGAACGCGGCCGGGACCAGGGCCTACGTCTCCGCGTTCCCGGCCGCCGTCAAGGTGGTCGACCTGACCACGAACACGGTGATCGACAGCGTGGCGGTGGGCAGCTATCCGGCCAACCTCACGCTGCACGTCGCGGGCGGATTCGTGTACACCACCAACGCCGTGTCCGGGGACGTGTCGGTGATCGACACCGCGTCCGACACCGTGGTGGCCACCATCCCGGTCGGGAACACCCCGTACGGCATCGTCGTCGTCGGCGTCCCGCAACCGCGCACCGTCACCTCGGTGACCCCCGGCTCAGGCCCCGCGGCCGGCGGCACCGCGGTGACCGTCACCGGGACCGGATTCACCGGCACCACCGCCGTCGCGTTCGGCGCGACCCCCGCTCCCTCCTACACCGTCGTCGACGACACCACCATCACCGCGACCGCGCCGCCCGGCACACCCGGCACCGTGGACGTCACCGTGACCGGCCCGGGCGGCACCAGTGCGACCACACCCGCGGACCGCTTCACCTACCTGGCCGCCCCGACGGTCACCTCGATCAGCCCCGGCTCCGGCCCCGCGGCCGGCGGCACCGTGGTCACCATCACCGGCACCAACCTCGCCGGCGCGACCGGCATCACCTTCGGCCCCGGCCGGCCCGCCGGCTCGGTGTCCTGCACCGCGACGACGTGCACGGCGACCGCGCCGCCCGGTCCGGCCGGTTCGGTGGACGTACAGGTGAGCACCGCCGGCGGAACCAGCGCGACCGGTCCCGGCGACCGATACACCTATATCGCGAGCGCGGCCGACGTGGCGGTGACACTCCGGGCCACCGGCGTGCCGTCGTTGTTCAACGCGCGCATCGACTACACGGTCACCATTACCAACAGGGGCCCCGACGCGCTCGGTTCGGCCACCGTCACGGCGCCGCTGCCGGTCCCGATGATCGTCACGTCGCCGGACTGCTCGGTGGCCAATCGCACGGTGACCTGCACGGTCGGCCCGCTGGCCGGAAACGCGGCGACCACCCGGCACTTCACCGCACCGGTCGCCCTGCTCAGCCTGGGCGCCGAGTACGAGGTCACCGCGAGCCGTGTGGCGAGCACGCCCAACGACCCCAATCCGGCCAACAACAGTTCCTCGGCTTCGTGCACCGCGGTCACGTCGCTGCTCATCTTCTGCTCCTGAGCCGGCCTCGCTTGCGGATGGTCGGTCCGCGCGGGTTCGGGGCGACCGGTCCGCGCGGTTCCGGGCGGCCGGGCCGTGTCGGCCCCGTGCGGGGGCGCGACGGCCGGACGCGCGAGCGGGCGTCGGCCGCGGACAGCCGATATACGCGGGCCGCCGTCGGTGCCGGGTAGCCGGAACACGCGAGCCACTGCCCCGAACCGCTTCCGACGGGTAGACAGGACACCTGCGGCGGGCCGGACTACCGGCCCGCCGCAGCGTGTGCCCGGGCTACGCCGATCGCGAACGCGACGGAATCCCCCTGTGCCGAAGCGGAAGTCGCGATGATGATGGGCCCGCGCACGCGCGCGACTCCACTCCGGACCGGGTCGCATCTCGGTCGGATCGCACTTCGGTGCCGCGCCTCGGCCCCCCGATGGGCGCACCCCGGGACACACGAAAGCGAACGCATGAGCCCCTCCTCGACACCCCGTGAACCCGATCGGATCGACGCCTCGATACCGGCGCAGTCCGCATCCGCGAAGACGCCGCCGGCCGGATCCGTACCCGAACCCGCAGCCACGCCCGGACCCGAATTCGACCTCGGCTACGAGATTCCCCTCGAACTCCCGCACGACCCGATCGAGACGCCGGCCGAGAACGAGCGGCCCACCGGTGTGACCCCGATCGAGCTGTTCTTCGACCTCGTCTTCGTCTTCGTGCTCACTCAGGCCACCCACCAGGTGGAGTCGCACCCGGGCTGGACCGGGCTGCTCCAGGGCATGTTGCCGCTGGCGGCGATGTGGTGGATGTTCGGCGCGTTCAGTTGGTTGACGAACGCGGTCCGTCCCGACGCGACGGTGGTCCGGCTGCTGCTGGCGCTCACGATGACTTCGTTCTTCGTGATGGGCCTGGACCTTCCGTACGCGTTCGACCCGGACGGCTGGGCATTCGGCCTCGCGTTCCTGGTCGCCGTCGGGATGCACGTAGCGCTGTTCCTGACCGCGTCCGAACCCTCGGCCCGCTCCGGGATCCTGCGCCTCGCGCCGTTCAACGCGGCGGGCGGCCTGCTGATCCTGGTCGCGCCGCACCTGCCGGACGCAGGCACCTGGGCCTGCTGGGTGGCGGCCGTGGTGGTGATGTACCTGTCGATGGTGATCGGTCGGATCCGCGGCTTCGTGGTCGAGCCGCACCACTTCGTCGAGCGGCACGGCCTGATCATCCTGATCGTGCTCGGCGAATCGGTCGTGGCCGTCGGCATCGGAGCGGGCGGTCGACCGGTCGACTGGAAGCTTGCGGGGGGCATCCTGCTCGGCATCGCGGTCGCCACCGGCATCTGGTGGACCTACTTCGGCGGCGACGACGAACGCACCGTGCGCGCCATGTCGGAGGCGTCGGTCGAGCGTCGCCAGATGCTCGGCTACGTGGCGTTCGGCCTGGCCCACGCGGTGATGATCGCGGGTATCGTGCTGATCGCGGCGGGCATCTCGGACGCCATCCATCACCTGGGCGGCGACACGAACCGTTGGTGGCTGGGGGCTGGCCTGGCCACCTTCCTGGCGGGTCACGCGTGGCACCGCTTCGTGTTGGCCACCGGCCCGGTCCAGGGACACATCGTCACCGCGGTGGTGGCGGTACCCCTCGTCGCGTCCGTCGCGGGCACGGGCTGGGCGGTACTCGCGGTCGCCACGGCGCTCCTCGCGATCATGACCGTGTCCGACCACCTCCGCCAGGTCCGCGCGGCGGAGGAGCCGGACGCGCGGCAGGTGACCTCGGCCGGCTGACCCTTTGGGGCCGGGGAGCCTGCTCTGCTAGCGTCCCCGGCCATGAACGACAGCGTGTACGTGGGCAACGCGGGCCCGGACGCGGCGCTGGACCGGGGTTGGCTGCTCGGCCATTTCAAGGACGTCGGCGACCCTCGGCACAGCGAGGCGGTGGAGATCAAGTGGGGTGTCCACCCACCCGGCGACGCGCGCGCCGAGTGGGTGAGCGGTGAGGCGCGGACCGCGCTGCTGATCCTGATCAGCGGCCGGTTCCGGGTCGAACTGCCGGGCCGCAGCGTTTTGTTGGCGAAGCAGGGCGACTACGTGGTGTGGGGTCGCGGTGTCGACCACTCCTGGGCGGCCGAGGAGGAGTCGGTGGTGCTCACGGTGCGGTGGCCGTCCGTGCCGGGGTATCGGGTGGGCGAACCCACCTGAGCCGCGGCGCCGGCGCCGCGGCCCACCACAGGGCCGGCCACCGTGTCGGCCGACCTTCAGGGCGGTGCCTCTCCGGCCGACGCTTTTCGGCCGGCGCCTTCCGGGCGGCGCCTCCCACGCGGTGACGAACGGCACCGTGCATTGCTCGCGCGACCTGTTGTACGACGAGCAGCTCATCTCATACGCTCCGCAAGCCGACCCTGTCCGGGTCGGCGACACAACCGCATAGTTCGCAATCCAGGGGAAGCCGGTCGAAATCCGGCGCTGACCCGCAACCGTAGGCGGTGGCCGACAGGCCGCCGCGAGTCGGAATGCCTGGATTCGTACGAGTTTAAGGCTCCAGCTGTCGTGGACTGCACGCTGAAGCCCGGATTTCACGTCCGGCGGTGTCTCGTCGGCGCGATGCCGGGGTCGGCGGTCCTGTGAGGAACATCGCTCGGCCCGGGCGGCATCGGTTCCGCCGCTCGTGCCGACGCCCGTCGCACGAAGGGAATCCGCACGTGAAATCTCGTGGGAACAAGGCTCGAATAGGCCGGCTGGTCGGGGCACTCGCCCTTCTCCTGCTGCCCGCCACCGCCCAGATCACCGTGAGCGCACCCGCCGCCTACGCCATCGACCCCACCAAGGGCTCCGCCGGCGTCTGTCCGGACGCCAACGGGGTGACCGTGATCGTCGACTTCCAGGAACTCGGCGGCGCCACGCTCACCCGCTGCGCGCCCGGCGACCAGGCCACCGGTCTGGCCGCGCTCAAGAACGCCGGCTTCCAGATCCAGGGCACGAACCGGTGGGGCGAGGCGTTCATCTGCCGGATCGAGGGCAAGCCCGGCACGGACACCGAGCCCTGCGTCAACACCCCTCCGGCGTCGGCGTATTGGTCGTACTGGCACGCGCCGAACAACGGCACTTGGACGTACAGCTCGTGGGGCGCGACCAACCGAAAGCCCCCGCTGGGCAGCTTCGAGGGCTGGTCCTTCTCCAAGGACAAGAGCTCCACCACCAATCCGCCCCCGCGCGTGGCCCCCACGCGCCCGTAGGGCCGACCCGGCGTCGGATCCGAAGCGAGGTCGTCCTCGGCTGCGCGACCGCGTTCGTTCCGCCGGTCATCGCCGACGCGCGTGATTCGGTCGGAACGAACGCCGGGAACGGACCGCGCACGCCTGCCCGATCGGCGCCGGCGGAGGCATCCGCCTCGCGCGTAAGTCGTTTCACCGTCCACCGGGTGGACTCGCCTGCCGGACGCGCCCATCGCCGGCTAAGCTGACGGACGCAGTCGGTTCGCCCTGCCCGCCAGGCAGGCGCGTCGTAAGAGGGAACCCGGTGTGAATCCGGGACTGCCCCGCAGCGGTGAGTGGGAACGACCGCCGTCAACAGCACTGGGCCCCAGGACGGGCCCGGGAAGCGACGGCCAGTAGGAGTCCGCCCTTTCGGTGGACGCGCCCACGAGTCCGAAGACCTGCCACTGCCCGTGTGCCGACGAGGCACACGGTGATCTCGGTGACCTCGTGGGCGGGTCGGCGGACAACCCCGGTGGCACACGTGCGCGACAGCGCCGAAACGCCCCGGCGGCTTGCCATCCCTTCGCGCCCTCGATCCGTCCCGGGATTCCGGAGACAACTCGCGAAGGAGAGTTCCGTGACCACCAAGTCCGCAGCCGCGGCAACCCGCGCCACCGTGTACGGCTACCCCCGACAGGGCCCGCGCCGGGAGTTGAAGAAGGCCATCGAGGGCTACTGGGCCGGTCGGGTCACCGCCGACGGGCTTCGCGAGACCGCGGCCGAACTGCGCCGCGCCAACCGCGATCGGCTCGCCGATGCCGGTGTACACGAGGTGCCCACCGGCGACTTCTCGCTCTACGACCACGTCCTGGACACCACCGTGATGGTCGGCGCGATCCCGCCCCGCCACCGTGCGGCCGTCGAAGCCGACGCCCTGGACGGCTACTTCGCGATGGCGCGCGGCACCCAGGAGGTGGCGCCGCTGGAGATGACCAAGTGGTTCGACACGAACTACCACTACCTGGTCCCCGAACTCGGCCCCGACACCGTGTTCTCCGCGAACTCCGCCAAGCAGGTCGCCGAGTTCGAGGAGGCCATCGCACAGGGCCTGACCGCCCGCCCCGTACTGGTCGGCCCGATCACCTACCTCCTGCTCGCCAAGCCCGCGCCCGGCGTCGCGGCCGACTTCCAGCCGCTGACCCTGTTGGATCGACTGCTGCCGGTGTACGCCGAGGTGCTCGCCGACCTGCGCGCGGCCGGCGCCGAGTGGGTGCAACTGGACGAACCCGCGCTGGTCCAGGACCGCAGCTTCGCCGAACTCAACGCCATCGCACGCGCCTACCGCGACCTCGGCGCGCTCACCGACCGGCCCAGGCTGCTGGTCGCCTCGTACTTCGACCGCCTCGGCGAGGCGTTGCCGATCCTGGCCAAGGCGCCGATCGAGGGGCTCGCCCTCGACTTCACCGGAGCCGCGTTCGCCAACCTGGACGCCCTGGCCGCCGTCGGCGGACTGCCCGGCAAGCGCCTGGTCGCCGGCGTCGTCGACGGGCGCAACGTGTGGATCAACGACCTCGGCAGGTCGCTGGCCACCCTGGGTACCCTGCTGGGCCTGGCCGAGCGCGTCGACGTGTCCGCGTCCTGCTCCCTGTTGCACGTGCCCCTGGACGCCGGCGACGAGCGCGACATCGACCCGCAGGTCTCCCGATGGCTCGCCTTCGCCCGGCAAAAGACCGAGGAGATCGTCACGTTGGCCCGCGGCCTGGGCCAGGGCACGGACACCATCGCGACCCATCTCGCCGCCAACCGGGCCGACCTGGCCGCGCGCAAGACCTCCGCCCTGACCCGCGACCCCGCCGTACGTGCCCGCGCCGCCGCGGTCACCGACGCGGACGGCCGGCGCAGCCTGCCCTACGCCGAGCGCGCCGCGGCCCAACGCGCCCACCTGGGACTCCCGTTGCTGCCGACGACCACGATCGGCTCCTTCCCGCAGACCGGCGAACTGCGCACCGCCCGCGCCGACCTGCGCGCCGGACGCATCGACGAGGCGGGCTACGAGGAACGCATCGAGTCCGAGATCCGCGACGTGATCTCCTTCCAGGAGAAGGCCGGAATCGACGTCCTGGTGCACGGCGAGGCCGAACGCAACGACATGGTGCAGTACTTCGCCGAACAACTCACCGGATACGTGGCCACCCGGCACGGCTGGGTCCAGTCGTACGGCACCCGGTACGTGCGCCCGCCGATCCTGGCCGGCGACATCTCCCGTCCCGAGCCGATGACCGTGCGCTGGACCTCGTTCGCCCAGTCGTTGTCCGACCGCCCCGTCAAGGGCATGCTCACCGGCCCCGTCACCATGCTCGCGTGGTCCTTCGTGCGCGACGACCAGCCGCTCGGAACCACCGCCCGGCAGGTCGCCCTGGCGCTGCGCGACGAGGTCCGCGACCTGGAGGCCGCGGGGGCCTCGGTCATCCAGGTGGACGAACCAGCGCTGCGCGAGACACTGCCGCTGCGCGCCGCGGACCGCGCCGAATACCTGGCCTGGGCCACCGAGTCGTTCCGCCTGACCACCTCCGGCGTGCGCGCGGCCACCCAGATCCACACGCACATGTGCTACGCCGAGTTCGGCGACATCGTGCAGGCGATCGACGACCTCGACGCCGACGTGATCAGCCTGGAGGCCGCCCGTTCGCACATGCAGGTCGCCCGGGAGCTCGCCGCCCACGGCTATCCGCGCGAGGCCGGTCCCGGTGTGTACGACATCCACTCCCCGCGCGTCCCGAGTGCGGAGGAGGTGACCGCTCTGCTGCACGAGGGGCTGACCGCGATCCCCGCCGGGCGGCTGTGGGTCAACCCCGACTGCGGCCTCAAGACCCGCGGCTGGCCCGAGGTTCGCGCCTCGTTGGAGAACCTGGTGGCGGCGGCGCGCGGGGTACGGGTGACGCTCCCCGACGCCGCGTCCTGAGTCGGGACCACCGGGGCGGGGAAGGCACGCCCCGCCCCGGCGGTCCGGGTTGTTGCGGCGGCCATGCGTGCCCGAACGGCGTGCGATTGTCCACCGCGGGCTCACGGTTGGTGACGCACGGCACCGTTGATCGCATGCTCGTGCTGTTGTCCGACAGCCGGAATGCTCCGTATGCTCCACACGCCGACGTGTGTCGGCACCCTCAACTTCATAGTTCGAAACCCAGGGGAAGCCGGTCGAAGTCCGGCACTGACCCGCAACCGTAGGCGGCGGCCGAAAGGCCGCCGCGAGTCGGAATGCCTGGGTGCGTACGAATTGAAGGCTCCAGCTGTCGTGGACTACACGCTGAGGCCCGGACGCCCGACCGATGCCCGCATTGGTCGGCTCCCGGGACGCGTTGGTCTCGGAAGGGTCCCATCGATGTCCTGGCTCACCGTGAGGAACACCGGCGCCGTCGCGGTCTGCGGCGCGGTCCTGGTCGCGGCCTCTCCCGTCTTCTCCGCGTCGGCAGACGCCGCGAACCCGCACGCCGACAACGCCGTCGCGGCGGCGAAATGGCAGGCCGGGGAACTGGTCGACGGCGGCATACCGGGGTTCGCCGGCTCCGACTGGGGCCTGACCATCGACACGATGATGGCGTTGTCGGCCACCCGCTCACAGCCCGCCGCGGTCAAGGCCGCCGCGGACGCGGTGGCCGCCAACATCCGCAAGTACAACAGCGCCGAGGAGTGGGGCATGCCCGGCTCGCGGATTGCGGGTGCCACCGCGAAGGTGCTCTTCGCCGCCGTGATCGCCGACCGCGATCCGACCAGGTTCGGCGGCCTGGACATGCGCGCCGAGACGCTGGACCTGATCGCCGGGGCGGACGCCGGCGACGACGCGGGTCGGATCCGGGACAAGCTCACCGGCAGTCCCGACTCGAGCAACGCGTTCGGGCAGTCGCTGGCCGTGCTGGGTCTGGCCCGCAGCGGCGGGGTGCCGCAGAGCGCGGTGGACTTCCTGATCAAGCAGCAGTGCCCCAGCGGCGGATTCCGGCTGTATCCGGGTCAGTTGGGCAGCACCGGCTCGACCTGCCAGGACACCCCGACCACCGTGCTGGACCCGGACTCGACCGGCATGGCCGTGCAGGCGCTGCTCTCGGCGGCGACCGAGAGCAAGTCGGTCGGCGCCGCGGCCGCAGCGAAGAAGGGCGTGGACTGGCTGAAGTCCGAGCAGCGCGAGGACGGTTCGTTCGGCGGCTCCGGACCCACCGCGGCATCGAACACCAACAGCACCGGCCTGGCCGGCCAGGCCCTGCACGCGGCCGGCTACCGGGCCGAGGCGGACAAGGCCGCCGCGTGGGTGGTCAAGCACCAGATCACCAAGGACAACGCGGGCGCCGCCGACAAGGAGATCGGCACGATCGCCTACAACGCGGAGGCCCTCACCTCGGCCCAGGCCGAGGGTATTCCGGACTTCCAGCGCGACCAATGGCGCCGCGCGACCCCGCAGGCCCTGCTCGTGCTGGCCGATGTCCCGCTGGGTGACCTCGGCAAGGCCCCCACCGAGCCGACCGGCACCGCCTCGACCTCGCCGAAGCCGACCGACTCCGGCACCCCCAAGCCCACCGGCTCGGCCACTCACACCGGGTCCCAAACGCCGTCCGCGTCGACGTCCGGCACACCCACCACCTCGCTCACCCAGACCGCGAGCGCGTCGATCACCGCGTCCGCGACGACCACCACCGCCGGCACCGGCGGCTCGGTGTCGGGCGGCACGAGCAGCTCGGGCGGTGGGGGCACCACGAAGGGCGGCGGCGGAAGCCTCGCCAAAACCGGCGCCCAGGTCGGCGGACTGCTCATGCTCTCCCTCGGACTGGTCGGCACCGGCCTCGCCGTGCGTGCCGGCGCGCGGCGCACGAACGGAAAGCGCACATGAGGCGCCGTGGGAGTGGCGGCCGAACAGCCCGCGTGGTCACCGCGCTGGCCCTGCTCGCGCTGCCCGCCACCGCCCAGGTCACCGTGGCCGCGCCGACCGCGCACGCGGTCGACACCTCCAAGGGCACCCCCGGCTACTGCCCGGACGCCAACGGTGTGACGGTGGTGATCGACTTCCAGGAACTGGGCGGCACGACCATCGTGCGCTGCGCACGAGGTGACCAGGCCACCGGTCACGCCGCGCTGAAGAACGCGGGTATCGAGATCGCCGGTGTGGCCCGCTGGGGCGAGGCGTTCATCTGCCGGGTCGAGGGCAGGCCCGGCGCGAACTCCGAGGCGTGCATCGACACGCCGCCGGCCTCCGCGTACTGGTCGTACTGGCACTCGTCCAACGGCGGTTCGTGGACGTACAGCCAGTGGGGTGTGATGAACCGCAAGCCACCGCTCGGCAGCTTCGAGGGCTGGTCGTTCTCCAAGAACAAGACCGAGACCACCAACCCGCCACCCCGGGTGGCACCGAAGCGCCCGGCGGCACCCGCGACGCAGGACCCGCCACCCCGGACCGACAACCCGCAACCGCCGCAGGGCAACGGCGCCAACCGCACGACGTCGACCGCCCCGGGCGGCAACTCCAGTGCCGGCGGGACCGGTTCGACGTCCGCCGGGACCACGTCCAACGGTTCGACCACGACCGGTACCGGCGCCGGCACCTCGGGGAGCGATCCGCTCGCCCCGGGGCCCGGCGTGTCCGGCAACCCGATGGAATCCGAGCCGCCGCCCGCCGCGCCCACGAGCGAGGAGCCGACCGCGGCGGCGAGTGAGCCCGGTTCCGCCGCACCGTCCGCGCAGCCCTCGGGCGTCACGCCACAAGGTCAGACGTGGACCGGTGGCGAGGAGTTGGCGACGAAGAAGCAGGACGGAATCCCGACCATGACCATCGTCGGCATCGCCCTGTTCGTGGCCATCTGCGCGGCGGCCGGGTTCACCGCCTGGCGCCGGCGAACACGCGCGGACGGATCGGGATGACCGTGCCCCACCCGAAACAAACGCCGATCGCCGCCGCGTTCCGGCGCGGCGGCGGGCGTTTGCCGCGCACCGTGCATCCCGGCGCGTGGTGGTTGTGGGCCCTGGGCCTGGCCACTGCCGCCAGTCGCACCACCAATCCGCTGCTGCTGGCGCTGATCCTGGCCGTGGCCGGGTTCGTCGTCGCCAACCGACGCGGCGACGCGCCGTGGGCTCTGGCCTTTCGCATGTACCTGTTCCTGGGCCTGTTCATCATCGTGATGCGCGTGTTGTTCCGGATCATCTTCGGTGCGGGGGCGGCGAGCGGCCATGTGCTCGTCGACCTCCCGGAGATCCCGTTGCCCGCGTGGGCGGCGGGCATCCACCTGTTCGGCCCGGTGGGCTTGGAGCACGTGCTGGGCGGGTTCTACGACGGGCTGCGGCTGGCCACGATGATCGTGTGCCTGGGCGCGGCGAACGCACTCGCGAGCCCGAAACGCATGCTCAAGGCGGTGCCCGCGGCGCTGTACGAGGTGGGCGCGGCCGTGGTGGTCGCGCTGTCGGTGGCACCGCAACTCATCGAGAGCGTGCATCGGGTACGCCGGGCCCGCCGGCTGCGCGGCGGCGCGCAGAAGGGCATGCGGGCGCTGCGCTCGATCGCGATCCCGGTGCTCCAGGACGCGCTGGACCGATCGCTCGCGCTGGCCGCCGCGATGGACTCGCGCGGGTACGGCCGCAACCGGCACCTGCCTCGGGCCATCCGACTGCTCACCGGCGTACTGACCCTGGTGGGCCTGCTCGGCGTCTGCGTGGGGGTGTACGCGCTGCTCGACGGCAGCGCCCCGCGCTATCTGGGCGCGACCATGCTGCCCGGCGGGATCGTGGTCGCCGGCATGGGCTTCGTGCTCACCGGCCGGCGGATCAACCGCAGCGTCTACCTGCCGGATCGCTGGCGGTTCGCCGAATTCGCGGTCGCCGCGTGCGGGTTGGGCACCGGTGCGCTGCTCTACCTGACCAGCCGGATCGACGCCGGGAACCTCTATCCGTCGCTGAGCCCGCTCGCGTGGCCCGAATTGGCGCCGCTGCCGGCGCTCGCGCTGGTCGTGGGCGCGCTGCCCGCGTGGCTGGCACCGCCGCCCCCGCTCACCGTGCCCCGGCTCGGCGACACCGTGCCCCGGCCGGATACGACGGCCGGCACACCGACCCCGGGCCCGGCCGATGCCGGCACCACCATCAGGGAGAAGTCCGTCCGGTGATCGAATTCCGCGACGTCACCATCACCTACGCCGACGCGCCGGAACCTGCGCTGCGCGACGTCGAACTGAGCATTCCCGAAGGGGAGTTGTGCCTGGTCGTCGGTCGCACCGGCGCCGGCAAGTCCACCCTCCTGGGCGCGATCAACGGTCTGGTCCCACACTTCACCGGCGGCACCCTGCGCGGCAGCGTGCTCGTCGACGGAATCGACACCCGCTCCCGGCCACCGCGCGAGTTCGCGCACCTGGTCGGCGTGGTCGGTCAGGACCCCCTCGCGGGCTTCGTCACCGACACGGTCGAGGAGGAACTCGCTTACGGAATGGAGCAGTTGGCCATCCCCTCGCCGGTCATGCGCAAGCGCGTCGAGGAGACCCTGGACCTGCTGGGCATCGCCGAACTGCGCCATCGCCCGCTGCGCACCCTCTCCGGTGGCCAACAGCAACGCGTCGCGATCGGCTCGGTGCTCACCGCGCACCCGCGCGTACTGGTCCTGGACGAGCCCACCTCCGCGCTGGACCCGACCGCCGCCGAGGACGTACTCGCCGCGATCACCCGGCTGGTCCACGACCTGGGCATCACCGCGATCGTCGCCGAGCACCGCATGGAACGTGTGGTGCAGTACGCCGACCGACTCGTGCACCTGCCCGGCGACCGCACCGTCCGCGACGGCCCGCCCGCCGAGATCCTTCAGACCTGCGACATCGCCCCACCGGTGGTCGAACTCGGTCGGCTCGCCGGTTGGTCACCCCTGCCGTTGTCGGTGCGCGACGCCCGCCGCCTGGCCGCGCCGCTGCGCGCACGCCTGGTCGGCCGGACGCCGCCGCAGCCGGGTTCGCCCGCCGGCCCGTCGGCGTCGTTGCTGACGGCGCGTCGGATCATCGTGCGCTACGGCGACGTGATCGCGGTTCGCGGCCTGGACCTGGATCTGCCTCCCGGGCAGGTGACCGCGTTGATGGGCCGCAACGGCTCCGGCAAGTCCTCGCTGCTGTGGGCCCTTCAGGGCTCCGGACCCCGCCAGGGTGGCACGGTGGACGTCGCGGGTGAGGATCCGGGCAAAGCCGCCCCGCAGCGCGCCCGCGCACTGGTCGGCCTGGTCCCGCAAACCCCCGGCGATCTGCTCTACCTGGAGACCGTCGACGCGGAATGCGCCGAGGCCGACCGGGAATCCGATGCCGAGGCCGGCGCGTGCCGGGCGTTGTTGGACCGCATCGCGCCCGACATCGACGGGGCCCTGCACCCGCGCGACGTCTCCGAGGGGCAGCGCCTCGCGCTCGTCCTGGCCATCCAACTCGTCGCCGCACCAAGGGTCGTGCTGCTGGACGAGCCCACCCGAGGGCTCGACTACCACGCGAAGCGGCGGTTCGTCCGCGTCGTGCGCGAACTCGCGGACGCCGGACGGGCGATCGTACTCGCCACACACGACGTCGAATTCGTCGCCCAGGTCGCCGACCGTGTGGTGGTGATGGCCGAGGGCGACATCGTCGCGGACGGCCCGACCGCCGAGGTCGTGGTGTCCTCGCCGGCGTTCGCGCCACAGGTGGCCAAGATCCTCGCGCCCGCGGAGTGGCTGACCGTCGCCACGGTCGGCGACGCCCTTGCCGAAGCCGAAGCCGAAGCCGAAGCCGAAGCCGACGCGGCCGACCGTTCGCGGCTCGTCCCGCCGGAGTCCGTGCCCGCGCCACGCGACGTTCGCGGCCGTGCCCAAGACCGGGAGACGACCGGATGACGATCGCACCGACCCCGACCAAGCGCGGCAACGCCATCCGGATCACCCCGCGCACCGCGATCGTGCTCACCATCGCCTCGATCGCGGGCCTGGCGATGTTCCTGTGGCCGTTGTTCGCCTCGCCCTCGCCGGAATCGGCCGCGCACTCGGGCGACGCGCCGCTGATCTTCGCGGTCACCCTGCCGTTCGTGGTCGCGGTGGTGCTGGCCGAGATGACCAGCGGCGGTCTCGACTCCAAGGCGCTGGCCATGCTCGGCGTGCTGTCCGCGATCAACGCGGCCCTGCGTCCGCTGGGGGCCGGCACCGCGGGCATCGAGACGGTGTTCTTCATGCTCGTGCTGGCCGGGCGGGTGTTCGGGCCGGGTTTCGGCTTCGTGCTCGGGTGTACGTCCTTGTTCGCCTCGGCCCTGTTGACCGCCGGGGTCGGGCCCTGGTTGCCCTTTCAGATGCTCGCCTCGGCATGGGTGGGCCTCGGCGCGGGGCTGCTGCCGCAACGCGTCCGCGGCAGGCGCGAGATCGTGATGTTGGCCGGCTACGGGGTGTTCTCCGCGTATGCCTTCGGCTTCCTGATGAACATGTGGTTCTGGCCGTTCCTGGCCGATTCGGAGAGCATGGTGGGCCCCGCGTTCGTACCCGGCGACGGCATCCTGGACAACCTGCACAGATTCTTCGTGTTCACCATGCTCACGTCCACCTTCGGCTGGGACACCGGGCGCGCGATCACCAACTGCGTGGCGATCGTGCTGGTGGGTCCGGCAGTGCTGGCCGCGCTGCGCCGCGCGTCCCGCAAAGCGGCGTTCGAGGCGCCGATCGTCTTCGAACCCGCCCGGGCGGACAGCGACCGCCCGAGGGCGGGCACCGCGGAAGTTGCGGGCACGGCGGGCACGGCGGGCACTACGGCCGGCACGGCCGCCGCGGAGGGAAAGGCACCGCCGAAGGGAGACGGCACCGCCCACAGTCGCACTCGTGACCGAAACCGTTGATCCGTCCTCGTTCATCGCGCCGGCAGGCCCGACCGCACCCCCGCGACCTCGGGCGTACCCGACGCCTTGTCATCGGACCCGGGACGCCCTGCCCGGGCGACCGGCGGCGTACCCGCGAGGGGGGACCGATCAGCCCTGGCGCGTAGCCCGGTTCCGACCGTCGAGCGATCCGCGCCCACGCCGACCTCTGGGAGGTTCGTAGCGCAGGGACCGATCGGTCCGTCAACGGGAGGAACACCGATGCACCAGGCGCAATCGCAGGTCGCGCACTCGGATTCGAAGGCCGCACGAACGTCCGCCGGTCGGCTGCGGCGCGCCTGGCGGGCCGCCCACGAGCCCGTCCCGGGGGTGCCGACGTGGGCGCGTCGGGCCGCGTACGCCGTGCCCCTGGTCGTCCTGCCGTCGAGCATCTGGCGCCTCGGGGTGATCTTCGGTGACGACAAGCGCGGGGGGATGTTGCCGGACTGGGCCATGGACGGCTACGTCGTGCTGCTGTCCGTCCTGTCCGAACTCCTCGCGTTCACGGCGATCGGCCTGATCGCCCGCTGGGGCGAGGTGTTCCCACGCTGGGTTCCGGTCCTGCGCGGACGCCGGGTGCCGACGGCCGCGGCCGCGGTGCCCGCAGCGATCGGGGCGACCGTCCTCACCCTGATGTGGACGGCGATCGGAGTCGTCACGGAGGTGACGCGGACCAAGCTGAACGGCGATCCGCTTCCGGACGACTTCCCGTCGCGGGCCGGCGGTTGGGAATCCGCCTACTACTACATGTCCTACGCGCCACTCGTGCTGTGGGGCCCGCTACTCGCCGCGGTGACCATCGCGTACCTGTGCCGCCGCCGATCCGCCGCCCCCGGCCGCCTGGCCGCCACGGCCGGCTGACGGCCGCACCCCGTCCCCGCCGGGGGCCCAACCGCCGAGATACCGCCCCTCGTCGAGAGGCGGTACCTGGCCGGGTCAGGCCCAGTACTCCACATACAGCGAGAACCCGACCGCGCCGTTGCCGGTGCAGTGGTAGGTGCTTGCGCCGGCATAGTGCACGTACATCGCGCCCGTGTTCTGGCACTCGGACAGATACCGGTACGTGGCGATGTAACTGCCGCCCGCGGCCTGCGCCGAACCGGCCGCCGCCGTAACCATTCCCACCGACGCCGTCGCGGCGAGCGCCAGACCCGCCACGCGACGTGTCAACTTCGACATGCTTCCCCCGTTCGTCGATCATGTACGAACGCTCATGCTTCAGGTCGACCGAAGTGCCGTCAAGATCCTTTCGGAACAACTTCCGGGTATGTGGGGGGAGTTGCCGGCCGGCACGGGGTCGGGGGCGATCGCGTGCGGCGACCGTCCGGCACTATGCGAGGTACAGCTCCAGTTGGATGCTGTCGGGGTCCCGGAACGCGATCAGGGTGAACCCGGTCCTCGGGGTGACCCGGACCCCGGAGTGGATGACACCGGCTTCGGTCAACCGGGCCTCCCACGCGTCCAGTTCTGCCCGGGAGTCCACCGTCAGGGCCAGGTGGTCGAGTCCGGTCACGTGCTCCTCGAACTCGGCGCCCGCCTCCGGGTGCCGGTGCCGGGTCAAGGCGACGACGACGCCGCTCGGGTGACGCATGATCCGCCGCTCGAAGTCGTCGGTGTCCCACGGGATCAGCGGTGCGAAGTCCAGGACCTCGGAATACCACCGGACCGACGCGTCCAGGTCGCGTACGTTCAGTGCGACATGGTGGACGCCGGAGAAGCTCGCCTTCGACACGTGTTCCGCCCTTCGTGGCCGCCGTGCCCCCCACCCGTTCGAGCGAGATGGCCCGAGCCTACTGCGCGCCGGTGTACCCCGGTTCGCCCGCCGAGCGCTCGATCGCGGCAGCCATGTACTCGGTCAGCGCCCGCACCCGAGGCAGCAGGTCCTGCCAATCCTCGCGCTCGGCGCCGAGATAGCCGGCCCGTGCCCGGGCGAGCACGGGTCGGTACTCGGCCGGGAGGCGTGCGAGCACCCAGTCGGCGGCGACGTCCTTCGAGGTGATCACCCCGGTCGCGAGCGTCGCTCGGATCCGGGCCAGGGTCAGCAGTACGTTGCGGGTGTCGGTCGCCCACTCCCGGAGCAACTCCGGTACACCCGCCACGATCGCCCGATTCAGGTCGGCGCGCGGGACCGGGTCGAGCACCTCGTCCGGTGGCGGCCCGAGCAGCGGCGCCCGGCCCAGCAGCGCCATCGTGATCAGCGGCGCGAGATCCGGGCTCGGTGTCGGCGCCGGTGTCTCGCCACGCTCGTACTCCTCGCGCAGCCACTCGCCGTACTGGAATTCGCAGCGCGGCGGGTAGCGCCACGGCCTGACCTCGGATTGCACGACGACGGTCAACTCCACCGGCCGCGCGGGCCCGGATCGGGCGCGCTCGCCGGAGATCTGCAAGGTCGCCTCGACCAGTGCCCGACGCTGTGTCGTCGTGGTGCCGTGTCGCACGACGACCAGCACGTCCACATCACTGTGCGGGCGCAGGCCGCCGAGCACGGCGGAACCGTGCAGGTACATGCCGATGACGTCGTTCGTGTCGAGTGTGTCGCGAACGACGCGAACGACGTCATCGGTCGGTGCCACCCGTGTGCTCTCCGTCCCCTTCGGACGCGGGCCGCCGGCAGGCGGCCGGGCCCCTTCGCCTGCATCGCATGGTAGGAAGTCGGCCTCCCGGGCACCAACCGGTTTCGGCCGACGTGGCCGAGGCGCGGGTGGGCCCTGCCGAGTCGCGCACGAGTCGGCAGGGCCCGCACCGTCGGGATCAGCCCAGGATCGGGGTGGTCTGGGCCGAGGCGATCCGCCAGTCGTCGTCCTCCTTGACCAGCACGTAGGTGAGTTGGCCGGAGGTCGCGGGCAGGGCGGGCGTGGCCGAATCCTCCGCGCCGACGTTCGGCCGTCCGTCGAAGACCTGCTTGAGGCAGGCCACGATCGCCACGTCCGCGCGGACGAAGTGCACGTCCTGGATCTCGGCGGTGGTGGTCACATCCGCCAGGGGCGAGGCCAACGCCTGCCGCATCGCCGCGGTCAGCGCGTCCCGGCCGGACACGCGGCGCCCGCCGAAATTGACGATGTTCACCTCGGCGGTGTGCAGCGCCATGAGCCCCTCGATGTCGTTCTGAAGCTGCACTGCGTCCGCGACGAGACGACGGATGGCGACGAGGTCGGACGATTCGGTGCTCATGTGAACTCTCCCAAGTGGCTGGTGTCGCAAGGGCGGCGTGCCCTTCGGGAAGGAGTATGGAACTTCAAGCAAACTTGAAGTCAACCACCCTGGTCGGAGCCCCGGAACGGCCCCTGGGACCGTCACACCACCCGTACGTCCACGCCCAGCTCGCGCAGCCCCGACACCGCGTCGGCCGGCGCGCTCGCGTCGGTGATCACGATGTCGAGGTCGGTGGCCGGGCACACGTGACCCAGGCCGGTGCGACCGAACTTGCTTCCGGCGCAGACCGCGACGACGCGCTGCGCCGAGGCGATGGCGGCCTGCTTGACCGGCACCTCGGTGAGGTCGTTGGCGGTCAGCCCGTGAGTGACGGACAGCCCGCAGACGCCCAGCACGGCGGTGTCCACCCGCAGTGTGCGCAGCGAGGTCTCGGTGAGGTGGCCGCCGAGCGTCAGGGCGCCCGGCGTGGTCTGGCCGCCGGGGACCAGCAGGCGCACGTCGGGCGCGTTCCCGAGCAGGTGGGCCGAGTGCAGGTCGAGCGGGACCACGGTGACCCGGCGTCGGGCCAGCACGCGCGCGATGGCCAGGCTCGTGGTGCCGCCGTCCAGGATCAGCGATTCGCCGTCGGTGACCAGGGAATCGAACTCGGCGGCGATCCGACGTTTGCTCTCCGGCGCCTCGTGCTCGCGCACACCGAAGGGCAGCACCTCGCCGCGCAGCACGAGGCTGACCGCGCCGCCCCGGACCCGCCGCAGGACCCCCTGTTCGGCGAGCTGGTCGAGGTCGCGCCGGATGGTCATCTCCGAGCAACCGGTCTCCTCGGCCAGCTCGGCCACGGTGACACGTTCCGTCGTACGCATTCTCTCGATGAGCGAAAGTTGCCGCTCCGCACCTTCCATGTGTTCAATCAAACGTGTTGTATGTTCGAAAGTCAATCGACGACTCGATCGAGGAGCTCTCATGCGCACGGAGTGGATCGTCTTCGACTTCGGCGGGGTCATCTGTACGCCGCCGCCGGACCACGCGGGGGAGGCGATGGCCGGAGCGCTCGGGGTCACCCAGGGGCGGTTGTGGCCCGCCTACTGGCCGGACCGGGCGGCCTACGACGCCGGCGTCATCGACGCCGCCGGGTTCTGGCGCGGGGTGTGCGCGGGCCTGGAGCGGCCCGCTCCGGATCCGGAACTGGTGGACCTCCTGGTGGCCGCGGACCTCGACGCGTGGATGCACCTGAATCAGGAAACCCTGGACCTGCTGGCCGAGTTGGGCGAACCTACCAACCGGGGCATCGCCCTGGCGCTGCTCTCCAACGCCCCGGCCGAGATGGCCCGGCGGATCGAAGAGCAGCCCTGGGCGGCGCTGTTCCGGCACCGGGTGTTCAGCGCAGACCTGGGCCTGGCCAAGCCCGACCCGCGCATCTACCGGCACCTGTGCGAGCGGCTGGACGCGCACCCCGGCCAACTTCTCTTCGTCGACGACCGCGCGGAAAACCTGGAAGCGGCCCGGAAGTTGGGAATCGAATCGGTGCTGTTCACCGACACTCCCACGCTCCGTGCCGCGCTCGCCGGAACCCGATTCGCGGGATCGATCCGGTGAACGCCGGGCGCGACGGCGGGCCCGGCGACAGACCCGGACGACAGGAGCCCCCGGGCGCGGCCACGATCGGGCCCGTGCGCGCCGAGGACGCCCCGGCGCCGGGCCCGGCGGCACCCGCGCCGGCCGTCGGTCCACCCGACGACGCCCCGGCGTTCCCACCCGGCGCGGCGATCGCGGCCTGTGTGGCCTTCGTGCTGATCGGCGCGCTCCAGGCGCTGTACGGACCGGCCATCCCGGCGCTGCGCGACGAGTTCGACCTCGGCCCCGCCGGAGCCGGCCTCGCGCTCAGCGCGCACTTCGCCGGCGCGCTGCTGGGCGTACTCGGCGGCGCGGCGTTGCGCCGCCGCCGTCCGGATCGCCAACTCCTCGCCGTGTCCTGCCTGTCGATGGCGGCGGGCGCGGTCGGCTTCGGCCTCGCCGGGAGTTGGCCGCTCGCCCTGGCCGCGGTGTTCGTGCTGGGGCTCGGGTTCGGTGGCATCGACTACGGGCTCAACGTCATGGTCGCGGCCGGATTCGGTCGCCGCGGACCGGCCATGCTCAACATCCTCAACGCGCACTTCGGCCTCGGCGCGATCGCCGGACCGGTCCTGCTCGGCGCACTCGGCGCCGGCCGCTATCCGGCGGTGTTCGTCGGCTGCGGCGTGGTGTGCGTGCTGCTCGTGCCACCGCTGCTCGCGGTGCGCGACACCCCGGTCGGCACCGGGAGCAGCGTCCCGCGCTCCGGACTCGCGCCGGGTACGACGGCGCTGCTCGTCGCGGCCTTCGTCGGTGTGTACATCCTGCACGTCGGGATCGAGACCGGCGTCGGCGGTTGGGAGCCCACCCATCTGGAGGCGCTGGGCCATTCCACCTCGACCGCGGCCGGTGCGACCGCCGGGTTCTGGCTCGCGATGACCGTCGGCCGGTTCCTGGTCGCGCCGATCAGTCTGCGGTTGAGTCCGCAGGCCGTCGTGTTGGCCGGGTGCGCCGCGATGACCGGCTTCCTCTTCCTCGCGGCCGTCCCGGTGTTGGCGCCGTACGCCTATCTGGGTGTCGGACTCGCCATCGCCCCGATCTTCCCGACCGGCCTGGCCTGGCTCGCCGCCCGGGTTCCGGGCTCGGCGAGCGCCGCCGCATGGATGATCGCGGCCTCGATGATCGGCGGCATCGCCTTCCCGCCGCTGCTCGGCGGGGTCTTCGAGGTCACGTCCTCGGCGGGCTCCATTCCGCTGTTGCTGGGAGCCCTGTCGGTGCTGTGCCTGGTGGCCGCGGTGGGCTGCGCCCGGATCGGGCGGCCGGTCGGCGCCGGTCGCGGCTGAGCGCCGAGCGGGGTCGCCGAGCGGGCGCGGCGCGAAGCCACCGAGGGGGGCCGCCGAGGGAGGGGTTACCGGGCGGGGTTGCCCGGCGTACGCGGGCCCGCCGGGTCCGGCACATCCGCCGAGTCACCGAGGCGTCGCGTGGTGCCGACGTCGTACGTACCGTCGGGTGCAACGGTCCGCCGACGTCCGACCGGGTCGGAGGTCGGCGGACCGGAACCGGATCTCGCCGCGGCGCGGGACACGTCCGGGGTGGCGGCCGGTCGGCGCGCGGGTGTCACGCCTGCTTGGCCTCGATCTCCAGGACGATGGTGATCTTGTCGCCCACGGCCGCGCCCGCGGGGCCGCCGGTGACGCCGAAGTCGCCGCGGCTGATCTCGGTGGTGGCGGTGAAGCCCGCGACCGGGCTGCCGTCGAAGCCGGTACCGAAGCCGTTGACCTCGAGTTCGAGGGTGACCTGCTTGGTCACGCCGCGCAGCGTGAGGTCGCCGTCGACCTGGTAGACCACGGAGGACTCGGCGCGGATACCGGTGGACACGAAGGTCAGGCTCGGGAACTCGTCGGTGTTGAGGAAGTCCTCGTTGCGGATGTGGTCGTCCCGCATCTTGTTGTTGCTGTTGACCGAGGCGGTCTCGATGGTGGCGGTGACCGACGACTCGAGCGGGTTCTCGGCGGTGACGATCGAGCCCTCGAAGGTGTCGAAGCGCCCGCGCACCTTGGCCACGCCCAGGTGGCGTACGGAGAACGAGACGTCCGAGTGGACCGGGTCGATGGCCCAGGTGCCCGCGATGTAGCCGGGAACGGTCTCGACGGAGGTGGTCATGGGAGCTCCTTATGGTGCACTGCGACGGGATGCGTCGATCGGCCGCCACAGGCCGCGGCGGTTTAGTTGAACGCTCAGAAACATAACACCCACAAGTTGAGTCTTCAACAAGATCTATGCTGTTTCCATGAACGACGACGATCGGCTGACCGCCTCGGAGCACGAGATCTGGCGCTCGTACTTCACCGGGACCAGGGAACTCGCGGCCCATCTGGACCGGCGGATGCGCCGCGAGGCAGGCATGCCGATGACGTATTTCGAGATCCTGGGCCTGCTCGCGGAGTCGCCGAATCGGAGCCTGCGGATGAGCGAGTTGGCCGCGGCGTCGTTGTCGTCGACCAGCCGGGTCTCGCACGCGGTGACCGCCCTGGAGAAGTCGGGATGGGTCTCCCGCCGCCCGGTCGAGGGGGATCGGCGCGGCTGGGTCGCGCGCCTGACCGACGCGGGCCTGACCGCCCTCGGCGCCGCCGAGCCGACCCATGCCGCGACGGTGCGACAACACCTGTTCGACGTGCTGACGCCGACCCAGGTGGCCGCGCTGGCCGAGATCGGCCGGGCCATCCAGGACGGCCTGGGCGTGGTCTGCGCGAGCGTGCGGGCCGCGGCCGCGGGCGCGGGCGCCGACGACGAGGACGCGGACGGGACGAAGACGGAGGAGATCGATACCGGGATGGACTGTCCACTCGATGGACTCGACGGGACCGCGTGTGCGGGAGAAGGCGGAGCCGGCCGTTAGGCGGCCCGCCGCTCCGCCCGTCCTCGCCTAGACCTCGTTCCGGCCGGTGGGCCGGGTGCCGATCACGACCGTGGCGTACCACTCCTCGGACTCCACGACCCGCGGGATCAGGCCCGCGCGACGGAAGACCTCGACGGCCTGCGGGGCCTGCCTTTCGCTCGTCTCGACCAGCAACCGGCCGCCCGGGGCGAGCCAGTCCGGGGCCGCCGCGGTGACCCGGCGCTGCACGTCCAGGCCGTCCGTGCCGCCGTCCAGCGCCACCCGGGGCTCGTGGATCCGGGCCTCCGAGGGCAGCAGTTGCAACTCATCGGTCGGTACGTAGGGCGTGTTCGCGACCAGGACGTCGATCCGCCCGCGCAGCGTCGCCGGCAGCGGTGCGAAGAGGTCGCCCTCGAAGACCCGGTCGGCGGCGATGTTGCGCCGAGCACACCGCACCGCCGCCGGGTCGATGTCGGCGGCGTACACCTCGACTTTGTCCACCGCCGCCACCAGGGCCGCGCCCAGCGCGCCCGAGCCACAGCACAGGTCGACCACCACGGCGCCGGGACGGGCCAGCGTGACGGCCTGGTCCACCAGGAACTCGGTACGCCTGCGCGGGACGAAGACCCCGGGGTCGACGACGATCCGCAGACCCCGGAACTGGGCCCAGCCGAGTACGTGTTCGAGCGGAAGGCCGGCGACGCGGCGATCCACCATGACCGCCAGTTCGGCCGGCGAGGCCGCCGCGGAGACCAACAGTTCGGCCTCGTCCTCGGCGAATACGCAACCGGCGGTACGAAGTCTGGTGACGATCACGGATGTGGGCCACGGTGACGCGGAAACCGACATGAGAGCCTTTCGGGATGCCGAAGGGTGCTCTCGTGGACTCACCTATGCCAGGTGGACCGCACGGTCGTGGAAGGAGAGCACCCGACCTGATACAGCGGTAATCGGTGCCACCTCCTCGAAACTCGGATCCGGTTTGCCCACGGTTGGGCGCGGCGGCCACACTACCGGACGCGAACCCCGCCGCACGCCGGGGTCGCGTCACCCGCGCCTGTTCCCGCGGTTCACGCCGGAGGGCGCGCCGTACGCGAGGGTCGCGTATCCGCACCCGCAGCGCGCCGGTCCACGGCGACCAGGATCAGAGGCCGGCCAGGACGAGCGCGGCGGTGCCCGGAAAGCCCGCCGGGTAGCCCGCACCGCCGATCAGCGCACCGAACCCGACCGCGCCGATGCCCATGCCCGCGTCGAACGCGAGATTCCACAGCGCGCTGACCCGGCCGAACTCGTGTGGTGCGACCCGCTCGAACATCAGCGACTGGGTCACGTTCCGGGCGGTGCCGAAACCGGTCCCGAAAAACGCCGCGCCGATCAGCACGGTGACCGGCTCGTCCGGGCGGGCCAACAGCCCGCTACCCAGCGCGGTCGCCGCGATCGACGGCGCGAACAACCGGGCGTGCCGGTGCCGATCACCGAACCACCCGGCTCACCAACGGGCCGCCGGTGTGGTCCCGGATTGCGTCGACAGCGCGAGCGTGAACCAAGGAAAGCCGATCCGAGGACACCGCCGGCGGCAGGAACGTGCGGATCACGCCCGCCGCGAACGTGCAGGCAGCGAAGACCACCGCCGGCCGGGCGAGCACACCGGTACACAGGCCGGCCAACACGCCGCCCCGGTTCGTCGAGGCCGCCGGTCGGTTCGTTCGGCAGCACGATCGCGGTGCCGAACGCGCCGAGCGCGCACGCCGTCGAGAGCGTGAACACCGCGGTGATCCCCAGGTGTTCGCTCATCCACCGAGCCGGCAAAAGGCCCAGGACCGCCGGAACGCCGACCGCCGCGCCGTACAGCCCGCGCCCCTCGCCGCGCCGCGCCGGTGGCACCGCCCTAGGGCCACCGGTGTCCTGCCGCGCCGCCGTCCCAGCCCCGGGGGCGACCGCGTGAATCGAGGAGGTTTGCGACGTACTCCGGGACGTGCAGCCCGCCGCCGGTCGCCCGGCCGCGCCCGGAGCCCTGGCGGCGGTCGACGCACCGGATGTTCTCCCAGGCCCAGGCCTCCGTGCCGGCCATGCGATGGTGCATCGCGGACACGCAACGCCCCAGCACCAGTTCGGTCCTCGGGTCGGCCGCCGCCGCGCCGCGCCCGCCCTGCAGGGCGCGCCGCGCGGCCATGAAGTCGGCCACCCGATCCTGGATCCGCGCGGCCACCGCCGCCTCCGCGTGCTCGCGGCCGACGTGCTCGACGTAGGCCAGCACGCCGACCAGGTCGGCGGGCGGGTCGGTGCCGACGCCGTCCCGGGATGCGTAGTAGTCGCCGGTCCAAGAGACCACGTCCGCTTGGGCGTTGCGGACGTCGTCGTAGGCGGCGCCGTCCCGAATCGCCGCCGGGAGTTCGCCGCCCGCGAGGTACTCGTCGAGCAGCAGGCATGGGAACTGCCCGCTGGCGACCCGTCGATACCGGATGTAGGCGTCCACGCCGCAGGAGAGTTCCCGGGTCGCCGGATGGGACGTGTTCGCCGACCGGCGCGCCACCCGGTGCAGCGTTTCCACGCCCTCGACGACGAATTGCTCGCGCCACTTCGTGCTCATGGCCGGATACACCCGCTCCAGGATGTCCGCCAGGGCGTGCGCCATCGCGCCGGCGCCGGGTTCGGCCCGCCCGGTGCGGTACACCGATTCGATCTGATCGATCAGGTGCTCCTCCGTGGGCGCGGTGTGCTCCTCGGATTCGGCGTAGCGGTCGTGGGCGAGGAACTGCCATGCGATGAACTGCGCGTACAGGCACAGCAGTTCCGGAGCGGCGTCGGGGTGGGTATAGGCGGCGAGATCGGTGAGTCGTGCTCCGACCAGTCGCTTCTCGATGCCCGGGCCGTCGAGCAGGTGGTGCCGTCGGGCCCAGTCGAACAGCCCGCATTCCGCGTCGGGCGCGTGCGGATTGCGGTCGAGGGCGAACGGCAGTGGTATTCGCGGGGGATGTGCCTCGACCATGGGGGACTCCATTCGTCGTCGAAGGGTGGTGCGGCCAAGGGGTTTCCGCGTACCGCAGACCTTCCCGGCCACCACCGGCTCCCGAACGCGACGATGCCGGCGTCAGGGGCGCGGCACAGCGATATCGCCCGTTTCCACCGCAGGACGAATGTGGATCTGCTATGGATCGTCCCCATGCCCGTGCCCCGACGGGGGCACGGGCGCGGCGCTCACGCCGGCAGCAACGCCCCTACCAGTTCGGCGAATTGCTCCGGGGTGATGATCTCGACGCCGAGCTTTTCCGCCTTGGCCCGCTTGGAGCCCGCCTTGTCCCCCGCGACGACCAGGGAGGTCTTGGCGGACACGCCGGAGGACGCGGTGCCGCCGGCGCGCTCGATCAGTTCGTTCATCTCGTTCCGGGACAGCGCCGCCAGCGCCCCGGTCATCGAACCCGTCACCACGACCGATTTCCCGGTGAGCGGGCCCGCCTCGATCGGGCCCACCGCGCCGCCCTGCTCGGCCTCGGTCGAGCTCTCGGCCGCGACCGGTCGCCCACCGGGCTCGGTCATGTTCACCCCGGCGGCGACCAACTTGTCGATCACGTCGGCCAGTTCGGCCAGCTCGGCGACGATCACCGCCGCCTTGCCGGGACCGATCCCCTCGACCTGTGCCATCGTCTCCACGTCCGCCGCCCGGATCGCGTCCATCGTGCCGAAGTGCCGAGCGATCCGCCGCGACATCGACCGCCCGGTCTGCCGCACGCCCAGCGCGCACAACACCCGGCTGAGCGGCTTGACCCGAGCCTCCTCGATGCCGGCCAGCAGCTTGTCGGCGATCTTGTCCACCCGGTCCAGCGCCAGGAACTGTTCGCGGGTCAGGGTGAACAGGTCGGCCATGTCGACGACCGCGCCGGAGGCGACGAGTTGCCCGACGATCCGGCCGCCGATGCCCTCGATGTCGAGCTGGTCGCGGCCCACCGCGTACAGGATCCCGGCCTGGAGACCGCACGCGCGGCCCTGCGCGCACCGCCAGCGCTGCTGCGAGGTGTCCAACTCGCCGGCGCACTGCGGGCAGGCGGTGGGGAATTCGATCGGCGTCTCGTCCCCGGTGCGCACGTGCACCAGCGGGGCCTCCACCCGGGGGATGATGTCGCCCGCCTTGTAGACACTGACCTGGTCGCCGATCATCAGCCCGCGTCGTTCGATGTCGGCCGGGTTGTGCAGCGTGGCGAAGCCGACGATGCTGCCGTCGATCTCGATCGGGTCCAGGATCGCGCGCGGCGCGATCACCCCGGTCCGACCGACCGCCCAGTCCACGCCGACGAGCCGGGTGATCTTGTGCACGGCGGCGAGTTTGTACGCGATCGCCCAGCGCGGCGCGCGCGATCCATTGCCCGCGTCGGCCTGGTCCTGCGCGCTGTCGGCCTTGATCACCACGCCGTCGATGCCGAACGGCAGGTCGGCGCGCGCCCCGGCGATCTCGTCGACGGCGGCCTGCACCTCCTCGACGCTCGCGCACACCCGCAGCCGCGCCGAGGTCCGCCCGGTGGTGAGCACGCCGAGCGCCTCGACCCGGGCCATCACCGCGGAGTGGTCGGCGGTGCGCAACTCCTCGGCGAACGCGCTCTCGTCGTCGGCGAGCGGCAGTGCGACGTAGCCGAAGAAGGTCATCGGGATCACGTATGGCCGGTCCTTGGCGCGCAGCGTGCCGGCCGCGCCGCCGCGCGGGTTGGCGAACACCGTCGCGCCGTGTTCCCGGCGGATCTCGTTGGCCGCCTCGAACTGCTCCGCGGTGAGCAGGACCTCGCCGCGCACCTCGATCGAGACCGGCTCGGTCAGCCGATCCGGCAGGCCGACGACGGTGCCGATCGCGTGCGAGACGTCCTCCCCGGCGACGCCGTCGCCACGCGTGACCAGCCGCTCCAGCCGACCCTCGCGGTAGCGCACCGCGACCGCGAGGCCGTCCATCTTCGGCTCCACCGTCAGCGCCGCGACCCGCCGCTTGATCCGTCGCTCCAGCGAGGCGGCCCACGCGGTCAGGCCCTCGGGATCGAACACGTTGTCCAGGCTGAGCATCGGCACCGTGTGCGGCACGTCGCCGCCGGACAGCGCGCCCGCCGCGACCTTGCCCACCGGCGACTCGGCGAGCACCCGGTCGGGGTGCTCGCGCTCGTACACGCCGATCCCGCGCAGCAGGCTGTCGTACGTGTCGTCGTCGACGGTGGACTCGGCGCCGCCGTAGTAGGCCCGCGCGGCGGCGGTCACGGCCTCGACGGCCTGGGCATACGCGTCGAAGTCGGCGAGAACGGCGGCCGGCGCCGGGGTGTCGGTCATGCGCACATACTCTCGAACCGGACCGACATCGGCCGGATGGCGCGGTTGCGAAACCCGGCCGTCCGGCCGGCGCCCGCGCCGGACCGCCGACCGCCTCACCCGCGCCCCTCACGCCCCCTGGACCACCGGCCAGGGGTGCGCCCGCAGCCCCGCCGCCAACGTCAGCGTGACCGTGATCGACGCGCCGGCCAGCACGGTGATCGCCGTGGTCGGCGACGTCACCTGGGCGATCCCGCCCGCGATCGAGGCGCCGATCCCCTGCATCGCGACCATCCCCGACGAGTGCAGTCCCAACGCCTGCCCGCTCAACTCGTCCGGCGTCATCGCCATCAGGCGTTCCTGGAACAGCAGGCTCGCCGAATACCCGATCGACGCGAGCGCGACCACGGCCGCCGCGAGCGGAAGCGGCGGGTGCGCCGCGAACAGCAGGTACGGCGTGGCCAGCAGCAGCAACATCGGCGGCCCGAGCCGGCGCCGCCACGGTCCCGGGACGAAGCGACCGCCCAGCACGTCCCCGGCGAGCATCCCCAGCGCCGCGAACGCGAACAGCAGGCCCGCGTGGTCGGGCGCGAGCGGGATGAACAACGACTCGCAGCCGACGATCAGGCCGTTGGGCACCCACAGGGCGAGATACACGTACCGGCGCGGCTTGACCGACCACAGCAGCGTGTTGTTGCGCCAGGTCTCGGCCGGCGACGGCCGTCCGGCCGCGCGCGGCGGTCGCCGGGCCAGGCCGAACCGGGCCACCACGGCGGCGAGCAGGTACAACCCGGCGGCCACCACGAGCGTGCCGCGCGCGGTCAGCGCGCCGACCAGGACCGCGCCGAGCGAGAAGCCGACGATCTGAAGCGTCCCGTTGCTCATGTTGAGCACCGATCGCCCAAGCAGAAACCCGTCCCTGGGCAGGATCTCGTTGAGCAGGCCGTAGCGCACGCCGCCGCCCACCGCGGCCACCGCGCCCTCGGCCAACACGATGACGAACACCGCCCACAGCGGCAGCTCGGGGATCGCCAGTGCGGCGGTGCCCGACGCGAAGATCAGTCCGATCACCGTCATCGCGGCCCGCGGCGGCAACCGGTCCGCCGCCGACATCAGCGTCGTCGCCCCGATCACCTGCGCGAGCGAGCCGCCGAACATCCCCAGCGCGGCCAGCAACGGCGAGCCGGTCCGGTCGTAGACGAGCGTGCCCAGGGCCAGTGCGCTCACCGTCGTGGCCGCGACGTGCGCGGAGGAGACGGCGAACAGCGGGGTGTACTCCGGCGCTTCGAACAACTCTCGATAGGTGCGCATGGCGAGAGCCTCCGGCCCGACGGGCGGCGGACGTTAGTGTTTCGCCGGGAGGCGAAACCATGGGGTGGTGGCAGGTCGACGCGGACACCCTCGCGGGCAGCCGCTTCACGGTGTCGCCACTGGCCGAGGTCACCGCGACGCTGAAGACCCTGGAACGGGGGTCGGCCGCGCATCCGGGCGAGCGGGTCTGGCTGAACGCGCACCTGCCCGCCTATCGCGCCCGGCTGGCCGGGGACCCGATCACGGCATCGTTGTTGCGGATCGGCTTCGGCGGCACCTGGAACGCGGACTTCCTCACGCCGCCGCCCCCGTGTGCGGGGGAGCGGGCCTTCGTCGCGCAACCCGCCCTCGCCGCGGGATCGGCCTTCGCCGCGGAACTGGCCGGGATCCGCGGCACGTCCGGCGCCGCGGCCCGGGCGGACCTGGAGGTGTCGATGGGCGGCCCGCTACCCGCCGCCCTGCACCGATCCGACCTCGCCGAACGCGCCGCGGACATCCTGGACTGGGTCTGGGCCCGGGTGGTCCGGCCGGACTGGCCACGCCGGCGACGGATCATCGAGGCCGACATCGTCGCGCGTACCGGCCAACTGAGCCGAGGCGGCTGGGCGGCGGCCCTGGACGAGCTGCGCCCGGGCATGCGCTGGCTGGGCGCGAGCCGGTTGCGCATCAACGCGTACGACTACCCGCCCCGCGAACTCGGCGGCGCCCGCCTGTCGTTCGTGCCGGTCACCGCCGGGCGCGGCTGGGTGGCCTGGGCGGAGGCCCGCCACTACGCGGTGATCTACCCCTGCTCGGGCACGCTGGCCGATCCCCACCACAGCGCCGTCCCCGACTCGCTGGCCCGCCTGCTCGGCCCGGCCCGCGCCGGCGTGCTGATCCGCCTGGACACCCCCAAGAGCACCACCCAACTGGTCGCGCTCACCGGCCAGGGCCTGGGCTCCGTGGGCCGCCACCTCAAAGTCCTCCTGGACGCCCACCTCATCCTCCGCCGCCGCTCCGGCCGCTCCGTCCTGTACTACCGCTCACCGGCGGGCGAGTCCCTGATCACCGCCCAGACACCGACCGAGAGCGCGCTTCAGAACCACTGTGACCAGCCGAAGGTGAAGCGATAGGCCCGGCGCCCCGCCTCCGCTCCCCGGATGCCTCGGACGAGCATCACCGTCAGCGTCAGCACGAACAGCGTGGCGAAGGCGGCGACCACCAGGGCCCCGACGACGAGGCCACCGAGGAAGGCCGCGACCACACCGGCCACGAGTACCAGGCCCAGGCCGAAGTGCGCGTCGCGCGTGTCGGCGCGGAAGACCTCGCGCAACGCACCGCGCGACGCCCGCATGTCCCGGTCGTACCGCTCCCGCGCCGCCACCGGGTCGGCCTCGGGTCCCTCGGGCCACTGCTGCCGCATCGCGTCGTCCCCCGGCTCGACTGAACCGAAGCCTACGACGACCTTCCCGCCGAGGCGAGGCCCGAACCGCGGACCGCCGCCCGCGCGATGGCGCGCGGGGCCGTACCGGATGGGCCACCATGACCGGATGAGGACCGAACCCGTCACGCCGTTGTCGCCGCGCGGCATCCCGCACGTGCTGCTCACCCAGCGCTGGAGCGAACTCACCTTCGTGCACTGGGCCGTGCCGCCCGAGGCGGTCGCCCCGCTGCTTCCGGAGGGAACCCGGCCGGATGTCCTGGACGGCGTGACCTATGTCGGCCTCGTACCGTTTCGCATGGTGGGCGTCGGCTTCCTGCGGCTGCCGGGCGTGCCGTGGCTGGGCACCTTCCCGGAGACCAACGTGCGGCTGTACTCGGTGGACAGGGCCGGCCGGCGCGGCGTCGTGTTCCGCTCGCTGGAGGCCGCCCGCCTGGTGCCGGTCCTGACCGCCAGGGCCACCCTGCGCCTGCCCTACCGATGGGCCCGGATGCGGATCGACCACACCGGGGACCGGGTGCGCTACACGACCCGGCGACATCGCCCGGAGGGCGCGCCGAGAGGCGGCACGGTCGAGGTCCGGGTCGGCGCACCGGTGAGCGACCCCAGCCCGCTCGAACACTTCGTCACCGCCCGCTGGGGCCTGCACACCCGAGTCGCCGGACGCACCCTCTACCTGCCCAACGCACACCCGCGATGGCCGCTCCACCGCGCCGAGTTGCTGCATCTCGACGACGACCTGGTCGCGGCCGCCGGCCTGCCGCAGGTCGGCGGCAAGCCGGACAGCGTGCTCTACTCACCCGGCGTCCCGGTCCGCTTCGGCCCACCCCTCCCGGTCGACGACGAACCCCGTGGGCAGCCCGGCTGAGACGCTCCCGGGACCGGCCGACGACCGGCGGCGCGCACGATCGCGATCACCGCCGGTCGGCTGCCGGTCACCTCGGACGCCGGTGACCCCGGGCCCGGCATCGACCCCCGCACACGGTCGGCACCACCGGCCACACGGTCACACCCCACCTCGACACTCCACTCTGGCCGGGACACGCCGGAGTGCGGACGAACAACGCGAACGGATCGCTCATACGATCGATCCCCCGAGGCACCGACCCCACGTCGGTCGCCTCCGAGCCGCCGACCCCACGTCGGCCGCCCCACCGCCCCCACCCCACGAACCCGGCGTCCCACGCCACGAACTCGTCGCGCCCCACCACGGTCGCGACGACCCGGGCGCGGACTACCCGGCCATCCCCTTCCGCAGTCGGTCCACGTCCTCGATGTCCTTGGCCCGACGCGGACGATGCGGCATCCACGTGGGCGTCATCAGCTTTATCTCTATTTGCGCCTCGGGCGAGATGATCGGACAGGACAGCCCGGCCAACTTGCCCGGCGGGCCGTCCAGCATTCCCTCCGGCCACCGGGAGCCCGCCCACGGTCCGCCGGCCACGATCACGTGACCGTCGGGATCGCGGGCCAGGAAGGCGAATCCCAACTCCACGGCCCCCGTCGTGTAATCGAGTTGTTGCTCGGCGGGAGCACGAGGCAGGCGAACGAATCCACGCGCGGAGAACGCGGCGGTGAGAGCCGGGGCGTCCTGGGCCCACGCGAACCAGTCCACGTCCGCGTGCTCCCGGGTTATCCGGCCCAGGAAGAAGTCCATCGCCCATCCGCCACGCAACCAGACCTCTATACCCAACTCCCGGGCCAGGTCCTGGATTTCGACGATCAGTGCGAGTTGCCGGTCGGCATCCGACGACACAGTCATAGGTTTACCGTAGGGCTCCCGCCCCCGGCGCCGGCACGGTCCGCCCACGACGTCATCCACCCGTGACCGAAAACGACCCTAGGCCGACCCCGAGTCGAACAGCGGCCTCATCGCCCCCCGGCCGGCCCGCGCGGATCGATCGGGGCCAGGACCCCGAGCCGGTCCTCGATCGCCTGTGCGGCGAGCAGGCACAGGTCCTCCCGAAACGCGCGCCCGACGATCTGCACGCCGGTCGGGAGCCCGTCGACCACCCCGGTCGGCACGGCCACGCCGGGCACGCCCACGAAGCTGGTTGCCGTACACAGCCGCATCCCCGAGGCGACCCGGTCCCGCCCGGCCCGATCGCGCGACTCCAGTCCCGGTTCGACCGGCGGCTCGGTGAACGAGGGGCCGAGCAACAGCGGGTACTCGTCCAGGAATTCGGCCCACGAGCGGCGGATGTTCAGCCAGGTTCCGCTCAGCCGCACCAACTCGTCCGCGCCGACCGGCGGGGTCTGCTCCATCGCCATCGCGATATACCGATCGCCGCCCTCGCCGAGCAGCGTGCGCACCATCGGCCAGGTCGGCGCGAACTCGGTCACGGTGATCCGGCCGTACGCCTCCAATGCCTCGTCCAGCCTCGGCACATCCGCCACTTCGCGTACGTCGTACCCGGCGTCGCGCAGCGCGACGGCGGCGGTCTCCACGGCCGCGCGCACCGTCGGATGCACCCCGTGCCCGCCCGGATCGCTCACCACCGCGACCTTGATGGGACCGGGGAGCGGTTCGCCGTACGCCGGCACCGGCATCGCCCGCGGATCGCGCGGATCGGCCCCGACCAGCACCTCGTGCACCAGCCGCAGATCGCCCACGGTGCGCGCGAGCGGGCCGTCGGTGACCAGCAGTTGAGACGCCGGGCCCGGGTCGTCCGGGCCGAACGCGCGATGGTCCGCGGCGAATCGGCCGGTGGACGGCTTGAGCGCGGCCACGCCGCAGAACTGGGCAGGCACCCGCAGCGACCCGCCCGAGTCGTTGCCGAGTCCGAGCGCGGCCATGCCGGTGGCCACCGCCACCGCGTCGCCGCCGCTGGTGCCGCCCGGCGTGCGGTCGCGATCCCAGGGGTTGACCGTGTCGCCGAACAACTCGCTGCGCGTGTGCATCCCGGCCAGGATCAGCGTCGGAATGTTGGCGTGTCCGATCGGGATGGCGCCGGCCGCACGCAGCCGGGCCACCGGCGGCGCGTCGGACGGCGCCACCAGGTCGCGAAAGCGCGGCACGCCGAATGTGGTCGGCACACCCTCGACGGCGGTGGTCTCCTTGACCGTGAACGGCACGCCCGCCAGCGGACCCGGCGTCGCACCGGCGGCCCGCCGGCGGTCCGTGCGCGCCGCGGCCTCTCGGGCGCGCTCGGCCATGACCTGGGTGACCGCGTTCACCTGCGGATTCACCTCGGCGATGCGCTCCAGATGGCTGTCCACCACCTCGATGGCCGAGACCTCCCCATCACGCACCGCCGCCGCCAACGCGGCGGCGGACATCCTCCACAGGGCCTCCCGCATGGTGCGCACTCCTTTCCGTCCACGTTCCGATGCACTTGCATCGGAACTGTAGCCCGGGAATCGATACGAGCGCATCGGATAAAGTCGCCGGCACGAACGAGCGTCGCGCGCGGCCGGCCGCGAACGGGCGACGCGCCGACCGCGAATCGGCGGCGCGTGGTCGCGAACGAGTCGACCGGACCGTGCACGAGCGCGCCGGGATACGGAAAGGCAACCGGCCATGCCCAAACAGGTGGACCACGCGAGCCGCCGCAGGCAGATCGCGGAGGCCGTGTGCTCCCTCGCCGACGAACGCGGCCTGGAAGGGGTGACCCTGCGCGACGTCGCCGCCCGGGCGCAGGTGTCGATGGGCGCCGTCCAGCGCTGCTTCGCCACCAAGGAGGAGATGCTGGTGTTCGCGCTCGGGCAGATCGGCGAACGCATCGACGAACGCGTCCGGGCCCGACTGGTCGCCGGCCCGGCCCAGTCGGCCCGCTCCGAACTGGGCCACGCGGTCACCGAGATCGCGCTGCTCGACGAGGAGCACCGGGCCGAGGCCAGGGTCTGGCTGGCCTTCGTCGCCCAGGCGGCCGTCAGCGACGCGCTTGCCGGACCGCTGACGGCGAGCTACGCGGCACTGCAAGCGGCATTCACCCACCTCGTCACGGCGGCCGCCGCCGACCACACCCCCGCCGCCGACCACGCCGCCGGAGCCGATGTCGCCGACCGCGCCGCACCGCTGGACGCACAGCGCGAGGTCCGCACCCTGCTCGCCCTCGCGGACGGGCTCACCACCCACGTCCTGATCGGTCACCTCACCCCGGAGCAGGCTCGGGAGGTCCTGCACACCCACCTGGAAAACCTCTGGCACCGCCCGCCCGGGACCGGCTGAGCCACCGTCGCGGCCGCTGCTTCGCTCGCTACTCCCGACCGGCTTCGCAGGAGAGCCCGTGCGTGCGCCGATACGCGCTCAGCTCCGCCGCCGTGGGCGGGTTCGCGCCCGCTCGGGAGCAGGTGAGGGCCGCGACCACCGACGCGTCCGCGAGCAGCGTGCCGAGCGTCGTCGGGTCGAGGTCGCGAATGCCGGCGGGGTCCAGGAGATTCCGGCGACGCAGCGCGTCCAGGAGGCCGGCCGTGTACGCGTCGCCCGCGCCGACCGTGTCCACCACCCGCACCGGTCGGGCCGGCGCCGTCGCATGACCCGCCCGGCATACCCCGTACGAGCCCTCGGCACCGCGCGTGACCACCACCAGGCTCGGACCCAGTGTCCGCCAGGCATCCGCCGCCGCGACGAAGTCCCGCCCCGGGTATAGCCATTCGAGGTCTTCGTCGCTGACCTTGACCACATCCGACAGGGCCACCAACGACTCGATCCGGGTCCGGGTCCGCTCCCGATCGCCCATCAGGGACGGCCGGCAGTTCGGGTCGTAGGAGACCAACGTCGTCCCGCTCGCGTGCTCGGCCGCCAGCACACGCCGCACGGCGTCCGCGCCGGGAGCGAGCGTCGCCGCGATCGAACCGGTGTGTACGCACCGGGTCGTGGCCGGAACGCGGATCGGCTCCGGCAGCTCCCAGGCGATGTCGAAGGTGTAGGTGGCCGCACCCGCCGCGTCCAGATCGGCGCGCGCCACGCTCGTTCGACCCGCGTGCGCGCTGCCGGGCGCGACCTCGACCGTGCTCGCGGCCAGGTGCGCGGCGAGCAACGCGCCGTGCGGGTCCCTCCCGTGGCGGGTGATCAGGTGGACCGGCACGCCGAGCCGGCTCAGACCCACCGCGACGTTGGCCGGACTGCCCCCGGGGTGGGCGAGCGGTTCGCCGCCCCGCACGGACACGAGGTCGATCAGCGCCTCGCCGATCACGGTGATCACGGGTGGGTCCTCCCGGCTGAGCCGTCGTTGCGGTGGGTGACCCGACGACCGGCCCCGACCGGCCGGGCGTCGGGGGACGTGCGGCCGGTCACGGACCGACCTCGCCGGAGCCGCGGGGGATCAGGCGGGTGCGCATGTGGATGTGTTGTACCGGCGTCGCGTCGCCCGCCAGCCGGCGGAACAGCAGGTGCGCGGCGGCCTGACCGATGCCGAACGGGTCCTGGGCGACCACCGTCACGGCGGGCACGAGCATGTCGGCGAGTTCGAAGTCGTCGAAACCGACCAGGGCGGGTTGCACCGGGGACCGGCGGATCTCCCGCACGGTCTCCACCGTGAAACGGCTGTTGCCGCAGAAGACCGCCGTGGCCGGATCCGCGCCGCCGAGCATCGCGCGCAACCACACGCGCAGTTCCGCACCGTACGGCGGCCCGTTGTAGACCAGGCGCGGATCGAGTTCGACGCCCGCCTCGGTCAACGCCTCGCGGTAGCCGCGCAGTCGTTCGTGCGCGGTGAAGATCTCCAGGCGGTCGCCGATGAACGCGATCCGCCGATGGCCGTGCCGGATCAGGTGCTCGACGCCGTTCCGGGCACCGCCGACGTTGTCGACCAGTACGGTGTCCGCCTCGATGTCGCCCGGCGGGCGGTCGACGAACACGCACACCATCCCGGCCTCGATCTCCGGCAACAGGTAGGTGTGGCTGCCGCTGGCCGGAACCACGATCAGTCCGTCCACGCGGCGCGCGCACAGGGCCAGCACGAGATCGCGCTCCTTGTCGGGATCCTCCGCGGACGACGCGCTGAACAACACCGTGCCGTGCTGGTGTGCGATGTCCTGGATGGACCGGGTCAGCGCGGAGGAGAACGGGTCCGCGGCGTCCTCCAGGACCAGGCCGATGCTGGAGGTGTGTCCCGAGCGGAGCTGCGCCGCGCTGTCGTTGCGGCGGAACCCGGTCTGCGCGACGGCCGCCCACACCGCCTGCTGCTTCACGGCGCTGACGTTCGGCTCACCGTTGATCACTCGCGAGACGGTCTTGATGCCGACGCCGGCGATGGCGGCCACGTCCTTCATCGTGGAGCGACCGCGCCCGCGCGGTCGCTCCGGTGTCGTGGGGCCGGCCATCGGGGGTCCTACCTTTCGAGCGGCCGGGCTCGTGCCCGGCACCCATGGTGCGTAGCTCGTGGGACGTGGAAAGCGGGGGCGGGGGAGCGGGAAACGGGGTATCGGGGTCGGGCGGCGGGCGATGAAGGTGGTCGTCGGATCAGCGGGTGGCTCGGCGCAGTGCCTCGGCGATGGTCGGAGCGGACCGCAGCCGAGGCAGCAGGGTGGCCTGGACCGCGTGGTACGCGTCGGGTTTCCCCTGCCAGACGGTGGCCGAGGGCCGCGTGTCGGCGTCGAGTTCGTGATGCCAGCTGCCGTGCTCGCGGTCCAGGAACACGGCGTCGGCATGCTCCCACCAAGCTCGGTACCAGTCATCGTAGTCGGCGACCCCGGTGGCCCGACGCAGTGCCGCCGCGGCCGTGATGGCCTCGGCCAGGACCCAGTGCATGCGGGTACGGACGACCGGTTGCCCGGCCCAGTCGAGCGTGTACACGAACCCGGGCCGACCGTCCGCGTGTCCGCCCTCGCGTACCGCGGCGGCGAACAGGTCGACCGCGTCGGCGCGCAGCCACCCGGGCGGATCCGGCAGCGAGTCGGCCAGGGAGAGCAGCAGCCGGGACCACTCGAACCAGTGCCCGACGGTCGCGCCGTAGGGGCGGAACGGGTCGGCGGGGCGCTCGCGGTGGTACTCGCGGCGCGGTGTCCAATCCGGGTCGAAGTGTTCGATCAGCCGCCATCGGTTGGCGCGGGCGTGGTCGTGGACGACGCGTTCGGCGATGCGCAGGGCGCGGGTACGCCACTTGTGTTCCCCGGTGGCGTCGGCGGCGGCCAGGAACGCCTCGACGGCGTGCATGTTGCTGTTGGCGCCCCGGTACGGCTCGCCGGTGGTCCAGGTGCGATCCCAGGATTCGGCGCAGGCACCCCGGTCGGCCTCCCAGAATCGGAGTTCGACGAGGTCCAGGGCCTCGGCGAGCAGGGCGGACGCGTCCCGGTGGCCGGCGGCAGACGCGCTCGCGGCGGCCAGGACGACGAACGCGTGGTCGTACATGCGCTTGCCGTCGAGGCGTTCGGCGTCGAGTACGGGTCGCCCGGATCGGGTCACCACCGGATGCCAGCCGCCGTGCTCGTGGTCGTGCAGCAGCTCGGTCAACGCGGCGAGACCGTGCGCCACCAGGCCCGCCGCCTCGCGGGCATCGACATCGCCGCCGCCGGCCGTCCCTCCCGGCGGGCCGTCCCCGAACGACCGCCCGCCGAACGGTCCCGACCCGAGAGGCCCGCTCACGAACCCATCCGCGAACCCATCCGCCGCGAACCTCTCGGCCGAAGGACCTGCGGCCACCCCGCCGGCCTCGCCCACGCCCGCCCCGCCGTCCCGGCGAAGCTGCGCCAGCGCGAACACATGCGTCATCCGTGCCGTCACCCACGTGTGCACGACCCCGTCCGCCACCGGCCTGCCGACGTCGTCGAGCCACCCGAAGCCGCCTTCGGCCAGCCGCGAGCCCCGGGCGAATCGGATCAGTCGATCGCACTCCGCGTCGAGCCAGGCCACGTGTTCGGGGGAGTCCCCCAGGGGTTCAGCCGCCATATGCCGCACGCTCCCTCTGACATCGTTGTCAGACGGACCGTACTCGGCTCCCCGCAAGCTGTCGATACGCCACACCTCAACCAGCCCTCGATCAACCCCCAGCCATCGCACGAGCAGCCCATGGTGTGACCCATCTCGGGGGCAATCGCCGTAATCCCCAACAGAACAACGGGAGATGCGCGTCACATCCGAGGTTGCCGAAACTCTTGACACCTGCCGGTGGGGCCAGCACTGTACTGACACCGTTGTCAGACGGTGGATCGCACCAACTCCCCTCGCCCCCGTTCTGACACGCGTGCGAACTCGCGGCGCCCCCGGTCCCGGCCGAGACGGCTCGTGCGGAACAACCCGACAATCCGAAGGAGTTGGGCACGTGCAACCCCTGATCGAAGGCCGCGGCCTGGTCAAGCGGTACGGCCAGGTGCAGGCCCTGCGCGGCGCCGACTTCACCGTCTTCCCGGCCGAGGTCGTCGCGTTGATCGGTGACAACGGCGCGGGCAAGAGCACTCTGACCAAGGCGCTCGCCGGCACCGAACGTCCGGACGCCGGCCGGATTCTCTTCGAGGGCCGTCCGGTCACCATGCAACGACCAACGGACGCCCAGGAGTTGGGCATCGAGACGGTCTACCAGGACCTCGCCCTGGCGCCCGACCTGGACGGCCCGGCCAATCTCTTCCTCGGCCGCGAACTGCTGCGCAAGGGCCTGGCCGGACGTCTGGGCGTGCTGGACAAGGCCGCGATGCGCGCGCGAGCGGTCGAGGCGTTCGCCCGGCTCGGCGTCGAATTGCAGGACGTGGACGCCCCGATCGGGACACTCTCCGGCGGCCAGCGGCAGAGCGTGGCCATCGCCCGCGCGGTCGCCTGGGCGGACAAGGTGATCTTCATGGACGAGCCCACCGCGGCGCTCGGCGTTCTGCAGCGCGGCCGGGTGATGGACGTGATCCGCCGGGTCCGGGACAGCGGCATCGCGGTGGTGCTGATCAGCCACAACATGCCCGAGGTGCTGTCGGTCGCGGACCGCGTCGAGGTGTTGCGCCTGGGTCGTCGAGTGGCGAGCTTCACCGCGGCGGACACGACGGTGGAGGAACTCGTCGGCGCGATGACCGGCGCACTGGACGGACTCGATACGCAAGGAGCGCCGGTATGAACCTCGACAAGACGGCCACCCCACCGGGTCACCCGGAACCGGACAGGGACCGGCGCGACGAGCGGCCCGAGGCCCGGCCCGACCACCGACCCGAGGACCGGGACGAGGGGCGGCCCGACGAACACGGCGAGGACGCCCCCCGGGGTCCGGGATCCGCGTTGCGCGCCGCGATCCGGCGCCGGTTCGCCCGCACCAACTCGTGGTGGACCTTCCTGGTCCTGATGGTGTTGGTGACCGCTTTCTCCATCATGCGGCCCGAGGAGTTCCCGACCACCTTCAACCTGCGCAACGTGGCCACCGACGCCGCGGTGCTGCTGATCGTCGGCGTCGGCATGACCTTCGTGATCATCATGGCCGGCATCGACCTCTCGGTCGGCTCGGTCCTGGTGTTCTCCGGCGTCGCGGCGGCCAAGACGATGACCGCCGTCGCCGGCGCGGACGCCGGCTGGGGCGCGATTCTGCTGGGCGTCCTCGCCGGTCTCGCCGCCGGCGCCGCCTGGGGTGCGTTCAACGGCTTCCTGATCGCCAAGGCCCGAGTGCCCGCGCTGATCGTCACGCTCGGCAGCCTGGGCATGGCGCTCGGCCTGGCCCAGGTGATGACGGAGGGTCAGGACGTCCGGGGCGTACCCACCCGATTCACCGACACGATCGGCAACGGCCGATTCCTGGGCATCCCCTGGCTGGTGGTGATCGCCCTGGTGGTCACCGCGCTCGGCGCGCTCACGCTGGCCACCACGCGGTTCGGCCGACGCACCTACGCGGTCGGCTCCAACGCCGAGGCGGCCCGTCGCGCGGGCATCGGCGTCGACCGGCACATGATCAAGGTGTACGCCCTGTCGGGCACGCTGGCCGGTCTCGCCGGTGTGCTCTCCCTCGCTCGTTTCACCACCACCACGATCGGCGGCCACGCGAACGACTCGCTCGGCGCCATCGCGGCCGTCGTCCTCGGCGGCACCAGCCTGTTCGGCGGTGTCGGCACCGTGGTCGGCACGCTGATCGGCGTGTTCATCCCCGCCATCCTGCAGAACGGCTTCGTCATCCTCGGCGTACAACCGTTCTGGCAGAGCGTCGCGGTCGGAGCCGTGCTGATCGCCGCCGTGTACGCCGACCAGTTGCGCCGCCGCAGCCGACAACGCCGCTGACCGCGCGGGCCGTTCGTCCGGAGCGCCCGGTCCGGCCGCCCCCGCTCGACCCGTCGGCCGTCCGGGCCCATCCCCCGGCCCCGGCTGCCGGCCCCGCCGCCCGGTCCCACCATCGCTTCGCCCCACCACCGCCAGGAGGCACTGCCCGATGAAGACACCGACGTACGTCGCCGTGACCATCGCCCTGACCGCGGCCGTCACCCTCGGCGGGTGCGGCAGTGACAGCGGTTCCGGGGGCGGGCGCAAGATCACCTTTATCCAGGGCGTCAAGGGCGACGAGTTCTACATCTCGATGGCCTGCGGTGCGCAGCAGAAGGCCAAGGAACTCGGCGTGAAGCTCGACGTGACCGGCGCGGACAAGTGGGACGCGTCGCTGCAGACCCCCGTCGTGAACGCCGTCGCGGCCAAGCGCCCGGACGCCGTGCTCATCGCGCCGACCGACACCCAGGCCCTGCGGCAACCCGAACAACAGCTCAAGTCCCGGGGTACGAAGGTGATCGAGGTGGACACCAAGCTCGACGACGGCTCGATCCGGGAGACCTCGATCTCCTCCGACAACGAACGCGGCGGCATGCTCGCCGCGCAGACCCTGGCGAATCTGGTCCAGGACCGCGGCACGGTCGCGGCGATCAGCGTCAAGCCCGGCATCTCCACCACGGACGCGCGGCTCAAGGGCTTCGAGACCGAGATCAAGAAGCATCCCGGCATCACCTACCTCGGCGTGCAGTACAACGACGACGATCCGGCCAAGGCCGCCTCGATCGTCACCTCGACGATCGCCTCGCGCCGCGACCTGGTCGGCGTCTTCGCCGCCAATGTGTTCAGCGGCGAGGGCGCGGCCACCGGCATCGAGCAGGCCGGCAAGGCCGGTCAGGTCAAACTGGTCGCCTTCGATGCCACACCCAAGCAGGTCGAGGCCATGCGCAAGGGATCCATCCAGGGCCTGATCGCGCAGAAGCCGTTCGACATCGGCTCGCAGGGTGTCGAGCAGGCCGTCGCCGCACTGGACAAGAAGTCGGTCCCCAAGACCATCTCCACCGACCTGGTCGCCGTCACCAAGGAGAACATGGACCAGCCCGACGTGAGCAAGTACCTCTACAAGGGCGCCTGTTGAGCCCTGACACCTGGTCCGGACGACCCGCGCGCGGCGCGCGGTCCCACCCGGCCCGGCGTCCGGCCCCGGCCCCTCCGGGGCCGGACGTGCGTGCGGCCTGCTGCGAGCCGGCCTCGGACCGAGCGATCCGAACACGGCCCAGCGGCCCGAGCACGGTCGATCCGCGAGCGCACGCAGGCGGGCGGCGGCACCCAGTGCCGCCGCCCGCCGCGAACCGCTGCTCCCGATGACCTACTTGATGATCGTGGTGAGGGGCTGCTTGTCCTCACGCTGGATGATGCAGGCGGCCTGGCGACGGCCGTTGTTCCACGCATCCATGTCGAGCGGGTACGTGTACGAGAAGGTGATCTTGGCCGAGGCGGGCTGACGGTCGACGATGGGGCCGACGTACTGCTCACACAACTCGCTGACCTTGTCCGAGTAGCCGGGCGTGTCCGGCGTCACGGTCGCCGGCAGGTCGAACGCCTTGCCGACCTGGCCGGTGTGCGGCTTGCTGCACGGCACGTCGGTGGTCTTGCTGCCGTCCTGGTTGACGCACTGGCCGGTCTTGTACGTGAAGGCGTCAATAACCCCGGGCGAGGACGAGGCGCTGCCGGACGGCTTTGTGGTGCCGCCGGGCTTGCCGGTCGAGGTGGCCTTCTCCGTGGATGATGCGGTCGAAGTGACGGCAGGGGCCTTGCTGCCCTTGTCGTCCTTGTCGTCGCCGAGACAGCCGGAGAGCAGGGCGGTGGCGGCGAAGACTCCGGCCACGGCCGGCGCGATCACGCGCAGGCGGTGGGAGGTGGGCATGTGGGACACAACCTTTCGCTTCGGGACGCCCAAGATCCTGTCGCGAACCCTCACCGAAACGTTGAGGGAAATGGTGCTTGATTCTTCGCCGAATCGATGCGATCAAGCCCTTCGCCGTTCACCATCGACCGCTCTCGCCCGCGATCCGCTCGCATTCTCGTACGCCGGCGTCGTCCGCGCCAGACCCGAGCGTGCGGATCGTGCCTCGCCCGGCGCCGGGATCCGCCGCACCGCCACCCCGATCACCTGATGGCGATGCACGAAGCCGTACGCGCGCGAGTCCCAACTGGCGGCGGGGTTGTCGCCCAGCACGACCACGGCGCCGGTGGGCACCACGTCCGCGGCCACGTCGCGCAGGATCGGGAACCGGTCCCGGGGGATCGGGTCGCCCGCCACCGCCACCGCGCGTTTGATCATCAGCCGGCCCTCGGGCGCCGGGGCCAGGTCGGTGCGCTCCGGGATCGCCGCCAATTCCTCCGGACCGAACCCGCCGATCTCCGGGGGCAGTCCGGCCAGCAACGGCGGGTTCGGGACGCGCACGACCACGACCTGACCGGCGCGCACCCGACCGGTGCGGCGCACCAGCAGGCGGTCCCCGGGGGACAACGTGGGTTCCATGCTCGGGCCCTGGACCGTGGCCACCAGGTAGCGCCGCTGCATCCATACCAGGCTCGCGCCGCCCAGACCGGCGGCCGCGGCCCCGGCCAGCGCCATGCGTCGCGTGTTCACTTCGCCTCCTGATAGCCGGCCGCCTGGAGTCGGAACAGGCTCGCGTAGCGGCCGTCGTGGTCGAGCAGTACGTCGTGCGGGCCCTGCTCGACGATCCGGCCGCCGTCCAGGACCACGATCAGGTCGGCGTCGCGCACCGCGCCGAGCCGATGCGAGATGAGCAGGCTGGTGCGGCCCTCGCGGTATTCGCGCATCCGGGCGTGCACCTCGTGCTCGGCTTGCGGATCCAATCCCGAACTGGGCTCGTCCAGGATCATCAGGTCCCGCCCGGCGCGTACGAACGCCCGTGCCAGGGCCAGGCGTTGCCACTGGCCGCCGGAAAGCACCACGCCGGTGTCCGGGTCCTCCTTGTCAGCCTCGCTGAAGAACATCCGGGTCAGCAGCGTGTCGTAGCCGCGCGGCAGCGCGACGAGCCGCTCGTGGATGCCCGCCCGTTCGGCGGCGGCCTCGATCCGGGGCCGGTCCCGCAGGCTGTCCGGGTCGCCGAGGGCGATGTTCTCGGCGGCGCTCATGTCGTACTTCATGTGGTCCTGGAAGACCGCGCTGATCCGCGCGCGCAGTTCGGCGGGCGGGATGTCGCGCAGGTCCACGCCGTCCCAGGTGATCCGCCCCCGGGTCGGGTCGTACATCCGGCACAACAGCTTGACCAGCGTGCTCTTGCCCGCGCCGTTGAGTCCCACCAGCGCGACCGCCTGCCCGTGCGGGATGCGCAGGTCGACGCCGCCGAGCACCCAGGGGTGGTCGTCGCTGTAGCGGAACCACACGTCGTGGAACTCGACGCCGACTCCCGGGCGCACCGCCGCCGGCGTCTCGGTCGCCGAAGGCAGGTCGGGTTCGGCGCGGGCGATCGCGACGAAGTGGGTCAGGCCCAGGAGTTGCCCGTGGGCGGAGGCGATCGAGGAGACCAGGGTGTCCAACGCGGCCTGGATCCCGGCCAGCGCGGCGACGAACATCACCACGTCGCCGACGGTGAGGGTGCCGCGCCGGGCCGCGTCGGCGGCCCACCACAGGCCGCCGCCGGCCACCGCGGCGCCGAGCGCGCCCAGCAGACCCTGGGTGGCGAACTCGCGCAGGTCCATTCGGCGTTCGGCGTCGTTGGCGCGGTTGCGCTCCAGCACCATCCGGGCACGCAGCACCGATCCGATGCCGAACAGGCGGATCTCCGAGGCAGCCTGAACGCCCGTCAGCAGACCGCTGTAGAAGAACTCGCGGCGATGCACCTGCTCGTTGTCCCACTGCATCGTGGCCCGCAGCCGGGACAACCGCAGTTCGGCGATCAGCACCGGGACACCGGCGACCAGCACGAGCGCGGTCATGGTGGGACTCAGGATCAGCAGCGAGGCGACGAAGCCGAACAGGGTGAGCGTGCCCTGGAGCGTGTTGCCGACACCGTTGACCAGGACGCCGAAGTTGGCGGTGCTCTGCTGGGCGAGCCGCAACCGGTCCAGGAATGCCGGATCCTCGAACCGGCGCAACCCGACCTGGCGTTCGGCCGCGCCGAAGAGTCGGTCCGTGGCCAGCACGCCGGTGGCCCGGCCGATCTGGGCGCGCAGATAGCGCCCCAGTCCCGGCAGCACGGTCGCGACCAGTCCGGTCAGTGCCAGCGCCAGTGCCGGGCCCGCGATCGAGCCGTGCCGCTCGGCCAACCGGTCGATGACCAACTTGGTCAGCCACGCGGTGGCGATCGGTACGCCGGCCGCGCCGATGGTGACCGCCAGCGATCCGGCCGCCTGGCCGGGCGCGGCGCGTACCGTCAGCGCGGCCGCCTCGCGGGTGGCCGCGGCCACCTCGCGCGCGGGTATCCGTGGGCTCACGCGCGCGCTTCGCTGGGCAGGTCGCTCATCCGACCACCACCGGCCACCACCCGCCGATCGTCGCCGAGCAGGTACACGGCGGGCGTCCAGGTGTTGTGGAACGCCGCCTGGACCGCGCCGTCGAAGTCCTCCGTCACCACGCGGGCCACCGGGGCGAGCGTGGCGATCAGGTCGGCGTCCGCGCCCGCGACCACCGCCAGGACCTCGCCGCGGGCCATCGTGCGGGCCTTGTCGGCGAACAGGGGCGCGAGCGTGTGGCAGGGCTCGCAGTGCGCCGAGAAGAACCCGACCAGGCCGCGCACGTCGGCGTCGGAGACCTGCTCGCCGTCGATGGTGCGCGCGGTGAACATCTCCGCGCGCGACCCGGGAGGCAGTTCGGTTCCGGGACCGCCCGGCCGAGCCGTGCCCGGGTGCGGATCGCTCGACGGTTCGTTCAGGCGGCGGATGACGCCGAGCGTGAGCAGCAGATTGACCGCCGCGACCAGGCCGATCAGGACGACGGCGGCGACAAGAAAGGGCATCAGGCATTCCTCGCGAACAGGTCGACGATGTCGTCGAGCGTGATGATCAGGAGCGCGCCGACCAGACCGCCGACGCCTGCCACGGCGCTGCCGGCCATCGGCGGCAGGACGTCACCGGAGGCGGCCGGCCCGGACGCGAGGACGCCGCCGAGGGCGGCGGCCAGGAGCACGCCGTTGCGGGCCAGATGGCGCACTCCCAGCGGGGCGTCGGAGGCGCCGAAGCAGCGGCAGGAGGAGCGCCGGCCGCGCCGCAACGCGGTGCCGATCGCGGCGGTGAAGGCGATCAGCAGCCCGCCCGCGATCGCGAAGCCCGCGCCGCGCAGAGCCGGGATCGCGACCAGCACCGGCACCGAGGTCTCCGCCGCGACCACCACGACCGCGATCGGCTCGGCCCGCCGCGCGGGCATCGGCACCAGACGCGGCACCGACGCGACGAAGCCGGCGAAATCGCGGAACTTCGAGATCGCCGAGGCGGCGAATACCAGGCCGACCAGACAAGCGCAGCCCACATATATATATCCCATGGGCACCCTCTCTTTATGGCGCGCGGAAACGGCGGGCGGCGAAATCATCGCCGCCCGCCGTCGATTCGGGCAGGATCGTTCAACACATTCCGGTGATCCGCGTGCGCACAATTCGTCGGATCGGTGGTGACGAAGATGCGCGCGGTGCCACGCCGGAGGCAGTTGTCGATGCGATCCGTGGGACCTCGGCCTTGTGGGCCGTGTGTCCCGGCATTGACGGCAATAAATCCCCGCGGTGAGTAATTGCTTCGAGGAATTCTGCGGGAGAGGAATCGGCCCCGAGGGACGTCGCGGGCGGGGAGGTTCCACCCGCCCGCGACGGGTTTCACTCGGTCCCGGTCAGCAGGTGCCGATCCTGACGTAGGTGCAGCCCTCGTCCAGACAGCACTGCCGCAGCCACTTCACATGGTTCTGGCAGTACGTGTAGTTCGAGCAGCCGGCGTCGACCGTGACCTTTTGGGCCACTCGGTTCAGCAGACGATCAGCGAGACGCATCATGACGTCTCCTCTCCCGGCCGGGTGGGCCGTATGGATTGGTAATTGGATTATTGCCAGTCCCGCTTTTTATTGGCAAGACCCAAAACACCAACGATCGGAGATGATCAAGGAATGCTTTGTCCGGCCAATTTGCGCACTGCAAAACAGCCGCGAATCGAGCCGATCCGCCGAATCCGGCGGATGGGCTCGAAATGCCACCTTCCGGTCCCGGTACGACACGTGCCGATGTCGCGAAAAGGCGCGCGGGCACGGATACGGCGTGCTTACGGGACGAGGTGGGCGAAAACCACGACGTTGCCGGAATAGTGGGTCTTCCTGGAGTAGGTGCCGCCGCAGGTGAGCAGCCGCAGTTCCGGTCGGGTCGCGTCGCCGAAGACGCGCGCGGCGGGGAAGTCGTCCCGGGCGAACGCCTCCACCCCGTCCACGACGAAGGCCGCGACGCTGCCGTCCTCGCGGTCGATCTCGATCCTGGAGTCGCGCGGGAGCGAGCCGAGCGGGTAGAAGACCGCGGGTCCGGCGGCGGTGTCCACGTGGCCGACGATCGAGGCGGTGCCCTTCTGCCCCGGGGTGACTCCGCCCTCGTACCAGCCGGCCAGATTGCGATCGTCGCGCGTGGGCACGTCGATGCCGCCGGCCTTGTCCAGGCCGACCCGGGTCAGCGGTGCGGAGATGCCCAACTCGGGGATCCGGATCCGGATCGGCGTCGACGCGCGCATCGGCGGTGCCTCGGTGGGCACGGCCGGCGGAGTAGGCGGAGTGGGAGGCGTGGGAGGGGCGGGTGTGCCGGGCATGCCGGGCGCCGCGGGATCGGCCGGCGGCATCGGCGACGCGATCGGCACCGCCGCGGCGGCGGGCGGACGTGGCGGCGGTGCGACGGTGTGGTATCCGGCGTACAGCAGACCCGAGCCGCCGATCGCCAGCACGCCGGAGGCCGCCGCCCAGAGCAGGCGGCGGCCACCGGGTCGGTGCGGCCGATCCGCGGCACTCGCGGGTGCCTCGGGAGCGGAACGGGTCATCGGTCAGGCGAGGTTCGAGGCCCGGCGGCGGAGCGCCACGAAGCCGGTGCCGGTCGCGCCCGCGATGACCAGACCACCGACCGCCAGCAGCGCCGGGTCGCGCTCCTGGGTACCACCGAAGCCGGCCGTGGACGCCGCGACCGGCGCGCTGCCCATCACGTGCAGGCTGCCGATCAGCTCCTGGCCCTCACCACAGACCACCTTGACCTCGTAGTCGCCGGTGGCCACGTCCTTGATGGTGGCCTGACCCTTGACCTCGTCGCCCTCACGGGTGAGCGTGACCATGGCCGTGAACGCGTCCGAGGAAGCGGTCGCCGTGTTCGCGGTGCAGTGCTTGTCGTCCGACAACAGCACCGTGTCGCCGGGGCGACCGGAGTCGGCCTGCATCGGCGCGGCGGCGAACGCCGAGCCTGCGGAACCGCATACGGTGAGACCGACGATCGTGCCGACGACTGCGAGACGGGCACAGCGCATTTCGTCCTCCAATGGACATGCGGAACCGAACCCGACAGACCGGGTTCCAGGGGAAGTCCCGCTACAAGGAACGTAAAAAGCCGCCCCACCCCCCGCCACCGGTGGCCGCCGAACGGTGGATCACGCCGGGCTTCGGAGTGGACCGGTCCCGGCCGGGGGTTTACCGCCGCCCCCGCCCACCGACGCCCCGCCCCCGCTCGTCGCCGCCGTCCCACCGCCGCCGCCCACCTGCCGGGCCGCCATCACCGCGACGTCGTCCTCCACCGGTGGCACCACCAGCCGGTCCAGGATCGTGTCCACCAGCGACTCCAACGGAGCCCCCGGCTCGATCCGCAGCGCCGCCAATCGCTCCAGCGACACGTCGATGTCCTCGTCCCGACGCTCCACCAGCCCGTCGGTGTACAGGACCAGCACACTGCCCGGCGCATCCGGCCGCACCTGGGCCGTGTACCCGCCGCACCCGGTGCCCAGCGGTGGACCGGTGGGCAGGTCGAGCAGCCGGGTCGCGCCGTCGGCCGCGACCAGCAGCGGCGGCAGATGCCCGGCGTTCGCGTACGTGGACACCCCCGCGTGCGGATCCTTCAGCACCAGCAGACACGTGGCGACCCGCTCCAGCCCGGCCTCCTCGCCCATCCGGTCGGCCCGCGTCAGGATCTCCTCCGGAGACAGCCCGCCGGCCGCCAACACCCGCAGCAGCGCCCGGTAATGGCTCATGTCCACCGCGGCCTGCACGCCGTGCCCCATCACGTCCCCGACCGCGAGCAGGGTGCGCCCGTGCGGCAGCGCGATCGCGTCGAACCAGTCGCCGCCGACCTCCACGCTGCGCCCGGCGGGCAGATAGCGGGTGGCCAGCTCGATGTCCGGGTGCGGTGCCTTGGGCCGGGCCAGCAGGGCGCGTTGCAGGGCGAGCGCGACGCTGTGCTCGCGCGAGTACCGCCGCGCGTTGTCCACACACGTGGCGGCCCGGTACGCGAGGTCGCGGGCCATCTCCACGTCGTCCTGGGTGAACGGCGCCGAGTCGCCGGCGCGGATCAGGCTGAGCGTGCCGATCGTCTCGCCGCGCGCGATCAGCGGCACCATCATCGCCGAGTGCATGCCCGCCGCGCGGTAGACCGCCACCCGGGACGCGTCCGGCGCGGTCGCCCGCAACGCCTCGTCCGAGGGACGGTTGTCCACCACCGTGCACCCGGTCCGCACCACCCGCGCCACGTCCGCACCCGGCTGGTAGTCGATGTGCTCGCCGGGCCCGCCCAGGAGGGTGCTCAGGTAGCGCAGCCGCGGGATCGAGGTCCAGGCGGCCCGACGCAGCCGCACCGTGTCCGGCGCCGGGCGCGGCCGGCCGATCTCCTGGTCCGGATCGGCCGGTTCCAACAACTCGACGCCGACCACGTCCGCGAGCACCGGGACCAGTAGGTCGACCAGCTCGCGGCACGTGGTGTCGGTGTCCAGCGTGGTGCCGATCTCCAGCGCGGCCCGATCCAACAGCGCGAGCCGCCGATGCGCCTGATCCAGCGCGAGCTGGGTGCGCCGGGACGCGGTGGTCTCCATCAGGATGGCGACGACGCCGAACACGCCGTTCTCGTCGTCGAGCCGGTGATAGGCCGCGTGCCACCACCGGGTCTGCGGCGCGCCCGCCACGGTGCTGACGCCGGTCACGGTCGCCTCGCGCGCGATCCCGTCGGCGAGCACCGCGCGCAGCACGTCCCGGGGCACCTCCAGCCCGGGGAACGCCTCGGCGAGGTCGCGCCCGACCTGCTCGTGCGCCGGCCGCCCGTCGATCCGGGCCAGCGCCGGATTGACGTACACGTGGCGCAGGTGCGGGTCGAGGATGCCGATCGGGGCCGAGGTCTCCTCCAACACCCGGTGGAACAGCCGCAGCCGAGCGGCCACCGACAGACGCGAGTCCGCGCCGAGCAGTCCGCCCACGTCGAACTCGTCGTCCGCCGGGTCGACGTCCTTGTGCAAGCCGGGTACCTCCTCGCCACCACTGCCACCACCGTCGCGGACCGCCGGGTCCGGGACGCCTCGCGCGCCGCGCTCGGGCGGGCGCGGGCCGGTTCAGCCGGTAGGCACGCCCGGTGGCTCGGCGAGCGCGGCCAGGTCCACATGCAGCAGTCCGCACGCGCGCAGCGTGCCGCCGACCCGGGCCAGGTCGGCGCCCGCCGAGACCGGCACGACGGTGCGCACCCGGGGGTCGCCGGTACGGGCGAACGGGCCCAGCACCTCGCGGGCGCCGGCCTCCACGAACACCTCGATCCCGCGCTCGCGCAACGTGGTCAGCGCGGTGCGGTAGCGGACCGGATGCCGCAGCTGGCCCACCACCCCGTCGCGCAACTCGCGCTCGTCCGCGTAGTCGCGCCCGAGCAGCGGTGAGAGCACCGGATAGCGCGGGGTCCGGAACTCGATGTCGGCCCCCAGCCGGCGCCACTCGCCGGCCGCCGACTCGCGCAACCGGTTGTGGAAGAGCGTGCGGACGGTCAACGGCTTGGCGGCCACCGCCTTGCGCTCGGCCAACGCGGCGAACGTGGCCAGCGATTCGTCCGGCCCGGAGACCACGGTGTGCTCGGCCGAGTTGTCACAGGCCAGGTCCAGGCCCGGCAACTGGGCCGAGCACAGCAGTTCGAGCGTGTGCCCCGGCGCCAGGCGCAGGGTGAGCAGGCCGGCCGGATCGGTGGTATGGAGCGTGCAGGCCGCCGCCCGGGCCAGATACAGCCGGGCGCCGTCGCCGGCCGTGTATACCCCGGCCGCCGCCAGCGCCGCCATCTCGCCCAGGCTGTGCCCGAGCAGCACGTCGGGGCGCACCCCGAAATCGCCCTCGAGCAGCCGGAAGGCGGCCAGCGCGCCGGCGTAGATGGCCAAGTGCAGGGACAACTCGTGCCGATCCATCAACTCGTGCGCGTCCGGCGCCTTGGAATCGAGGAGCAGGCGCGACGGCGACAGTGTGGCGCGATCGTCGACCGCGTCGTCGACCTCGGCCAGGGTGTCGCGGACGACGGGCCGATCCTGGAGCCGGCGCAGTGCGCCCGGCACATAGGAGCCAACGCCGGGCATGATGATCGCGGTGCGTGGCACGCTCACGGAGACTCTCCCTTGGCTCTCGGTGGTCTCTGCTGCCGCGGCCGGGAGGTTCACCGAACCCCGGCCGCGGGTCCTGGGACGACATCCGGAGGGTGACGAGGCGACTGCGCCGGGTACTCTCGCGGATCGTCCCCGCTCATGACGGCAACCCGGGCTCGCGGGAACGGGGCGCGTGTCCGGGGCGGATCGGGACGTGGACGGTGGGCTCTGGGCCCGGGCCGGCGGATCGGCCGGGTGGGTCGGGGAGGGGCCCGATTCCAGGAGAGTCGAGCCGGCCGAGGACCGCAACCGCGCCCACCGCCGCGCGCCCGCGTCCGGAGCCGCCGAGCGCTCGATCCGGGGCCGATCCCGCGCCCGGGCGGGGCGGGCAACTCACGTGGTGCCGGCGGCAGCCGACCTCGGGGCGGCCCGGTCGGCGACGTGGGCATTCGGCGGCAGCGGGCCGCCGTTCGGGGGTATGCCATCCGGGTGGTTCACCGGGCGCGGGCCGCGGTCGCCGGTTCGGGTGGACCCCGATGCCCACCCGTCGCCTCGGGTGCCCCCGATCGTTGGTCCGAACGTGATCAGCCCCAGCCGCGCACTGGCCGCCGGAATCGTCTCGGCCGCCGTGCTCGTCGCGCCCGCGCCGGCAGCCGTCGCCGTGGCCACCGAACCCAACAGCGGCGTCACGGTCGTGGTGACCGGCGACGACTACCACGTGGCGGCGGACGGTGTCGTGGTCCGACACGCTCCCGCCGAGCATTCCGCCGTCGTCGAGATCGCCCGCCACGGCGACACGCTCACCGTGCACGGCACCCACGTCGCCGACGCGGACGCCGACCGGTACGGCGCGCGTCGGTAGCCGGCGGCCACCAACCGGCGCGCCGAACCCGGCCGGGCTCCGCGAGCGCGACGACCCGAGTCGGCGCCGACCGATCACCCGAACGGGTGTGCATATGCTGGCGGGGCCGTGAACCGGACGTGTGGCCCGGCGGCGTCAACGGGAGGAGTGACCCGATGAAGGTCGGCGTCATCGGTCTGGGCGACATCGCGGAAAAGGCCTACCTGCCCGTTGTCTCGACCCTGCCGGACCTGGAACTGCGCCTGCACACCCGTACGCCGGCGACGCTGCGCCGGGTCGGGGAGACCTACCGGGTGCCCGCGGAGCACCGCCACGCCGACCTGGATGGGCTGCTCGCCGAGGGCTTGGACGCGGCGTTCGTGCACGCGGCGACCTCGGTCCATCCGGAGATCGTGACCCGGCTGATCGAGGCCGGCGTGCCCACCTACGTGGACAAGCCGCTGGCGTACAGCCTGGACGAGAGCGCGCACCTGATCGAGCTGGCCCGGGCGCGCGGCGTCGGCCTGATGGTCGGCTTCAACCGTCGGCACGTGCCGGCGTACGCGGAGAGCCGCGAACTGCCGCGCGACCTGATCGTGATCCGTCGCAACCGCGTCGACACCGCGCGCGAACTGCGCACCGTGACCTTCGACGACCTGATCCACGTGGTGGACACGCTGCGCTTCCTGGCCCCGGGCGAGATCGAGCACGTCGACGTGCGGGCCCGGGTCGTGGACGGATTCGCGCAACACTTCGTGCTGCACCTGTCCGGTGCCGGCTTCAGCGCGATCGGCATGCTCAATCTGCGCAGCGGGTCGGACCAGGAGATCCTGGAGGTTTCCGGTCGGGACGGCACACGCGAGGTGTACAACCTGGCCGACGTGGTCGACCACCACCAGGGCCTGCCGACCACCCGACGGCGCGGCGACTGGACCCCGATCGCGCGCCAACGCGGGATCGAACAGGTGGTCCTGACCTTCCTGGACGCGGTCCGCACCGGTGTCTTCCCCGACCTCGACGACACGCTGCGCACACACGAGATGTGCGAACTGGTGGTCACCGAGGTGGAGAAGCAACTGGGCTGAGGGGGACGCACATGCGGACACGATGGTCGCCTCCGGTCGTCTCCCCGGGGCGGCTCGCCGAGGTTGCCGCCGAGATCGAGCGGATCGGGGAGCTCATTCGCCACGACGGCGCCGGCGGGCAGGGCGAGGCCGAGGCCGCGATGGCCGCCTTTCGGGCAAGGACGGGACACGACTACACGATCGCGGACTTCGTCGGTTACCACGGATCACGGTCCCTGGCGGACTTCGCCCTGGAGGCGGCCCGGCCCGCCCGGCCCCGGATCGCCGACATCACCCGGGCGGAACTGGTCGAGATCGTCGAACGCGTCCTCGCGGGGGACGCCGAACTCGACTGGTATCTGCTGGTGTTGACGGTCAACGTGGCGCACCCGAGGGTGACCGAGCTGATCTTCGGCGGGCCGGCCGGGGGCGACGGCGCCCTCGAGTCCGCCGAGGAGATCGTCGACGCGGCGTCGGCCTATCGCGCGATCGCGTTGTGAGCCGGGCCGGCGGGGTTCGCTCGGGTCAGAACATCGTGTTGTCGTTCGCGGCGGTTTCCGGGATCGGCTGGATGACGTCCCAGTGCTCGACGATCCGGCCGTCGCGGACACGCACGATGTCCACGAGGGCGCTGCCCCGATCCTCTCGCGATGTGCGCATCAGGCTGTGTACGACGACCAGATCGTCCTCGGCCGGCACCCGCTTGAAGTCGATGGTCAGGTCCGGGAACCGTGCCCCGAAAGCGGTGACGAACTCGACGAACGCGTCGGCGCCGTCGGGAGCGTGCGGGTTGTGCTGGATGTAGCGGGCGCCGAGGTACTTCGCGGCGGCGTCCATCGGCTGCTTGTCGTTGAACGCCAGGTCGAAGAAGTCCTGGGCGATTCGCTTGTTCCGGTCCAGTCGGGCCGGCCCCTCGAGGTCGGAGTCGTCGGATCGGTCGTTCGGGCTGTGCCGTTCGGTGTCTGTCATGGGTTCAGTTCAGCAGCGAGGGGCCCACGCCGGGAAACACCCGTTCGGATCGGTGGCATACCCTGCGGGTATGGCCGAGGTGGAGCTGCGTGAGCTGCGCTATTTCCGGGTGGTTGCCGAGGAGCTGAACTTCTCGCGTGCGGCGATACGTCTGGGGATGACCCAGCCGCCGCTCTCCCGGGCCATCCGGCTGCTCGAACGACGGCTGGACACGGCCCTGTTCGAGCGGGACAGCCACCGCGTGGCGTTGACCGCGGCGGGGGAGGTGCTGCTCGCCGAATCCCGGTCGGTCCTGGACGCGGCCGACGCGGCCGTACGGCGCACCCGGCGTGCGGCGGCCGGCCCGCCGACCCTGGTCGTCACGGCGAAGCCGTGCGTCGCGACGGACCTGCTGCGCGACCTGGTCGCCGCGTACCGCGCGTTGCCGGCGGCACCGATGGTGGAGGTGGTGGTCGGCGGCTTCGGCGAGCAGGCGGACATGGTGCGCGACGGGCGGGCGGACGCCGCGCTGCTCAGTGCGCCGTACGACGTCCAAGGGCTCGAACTGGAGCACCTGATGGGGGAACCACGCGTGGCAGCACTGCCTCGGGTCCACCCGCTGGCCGCCCGGGAGACGCTGACCTGCGCCGACTTCGCGGACCTGCCGATGCCCAGGTGGCCGACCGCGAGCGTGGTCGAACGCGACTACTGGGCCGGGCGCGACCGGGCGCCGAACCGGGCCGGCGAGCGGGCCCGGGGTCCGCTCGTCCACGACAACGCGCAAGTCCTGGAGTGCGTCGCGCTGGAGCAGGCCGTGGCGCTGGTGTCGGCCTCGCTGGCCGACCGCAACCCTCGCCCGGACATCGTCTATCGGCCGGTCTCGGACGCGAGCCCGTTCACCATCGCGATCGCCTGGCGGCAGGGGGCCCGGAACCCGTGGCTCGCCCGGCTGGTCGACGTCGCGACGAAGGTGGCGGCGGAGACGGAGGCCCGGGGGCTCGATATGGGCGCGGGACTTCCCGTCGGCCGGCCCGGGTAGGGCGCGACGTCAGCCGGTTCGGGGCGGCAGCGCGCCGGCGGCCGACAGCGCGGCCACGGTTTCCGGATAGGGACCTCGCGTCGCCCAGTCGATCGGGGCGTAGCCCGTGCCGTGGTCCTCGCGCAGATTGGGATCCGCGCCGTGTGCGAGCAGTTCGCGGACGGTCTCGGTGTGGCCCCAGCAGGCCGCCGCGCACAGCGGGGTGCCCTCGGAGCCGGAACCGCTCTCGGTGTCGGGGGCCGCGCCGGCCTTCAACAGGAGCGCGACCACGTCCGCGGCCCCGTGGACCGAGGCCGCGTACAACGGCGTGGTCCCGTATCGGTCCGGCTGTTCGGGATCGGCCCCGGCCCGAAGTGCCGCGGCCGTCTCGGCGAGGCGGCCGAGGCCGGCCGCGCCTACGAGCAGCCGCGACAGTCGTTTGCGCTCACGATGGTTCACGCCGCAGAGGGTAGTGCGCGGGTCGCCACCGCGCGCGGGAATTTACGGGTGGTGCGCGCCGAGGGCGGGGCAGTGGCCGGCCGGTGGAGCGGGAGTGGCTCGGGGAGGGACCGGCGGCGGGCGTGCGGGAGCGGGCGGGCGCGGTGTCTCGGGGGTGCGGGTCAGTAGTTCGTTTCCGCCGCGCCGCCGGGCGGGTTTCGGCGGGCCGCCCGAGCGGCGGTGATCCGGGCCGAGACGTCCACCCACGTGCTCCCGTAGTCGCGGTCGAGGCGGTCGCGCTCTTCCGGGGAGAGGTGATCCAGGGCGGGCAGCAGGTCGCGCTGCTCGTGGACCAGCAGGCCGTCCATCGCGGACGCGGCGTCCTGCGCCTCGTCCTGAAAGCCCGGGCCGTCCGGGCCGAGCCGCTCGGCCGAGTCCAGGAAGCCCTCGATCCGGCGCGCCTGCGCGATGGCGTCGTCGACAGACCCGCTGCGGTGCCCGTCGGCGTCCCGGATCGCCGGATACAACACCCGTTCCTTGGTCGCGATGGTCGCCCGGATCGCGTTGTCGGCCTCGTCGAACAGGGCGACGGTGCTCTGCGGGGTGGCCCGCCACCGGCGGATCAGCTCACGAAGGTTGCGGTTGTCCAGCACGACTGTCTCCTTGCGCGACTCGGCTCACGCGGCCGCTCGGCGTGGACCGGCCACGACCACACCCCGTGCCACTGCCCTTTTCGGGACGGATCATCCCTTGGCCGGCACGCGGAAGGCAGGCCCTGCCGGGGCGGTCAGGACCACGAAGTCGGGGTCTGTCGGGTGTTGCCGCGCCGGCCCGGCCGTGGGCGGCCCCGGGCGCGCCCGGAGCTGCTCGACCCGTTCGACGGGATGCGTGGCGGTCCCGGGTGAAGTGCCGGCCGATCCCGCCCCGCGTCGACGACCGAGCCGGCATCGTGGTGCGGGTGACTGAGCCCTCGCGCACCCGACTCGCCCGGACCCTCCTCACGACGGCCGCTGTGGCCGCATTGCTGACCGCGGTGGGCTGTTCATCGGAGGACCCGGTCCGGTTCGAGGACGGCGACCGGTCCGATTCCGTCGAGGGGGTGCCCGGCCGGGACTTCGCCGATGTCACTTTGACCCCGGAAGGTCCTTTGGACGCACGGCAGTTGTCCGCCTCGGCGGACATCATGCGCAAGCGCGCGGCGACGAGCGGCCTGTCGGTGAAGGACGTGACGGTCCGGGACGGCGCGTTGGTGCTGCGGGTCTCGCTGAGCAAGTACGGCGCCGAGACGAAGCAGCGGATCGCGGCGATCGCCGGCACCGGGCAACTGACGGTGCGTCCGGTGACCAGCGCGACACCGGTCCAGGCGACCGTACCCGGGCAGCCGGGAGCGTCGGCGCCCGCGAGCCCACCCGAGTGCGCGGACTCGGCGACGCCTCGGGCGGACGCACCCGGCTCGCAACTGGTGACTTGTGACACCAAGTCGGTGGAGAAGTACGTCCTGGCGCCCGCCGTGATCACCGGCACCGACGTCTCCGGGGCCGAGGCCCTGCCGCCCGCGAATGGCTTGCCGAGTTGGGAAGTGAGGATCACGTGGACGGCCAAGGGCCAGGACGCCTTCACCCGGGTCACCTCCGAGGCCGCCGGCGGCCGACTGCCCACCAACCGGATCGCGATCGTCTGCGACGGCCGACTGCTGATCGCACCGACCGTGCAGTCCGCGATCCCGGGTGAGGCGGTGATCAGCGGGTCCTACAACGAGGCCGACGCCCGACAACTGGCCGCGACGATCGGCGCGGGAACGCTGCCCGCGGGATTCACGGTCGGCGCGTACGTCGAGGGCAAGTAGTGGGAGTTGCGCGACGGTCGGCGCGTACGTCGACGGCGCGCGGGCGCCCGGCGGAAGCTAGGTCCACAGGCTCGCCCAGGTGTGGGCGGCGTGGGCGAGGGCTTCGGCGCCCCAGACGCCGTCGGCCGCCTCCTCGTCCCAGCGGCGTGCCTCGGCCAGCGTGAAGGCGCGTACGCCGTCCGGGGTCGCGTCGCGCCATCCCGGGGTCCGGGTCACCCAGGCACGGGCCTGTTCGGGAGTGTGGCCACCGGCGGAGACCAGGCGCAGGCCCCATAAGGCCGCGTCGATCCACGCCGGGCCGAGCGCGGGCCAGGCCCAGTCGACCAGACGGGCCCGGGTGCCGTCGACGAGGACGTTGCAGGCGGCCGGGTCGGTGTGCAGCAGAGACGTCCCGGTCAGCAGGTGCTGTTGGGCCGGACCGCACCAGTACCCCCAGCGATCCCACGCGCTCGGCAACCGCAGTCCCGGCACCGGACACCCGCCCAACTCGGCGAGCGCGTCCACCACCAGGGCCAGGTCCGGCGACCCGGGTGTGTAGTCCGCATGGCGACCGTCGATGCCCTCGAACGCCAGCAGATGCCACCCCGCGACCTCCAGCCGCCACAACACGCGCGGAGCGCTCGCGGGAAGGAACGCGTTCACCCGTTCCTCCTGGTCGAGTTCGTCGACCGGCTCCCAATGCGATCCCCACCATCCGGACCCCTCGCCGGCGGGGGCGCCGACGAGCACGGGGGCGGGCCTGCGTTCGCGCTCGCGCTGTGCCTTGACGAAGACGGTCCGACCGTCGGGAAGCGTCAACACGGCCGACGCACCGCAGTTCGCGCCGCCCACCGTGTCCGCCACCACGGGTTGCACGCCGAGCCGGCCCCGCACCGCCTCGCGCACCCGCACCGGAAGTCGATCCCACGCCACGTGGGCGATCGCCACGTCAGGGCGCCGGAGGCGGCGGATGCTCCGGCGGCGCCGGCGGGTTCTTGTCCGGCGACCTGGGCCCGGGTGGACGCCCCGGGTTGTCCGGCGTCGACGGCCCTCGCGGAGACGTACGCCCCTGACGCATCATGCATCGCAGCGTAGACCCGGGTGCCGACCTGCGAACAGGGCCCGAGCGCGATGATCGTCATCGTCGGTCCAAAGGAAACGGCTGGCGCGAAGGTTGGCGTCCCGGCATGCTGGGGCGATGTTGATCAGGGAAGCCGGCGCAGCCGACTGGGCGGGCATCTGGCCGTTCTTCCACGAGATCGTCACCGCCGGGGAGACGTTCACCTACCCGCTCGATCTCGGTATGGACGAGGCCCGCGAGTGGTGGCTCCTGGCCCCGCCGTTTCGGACCGTGGTGGCGGTCGACGAGGACGGGGCGATCCTCGGTACGGCGAAGATGAATCGCAACCACATGGGCAACGGTTCGCACATCGCCAGTGCGAGCTACATGGTCGATCCCGCACGCTCGGGCCGGGGCGTCGGCCGGGCGCTGTGCGAGTACTCGATCGCGTGGGCCCGGGCCCAGGGATACCGGGCGATGCAGTTCAACGCGGTCGTCGAGACGAACGTGCACGCGGTACGGCTCTACCGCAACCTCGGCTTCGAGGTGATCGGGACGCTGCCGGAGGGCTTCCGGCATCCCGAGCACGGATACGTCGGGCTGCACATCATGCATCTCGCGCTCTGAGCGGGCTTCGCGCGCGGGTCGGTTCGCGACCGGTTCTCCATGGGTCCCCACCGGTTCCCGACCCGTTCCCGGTCGGTTCGGGGCGCGCTCCGCGGTAGGTGACGGGCACGCCCCACAAGACTCCTGATCGGTCGTCAGGCCCGGAGAGCGGTGCGGAGCCAGGACAGGCGCAGGCCGTCCTGGAAGGCGCCACCGCCCTCGTGGCCGTTGAACGGATAGACCTCCATGCGCTTCGCCGCCGGGTAGTGGTTGTAGGCGGCGAACACCGTGGACGGCGGACAGGTGGTGTCCATCAGGGCCACGCTGAACAGGGCCGGCGCGGTCGCACGGGCGACGTGGTTGACCGCGTCGAAGTAGCCGAGCGTACGAAACGCCGCGTCGACGTGGTCGCGGTGCGCCGCGAGGTAGCGGGTGAGTTCGCCGAACGGGCCGGTCGCGGCGATCTCGGCGCCGCGGCGGAAATGGCACAGGAACGGCACTTCGGCCACCACGGCGGTCAGATCGGGAATCAGACCGGACATCGCGAGCGCGATGCCACCGCCCTGGCTTTCGCCGACCATCGCGATCCGGGTCGGGTCGACGGCCGGGTGGCTGCGTGCCGTCGCGACGGCACGGACCGCGTCCACGAACACACGGCGGTAGAAATACAGGTCCGGATCGGTGATGCCGCGGGTCATGAAGCCCGGGTGGGTGGGGCCGCCGCCCGCCGGGGCGTCGTCGCCGGTACCGCCGCTGCGCCACACGCTGCCCTGGCCGCGCACGTCCACCACGAGATGTGCGAACCCGGCTGCGGCATACAGGAGTTGCTCGTGCGGGAGGCCGCGCCCGCCACCGTATCCGGGGAACTCGACGACGCACGGCAGCGGGCCGTCGCGGTGGGCGGGCAGGACCAGCCAGGCGTGCACGCGCTGACCGGCGTACCCGGCGAAGGACACGTCGTGCACGGCCACCGCGGTCAGCGGGCCGGCCTCGGGCGTGAAGGTCGGGTCGAGGGGATGTGCGGCGGCCTCGGTGAGCGTACGCGTCCAGAAGGCGTCGAAATCATCCGGCTCGGTGCGAACCGGTCGAAAACCTTCCAGTTCCGTCAACGCCAGGTCGCTCAAGGGCATGCCGTGCTCCTCGTTCCTGTTCGGGTGCGGTCGATCGAGTGCCCGGGGATCGAGTGCCGGCGATCGTGTCGTCGGCCAATTCTGCACACCACCGGATCGGCGTGATCAATCGGGGCGAACGCGGCCGACGCGAGCGCCGGGCGCCCCGGAACCGCCGCCGTCGCCTCGGGCTTGACACTCCGCCCGCGGTCGATCGAGGATCGTGAGCGGCATCGAACGTCGGCACCGATCGGGTGCGGCGCACGAGGTGCCGGGGTAGTGCCTTGGAGGCATGCCACCGTGTCCATTCTCCTGAACCACACCATCGTTCTGTCCCGTGACCGGCGAATCTCCGCCGAGTTCACCGCCGGGATCCTCGGCCTCGAAGTCGGCCCACCGATGGGGCCCTTCCTGCCGGTCACCGTCGCCAACGGCGTGACATTGGACTTCGCGAGCGTCGACCCCGAGACGATCTCGCCGCAGCACTACGCGTTCCTGGTCTCCGAGGCCGAGTTCGACGCGATCTTCGAACGACTGCTCGCCGCCGGTGTCCGCTACTACGCCGATCCGCGGCTGAGCGAACCGGACGCGATCAACCGGCACGACGGCGGTCGAGGCGCCTACTTCCTCGACCCGAGCGGCCACTACCTGGAGATCATCACGCGCCCCTACGGCGGCGGCGAGGCGGACGCGGAGGTCTGAGCGGCCGAGCATGTCGCGTCCGTCCGCGCTGCGTTCGGGCGCCGGCATCCCCGACCCGAACCCTGAGACGCGACGCTTCCCAGGGGCGTATGTATCCAGCGGGGTAGGCGCGAGGGCGTACTTTCGTCCTCCTGTTCGTGCGCCGTCGGGAGTAGTACCCCTAGGGGCGGGTCCTCCCAAAGCAGTAACGGCAGTACCTACACACGACTGATTCGCGGCCTGTTGATCGCCCCTAGATTTATGGAGACGAAGACGAGGATCCGGCCGCAGGGTCGCAGAGTCGAAGATGAGAAAACGGGGACACCATGAGCGCCGCAACCAAGTCGGGGACAGTAGCCGCGTTCATGCGCTTCGTCTTCTTCGGCGGTGGTACCGGACTGGCGTCGAGCGCCGCGCTCGTGGCCCTGTCCGATCACCTGTCGATCGCCGTCGCCAACGCCGTGGTCACCGTGATCTTCACGCTGCTGGCCACCGAGTTGCACAGCCGGTTCACCTTCGGCGCGGGTCGGGCCCGGGGCCGGGTCCACGTCCAGTCGGCGCTGTCGGCCGCGGTCTCCTACCTGTTCACCACCGGCGCGATGCTCGCGCTGCACGCGGTGCAGTCGGCGCCGGGGGTGCTCAAGGAGCAGGCGGTGTACCTGACCGCCTCCGGCGCGGCCGGGATCGCCCGCTTCCTGTTTCTGCGGTTCGTCGTGACGGGCAAGGAGGCGAGTGTGCCGGGCGTCGCGAAGGGTGCGCCGACGACGGTGGTCGTTCCCGCTGCGACCGGCGTCGCCGTTCCCGCCGTCGCCGCTCCTGCCGTCAGCGTTCCCGCCGTCGTCGCGACTCCCGTCCCGGCCCCGGTTCGGGTCGTGCTTCCGGCCTGGTCGGCCATCGTCACGGTGGCCCTCCCGGCCGCCGGGGCGCGGCCCGTGCCCACCCGCGCGTCACTCGTCGCGACGGCCTAGCAAGATGTTCCCGCCGACAGGAGTACCGGTATGACCCGCGCCGCCGCCGAGCACTACGAGCGACTCCTCGCCGAGAACTACACCTGGATGTTGGGTGGCGACCTGGCGCCGATCGTCGCTCGGCAGGCCGAGTTGCTCACCGGGCTGGGTGTCGCCCCGACCGAGACGTCCGCGACCTCGGTGGATCTGGGCTGCGGGCCGGGCAATCAGAGCCTGGCCCTGGCCGGACTGGGCTTCGACCGGGTCCTCGCGGTCGACACGAGCCGAACACTGCTGGACGAACTCGCCGGATACGCCGCCGACCTGCCGGTGATCGAGCCGGTGCACGCGGACATCCGCACCGTCCTGGCCGAGTTGACCGCACCGGAGGCGGTCGCGGCCGTGGTGTGCATGGGCGACACCCTCACCCACCTGCCCACGAAGGACGATGTGAGCGCGCTGCTCGTGGACGTCGCCCGGGCTCTCGCACCCGGCGGCCGGCTCGTCGTCACCTACCGCGACCTCACCGAAACCCTGCACGGTATAGACCGGTTCATCCCGGTGCGCAGCACCCGCGATCGGGTGTTCACGTGCTTCCTGGAATACCCGGACGAGGACACGGTCCTGGTCCACGACCTGCTGCACATCCACGACGGCAGCGCCTGGACCCAGCACGTCGGCAGCTACCCCAAGCTCCGGATCGCGTCGACCTGGCTCGCCGACCGCTGTGAGGACGTCGGCCTGAAGGTCGAACACAACGAACCCGGACCACGCGGTATCCAGGTCCTGGCAGCGCGCAAGAGGTGACGGCCGCACGGGGTCACGGCCCGACAGCCCGGCGGCCGGAGGATATTCGCGTGCGGTTCGCGCGGTCGCCGTGATACCCCAGGCTCCCATGGAAGATCTCGAAACCACACGCCTCGTGCTGCACCCACTGACCGTCGCGGAGGTGGAGCGCGTGGTGGCCGGCACCCCCGGCGAGGACGCGCACTGGGCGCCGGGGTATCCGACGCAGGGCGATGTGGTCGGAGGCCGACGCTTCCTGGACACGTGCGCGAGCAGCGGCGATCCCGGTGTGTTCGGAAACTACGAGATCCGGCGCCGGGACGACGGGCGGGCCATCGGTGGGCTCGGCTTTCATGGAGCGCCGGACGCCGACGGTACGGTCACTGTCGGCTACGGCCTGATCCCGGACGCCCAGGGCCACGGCTACGCGACCGAGGCCCTGCGCGAACTCCTGCGCCTCGCCCGGGCGGCGGGCGCCGCACGCGTGCTGGGCGACACCGCGCGGGAGAACGTCGCGTCCCAGCGGGTGATGGCGGCCGTCGGTATGCGGCTCACCAAGGAGGACGCCGACCTGAGGCACTATGCGATCACGTGGCCGAAGCACGACGAGGATCCCGACGCCTCGACGCCCGGGCAGCCTGCGGGGGATGACGCTTCCTAGGTGCCGGGGATCGCGGTGCGGCGGTAGGCGTCCGGGGTTTGGCCGGTCCAGCGTTGGAAGGCGCGGCGCAGGGCGCGGGCGTCGGTGTAGCCCAGCCGGCCGGCTATCGATTGCACCGGAAGTTCGGTCTCGCGCAGCAGTGCGGCGGCGCGCTCGTGGCGGACGGACTCGATCTCGTCGCGCCAGGTGGTCTCCAGGTCGCTCAGTCGTCGCTGTAGGGTGCGCGGGCTCATGGTCATGCGCTGCGCGACCAGTTCCAGGCTGAGTTCCTCGCCCAGCGCGCCGGCGACCACGGATCGGAACGTGCCGTGCCAGCCCGCCGCGGGTCGGGCGTTCTCCAGCAGGTTGTCCGCGTACCGGCGCAGGATCAGGGCGAGTTCGTCATCCGGGCCGGGCGGGCGGCGCGGTGGCGCGTCCAGGTCGAGGAAGGTCATCGAGTTCGCGCGGGCGCCGAAGTCGATGGCCCGCGTGCCGAACGCCTCGATCAGGTGCCGGTGATCCTTGGGCGCCTCGTGGGCGAGGGCGACGTGTACCGGTACCACCGACGGCCCCCTCGCGTCCCGTGCCCGCCTGAGCATGATCGCCATCGCGAACTCGTCGATCGCGGTCACCGCCGCCGGCGAGTACTTCGCGATTCCGTACGTGATGGTCAGCCGTCGGTCGTCCTCGACCACCGTCATGTCGACCGCGGGGTCGGTCATGGTGGGGAGGTAGCGGGCGGCGTCGCGGCAGCCGTCGGCGAATGTACCGGCGGTGGTGAACAGGTAGTCCCACACGTGCAGCCGCCCCTGTGCGGCCGTCTCCGCGGTCCGGATGCCGGCACCCGCCGGGCCGGCGTGCGTGATCAGCTCCCATGCCCGGACCACGCTCGCGGTGGGTACCCGCAGCAGCGGGTCCGCCGGCGTCTCCGGTTCGAAGCCCGGCAGAAACGCGAGTTCGCTCCGGGCCACCCCGGCCCGCAGGGCGGCATCCCGCACCACGCGCGCCATGTGTGAGGAAACCGTGTTCTCGATCACTGCCGGAGCATATCCGGGCGGTCAACCGCAACACCGATCCGGGATCTGTCGCGGATGGTCCCCTGATCGGCGCGAAGTGTCCCCCTTCTCGGCGTCGCATGTCCCCCTTCTCGGCGTGGAGTGTCCCCGTCTCGGCGTGGGATGTCCCTCCGGTGCGGGCGGTGGGTACGACTCGGCGGCGGTCGGAATCCGTGCGTGGGGCACGGATCCGGCCGCCGCCGAGAGGAGCCGGCCGTCGTCGGCCGGTGGGTCAGGGGCCGACCGTGCCGTCGATGCCCTCGCGCAGGAGGTCGGCATGGCCGTTGTGCCGGGCGTACTCGTGGATCAGATGGAACATGACCAGACGCAGCGACACGTCCTCGCCGGACTTGGGGTTGTGGCCGGTGACGTCGAGGGACTCGGCGGCGGTCTCGATCCGGCGCGCGTGCTCGATCTCGGTCTCCCAGGCGGCGAAGGCCTCCGCTCGGGTGGACGTACTCGCGTCGTAGGCCACCTGGAAGTCGCCCCGGTCCGACCACACCAGCGGGATGTCCTCGCCGTTGATCACCCGGCGGAACCAGGCCCGTTCCACCTCGGCCATGTGCCGGACCAGGCCGAGCAGGGAGAGCGTCGAGGGCGGCATCGACCGGCGGCGCAGGTCCTCGTCGGAGAGGCCGTCGCACTTCATCGCGAGCGTGGCCCGGTGGTAGTCGAGGAAGGCGCGGATCATCTCGCGCTCGTCGGCGATCACGGGCGGGCTGGGGCGTTCGGTGGGCATGGTGGCTTGCCTTCGATCGGTGGTGGGTGGGTGTCGGCGCGACAAGCCATCATGCCGTGCGCTCCGATGCCGTCGATCGAACCCGGTGCGCACGATCGGCTCAGACGTCGTCGGGGGCCGGCCGGCGCAGTGCGTACCCCTGGCCGAATGTGCGCAGGGTGCGCGCGACGGCGCGACGGGCGTAGGTGTTCGGGGACGCCGCACCCGGGTCGGAGTCCGTCCCGAGACCGCCCGCGGGCAGGCTGCGCAGTACCTCGGCCGCCTCCGCTCGCAGTCGCGGGCTGAGCAGGCCGAGCGCGGAGGTCGCCCGCCGTGTCGCGACAGGCGTCGCGGTGGGGTCGGCCAGGAGGGTGCGCAGTTCGGCCGCCGCCGCGTCGAGGAATCGCGGGCCGAGCTCGCCGAACAGCCGGGCCGCACGAGTGCGGGTGTACCGGCTCGTGTCGGCCCGGGCCAGGACGGTACGGAAGACCTCGGCGGCTTCGGGGAGGTGGCGGGGGCTCAGGAGGGCGAGCCGGCGTGCGATGTCCACGCGGTCACCGGCGCCGGCCTCGGCGGACCCGAGCAGGTCGCGCAACGCCCGGATGCCCTCGGATCGGTATCCCTGCCCGAGCTCCGCCAGACGCTCCGCCGCGGCACCGCGGGCGGAGGGCGGGCAGTCGGGAGCGGTGATCAGGGCGCGCAGGTGCTCCGCGCCCTCGGCGACGTATCCCGAGCCGAGTTCGCCGAGGGTGCGGGCAGCCAGCGTGCGGACGGCGGGTGTATCGGTGCGAGCCGCCAGGATCGAGCGGAGGATGACGGCGACGTCGGCGGTGCTGCCCGCGTGCACGGTCAGGAGCTTGCGGGCCGCGTCCACGCGTTCGTTGGCGGGCCTGTCGCGCGCGGTGACGATGGCTTCGAGTACGTCCGCGGCTTCGTCGCTGTATCCCGGGCCGAGCAGGGCCAGCGTCTGCGCGGCGTCGATTCGGGCGGAGACGTCGGCATGCGTTTCGTCGATCACGGCCCGGAGGAGGGAAGCAGCCTCGGGAGCGTACCCGTTACCGAGGCCGCCGAGCCGGCTCGCGGCGGCCGTCCGGGTACGGGGGGCGGTTTCGGACGAGAGGGCGAGGGCGCGCAGACGTGTCGCGGCTTCCTCGATGTATCCCTGCCCCACATAGTCCAGCAGTCCGGCCGACCACACTCGCTCCTCCGGAGTCGCCCAGGTCGAATCGGCGATCGATCGGAGCACGGTGGCGACCTCGTGCCGGTAGTCCCAACCCAGGTAGGACATCTGGAGCGCGGCGTCCGCGCATGCGCGCGCTGTGCTGTCGGGCGCGGCGAGCACCGCTCGATACGCGTCGAGGGCCTCACCGACGAAGCGTCGTCCTTGAACGGACAGCACACGCGCCGCGTCCGCTTTCAGGCTCGCGTGCACGTCCGGTGCTTCGACAATGGCGCGCGCGAACGTCGCCACTTGGGACAGGTACTCGACACCGAGCCCCTGCAGGGCCTGTATGGCGCCGAGCCGGAAGCCGTCCTGGACATCCGGATCGGCGATGATCGATCGAAGCGAGGCCGCGGACGTGGTGGTCTCCTCGGACGAGAGGCGAGCCAGGGCTCGTGCGGCCCTGATGTGTACGCCGTGGAGGGAGCCGGGATCGTCTCGCAATCGGTGGAGTACTTCGATGATCTCGACCGGTGGGGATGCCTCGAGCCCGATGAGAGCGTCGGCGGCCGCGACCCACAGGAAGGCGTCCGTATCCGAGGCCACCAGCACCGCACGCAGGGCCGCCATCGCCGCCCGGACATGGCCCGGCCCCAGGTCGGCCATGCTCGTCGCGACGGCGAGTCGGTCCTCGCTGTCCACATCGGGTGCGTCGAGCATCGTGCGCAGGACGCGGGCGGCCTCCGCGACGTGGTCGGGACCCAACTTGGCGAGGTTCACGGCGGCAAGCCTGCGCCACGAGGCATGCGTCTTGGGGTCGGTCGATATCGCCTGTAGTGCCGCCGCGGCCTCGACCACGTGCTTCGGGTCGATTCGGGCCAGCGTTTCGGCGATGGAACAGCGTTCGAAGAGAGAGGTGTCGGGTGCGACGAGGAGTCGGCGCAAGGTGGTGACTGCCTCGAGCACGTATTCCGGGGCGACCCTTGCCAACGCCGCCGCGCTGTCTTCCTTGGTGCCGGCGCCCGAGTCGGGGGCGACGAGTTCCGCACGCAGGATTCGCACCGCTTCCGGCAGGAGATCGGGGCTCAGCTCGGCCAGTTTGAGCGCGGTCTGGTAGCGGTCGAAGGGATGGGCATGCGGTGCGGTGAGGTCCGACCGCAATATCGCTTCGGCGTCCGGCAGCAGACGGGGGTCGAGTTCGACCAACCACGACGCGCCGTCTCGGCGGTCCGACGCCGAGGTGCCCGGAGCGGCACAGGCCGCTCGGAGCGCCCGTGCGGCCTCGGGGATGAACGCCCGGTCGATCTCGCGCAATGCCAGCGCGGCCTGCCCGCGATCGTCGATGTCGGCGTCCTCGGCGGTGAGAACCGCCACCAGGGCCTCGACACCGGGTGTCGTGTGCTCCCCGCCCAGACGGACGCAGATCGATGCCGCGTCCACACGTACGTGGGCGGAAGCGCGGTCCGAGGACAGCACGGCGCGCGTGAGGTCGGCGGCCTCGCCGGCGTGTTGTGGTCCGAGGTCGGCGAGTGCGCGGATCGCCGCGATTCGGGTTGCCGAAGGACCCTTCTCGGCGTTCAGTACGCCGCGCAGGATGCCGAGCGCGGCATCGGGATCGTGGATGGCGAGCGCCTGCGCGATTTCCACGCGCAGGTCGTCCCGGCGGTGGCAACCGCCCACGTACTCGTCGAGCGCGGCGCGCACGCTCGGCTCGGGGGCCAGGATCGCGGCGTCCCGGATGGCGTGTTGCACGGACTTCGGCCTGTCCTCGTTGGACAACGTCAACAGCAGGTGCGCCACGAACGAGTCGGTGTGCGATGCCGAGGCCGGAATCCCGCCCGCGAGCAACACCCCGGCCAGCGCCGTGTAGTCGCCGGTGCCCCGATTCAACCAGCCCAGGATCGTGTCGCCCGTGCCATGCAGATGGGCGTGGTGGGCGAGCACGGCGTGGGCGAACAGGTCACCGTCGATCGCGCGGTGCACGACGTACGCCCATTCGGACTCGGCCGCGTCGAAGTGCCTGGGCAACTCGTTCGCGCGGGCGCTCGCCGCGATGTGTTCGGCGAAGCTGTAGTGGGTGAAGCGCAGGAAGTCGGCGTGGTGGGTGAAGACGCCGGCCGTGCCCAGGACCGAGGTGACCAGGCTGCCCCATTCCGGGACGCCGCGGCGGGTGGGTCGGCAGCCGTGTTCGTCGAGCCGGTCGAGGGCGAGGTCCAGGAGGGTTCGGGTGGCGGCGGCCGGGTCGGTGACCACGGTGACGGCCAGGTGCTCCACGAGTTCGTCCCGGTGTTCGAACAGGAAGGCCGCGCTTGCCCGGTGGGCGGCCGAGCGTGGGGTCCAGCGGTGTAGGACGGTTTGTTGCTGCTCGTGTACCTCCTCCAGGTGCGCGTCGGCCAGCAGCGTGAAGTAGTCGCAGTAGAGGGTGAATCGGCTTCCGGGCAGCGGGGTGCCGGGTTGCTTGCGGTAGACGAGCGCGGCGACGGTGGCCAGCAGCGGGACCCGGACCAGGTCGCGGATCCCGGCCGCCTCGGTCTGCCGCAGGAAGCCGTCGGCCAACTCCGGCCCGTCCGCGTGGTCGTGGAACCAGCGGTGGGCGAACTCGCGCAACTGCTCGCGGTCGAAGGGTTCCAGCGTGTACGTCCCGGTCGCCGCGTGCTGGAGCGGGGCCAGTTCGTCGTTGGGCAACGGGCGGGTGGTGATCAGCAGCCGGAATCGCCCGTCCGGATTGCGGACCCGGCCGGCCAACTCGGCGACCAGGCCGCGCCGTCGCTCGGGATCGGTGATCTCGTCGAGACCGTCGACGATCAGCAGGCAGGTGGTGCCCTCGGGCAGGTGGTCGAGCAGGTCGTCCGGGAGGGGGTGGTCCAGGTGCGGGGCCAGTTCGGCGGAGAGGATGCGGACCAGGCGGGGGACCAGCGCGCTGCGGTCGGTGGCGAGGCGCCCGGCAGTGACCCGGAGCGGCAACAGGCGTTCGGCGTCGTCGCCTTGGCCCGATCGTGCTTCGTAGGCGGTGGACAGGGACGCGGCCAGTTGCAGGCTCAACGTGGACTTGCCCTGGCCCGCGCCGCCGGTGATCAGAACGTGGCGGTGCAGGTCGAGGGTCTCCTCGGCGGCGCGCGCGGGGGCCACCGGATGCACCGTCGACTCCACGGTCGAGTCCACGGGCACGAAGTGCCGCTTGCGTCGCTCCTCGTCGTGTCGGTGCCGGAGCAGGTGCCGCTCGTGATCGCGCGACTCCTGGCGCGGCTCGGCCGGTTTCGTGGTCGGCGCGCTGCGGGCCTGTTGGCGGACGTACACGGTGGCCAGGCCGTCGAGCGGCGCGTCGTACAGGCGGTAGGTGAAGTTTCGCGCGGCGATGGTCTGGGCGTGCAACAACTCCCGTAGATGCGGCGGCAATGAGGGTGTGGTGTCGGCGGCCGAGGGGTGCCGGTTCCAACCGAGGACGATCCGCGCGCCGTGGTCGTCGTTGCGCTGCTGCGGTGGTGGGAAGCCCAGTTCGGGCAGGACGCGGTGCAGGTGGGTGTGTACGGTGGCCAGATCCAATGCCTTCGGGCCGCCTGGGACACCGTGTTCCAGGATGTCGATCAACCGGCCGGTGAAGGCGGTGTATCGGCCGCCGATCGGTGCGACCGCCTGTCGGGTGGCGGAGGCCGCGGCGAGGACGTAGGTGCCTTCCACGCGGGACATCTCGGCCAATCGGGCGTCTTGGGGCACTTGCGGGGCGCTCGGGCTCGTGGATCCCGATTTCGGGTCCGTCGTTTCCTCTCCCGACCAACCCGGCCCTGCATCGCCCGGTCCCATCGGCTCCGGTCCCATCGCGTCCGGTCCCATCGCGCCGGCGAGGGCTCGGCCTGCGAAGCAGCAGTCCAGGAGTACCGCCTTGGCGGGGACTCGGCGGGCCGAGCGCAACACGTGGCGGACGTCCTGGAAGGGCAGCGCGGTGTACGCCCGGTCGGGTCGGCACCGGGGGAGGGACAGGAGCAGGTCCTCGGTGTCCGGCGAGATCAGGCCGTGACCGGCGTAGTACAGCAGTACCAGATCGGTCGCTGCACCGGCCGCGTCGCTCAGCGCGTCGAGGACCTGGTCCCGGTGCTCGGGCTGCTCGATCACCACGCAGTTCCGCGCGGGCAGGCCCCACACTCGCGGATCGGTCAGCAACTCCCGTAAACGCACCAGGTTTCGGGCCACGGCCGGGAGTGGCGCGAGATGCTCGAAGTCGTACGCGCCAACCAGGACCACGCGCGACCCCTGCGGGTCGTGCGGCCCGGCGCCCGTGCCACTCACGCCGCGCCGTCTCGGGTCGCCGGCTCGCCGACGAGCTGCACACGCATCCATCCCCCTTGGCCTGCCGAGCAGTTCAGCGTAGTGGGGTCGGGGGGTGGGGGAGGAAGGCTTGGGGGGAGATCGCGACTGTGCTCTGGGGGGCTGGGGGGCTGGGGGTCTGGGGGTCTGGGGGTCTGGGGGTTGTGTGCTCTGTGGTCTGACGGCCTCGTCGTTGGGCCGCGTCGTTCGGCCCGGGGGTTCACTCGTGTGGGTGATCCCATCACGAGTCGGTCGCGCGTCCGCGCGTATCCGGGAGAGGGTGACTGCGGCCGGGCCGGATGGGGTGCGCAGAGCCCGCCGACCGGCGCCTTCGCGGGCCCGTCGCGGGTGTGTCCCAGGCGTGCTGCGGGCGGGTCACAGGTATGACCGAGGCGTGACGTGCGTTCGGCGGCGGTCGTTTCACCCATCGAACGTGGAGCCGCAGGAGGCTCTTGTCCCCGTTCGAGTTGGAGGCCGTCGTGAGTGGTTCCCAGGTACCCGGACCCCGCTCGTTTGCCGCGTCGACGTGGCCGGAACGCTACGCACAACCGGACTCGTACGCGAGCTGTCCGATGTGCCGCAAGGATTTCACCGCACCCGACATCGGGTGGGGATTGTTGCTCAAGCGCGGTGTGTACGGCAACGCGTACCTGTGGCGCGCCGGCCGGGTGCGTGGATACATCGTGGTGGTGTGGACCGGCGGACACGTTGCTCGGCTCACCGCGTTGTCGCCCCGACAGCTCGCGGGCTTCATGGCCGAGGTGATCTCGGCGGGGCGGGCGATCGAGGCGCACTATCGGCCGGTGCCCAAGCTCAACGTATCCCTGTTGGAGAACGACATCCCACATCTGCACGCACATCTGATCCCACGTCACCCCACCGAGCCCTCCCCGGGGCACCCGCAGCCCTTCGCCCACCTCGACCACGACCACCAGGACGAGACCCGCATCCAATCCGACGCCGCAGCCCTACGCGCGCTCCTCGCCTACACAGGCGCAACCTACGCCGCGGAATCGGGCGAGGGCGGCCCATGAACGCCGCCCGTGAACGACAACCACCCACCACCGACTCGCCCGCAAGCCGGCGAACCTCCCGGGCCCACCGAAGCCGCAGCCCCCGAGAGCGCCCGTCGACGGCCCTTGCGGAGGGTTGACACCCCTCGAAGCCGATGACCCACGCGGCGAACTCGATACTTACACCACGAAAGCCGGCCCCACCCCGGCGGAGCAATCCGAATGACGCGCCGACGAAAGGGACATCACGTCGCCGGATGCTCGGGCAAGACGCCGCGCAAGAGGCCGGGCCGAGGCGCTGATCGGTGGCCGAGTCGGCCCTCCGCACGATCGGCCTGGCCCGTCTCCGCTCGAAGACCCGCAGCCGCAGTCACGTCGAGCGACGCGTTGCCGTGCGCATGCGTGGGGGCGGGGGTAGGACGCGGGCTCGGCTCGGATTCGCAACCTACGCGACCCGTGCGGCGCTTCTCATGTCAGGGCCTCGGCGGGAGGATCGCGATGTCCGCCGAAGCCGTGGAGCTACGCGGCTCGCGGCGTGTTCGCCGGGATCTCGAAGATGATCTCGAATCCGTCGCGCTCGTTTCCCCGTTCGCCGACCCGCGTGAAACCGAAGCCCGCGATGGTGGCCAGGGAGGCGTCGTTGTCGGATCTGATGGTGGCCCGCACCGTCCTGACATCGGGTTCGGCGGCGGCCCTGGCGAGTAGCGCCGTCAGCATGGCGCGGGCATAGCCCTGGCGGCGGTACCCGGGCGCGACGGTGTAGCCGATCTCGACCATGCCGGCCTGGTCCGGTGGCCCGTGGAATCCGCCGTCGCCGACGACGGTCCCGTCCGGCTCGGACACCGCGGCTCGCGTGATCCAGGGCGCGGCAGCCGGATCCTTGGCGAGTTGGTCGGCGCGATAGCCGAAGATCCAGCGGGCCCGGTCGCCGACGAAGTACTCGTCGAGGGGGACCCCGGCTTCGGCGCTGCCACCGGCGAGGTCACCGTCGGCAAGCGCGCGCAGCGCCTTCGCGCCGAGTTCGACGAAGCGGACGCGCTTGGGGATGGAGAGAGGTTCGTTGTTCATCGCGGCGATGTTCGCTTGAAACCGGAATGTTGTCCACCGCTTTAACGGTCCCGGTGGGCATGGCGGTTCCGCTCGGTCGGGTCGGGTCACGAGAAAGGGCGTACGGATGCCACGATGCCGACGCCGAGACCCATCTCGCGATCGATCGCCTCCCATGGACATGCGGCTGACGGTGCTCACTCGGCGTCTCGACGCGTTGGTGGGCAAGGCCGGGCGGGACGCGCGCGCGTCCGCAAGCCTGGTCGAGATCCGGGACGGCCACACCCTGATCCCACTCGACCAACCGGCCGAACTGGCGGAAGCCATCCGGAAGTTCACCCGGACCGTACATCCGGCGGCGCCATGACCGCCGTACGGGGCACGCGCCCGACGGCGGAGCGCGACCACGTCGCTGCCACGTCTCGGCGCCGCCCGCGCCGACCCCGACCGGGATACGCCACCGCCTCCGGAGCTTTTCCGGTCCCCGCGCCGACCCCGCCGCCGCTTCGGTCCGCGCTTCGGTCCCCACTCCGGTCCTCGCTTCGGTCCCCACTCCGATCCCCGTTTCGAAGAGCCGCGCCCGTGCCGGCGGTGCGCACGAGGCCACGCACCATGGCGACGCCAACCGCCACCGCGAGCGCGTGCAGGACCACCGCGTACGCGAGGTTTTCCGGCAGTGTGGTCCCGGCCGGGTGCGCGAGCGCGAGATAGAGCGTGAACGGCAACTTCCAACCGCTCCACGCGAACAGTGAGCCCGACCCGATCCAGCCGAGGGCCACCGGGAGCCAACGCGGCAACCGGGCCGGCCGGCCCCACACGAGCAGCCGGCCGGCGATCGCCGCCACGAGGGCCCAACCGCCCCAGATGCCGGTCAGGATCCGCCATTGGGCGTCGCGTGCCTCCGGGTGCGCGACGCCCAGCTTGCCGCCCATCGCCCAGTACAACCACACTGCCCCGAGCACGGCGCCGCCGACCGCCGACCACGGGACCCGCCGGCGAGCGGGCCCGGTGGCCGTGGCTCGATCACCGACGCGTCCGGCGAACACGTCCGGCCGACGCCGCAACAGGTACGCGGGCAGCGCGAGGGCCAGACCCAGTCCCATACCGACGAAGCCGATCTGGACCAGCACCGCCTCCCAACCCGGCATCGACGCGTCCTCCGCGCCCGTGCCGGCATCGCCGGCCGCCTCCGGGCCCGCGCCCGCATCCCCACCCGCCTCGGTGCCCGAGTCCGAGTCGCCGCCCGATGTCCACACCGAACCCAGCACCGCGTACGGCAACATCGGCACCAGGAAACCCGTACCCACCCACGCGCAGAACGCCAAGGGAGCGCCGGGAATCCGCATCCCCCACGGCCGGACGAGCGCGAGCGCGACGGCGATCCCGATGCCCGCCATGCCTACCGTCGCCGTGTTGAGCACCACCCACTCGGTCAGCCCGAAGCCCGAGCCGATCGGCAACATGCCGACCAGGGAACCGACCACCCACGACACCTTGATCAGCAGATAGGGCGTCAACGCGAGCGCCGCCCCGTACCCTCCGACTCGGCCCGATCGATCCCACCACCGCACCGGAACTCCCCTTTCCTCGGCAGGAGTTCCAGCCTGCATCGACGAGTTACCGGGCACATCGGTCGAGCGGCGGGGCGCCCGTCCCCCGATCGGGGACGGAACGGGTCGACCCGGGAGCGAGTGGCGACCGAGGAGCGGCTCCGACGGAACGACGTGCAGGACCGGCCCGTGCGTTCGCTACGTCCGGGGCGCGCCGTACCAGCGCCACGAGGTTCGGCGCGCACGGCCCGGGAGTTCGGCGCGCCCGGTGGCCCAAAGCAGTGTCGGCCACGGGTCCGTGTCCTGAGGTACGTCGGGGAAGAGCCGGGCGAGGACGCGTGCGCACAGATCGGCGGGCGGCGTCCAGGGCAGTGCGAGACCCTCGGCCAGGTCGTGGGTGTGTACCAGGGTCTCCACGATGCCCATCGCGGCGAAGCCCTCGGGGTCCGAGGCGCCGTGGCCGTGGTGCGCGCGCACGCTCGGCGGCGTGGTCCGGGTCATGGCGACGAGCAGCGCGCCGCTCGCCTCCAACACCTGCAACAGGCCGTCCGCGCCCGCCGCGCGGTCGGCGTGGATGACGTTCGCCGGTCCGCCGGGCCGTCGACTCCACCATAGGAACGGCACCTCGCCCGCCATGGGCGGGACGCCGGGACCCAGTTGCGCGGCGTACGCGAAGAGGTCGTCGCTCAGGTGCTCGACCGTTTCCCAGCAGTCCCACTCCAGCGATCCGGCCTTCGCGTCCCAGGCCTCGGTGGGCACTCCCCGGAGCGCGGCCACCGCGAGTCGTACGGCCCGATCCAGGTCATCCGGCGTCACCGGTCCCGGTGACACGGACGTGGCGTCCGAGGAGGGTTCGGACATGGCCTCTTCAGCTGATTCACGCATGGATACGACCGTATCGCCACCGCTTCGCGAACACGAGGCGTACCGTGCCGCGCCCCCGCAGCCGGTACGCCGGGCGGCACCTGTCGGGAGCGCCGTCGGCCGTGCGGCCGAGAATGCCGGCGCCTGCTACCGTCGCGCTTCGAACCACGTGATCGTGACGTCGTTGGAAAACGACTCGCGGGCGGTCACGGCGAACCGCGTAGGGTCGAACTCCCCGTCGAACAGCGGGGTTCCGCCTCCCGCCACGACGGGGTAGCTCTTGATGATCAGCTCGTCGAGCCCGGGCAACAGCGTGCCCGCGAGCCGGCCCCCGCCGCACAGCCAGATGTCCCGGCCGGCCTCGCGCTTGAGCTCGCGGACCAGTGCGAGCGGGTCGCCGTCGACCACGGTGACGGCCGGGTCGGGGGACTGCCCGAGGCTGCGGGCGACCACGTACTGGCGCAGGTGCGCGTACGGGCTCGACAGACCGTGTTCGAGTGCGGGGCGATAGGTGCCGTGGCCCAGCACGACCGTGTCGAAGCGCAGATTCGGCGTGTCCGCGAGGCCCGCCCGCGCGCGCATGGCGGTGGGTACGGTCTCCGGATACCGCGCGTTGACCCACGCGGCGTAGTCGGTGGCCTGTCGTTCGTCGCCGACGGGGTAGAAGTCGACCTGCCCCGCAGGGCCGGCGATGTAGCCGTCGATGGAGACTCCGATGTAGTAGACCAGCTTTCGCATGCAAATAACTCCAGACGTAGTACTCTTTTTGAAGTGGTCAGAACGTAGTACTACGTTTGGAGTGGTGTCAATGGTTCGCAGGAACGCCGAGCGTCGGGCGGCGCTCGTCGACGCCGCCATCGAGGTGCTGGCGAAGGAAGGCGCCCGCGGGCTGACCTTTCGGGCAGTGGACGTCGAGGCAGGGGTGCCGACGGGCACGGCCTCCAACTACTTCGCCAGCCGCGACGAGCTGCTCACCCAGGCAGGCGCCCGGGTCTACGAACGACTTCAGCCCGACGAGGCGCTGATCGCGCGGCAGCGGGCGAGTACGCCGGACAAGGAGGCGTACACAGTGCTGATGCGGGAGGTGGTCGGACGGGTCAGTGCCTTCCGGACCGGCTATCTGGCCTTGCTGGAACTGCGCTTGGAGGCCACCCGGCGGCCGGAGTTGCGCTCGGTGCTCACCGAGCGGGTCCGCGCCGACGTGGCCGCCAACATCGCCTATCACGAGGAGTCCGGGCTGCCCGGCGACGCGACCGCGGTCCGCCTGCTCTACCTGGCGTTCAACTGGCTCATCGTCGAACAGCTCACGCTGCCGGGGGTGTTCTCGGAAGCCGAGCGCGAACACCTCGTCACCGCGGCGGTCGACCGCATCGTGAACCCCTGACCGACCCCCGGGCGGTGCGACCGTGCCGGGGCGGCCGTTCGGCGGCACGGAGCCGGCGGTCGGGGTGCGGCCGCAGTGCGCCCGACCGCCGTCCGGGCCGGGTTCGGGCGTGACGTCCCTCCGCTGCCGGTCGTTGGTCCGGGCGGAGGTGTGCGTCCCGGCGCGCGGGTCGGGTCCCAGTGCCCGGTGTGCGGTCGCGGACACCGCCGCGTACCGGGGGCGACACCCGAAGCTCCCGGATCGATCTGGGGAGAGCGACACTTGAGCGACCACCGCCACAACGCCATCGCCTACGCCGCCATCATCCTCGAACGATCCGATGGGGCCGTGTTGTTCATGGAGCGCAAGGACACCGGCTTCGCCGACGGCCTGCTCGCCCTGCCGGGTGGCCTGGCCGACCCGGGCGAACTCCTCATCGAGGCGTGTGCCCGGGAGACCAAGGAGGAGATCGCCACCGACGTGGCCACGGCTGATCTGCGCACGGCGTACGTGTCCCAGGTCCTCGGCGAGACCGGTGTTCCGGTGATCGGTTGGTACTTCCACACCACCGCCTGGTCGGGCGTCCCGAGCAACGCCGAACCCGACCAGTGTGCCCGGCTGGCCTGGCTCGATCCGGCCGACCTCCCGGCCGACGTCGAGTCCACGGACGCGACGGCGGTCACCGCGTGGCACCGCGGCAACACTCCGGTCCGCTGGGCCTGACCGTCCCGCCGACCGCGCGGGTGGGCTATCCCGCCTCGCGGTCGGGCCAGATCACCCGCCCGTCCCGGAACACCAGCGGTACGGGCTCGGTGTCCTCCAGGAAGCGCAACCGCCCGAGTACGACCGACCCGTCCGGGCTCGTGTGCGCGTCATTGGCCCGGGCGGCCAGCCAGGTCAACAGGACGCCGACCGCGTCGAACTCGTCCGGATGCAACTCCTGACGTACGCTCACGACCCACCCGCCGGTGGTCGGCGTCACGTCGGCCGTCGACTCGCCACCGACCCTCAATGCCATCCCGGTACGACCCAGCACGGGACGCGGATCGTCCTCCACCGTCGGCACGCCGAAGTCGTCCACCACGACCACCGGAAACTCGGTCACGATGCCGCGGGCACCCGACGCGGGAAGAACCCCGCCGCCGAGACCGGCATGCCACCGCAACTCGGCGACCTCGCCGCCGGAGAGCGGCCCGCGGATCGCCAAGGCCAGGGTCAACTCGTAGAGATCACTCACACGTCGGGACCTTAGGGGTGGCGCCGACGGACGGCGACCCGACCGAAGTCCGTCCGCGTCCGTCCGCGGACAGGAGCGGCCGGGTGCGGCCGGGTGCGGCCGAGCTCGGACACGCGCGGGTGGGTGCGCGAGATCCATTGCGGGGTTCGGTTGTCGACTCCCGCGCGCGGATTCCCATGCACGTTCCCATGCACTTCACCATGCGACTCACCATGCAATCTGCCATGCAGCTCCCCATGCAAGTACCAGGTCAGACGCCTTTTCACGCCTTCCCATGATGGCCTTGCTCATGCCGAAGCACCCGTCGGCAACCGCGTTGATCGGAGTACTCGTCGCGGGTTCTCCCCCCGGGGCTCCGCGTGCGGTCGGAGTGCGTCCTGCCGGTGAGGGGGCGGAAGACGTCGTCGAGGTCGGGGGTGTGCACGGTCAGTGCCTCGGTCCGGATGGCCGCGTCGTCGAGGGCGTCGAGGACGGTGCGCAGGGCCGCGGCGGTGTCGTCGCCGGGGACGCTCACAATGAGGGTCTCGCCGTCGCGGGTGGTGGCGCGGAAGAGATCGGCGGCGGCGTCGAGTCGGTCCTGGTCGGCGAACCGGATCCGGATGTGGGCGCCGGGGGTGCGGCGTTTGATCTCCTCGGCGGTGCCCTCGGCGACCAGCCTGCCGTAGTCCAGGACGGCGACCCGGTCGGCGAGTCGGGCGGCCTCCTCCAGGTATCGCGTGGTCAGCAGGATGGTCACGCCGTGGTCGGCGACCAGGCCGCGGACGACGTCCCAGACGATCCGGCGGCTGCGCGGATCCAGGCCGGTGGTGGGTTCGTCGAGAAGGATCACGCGCGGTTCGCCGACCATCGCCATCGCCAGGTCGAGCCTGCGGCGCGTGCTCCGGGACAGGGTGCGCGCTGGTGCGTGGGCATCCCCGGCGAGGTCGAACCGGGCGAGGAATTCGTCGGCTCGTCGGTGACCCTCGGCCCGGCCCAGGCGGTGCAGGTCCGCCATCAGGATCAGGTTCTCCCGAGCGGTGAGCAGGTTGTCCGCGGCGGTGAACCGACCGGCGACGCCGATCGCGCGGCGCACCTTGTCGGCGTCCCGGGCGAGGTCGTGGCCCGCCACTCGAATGTGGCCGGCGTCCGCGCCGATGAGTGTGGACAGGATTCGTACGGTCGTGGTCTTGCCCGCGCCGTCGGGGCCGAGCAGTGCGAAGACGGTGCCCTCGGGGATGTGCAGGTCGATGCCGTCCAGCACCACCTTGTCGCCGTAGGACTTGGCCAGGCCGACGGCGCTGATCGCCGGTGCGTGGACGAGGGGCGCGGAAGTCGTGGTCATGGCAGTCGCATTCCCCGAATCGTGGCTCTGTGGTCTCGTCCCGGTCGCGCGCCGGGATCAGGCGCGGTGGATCACGATGTGGCCGAGGTCTGTGCGGGCACGGACCTCGACGGTCTGCTTGGAGGCGTCGGGGCTCCCGGCCGGGCCGAGCGAGTTGCGCACGTCGCCCACCCGGGTCCGTACGTCGAGCCGGGCCGCGGTGGACTCGCGGATGCCGACCTCCAGATTGCCGGTGCCGGTCCGCAGGCGTACCCGGCCGCGCGCCACCTCCTCGATCCGGATCGCGCCGTTGGCACACGTGGCGTCCACGTCGGCGTGCGCGACGCCGATCGCGATCCGGCCGTCGGACGAACAGACCCGCAGATCGCCGCCGACCTCGCCGATGGTGCTCTCGCCGGCGGCGTTCGTGATCGTCGCCGCGCCGGTGACGGTGCCGATCGCGATCCGGCCCGCCGCGACGATCTCGGCGTCCCCGATCACGTGGCCCACCCGGATGTCGCCGTAGCCGGTCCGGGCGTACATGGTCCGCGCCTCGTCGACGCGGATCGTGCCGACCGAGGTCTCGAGCCGGCAGCCGCCGAGCGGGCCCAGGCAGGTGAAGTCCGCCAGCGGCGTGCTGGCTTGGACCTCGGAGCCGGCCGGCAACTCGATGGCTATCTCCACCGAACCGCTCTTGCCGAGCGGTGAATGTCTCCCGGGCCCCTTGACCACCAGCCGACCGCCGGTGCAGGTGACCGAGATCTGCTGCGCGGCTCGTACGTCGAGTTCGTCCGCGCCATCGCCGGGTAACACCTCGACGACCGTATCGGTGCGCTTGCTCGCGGTGATCCGGACCGAGCCGACGTCGAATTCGAGGTCGACGGAGATCGGCTCGGGGGTGTCGAACCTGGGCATGGCGGTGCTCTCCTCGTGGCTGGTGGTGTTCCCGCCGGTGGGGCGGGGCGGGAGAAGAGTGGAGCGACGTCGGGTGGTCGGCGCGTGCGCGGGTGCGGGCGCCCTACGGCCGGCGGACCCAGCCGGTGTAGCGCCGTCGGCCCCGATCTCCGGTGGGGCCGCCTGGTGCGCCGTCGCGGGTCGCCTCGGGTTCGAGCGAGCCGGCGGCGGCGCGGACCAGCCAGGCGTTGACCGACAGGCCCTCGTACGCGGCGGTTTCCTCGACCCGGGATTTGAGGTCGGCGGGCAGGCGGAAGTTGATCCGCGCCATGCCGCCGTCCTCGCCGCGGGCCGGGGCCGTCGGTGCCGCGGCTGCTCCGCTCGGCTTGCGCTCGGGTGCCCGGGCATCCGCGTACGCCTCCCGCGCCGACGGCGCCGTCACCACGAACTCGGGGTCGAGACCGCGCAGTCGTATGTCCACCGAGCCCGGCGCCAGTTCGCGGGTGACCTCGGCCATCGCGGCGGACAGCGCGCCGAGCAGAACGAGTCGGGTGGCCGAGTCCAGCGGGGCGGTGAGGCGCTCGGCAAGGCCTCGGGCTTCGGCGCCACCCACGTTCGCAGCGACCGCGAGTTCGTTGCGGAGACTGTCGACGTATGGCGTGAGGTCCATAACGCCATCATGGCACGAAGATGGCGCCATGACGAGTCATTGTGACATCATTTCTCGATGATTAGGGGGTCATTTGTGGCGCAAGACTTTGCGGTGACAGCCTGTGAAAACCGGATCCGTGGTGTAAACACCCAGGTCGGGAGGCTATTTCTTGCCGACGTGCGGCATTGGCCCGTGGCCCTCGGTGGTGCCACGATACCGAAGCGGACCGGCAGTATGCACCGTGCCGCCGTCGAAGACCAGAGCCGTGGCCGATGCCTCCGGCGGCACACTCACGACGGCGGGCGCACGACGGCGAACGGGCGACGGCGCACGATGGCGAAACCGGCGACGACGAGCGCGCATCGCGGTGGAGGCGGCACCGGTGCGTCACGGGACCACCGCGTGTGCCGAGTCGTCCGGCCCGCCTGGGCCGCAACCACCATCGCGGCCAACCGACTTCCGCATCCGGTCGCCTCGTTCCGCCCGGCGGTGCCGCCGCGATGGGGCCGACCGGGGGATTCGCGGGGTCGTAAAGTGATCATGCAGGGGTGGCGAGGCACGGTTGGCGAGGGGGCCTGAAGACGTGGCGATACGGGATCAACTGCGGGGCATCGGCGGGGCGGTGGGCTCCGCGGCGGCGTCGGGACGCGCGGCGGTGGGGAATCGGATCGGGGCCGGTCGGGCCCGGGTCGCGTCGGGGGACTGGGTGCGCGGGACGCTGGACGCGCTGCCCGCGCCGGCCGCACCCGCCACCGTGGCCTGGGAATTCTCACTGGGCGCGCTGGTGTGTCGGCACCCGAAGGTCCCGGCGATCACCGCGCGACCGCTGCGGCTGCTCGACGGGCTGGGCGCGGTGCGGTTCGGCCCGGAGAGCGTCGGCTTCGACGGGGAGGACATCCCGTGGGAGAAGGTGATCCGGCTGACCGTGCACGACGCGTTCGCGTCGATGACCACGGCCGCGCTCGACACCGAGGTCGACCGCGTCCGTGAGGTGTTGCCGCCGCTGCCCGGCCGCAAGTGGGCGGTCACCAAGGTGGTGGAGGGTCTGCTCACGGTCGTGCTCGCGTCACTGGAACAGGCCGACGACCGACGACTGGACAGCGCGGCGGTGGCCTGCGAGATCACCTACCGCGGCCTGCTCGGCCGCGAGAAGACGCTGCGCGCGAGCCTGTTCGCCACCGCGCTGCTGGCCCGACAGACCGCGGTCGCGGACAGCCTGGTGGCCACCGCCCGAGCGCACGGCGTCGAGGTGGTCGCGGCCGTCCCCGAGGGCGGCGCCGACGACGCGGCGGCGGCCGAGCGTACCCGCGTCCTGCGCGCCCGCACCGACGCGGTCTCCGCGCGGCTGCGCGCCCAGCGTGAGCAGGCCGCGGATGTCGTCCCGCCCACCGAGCCGGCGGCCATCGGCAGCGCGCCGGGCACCACGTCCGCTCCGTCGGCTCCGCCGTCCGGCCCGAGCAACCCGGCCCACCCCAGCGACGCGACGGACCCGACCGACCCGTTCTCCTGCTGACCGCCCGGGCCGCTCGGCGGCGTGCCCCTCGGCCGGATCTGCGTCGTGGCGTGCCGGCTCGGTCCGACGCGCCTCGCGGCGCGCCCCTCGACCCGATCCGTTTCGCGGCCCGCGTTCCCGGCCCGACCCGGTGTGCCGCCGTGGGGGCGCGTTACGCGTGGGCCTCGATGCCGTAGGGGCGCAGGCCGCGACTGCGGTAGTTGAGCAGGGCGTTGGGGTGGTCCTCGGAGGATGTGTGCAGCCATACCCGGCGGACCGGTTCGGTCGGCGCACAGGTGGAGGTGCGCCACGCCTGACGGAGCAGCAGGGTCAGCGCACAGCCGCCCAGGCCCTTGCCGACGAACTCGGGGAGCAGGCCGAACGTGACCACCTCCACGTTCCCGTCGGGCTGCGGCTCCAGGTTGCCGATGCCCGCCCGCTCGCCCGCGTGCGTGATCAGCCAGGTTTGCCGCAGCGGGTGCGCGGCCCGAAGTTCCGCCCAGTCACGCTCGGTTCGGGACGCGCTGCGCCAGCCGTAGGGGGCGCCGACCCGAGCCTGGAGCGCGTACACCTCGGGCGTGATCGGGTCGAAGCGGTGCAACGCGAGGTTCGGGACGGAACGGGAGGGCCGAAGCTCGTCGGCCGAGGTCATCTCCAGGTACATCACGGTCTTCCCCATCGACGCAGGCTATCGCCGCCCCGATACGTCCGTCGCGTCGTGCTCCGGGGTCGACAGGGCATCCGGTTGGGCCGGACGGACGCCGCGGTCGACCGTGCCGCGCACTCGGGCCCGCGGCACGATCCGTTCGACTTCTTGTGGGTGTCATGTCGTGGCCATACCGGCGCAACACGGGACGGCGAGACTGTGGGCATGCGAAAGTTCAGCACACCGGAGATGCCTGTGACCCCACCGAACGACCTGCTCGACCCGAAGCACCACCAGGGACGCGAGCGCGGCATCGCGCTCGTCGCGCACGACCGATACAAGCCGGAGATGCTTGCCTGGGCCCGGATCCACCGCGAGATCCTGGCCGCCCACCGCCTGTACGCGACCGGGACCACCGGCGGCATCATCGCCGACGAACTCGACCTGCGGGTCACCCGGTTCCGTAGCGGCCCGCTCGGCGGCGACCAGCAGATCGGATCACGGATCGCCGAGGGCGACGTGGACCTGCTGGTGTTCTTCTGGGACCCGCTGAGCCCCCAGCCGCACGAACCCGACGTGCGCGCGCTGCTGCGGCTCGCGGTCCTGGCGAACATCCCGGTGGCCTGCAACCGGGCGACCGCCGACTTCGTGATCACCTCGCCGCTGTCGGCGACGGCCGACGATCCGGACCGCCCCGGCTCGCCGGTCTTCGAGCCGCTGGCGGCGTAGCGCGCCCGGGCGTACAGCGCGTGCACGCCGACGGGGCGTGCAGCGGGCGGGTACGGCCGCCGCCGCGCTCAGGGGCGGGTCAGACCCCTGCTGTCGGCGTAGCGCACCGCGTCCGCCCGATTGCGCGCGTTGATCTTGGCGAAGGCGTTGTTGATGTGCGTCTTGACGGTCGCCTCGCCGATCGACAGGGCGGCGGCGATGCCGGCGTTGGTCAGCCCGTCGACGATCAGCCTCAGTACCTCCACCTCGCGATCGGTGAGCCGATCGGGATGCGCGGCGCGCGGCACGGGCCGCGTCGATTCCGCCGACTCCGTCGATTCGGCCGAGGCGGCTTTGGGCGTGGCGATAGTCGGATGCGGGATACGCGGTCGCAGTGTCGCGGCCGGCTTCGGGTGCGCTGTCGGCTCGGGCCCGTCCGTCACGTCGGTCAACCTTTCGAGCACTGTGGCCTACGCGGTGATTCGGGCCGTGTTTCGGCGAGTTCTGGGTATTGGGGCCGTTCCGTACCCCGCCTCGCGCCGTACAACCTACCGGGGCCGACGTCGCCTTCCCGACCGCCGCACCGCGGGCGCCCGGGATCCTCCGTCGGCGTTTTCGTCGACCGAGGACCCCGGGCGGATGTGGCCGGCTCAGCCGCCGGCCGGCGGCGTCGGCGCGGGGTCCGACCAGTGGGTGAGGACCTTGGTGTACGGGTTGGCGGCGAGCCACGAGATCGCGTCCCGGGCGCTGCGCTCGTAGCTCTCGGCCAAGGCCCGGGCCTCGACCAGGGCGCCGGTGGTCTCGACCAGGCTACGCATCCGGGCGAGCGCGGTCTCCGGGTTGGTCTCGTGCAGGAGCGCGTGTCGGATCGCGGCGCGCTGCTCGGTGCCGCCGCGTTCGTGGGCGAGCAGTACCGGCAGGGTCGGCCGATGGTTGCACACGTCACTGTCGGCGGGCTTGCCCATCGTGGCGGCCGACGCGTCGTCGTACGGGAGCAGGTCGTCGCGGATCTGGAAGGCCAGGCCCACGTGCCGTCCGAACGCTCCGAGTGCCTCCACCGCCGCGTCGTTGCCGCCGCCCAGGATCGCCCCGACCCGGCAGGACGCGGACAACAGCGCGCCGGTCTTGCGAGTGGCCATCGCGAGGTAGTCCTCGACCGGGCAGTCCAGATCCCCGGCGAAGCCCAGTTCGTCGAACACCCCCTGGCACATCGCGTATCCGCCCTCGGCCTGGGCGGCCATCGCCCGCGCGATCCGCTCGCCGGGCACCCCGTGGCGCGCACACTCCGCGAGCGCGCCGAACCACGCGAAGTACAGGCTGCTGCCCGCGATGATGGCGCGCTCGGGGCCGTAGGCGATGTGTACCGCCGGTCTGCCGCGCCGCTCCTCGTCGGCGTCGATGATGTCGTCGTGGAGCAGGCTCCCGGTGTGCACGCACTCCATCCCGACGGCGGCCGGCAGCGCGTGCTCGACCTCGCCGCCGACCGCGAGCGCCGCGTACATCACCAACGCGGGTCGCAGCAGCTTGCCGGTCGGCAGGAGCGCGTAACGGTGCACCGCGTCCATGCCCTGGGCGTCCTGCGGCCAGCGGCGGGCGAACTCGGCGGCAAGGACGGTCGGTACGTCCACGATCGGCCGATCGCACAACTCGTACGGGGTGGGCGCGACCGTCGCGCGCGCCCGCTTGGTCGATCGACGTTTGTGCGCCGTCGAGGAAACCTGCGGTGTCTCGGTCACGGCTTGCGAACCCCCTGTGTCGCCCCCTGAGCGCGGCCCCCGCCGCGCCGGAGCGCATGGGGGCGACGCATGATGCGGACGCTCGCCGGCGCCCGGATCAACCCAACAGACCGCGGGGGTTCGGCGACAGCCGGGTACGGAAGCATCGCTCCGGCGTACGCTCACCCGAACGGGAATCCGCGCCTCCACACCCCACCATCGCGTGGTTTCGCGCCGGGGCACCCGGATCGTGGACCCTGCCGGCGGACGGGTCGATGTCCCCGGGCGGGCCGCGATCGTCAGTGGTAGCCGCTCAGCCCGTCCGCCAACTCCGCGCGGTCGCCGTCCCGGAGCGCGGCCAACGCCTGCTGCAGCGCGAACGTGCCGCGGATCGCGGCGACGCGCTCGCGGCCGGCGGCCTCGGGTATGCCCATCAGATCGAGTACCTCGTCGAGCAGGTCGTCACCGTGGGTCGCGGCGATCGCCGCCAGATCCTCCGCCGGATCGCCGAGCGAGACGTCGTCCCAGTCCAGCACGCCACTCAACCGGGGCACGCCGTCGACGGTGGTCCACAACACGTTCGCACCGCCCAGATCGCCGTGCACCACGGCCGTCGCGACGGGCGACAGGGCCAGTACGGCCGCCAGTTCGAGATCGGCGCGGCGGCGGCCGGCCGCCGACATGAGCGGGTACAGCTCCGCACGCACGTCGTGGGCGAACCCGGTCCACGCGCCCCCGGCGCCCGGGGCCACGCGGCGCAGCCCGGCACGCACGTCGGGGTCGGCCGCGGCGCCGGCCAGGGCGGTCAGCAACTCGGCGTACCGCGCCGCCGCTTCCGCCGGGACGGGCGCGTCCGGATCCAACGGCTCGCCCGGGAGCCGGTCCAGCAGGAGATATCCGGGATCGTGTCCCGCTCCGAGCGGTTCGGGGGTGCGCACGCCGAGCGACAACCCGGCGAGCAGCCGCAGTTGCGCGGCTCGACGCGGCAGTCGGCGTTCGGCCGCGTCGGTGCGCGCAAAGCACACCACCCGCGTCGCTCCGAGCACGACATCGTGGAACTGACCCCGACGTACCGTCAGCGCGGCGGGATCGTCGGTGGGCAGGAGTCGGGCGAGCAACCCGGCGTGCCGGGTGAGCACGTCCTCGTCGGCGTCCGGTGGACCGGACCGCGTGCGTTCAGTGGTCACTTCGCGATCATGCCGGCAGCTGCCGAACGACGCGCACGGGCCACCCGCAGGCTGCCTCGGCCCGACACGGCGGCGGTGCCGGCCGGCGCTCACGACCGCGTGACCGCGCGGAGACGCCGCCGACTCCCGGCGCGGCGCTCAGACCGCCACAGCGCGTTCCGCGCGCAGCGCCGCCGCGATCTCGACGCAGCGTCGGGTCTGGATGCGGACCAGGTCCAGGGACATGAGGGTCGGGTCGCCGGTGCCGCCCTCGAGGTCCGGCGCAGGGGGGAGTATGGCCACCGAACGCTCCGGCTCGCGCGCGCAGCGGCCGGGCGCGGGTCGGTGGACGATGCCGAAGCTGCGCATCAGCCCGCCATGCAGCGTGCCGGGGGCCGGCGTGGTCACGAACACGCCGAACACCTGCTCCTCGGTGCGACGTACCCACGCGCCCCGCATCTCGCGCGCGGCCGACGCGGTGGCGGGCGCGGTCCCGGAGTCCGAGAGTCGGCGCAACAACGCGACCACGTCGCGGTCCCGCGCCGGAGCGCCGAGCACGACGACGTCGGCCCAGCTCAGATCGCGCGCGGTCGCGGGTGGATCCGCTCTCGGGTCCGCCGGTTTCAGGTCCGGCTCGGCCTCCGGCAGCCGGCGCAACCGGACGTCGGCGCCGGTGTTCCAGGCGACCGCCGCCACCGCGTCGGCCAGCGCCCGAACACACTCGACGGTGTCGTGGTAGACCACTGTGACCTTGATCGTCATGTTGCCGTCTCCTTTGCCGATCCTGCGGCGCGCGGCCGCCCTCCCCGAATCCGGGACATCCTCACGCTAGGCGCGGACCGCCTTCCCGGAGATGGCCGTACGCGCCACGAAGAGGACTCCGCGCGCCGGCCGGCGGTCGATGGTGGTCGAACGAGTCGGTAGTGGCAGTCGATACCAGGCCGCACCGACATCGGCGCCCGGATCGCGGTGCGGCCACCGCCCCGCGCGGGGCGCACTCCGCCCCCACGCGCCGCACCCCGCGGGAACGCGGCACAACCGCCCGGACGACCCCGAATCGGCCGTTTCCCGTGTGACCGGTCGCCGGCCCCGAGTCCGGCCTCGATTAATGCGCACCCCCGCGTCCTCGAAGTGAACTTCCGGGGAACGGAAGGTACTTACCGTCGGACAACCGCGCCGCCCGGACACCGACACATCCGCCCGCCACCGCCGGACGTGACCTCGGCGCCCGAGGCGAGCGCGCGTGAATCGGGTACCGAAGCCCCGGTGGGCTACCGTCACTGTGCCCCGCTCACCGGAACCGCCCACCCGAGCCGCCCACCCGAGCCGCCCACCCGAGCCGCCCACCCGAGCCGCCCACCCGAGCCGCCCGCCCGAACCGCCTCGCCCCAAGCCCCCGCCCCCGTCGCCACCCCGCCCGACCCGTACCCAGGAGACCCGACCGATGGCGCTGGACCCGCTGGACAGCCGGATCATCACCGCGCTCATCGACGACGCGCGTTCGACCTACGCCGAGATCGGCGCCCGGGTCGGTCTGTCCGCGTCCGCCGTCAAACGTCGGGTGGACCGGCTGCTGGCCGCCGGTGTGATCACCGGGTTCTCCGCGTCCGTGGAGCCGGCCGCGCTGGGGTGGAGCACCGAGGCGTTCGTCGAGTTGTACTGCGTCGGGCGCACCTCGCCGAGCGCGATCGGACGGGCGCTGGCGAAGTTCCCCGAGGTGGTCTCGGCGAGCACCGTCACCGGCGACGCGGACGCGGTGATCCACCTGCTCGCCGAGGACGTACAGCACTTCGAACGCATCCTGGAGCGCATCAACGCGGAGCCGTTCGTGGTCCGCACCAAAAGCTCTGTCGTGCTTTCCCGGCTGGTCAGGCGCAATGGAACGAGTTGGCAGGGAGTGGAGACGCAATAGATCGGCGTCGACGCGCAAGATCGACCTCTTGGCCCGATCGCACACCCGTACGTAGGGTTTGAGGTGCCGGTGCGGACCAACCCGGCGCCCCACGGTTTTCGCCGGAACACCGACCCGCGCGGGATACGCCACCGCGGGAAACCCACCCTGCGCGGGAAACGCCGCCCGAACGCGCCGAGAGATTGTCGAGCCCCGCCATGCGCATGCACCGGTACGATCCCGCCCTCGCCGACCTGGTCTTCGACTACATGCGCGAGCGGCTCGCACTGGATCCGGTCCCGCTGGACAACCCCGGGCGCAAGGACAAGCTCGACCGCGCGCTCGACGGCCTGATCGGCGCGCAGGGCAACGACCCGGGCGACGTGCTGGCGATCTACGCCGACCAGCTCGCGCCGGCGGTCATCTCCTGCGACAGCCCGCGCTTCCTCTCCTTCATTCCGGCCGCGCCGACCAAGGCCGCGCTGCTGTTCGACATGGTCGTCTCGTGCGCGTCCCTCCAGGGCATCTCGTGGCTGGAGGCGGCGGGTGCGGTGGCCGCCGAGAACCAGGTGCTGCGGTTGATCGCGGACCTGGCCGGGCTGCCCGCGAGCGCCGGCGGTTGCTTCGTCAGCGGCGGCTCGGCCGGCAACCTGTCCGCGCTCGTGGTCGCCCGGGACATGGGCCGGCTGCGTACCGGCGCCACCGCCCGGGACCGCCTGCGGATCGCGGTCAGCGACCAGGCGCACTCCTCGATCGGCAATACGCTGCGCATCATCGGCATGGACGCGCTCGTGGTGAAGACCACCGACCACCGCCTGACCGGCGAGGCGCTGCGCGCCGCGCTGGACGCCGACCCGGACGTGGCGGACGTGGTGGGCGTGGTCGCCACCGCCGGCACCACCAACGCGGGGATCATCGACGACCTGGCCGGTATCGGCGCGGTCGCCCGCGAGCGCGACCTGTGGTTCCACGTGGACGGCGCCTACGGCGGCGCCGGCCTGCTCGCGCCCAGCGTGCGCGCCCGCTACGACGGGATCGAGCTGGCCGACTCGTTCGTGGTCGACCCGCACAAGTGGCTGTTCGCGCCGTTCGACTGCGCCGCGCTGGTGTACCGCGACCCGGCCCTGGCCCGCGGTGTGCACACCCAGGACGCGTCCTACCTGGACGTCCTGCACACCGACGCGCCCGAGGAGTGGAACCCGACCGACTACGCGTACCACCTCACCCGCCGTGCCCGCGGCCTGCCGCTGTGGTTCTCGCTCGCCGTGCACGGGACCGACGCCTACACCGAGGCGATCGAGACCGCGCTCACGCTGGCCCGGGACACCGCCGAGCTGATCCGGGCCACCCCGCACCTGGAACTGATCCGCGACCCCGAGCTGTCCGCGGTGCTCTTCCGGCGGGTCGGCTGGAGTGCGGCCGACTACCTGGAGTGGTCGCACCGGCTGCTGGCCGGCCAGGTGGGTTTCGTCACACCGACCGGTTGGGAGGGTGAGACGGTGGCCCGCTTCGCCTTCCTGCATCCGGGTACGACGATGGCGATGGTCGAGGAGATCATGGCCACGATGGTGTAACGCCCTACGGCCTGCCGCTCGCGCGTTCGGGTCGCCGTGGCCCAAACTGGAACCCGATGGACGGCTTCCGGGGGCCGGGCGCCTCACGGGACCCGGGGCTGGAGAGGACAGGCGTGGCGCTGGACGAGTACGCGGACCCGCCGATGATGGTGCCGGAGGTCGACGCCGTGACCGGCGCTGTCGCGCGCCTGGTCGGGGTCGAGGGCGACGACGTGCGCGAGGCCGGCGCGTACGCGGTCTTGCAGGGTCTGCTCGACGGCACGCCCGCCGCGGTCGCGGTGATGAGCCCGAGCCTTCGCTATCTGTACGTCAATCCGGCGCTGGCCCGGATGAACGGCGTCTCGGCCGAGGAGCACCTGGGCCGGAGCATCGGCGAGGTGCTTCCGGAGGTGGACGCCAAGGACGACATCCTGCGGGCGGTGCTCAGCGACGGCGTGGCCCGCGAGGCCACCTCCACCGGGATCACGCACGCGGGCCCGCCCGGGCGCCGCTGGTGGCACGGCGCCTACCACCGCCTGGAGCACGAGGGCGTGGTGGTCGGCCTGGCCGGCGTGATACTCGAGGTCTCCGAGTCCCGCCGCACCCAGATGGAACTGGACGCGGCCCGCCGCCGGCTGGCGTTCCTGGACGCCGCCGCGACCCGGGTCGGCACCACCCTGGACCTGGTGGAAACCTGCGAGGAACTGGCCGAACTGTTCGTCGCCGAACTGGGCGACGTGGCCGCGGTGGACGTGTTCGCGGTCGAGGGTGCCAACGGCACACCGCACGCGCCGGAGGACATGGTTCGGATGTGGCGGGCCGCGCTGTCGCACCGGCCGGGGATGGCCGAACAGGCCGCGATCCTGCGCCGGCCCGGCGAGAACGTGGACTACCAACAGGGCTCGATGGTGCCGCGCGCACTGAGCGAGCGCAGCCCCGTGGTGGTCAATCGGGCGAGCGACGAGGAACTGGCCCGCGAGGTCTCCAGCCCGGACCGGCTCGCGGTGTTCCGCTCGGTCGGCCTGCACTCGGTGGTCGCGCTGCCCCTGGTCGCCCGGGGCAGCGCGATCGGCATGGTCACCCTGGCCCGGCACGGCGCCGTACCGGCCTTCTCCACCGAGGACGTGGTGCTGGCCCGGGACCTGGCCCGGCGCGGGGCGATCAGCGTGGACAACGCGCGCCGCTACGCGCACGAGCACGACATCGCGCTGGCCCTCCAGCACGCGCTGCTGGCCGCGCCGGACGCACCGCACCCGGACATCGAACTGGCCTCGCGCTATCGCCCGGCGGGCAGCAGCGTGGAGGTGGGCGGCGACTGGTACGACGCGGTCGCGCTCAGCGGCGGACGCACCCTGCTCGCGGTCGGCGACGTGATGGGCCACGGCGTGCAGGCCGCCGTGGAGATGAGCCAGTTCCGGGCCCTGCTGCGGGTGCAGGCACGCTCCGACCTGGAGCCGCACGAGATCCTGGCGGCGGTGGACCGCACCAGCACCAAGGCGGGCATCGAGCGGGTGGCCAGTTGCCTGCTGGTCCTGGTGGACCCGGACGCGGGCACGGTCACCTTCGCCAGCGCCGGCCACCTGCCGCCGCTCCTGGTCGGGCCCGGCGACGCGGCCGAACTCGTGGACGTCCCGGTCGGACCACCGCTGGGCACCGGGTTCGGCGGTTACACCTCGGTGCGCCGGCGCAGCCAGCCGGAGCGGGTCCTGGTGATGTACACCGACGGCCTGGTCGAGCGGCGGGGCGAGGACATCGGCGAATCGCTCCAGCGGCTGACCCACGTGGGACTGAACGCCGAGACACCGCTGGTGCGCCTGGTGGACACGCTGATCGCGCGGATGATCACCGACAAGCCGGAGGACGACATCGCGGTCCTGGCCGCCCGCCAACACCCGCCCGGCGAAGCGGCGGGAACGGTCGCGGGCCGGTGACCCGGGCGCTCGATTCGGCGCGGCACGAGGGGCGCCAGGGTCGGGTGACGGAGGCTCAGCGGATCTCGACGATGGTCACCGTGGCGCAGCGGTCCTCGATCACGAAGGTTGCGATGCCCTCGACGCAGAACGCGTAGCTGCGGGTGTCCGGCGCCTTGTGCGCGGCTCGCCGACTCGCCACGGATCGGCGCGCAATCGGTTCACCGTGTCGGAGTAGGCGCTCTGCACGTGGGGCCCGCGCCGCGCAGCCAACTCTACGGCTGGGACAGGGATTCGACGCGGTACGTCATCGGCTCACCGTTCCCGGATCGGGGGGCGCGAGCGGGCGTCGCCAGACGGCGCGGGACGTGAAACCTGCCGGTCGGGCGCGTCGGCGGGCGCTCGGTGCGGTTTCGTCAGTCGGTGTGCGGGGTCGGCCGGCTCAGGGTGTGGCGGGTGCCGACGACTCGGGGACGCGGGTGTGGGGGCGGTGCCGGTGCCGGCGGCGCCGAGACCAGAGTGCCGGCGATGGTGTCCTCGAGGCGGCGGCGGATCGGGCGCCAGCGGGCGTCGTGGCGTGCGGCGCGGGCGGTGGCGCGACGCAGCTTGTGCGGCTTGTCGTGGTAGCGCCGCCTGGCCCACGGCGACCCCGGCCGGGCCAGCCGGATCGCCGCGACAACGTTGACGAACGGGACGAAGATGCCGATCACCCCGGTGCCGACCTTGCCCTTGGCGAACGTGATCGCCGCCATCGCCACGTCGAGCAGCAGCACGATCACCCACGCCACCCGATCGTCGACGGTGTCCCCCTCGGGGGTCGCTTCGAAGGGCACGAACCCACTCGCCGCCAGGCCGGCCGCGGCGGTGGCCAGCACGGTGGCCTCGATCGAGATCCGGCCCTGCTCGGTCCAGTACACGTCGGCCAGATGTACGACCATCCCGAACTCGTCCAGCACCAGCCCCGCGCCGATCCCGAGCAACACCCCCGCGACCGACCGGGCGACCAGGTACTCGCCGGCGCCGACCGCGAGGAAGCCGCCGAGCAGGGCGAGCACGATGCCGGGCACCACGTGGTGGATGTGCACACCGCCGCCGCCGATGTTGTGGAACGGCCCCCGGCCGGCCCGGATCAGCCGGGTGATCGTCCGCGTCACCAGGAAGGTGATCAGCAGCGACGCGAACGCCAGGGTCATCGGCAACCGGCCGTCGTGGATCATCGTGTCGTGCCACCAGTCGGCCGAGTCCAGGTGCTCCGGCGCCATCGGTACCCCTTTCCGCGTTCGTGCTCGTGTTCCCGGTCGGGGGCGGCGCACGAACGCCGAACAGGTGAACCGGGCCGTGTCCTGGGATGCCGCGGTGACCAAGCGGTCGTGGTCTCGTTGGGCGGGACATGATGAAGCGCATCGCAGCCGCCGCCCTGGCCGGCACCGCACTCGCGGCCTTCGCCGCGTCCGCCGCCCACGCGCAGGAGCCGACGCCGAACACCGGCAAGGTTGCCGGTGTCCCGTCCGCGGTCTATCCGGACGGGCTCAACAGCCTGCACCACGTCAGGCAGGTCGCGGACACCCTGCCGCTGTAGGGCTCCGCACCACAGACGGGCGTGGTGTCCCGGTCCGGCCCCGAACGGGGACACCACGTCTTGGGCACCGCACCCGCGCGGACCCCGAGCCCGGGTCACTCGTCGTCGAGGGCTCGGCGCAGCTCCTGGGTCTCGCGGTTGGCGGCGGCGAGGTCGTCCGTCATCCGGCGGGTGCCCTCGGCCACCCCCGCGTCCCAGATCCGTTGCACGAGGGCGCTTGCCCGATCCTGCGGCAGGTCGGTCTCGCGCATCAGCAGCTCGGTCAGCTCGATGATCGGGTGTTTGGGGTGCATAGCCCCAGCAGACCCGCCGACGGGCCCGGCCGCACCCGGGGCACGGCCGGTCGGGGGAGCGACCGAGCCGGCCGTGCGTGGGACGCCGGCTGGGTCCTGTCCGGCGGATCCTGGTGGGTCCGCGCCGCCTGGCACCGCGCCTCGCCGCACCGGAGAAACAGCCGAATGGAACCCCTTGCGGCTGCTTCTCCGGCACGCCGATGCACGGCATCCGCCCTTCGGGCTCCTCGCTGCGCTCACGACGCGGCCCGATTCACCAAGATCCGCCGGACAGGGCCTATGCCTTCAGGTGCTCCCACGCTCGCGGGTGGGTGGTCAGGTAGCCGGCCAGGTTCTGCGCCGGCCGGCCGGTCAGGTTCGGGACCGCGGTGGACACCTCGCTCATCTCGCCGGTCGCGATCGCCTCGTACGAGGTCACCCAGCCGGCCATCTCCCACGCCGGCGCGTTGTAGTGCGCGCGCGAGGCGTACGCCTGATCCCGGGTCTCCGCGACGTAGCGGATCGGTCGCCCGGCGAAGCGGGTCAGCTCGGCCGCCGCCTCGGCGAGCGTGAGCGCGTCGGGGCCGGTCAGGTCGTAGCGGAGGCCGTCGTGCGCGTCGCCGCCGAGCAGGACGGCCGCCGCCGAGTCGGCGACGTCGTCGTGGGCCACCGCCGAGACCCGCCCGTCCCCGCCCGGACCGCGGATGACCCCGTCCGCGCCGACCATGGCCGGCAGCCCGGCCAGGTAGAGACTGTCGCGCAGGAACGTGTACCGCACCCCGGTGGCCCGGATGTGCTGCTCGGTGTGCCAGTGGTCGCGCGCGAATGTGAAGGTCGCGTCCGGCGCCGCGCCCAGGAAGGACACGTACACGATCCGCCCGACACCGGCCGCCACCGCCGCGTCCACGGCGGTGATGTGCTCGCGGACCCGATCGGCGCTCTCTCGCGCGGACACCAGGAAAAGCGTGTCCGCCCCCGCCAGGGCCCGTCGCATCGCCGCGTCGTCGCCGTAGGACGCCGGCGGCGCCTTCACCGCGCCCTCGAACTCCGGCAACCGGGACGGGTCCCGCCCCAGCAGGCGCTGCGTTACGCCGGCCTCGGCGAGCCGCCGGGCGACCCGGCCGCCGACCTGCCCGCTCGCTCCGGTGACCGCGATGACTGGACCCATGACGACGTCCTCTCCCGACGGGGACGGCCCGACAGCACCCGGCCGCTCGGCCACCGACCCTACTGCCCGGTTGTCCGACATCCCCCGAACCACGCCCGCACGGCGTGCCCTTGCCGCCCGGACCGGGTGCGCCGGCCGGTGCTCGCGCGAGTCAGCGGGGGGCGTCGATCGTGCCGAGCACCCGGTCCACCAGCGGACGCGTCCGGTCGACCACATCGTGGGCCTGGTCGGGGTACTTCGCGGCCAGGACCACCGCGCCGATCACCAACAACAGCACAAGCAGACCGGAACCGCTCGAACGGCCGCCGCGCCGGCGCCGCCGACGGTCGGCGGCTGCCGCCTGGTCGGCGAAGACGCGCCGGTTGACGCCCTCCTGGAACGCCTGTGCCTGCCGTGCCGCCTGCATTCCCGGATCGATGGGCATATCCGGGCCCCCTTCCCCCCTGCCCGCGCGGTCGCGGGTCATCGGTGGGGACGGGCCGGGTGGTCGCCGTGGTTCGCCGTATGCGGGGCTGTCACCGCGTCGGAACCAATCCGTGACGGCGGCGGATCCGGGCCGGCGGGCGCGGCGCGCGGACGACTTCGCGACCGGATGGGGCTACTCGTCCCACCAGCGGTCGCCCTGCTCGCGACGGTTGGCCACGATCGCGGCGAAGGGCGGGATCGCCATCGCGACGACGGTCATGCCCGCGGCCGCGGCCACCGACCAGCGGTAGACCACCGTGCCGGCCAGCAGGAACAGCAGCAGGCAGACGCCCATCATCACGAAGTAGCGCTTGCGGCGCCGCCGCTGGGACGGGACCGGCCCGGATGGAGTGGCACCCCCTCGACCGGGACCGCCCGGATCGTTGGAGCTCATGTGTTCACGGTACGACTTCGCACCGCCGGACGGGCTCGCGCCGCACGCGCGATCTCGCCATCCCGGGGAGTCACGCCCGGATGACAATATTGGTATAGACCTTTCGGGTCGGACGGTGTTGACTGGCGTCGAGGCGGGGCCGTGGGTCCGTGCCGATCGCCGGAAAGGAATCAGTCGCCATGACGACCGTCTCCCCTCCGTACGCCGGCGCGCCCGTCGCCTATCTCAGGTGCTATCCACGCGACCCGTGGGAGATGGCCGCGCATCGCAACGCGCTGACCGCGTACGCGCAGGGGCTCGGCCTGAACCAGCCCGTGGTGTGCCTGGACAACGGCGTGTCCTCGCGCGAACAGGCGCCGGAACTGGAGAACCTGCTGGCCCAGGTGGCCGCGGGCGCGGTGCGCACCGTGCTGATACCGGGCCTGTGGGTGTTCGCCCTGGACCCGGAGCGAGCCCGGGCCACCGCCGACCGGTTCCGCGCCGCCGGCGCCGAGATCATCGACCTTCCGGGCCGCTGGCACCAGCGCGACGGCCGCCGCGTGGCCCGGTGGTGACCTCCCGCCGTGTGGCCGGGTGGTGATTCCTTCCCCGGACGGGGCGATTGCGCGCGACCAGGGGGCGGGCGATCCCGGGCCGAGTGATCCCGAGCGGCCCGGGAGCCGGGCGATCGCGCGCGGTCAGCTGGAGGCCGCCGCGCGCACCGTGTGGTTCAGGAGCAGAGCCGTCGTCACCGGCCCCACACCACCCGGTACCGGGGTGAGCGCGCCGGCCACCGGCGCCACGGACGCCGCGTCCACGTCGCCGACCAGACCGCCGTCGGCGGTGGGGTTGGTGCCCACGTCCACCACGACCGCGCCGGGCGCGACGTGTTCGGCGGTGATCAGCCCGGCTCGACCGACGGCGGCGACCAGCACATCGGCGGTCGAGGTCGACCCGGCCAGGTCCTTGGTTCGCGAATGGCAGACGGTCACCGTCGCGTCGCGGTCGAGCAACAGGTGCGCGGCGGGCTTGCCGACCACCGTCGAGCGGCCGATCACCGCGACGCGCCGGCCGCGGAGTTCGATGCCGTGGTGGTCCAGGATCGCCACCACCGCCTCGGCCGTGGCGGGCGCGAAGGCGGGCAGACCGGCGGCGAGCCGGCCGAGCGAGAGCGGGTTCGCGCCGTCCACGTCCTTGCCGAACGCGATCGCGCCGGCCAGGTCCGCCGGTACCGCGCCGTCCGGCAGGGGGGTCTGCAGGATGATCCCGTGCACCGCGTCGTCCGCGCTCAGCGCCGCCAACGTGCCCCGAATCGTCTCGGGGGCAGCGTCCGGACCGAGGTCGACCACGTCGCAGGTGATGCCGACCTTCGCCGCGGCCGCGGCGATCGAGCGTACGTACCACGCGCCGGCCTCGTCGGCCGTGGCCACCACGACCGCCAACGTGACCGGGGTGCCGGCCTCGGCGAGCAGCGCGGCCCGGGTCGCGGTCTCGGCGCGGATCGCGGCGGCCAGTTCCCGGCCGGAGAGCACGCTCGCGGTCATCGGTTGACCTCCTTGCGGACGGCCGCGGTGACCTGGTCGGCGCGCACCGCGATGTCGTCCACCCGGCCGGCCTGCGTGCGCAGTTCGGCGCGGGCCGTCTCGTCCTTGATCCCGCGGAGGTTGATCTCGATGTTCACCCGCGCCGTGGTGGCCGCCGCACGGGCCGCCTCGGCCGCCGCGGCCACGTCGGTGACCACGTTGGGGTTGCCGATCGGCAGGAGTTTCTCGGCCAGTTCGACGCACGCGGCGGCCACCACGACCACCTCCGCCGGCGGCTTGGCCGCGCCTACCAGCGCGGCGGCGATCGTCGCCGCGCGCTCGGCGACGGCCTCGTCGGTGTCCGCGGGCAGCCGGTAGGCCTCCGTCACCGCGGTGAAAGCGGCCGCGTCCTCCCCGGCCAACCGCAGTGCCACGTTCCGCAGTTCGTCGGTGAGCGCGATCACCTGGGCGATCGAGGAGGCGTGCTCGGCGTACTTGTCACCGGTGGTGTAGCGCGCGACCATCCCCAGCAGCGCCGCGGCCTGGGCGGCGTGCAGCGCGGCGGCCGCACCACCACCCGGCGCCGGCACCCGGTCGGCGAGGTGCTTCAGGTATTCGCTGATCTTCTCGTCGCGCATGCGCGCCCGTCCTTCGGTCGGTGGGGCCGAGACCGGTCCTGGATCCCCCGACCGGCACCACGACGGGGCATCGAGCACACACGCCTCGGCGCACGTCCGGAAATCCTCGCACGACGCGGCCGAAGCCCGGAAAGCGGGAGGTGGGAGGCCCGACCCGGGCGTCGACGACTCAGCCCGGCGCGTCCTGGGCGGGCCGATCCTCGCGGTGGTCCACGCACCACACGACCGCGGTCGCGTTGTCGTGGCCGCCCGCGTCCAGGGTCGCCTTCAGCAACCGGGCGACGATCTCGGTCGGCGCGTCGGGTGCGGCCAGCAGCGCCGCCAGCGGGTGGTAGGCGATCTGCTCGGCGACGCCGTCGGTGCACAGCAGGTACACGTCGCCCGGCCGCAGGCTCACGTTGAGCACGTCCGGCTCGGGGCGGTCGGGATGTCCCACGTAGCGGCTGAGCCGGTAGCGCGCGGCGGCGGCCTGTGGCGACTCGCTCGGGTACCAGCCGTACAGCGCGCCCAGCCACGCCTCGGTGTGATCGACCGTCAGCAGGTCCAACCGACCGGCCCGCAGCCGGTACGCGCGCGAGTCGCCGATCTGGACCAGCCAGGCCGTCGCCTCGGCGGTCCGGACCGGTGGCGGTGGCGGTGCCTGGTTCGGGTCCGGATCCGGCTCGGCGACCAGTGCGGTGAGTGTGCAGCCGGTGAAGCCGGGCAGGCCCGCGGCCTCCGCCAGCACCAGGTCCTGGATCCGGGCGACGCTCGCTCGCAGGTCGGCCGGGCCGGTCCCGTGCCCGGCGGACGCGGATCGGCGGATCGAGGCGGTGAACTCGGTCATCGTGATCCGCCCGGCCGCCGTGCTGCCGGGCCCGTCGCCCATGCCGTCGGCGACGGCGGCGAGCCGCAGGTCCGGCTCCAGGGCCGGCACGTCGAAGTTGGCCTGGTACTTGTTGCCCACCACCGTGCCCGCGGCCGCGCGTACGCGCACCGGACCCACCGCGAAGCCCGCCCCGGCCGTCGTCCCCGTCTTCTCCCGGCGTCGTCCGAACATCCGCGGCCCCCTTCGCTCCGTTGGGCGTACCAGCGGAACGCTATCGGGGGATCAGGTCACCGTGCGGAAATGTGTGGTCAATCGACCCTCGTCGTCGAGCCGGTGGAACGCGAGCGCCGGGGGGATGTCCGGGTTCACGAACGGGGCGTCGTCGTCGACGCGTTCCCACGGCAGGTTGATGGTGGACACCACCCCGGGGGCGACGATCAGCGGCTTGCCCGCGAACGTGGTGGCCGCCGGGGTGTGCGCGTGCCCGCACAGCAGACCCATCACGTTGGGCCGGTCCGCGACCACGGCGGCGAGGCGGTCCGCGCCGAACTGGCGGATCCGGTCGATTTCCGGGCTGCCCAGTTCCACCGGCGGGTGGTGGAAGGCGACGAACACCGGCGCGGAGGAGGGCACTTCGTCCAGCACGTCGGTCAACCAGGCGAGCGTCTCGTCGGCGAGCAGGCCGTCCGCGCGGCCCGGGACGGACGAGTCGCACAGCGCGAACACCGCGCCGCCGGCCGTGTGGTGCACCCGGTTGATCGGCTCGTCGCCGGCGGGTTCGCCGAACAGCCCCGCACGAAAGGGCCCGCGCACGTCGTGGTTGCCCGGCAGGATCAGCACCGGGTGCCGGGACGCGAGCAGCGCACGCGCCTGGTCGTACTCGGCGGGCGTGCCGTTGTCCACGATGTCGCCGGTGACCAGCACCACGTCCAGGTCGTACGGGAGCGCGTCGAGATGGGCCATCGTTGCCCGGGTGCGCTCGGCCGCGCGCGGACCGCCGTCGAGGTGGGTGTCACTGAGGTGCGCGAACACGATCATGCGGGCGTCCTTGAGGGGAGGGGAAGCGGTGGTTCCGGTGTAGTCGGCCGCGATGACGCCGACGCTACGGGGATGACCGGACCAGGGTTAAGATCCAGTGAAATGTTCGAGGATTGGACCAGTTCCCCGATCGACGCGCTCGATCTGCACGTCGAGGTCGACAGCGCCGCCGGTCGCCGCGTCGGTTTGGAGCGCGCGCTGCGCGCGGCGGTGCGGGCCGGGCGGCTGGCACCGGGCACGCCGCTGCCGTCCACCCGCGGCCTGGCCGCCGAGTTGGGGTTCGCACGCGGGACGGTGACCGCGGCATACGACCAACTGGTCGCCGAGGGGTACCTGATCGCCCGTCAAGGCGCCGCCACCCGGGTCGCGGACCTGCCCCGCCCACCCGCGCGGGACGCGGCGGACACCGGATCGACACCACAGGCACCGCGCTTCGACCTGCGACCGGGCCTGCCGGACGTGTCCGCGTTCCCCACCGCCGCGTGGCTGCGCTCCACCCGCCGGGTGCTGACCACCGCGCCGCCCGCCGACGTGCACGGCCCGGGCGACCCGCAGGGCCGCATCGAACTGCGCACCGTGCTGGCCGAGCACCTCGGGCGCACCCGCGGCGTGTCGACCACACCCGATCGCATCGTGATCACCTCGGGCTTCTACCAGTCGGCCGGCCTGCTCGCGAGCGTGCTGGCCGAGGCCGGGGTGGCGGCGGTGGGGATGGAGGACCCCGGACACCACGTCTACCGCGACGTGTTCCGGCACGCCGGACGGGTGGTGCTGCCGCTGCCGGTGGATGCCGACGGCGCGCGCCTGGACCGGCCGGTCGATCCGGCGCTGGGCGCGGTGGTGTTGACACCGGCGCACCAATACCCGACGGGCGTGCCGCTGCGACCGGGGCGGCGGCACGAGGTGTGCGTGTGGGCGCGTGCGAGCGGCGGGCTGATCGTGGAGGACGACTACGACGGCGAGTTCCGCTACGACCGGCAGCCGGTCGGCGCACTCCAGGGGATGGCGCCCGAACACGTCGCGTACTGCGGATCGGTGTCCAAGACGCTGGGGCCCGGCCTGCGCCTGGCCTGGATGGCGCTGCCCGCCCACCTGGTCGAACCGGTGGTGCGGGCCAAGTACCGGGCCGATTGGCACACCCAGGGGCTGAGCCAACTCGTCCTCGCGGACCTGCTCGCCCGGCACGACTACGACCGGCACGTACGGGCCGCGCGGCTGAGCTATCGGCGGCGGCGGGCGTATCTGGTACGCCGGTTCGAGGCGGAACGGCGGGCCGGCGCACTGCGGTTGTGGGGCGTCCCGGCCGGGTTGCACGTGCTGATGACGCTGCCGAAGGAGGGACCGACCGAGGAGCGGGTGCTCGCGCGCGCCGCCGAGCGCGGGATGGCGCTGCGCGGGCTGGGCGAGCTGTGGCACCGGGAGGCCCCGGAGCAGGGGATCCTGGTGGGCTTCGCGGCACCGGCGGCGCACGCGTGGACGGGCACGATCGAGGCGCTCGCGGCGGTGCTGCGCGAGCGGTGAGCCGGGTGTGGCCGGCCGGATGGGGCCGGATCCTTCCTTGCACGTGCGCTCAGGGCGTCCGGAGCACCCGGAAGTACAGATGTGTGACCCGCCGGCCCTCGATCACCCGGGTCGCCTCCAACTCGATCGGGGTGTTCGCGAGCTGGTCGAAGAACCGGATGCCCGCGCCGAGCAGGACCGGGACCAGGTCGACCACGATCTCGTCGATCAGGCCCGCGTCCAGGCACTGGCGCACGATGTCCGCGCCGCCGACACCCACCGTCAGGTCGCCCGCGACCGCCCGGGCCTGCGCGACGGCGCTCTCCACGCCGGCGGTGACGAAGGTGAACGGCGCCCGGGGGTGCGCGGTGACCCAGTCCCCGGGCACGTGGTGGGTCACCACGAAGACCGGCACACCGAGCGGGTGGCTGCCGTCCCACCCGTCGGTGTGGTCGAACAGGCGGCGCCCGGTCACCACCGCCCCCGCGTTGACCAGCAGCTCGCGCAGATGCCGGGCACTCGCCTCGGAGGTGCGGAACGTCATCGCCCCACCCGGTGCGGGCGTTTCCACGTTCCCGTTCGAGTACCAACCGAACAGCTCCGCCACGCCGTCCGACGGGTCGGCGATGAACCCGTCCAGCGACATCGTCTTCTCCGCCACCACAATCGCCATCCGGCTGCCCTCCTCGGCCGTAGGCCCCGGCCGGCGCCCACGGCGCGGGCCGGGTCGGTCCTTCCAGTCTCGGTGAGGCGGACCGCGAGCGCTTGCGAAACCCGTGCCCACGGGCTTCCGGCGGCGGGAGCCGGGCTTTCGCCGGCGGAGCCGGGGGCCTCGCACAGGCGCAATCGGCGGCTTTTCGCGGGGGAACCTGTGGTTTTCCGGATCGCCCACGACAAACGGTGACGGATTGTATCGTCACGATTACCATGTCGATCCGCGAGAGAGGCCACTCATGTCGGACGCACCCCGGATGTCGGATCACACCGAGCGTTTCCCCGGCGCGGGCTCCCTCTCCTGGCGCTACTGCGGACAGTGGCGGCTGCTGACCACCATCGGTCGGGCGATCGTGCTGGAGACGGCGCACCCGGTCGTCGGCGCCGGGGTGGTGGAGTTCTCCACGTACCGCCGGCACCCGTGGCGTCGGATCGAGCAGACCCTGCTCAGTCTGCAACGGCTGCTTTATCAGGACGAGGCGGACCGCGAGCGCGAGGCGGCCCGGCTGCGCCGACTGCACGGGCACATCAAGGGGGTCGACGCGCAGGGCCAGGCGTTCTCGGGGCTCGACCCGCAGGCGCAGGCGTGGGTGCACCTGACCGTGTTCGACGCGATGGTACTGATGTGCGAGCTCGGCGGCGATCCGCTCGACGACGAGCGACAGGCCGAGTTGTACGCGGAATGGCTGTTGGTGGGACGGCAGTCGGGGGTGCCGGCGAGCGAGATGCCGGCCACGCTGGAGGAATACCGCGTCTACTTCGACGAGACCGTGCGCGAGCGGCTGACGGCCGGGCACGGGGTCGAGCAACTCCTGGATGCGCTCGGGCGGTTGCCCGCGCCCGCGCAACTGTCCTTCGTGCCGGACGCGGTGTGGTCGGCCGCATGCTCCGTGCTGGGCACCGGGATCCGCGCGCTCGTGGCCGCCACGCTGCCGCCGAGCTATCGGGAGCGATTGGGCGAGCGGGGAAAGGTGCCGTTCGGTACCGAGGCCGTCTTGTCGCTCGCCTGCCGGACGGCCGCGGTGGCCGGCGACCTGCTGCCGACGAGGTGGGTGTACATGCCACTCGCGGCGACCTATATCGCGGCCAAGCGGGAAGCCGGGCGCGGGTTGCGCCGGTTCGGGGCGCGCGATCGTTCGGCCGACCCGGCGGCGCAGCTCGCGGACGCCTTCGTGCGCATTCTCGACCAGACCGGCGACGGGGTGTTGTCCTGGCCCGATCTGGCCGCCCTCGCACGGGTGTTCAGCGATCGACTCGACCTGGCGGCGGTGGACGAGGAGGTCATGTACGCGGCCTTCCACGCCTGGTGGGACGAACTGCGCGCGACGGCGGACGCGAACCACGACGGTGTGGTCGACGCCGACGAGTATCGAGTGCTCGCCGAGGCCGCGCCGGGGGCCGCGATGGCCGCGCTGATGGTGCGGGTGGCCACCGCGGTGGACCGCGACGGGGACGGTCGGATCGATCAGGCCGACTACGCGCGTCTGATCGGCTCGGACCTCGCGCCGACGCGCCGGATCGGCTGGTTGCACGCGGTGGACACGGACGGCGACGGGATGGTCACCGTGGAGGAGTTCGCCGAGGCGCTGCGGGAGAGCGTGCTCGGGCGGGCCCGATCGGACACGCTGGACTACGTGCTCGGCCGGGCCTGAGGGGCTCCGGTCGGTGAAGCCGGGCGGGGGCGGATCGGCGCGCTGCCGGCCCGCTGCCGGCCCGCTCCAACAGGGTGCGGGTGATCGTGTTGCCCCGGTACGGCGCCAGGTGTGGCGCAGCGCGGCGTTCGTGCGGCCCGAGCGCAGCAGCGGATAGTCGTCCACGAACGCCTGCCAGGTCGCGCAACCGCGCTCCACGTTGACCCTGATCCAGGTGCAGTTCGGCCGGCCGGGCGGTGGTGACCGCGCGGGCTCGGCGCTCGCCGCAGGGGCGGTGGCGCAGGGACAGGACGAGCGCCCGGATCGCTCCGGTACGATCGCCCACCGCCGCGAGCGCATCGGCTTCCTGGTGGGCCGGCGTCGCGTGGTGGTAGAGCCCGATGCCCGCCGCGTCGCCCGCCGAGCGAGCCGGCGCCCGGGCGACCTCGCGCAGGTGTACCAGGGCGGCCTGACGGTCCCGCAGCCCGCCGCCGCGACCGCCGACTGGCCTACCCCGAAGGCGCGTTGCCCGGCGGGTAGCCGGTCGAGGTCGCGCGCTCGGCCTCGGCCGGATCGAGCGCGTGCGCCCGGTGGCCCGATGGTGCGCCTGCACGTTCAGCGCCCGTAGTGCGGGCGCGAGGCAGCCGGGACCGGCGCCTCACGACCCAGCTGTGCGGTTCGCGCTCGAAGCGCGCTCGACGTACGCCCTGCGTGCGCCCGGCGGGCAAAGGTCACGCGGGAGATTCGCCGGGTAACTGTGGGTGTCGTATGCATGGAGGAAACCATCCACCGGCTGATACCGTGAACTACGAGGCCAAGCATGCAGCTTTGCTCATAAAGTGCCTTTGTCATCCCCGCTTTCACGCCGGCCGGGCCGGTCGTTCCGCGACTTCGCGCCGAGCGTCCGGTGCCTCCTGGCCGTTTTTCGTGCTCGATGTATGCATTCGTGTTCGGTTCATGCTCGACTTGTGCGCGGCCTCTTTCTGTTCGGCCCTCTGGTTCGACGTGCGGTTCGGCTTGCGGTTCGAGACATGCGACAGCAGGAGGCGGCTCGATGAGCATTTCCGACGAGGAACGACGCACGTTCACCGAGCGCGACTTGTGGACGCTGTCGGGTGCCGACGATGCCGTCGATCCGCGGACCGAGGGGCGGGCCTGGATCCGGCTCGGCGACGCGATGAGCCGCGCGCTGTACGAGTTCGAACGCGGTGTCTCGGCAGGTCCGGAACCGCAAGTCGTGCCGCGTCGCGGCCCGGTCGAGACCGCGATCGTGCTGCGCGCGCGAACGCGGGACATCCGCGAGCGGGCACTGGCACACCGGGAGGCCGCGCGGCGCGCCTTCCGGATCCTCGACGCGTCGCCTCGGAACGGGTTGGGAGCGCGCCGGCTCGAGGTGTTGATCGCCCTGTCCCTGGCCGCCGGGCAGGCACGCTGCTTGAGCAGGCGGCTCACCCACCTGCCCCCTCCCGTGTCCCCACGCGTGATCGCGCTGGTCGACGCGCTCGGGACGGCCCTGGCGGAGAGCGGGCGCGCGTTGCAGGCGATCCAGGGCGGATTGCGCGAGATACCCGGGTCGGACGGTCCGGCGAGATGTGATCCGCTCGCCGTACCGGAGGCCGTCGCGGCGGCGGTACGGCTCGCGATCGCCATGGAGGAAGAGGTCCGGGCCGAGGCGGTCGACGCGTCAGGGGCGGATCTGTCCCGACTGGACCTGGTAGACACGGGCCCGCTCGCGGGCGTGGTGTGGTCCCGGACGACCGTGTGGCCGGCCCGCATCGCGCCGATGCTCCGGGCTCGTTCCCATCGGGTGGCGGCCGGGGTGTATCAGGTGCGGCGGACGTACGGCGGCTGAGGGGCGGATCCACCGGCGACGGCCCACCGCCCCCGCCCACCGCCGACGGCTCGTGGCCGGTCGGGCACGGCCCACGACCTGGCCCCGTACAACTGACACACCGGCACACCGGCACGCCCGGGAAACTCGACGCGGACACGATCCACGGCAAGGGCGGCGCAAAGGTTACGGGGTCCAGTGGGTGGGGTGGGTGAGGGTTGCGGGGAGCTTGGTGTGTGGGTCGCCCTTGGCGGCGTCGAGTTGGGATTGGACGAGGTACAGGGCGTCCGTGAGGTCCGCGCCGCGCAGGTCCGCGTCGCGGAAATCGGCGCCGATCAGGTCGGCGAGGCGCAGGTCCGCACCGCGCAGGTCGGCGCCGATCAGGTACGCCCCACGCAGGTTCGCGCCGCGCAGGTTCGCGCCGCGCAGCCTGGCACCGATCAGGTCGGCGCCGCGGCGCTCCTTCTTCTTGCCCGGGACGCCCGCGCGGGTCAACTCGCTCGCCCGCAGGAGCAGCGGGTTCAGGCGCTGCCGCAGCGCCCCGATATCGATGTGGAGCAGCTCGGCGGGCTCGCCCAGGGTGAGGCGCTCGGTGTCCTGGTACGCGCTGCGCAACTCGCCGTGGATCGGGCGCGCGGCCGGGAGCGAGCGCGCCTCGTGCAGGTATCGGAGCAACTCGTGCAGGTCCCGCATGATCGGGAACACCCGGAACATCTGCTGCGCGGTGTGCGGCGCCCGGCGCCAGTCCCGTCCCGCGTAGGTGACCTGGGCGACCTTTTGTCCCGCGCCGAAGCAGTCGTAGACGGTGCAGCCCGAGAAGCCGATGTCGCGCAGGCGCGTGTGCACGCCGCAGCCGAAGTCGTCCGCCCGGAGATTGGGGCAGGCCCGACCGGCGGGCTTGTCGATGGCGAAGTCCGCGGAGGCGGCGAAGGCGGGCGCGACGCAGCACAGCGCGAAGCAGTTCGCGCAGTCCGCGCGGAGGCTGTCGGCCCGTTCCTCGACGAGGCCCGGGTCTCGGCCGGGTACGGCGGGTTCGCGCTGGTCGGACACGGTGTGGGGACTCCTGCCGGATCGGGCTGCCGCGAGCCGCCGCTCCGTCGCGCGCTCGGGATGATCCGTTCATTGTCCCCGATCGGGTGAGAGTTCATCGCAGGGCGGGTCCTTCGCGGGGGCGGGTCCGGGTGGCGCGGGATGCGGGGGTGGCCCGCTTCGGCACGTCCCGCCGTTCGGTGCGTCGGACCTCAGCGGCCGGGCGTCGCCGGGCGGGTCCGCGGCGCGGGTGCGCCGACCTGGCCGAGCCACAGCGTGTCCCGGGCCCGGACCATCGCGACGAACACCCTGCGCCGGGCCAGTTCCGCCCGCTCGCGGGCCGCGTCGCCACCGCCGCGGGTGCCGCCCCGGGCGCCGCCGGGCCGCGCCGGGTCGTACCTCGGCAGCAGTACGTGCTTGAAGTCCAACCCCTTGGCGCGGACGTAGCCGCCGATCTTGACTCCCGCCGTCGGCCGACCCTCGTACTGCGCCAGAAGACATACCGGGATCCCGGCCCGCTCGATCAGGTCCGTGTAGTGGCCGACCTCGGCGCGGGAGCGGCACAGCACCGCGGTGTCCGGCCACGCGCGGGGGTCGGCCCGTAACGCGGCGAGAAGAGCGGCGTCGTGCGCGGCCACCGTCGCGCGATGCACCCGGACCACCTCGCGCGCCGGTTCGCCCGGCCCGTCTGCGTTGCCCGCCCCGCCGTCGAGTTCCAGGGGACGGGGGCCGGTGACGCGGCCGTGTTCGAGGTCCTCGAAGCCATCCGCGCCGACCACCGCGAGTGCGGCGCGGACGATGCCGGGCGCGTTGCGATAATTGCGGCGTAGGACGTGGGTGCGCTCCTCGGGGATCGTGACACCGGCCTCGGCGAGCCGGAAACCGCCCGGATACACGGCCTGTTGGCCGTCCCCGATGAGCAACAGGCCGTTGGCGGCGTCGCCGACGAGCGCGTGCAGCAGGCGTACGCCCACCAGCGAGAGGTCCTGCACCTCGTCCACGATGACCGAGGCGTAGGCCGGCTGCCGCCCGCGCCGCAGCACCTCGCGGAGCGCGGCGGCGAGTACGTCGTTGAAGTCGCACACCTGCTCCGTGCGCAGCAGCCGTTCGTAGCGCTCGTACAACCGCCATACCGCCTCGCGGTCGCCCGCGCGGGTCAACCGGGTCCGCCGCCCGGGTCGGGGCAGCCGCCGGTACCGGTCGAACGTGGTGATCCCACGGCCCTTGATCACGTGATCGATCTCGTCGCGCCAGTAGCCCGCCGAGGCCGCGAGCGTGGACAGGCGTCCACCCCGACCGACCTCGGCCCAGGCCCGGTCGAAGGCGGCGGCGGCCCGGGTCGGGTCGAGCTCGCGCGGCGGGCCGCCACGTCCGTTCAGGAACGCGAGCGCCCAGGCGTGGATGCCGCTGAAGTCCACCCGGTCCACCGCGACCGGCGCCATCGTGGCCAGGAACGTGCGTTGTACGCGGGGCAGGTTGGCGGTGAAGGTCGCGTACAGCACCCGGCCGGTGCCGTGTTGGGCCAGGTAGGCGGCGCGATGCAGGCCGACCACGGTCTTCCCGGTGCCCGCGGGGCCGGTGATCCGGGCCGGTCCGGGCCAGTCGGCCCGGACCAGCGCGCACTGGCCGGGATCGAGGTAGGTCATCCAGCGTTCGATCGGCCCGAGCCGTGCGGCCCGCAGCGTGGCGGCGGCGAACTCCCTCGGATCGAAGGACGCGTCGAGTGGTCCGGGTGGGGACGTACGCGCGACCGCCGTCGTCGACGGGGGCGGGGTCGTGGTCACGGGTGTGGTCGAGGGTTCGGTGGGGTCCTCGTAGGCCGGGAACACCCGCTCCAGGTGCCGCGCGATCGCCGTCACCGATTCCGGGTCCAGGCGGGCCGGTCGCCCCAACAGATCGGGCGCGGCCTGCGTCTCGCCGAGCAGTCGGATCCGGCCCAGGCCGGCGTCGACGCGATGGCCGGCGAACACCATCATCGGCACGACGGCCACCGGCGAGACGCCGAGCGTGGCGATCGCCTCCTCGGCGATCGCGGTGATCGCGAGCAGCTTCGCGGTCTCGCCGGCCCGCGGCCGATCTCCCGCGTACAGGGTGCCGTTTCGGATGTTCGGCGCGGCGCGCCAGTTCTTGACGTCGACGACGTACACCCCGGCGGGCCCGACCAGCAGCAGGTCCACGTTGGCCGTGCGGGTTCCCGGCCATCGGCGGTCGACGGCGGGCCGCCAGCCGTAGCCGGTCAGCATCAACAGGTGTGCCACGACTCGCTGTTCCGCCTGCGACGCGGCCTCGTATCGCATCGCCACGCGGCGGGCCTGGTCCCATTCGCGACGCAACTCCCGTTCTCGCGCCCGCGCGTCGCGCGCCAGCCGGGCGAGGGACCCGCCGGGGGCGGTGCGGGCGGCGGTGCCCGTTTCGCTGTTCGTGCCCACGTTTGCAGATTGCATCGCGCCCCCCACCGTCGCGCCCACCCATGAGCATCCCCATCGGGACGTGTGGTCATAGGCGGCTCCGGCGGTGAATTCCCATGGATTTGTGGGCAGCACGCGGGGCTGTCCCGCGTGCGCGTGGGGTGGGGCGGCGCGTCGATCCGTGGACGTGGTGTCTGGTCGACGGGCGTGGTGTCGGCTCAGCGGGACGCGGCGTCGTGCAATGCGGCGAGGAAGGCGCGCAGGGCGTGCTGCGGAGGCGCGGACTCGCGGACCGCCGCGTAGATCCTGCGGATCGGTTCGGGGTTGCGGATCCGGCGGACGACGGTCGCGGATCGACGGGTTTCCAGAGCTGATTCGGGGACCAGCGCGATACCCGGGCCGGCGGCGGCGAAGCCCTGGGCGGTGGCGTAGTCCTGACTCTCCACCACGAACTCGGGGCTGAAGCCGGCCGCGCCGCACGCGTCGAGCAGGACGTCCAGGCACGGGCCCGGCGACTCGCTCGCGACCCACTGTTCCTCGGCCAGGTCGGACAGTTCCAGCACGGGCTTCGCGGCCAGCCGGTGACCCTTCGGGAGCACCGCGCGATAGCGGACGTCGAGCAGGTGTACCAAGCGCAGCCCGTCGACGGACGGGCGGTCGTCCGGGCGGACCACGAGCGCGATGTCGGCCTGGCCGTCCCGGACCTCGGACAGCGGATGCCTCGGATCGGACAGCTTCAACCGGACCTGCACGCCGGGGTGTTCGCGGCGCAGCGCGGCCGGCGCGGGAGCCACCAGCACGGCTCCGACGGTGGCGAAGTAGTGGATGGTGATCCGACCGGTGCGCCCGGCGCGAAGGTCGGCCAGGGCGGTCTCGGCGGCGGCGACGTGGGTGCCGATCAGCGTCGCGTACTCGGTGAGCAGACGCCCGGCCTCGCCACCCACCGCGAACCCAACCCCGCCACGCCCCACGTCACGCACCCGCCCCGCCGCCAACGCACAGCCCGCCGTCGGCCGTACTCGCCGTGCGCCAAGCGATGTTGCCACAGGCTCGGCGCTGCCTGTTGCCGGCTTCGCGCCACGCCCCCGCCGTCCCCTCCGCCGGTTGGCTGCGGCCCCGCCGCAGGTCTCCGCGGATCGCGGGGTTCCGTGTTGGTCAGGTGGTTTTTGCCGGTGTCCAGGTGCCGGGGCGGATTACCGTGGCTGTGGTGTGGATGGGCGGGCTGTGGCGGAAGTGGAGGGTGAAGGGGATGGTTTGGCCGGGGGTCAGCTCGGGGGGTGTGCCGAGCATGATGTTGGCGCCGCTCGCGGTCATGCCGAGGAGGCCCTTGGCCGGGATCGGGAGGGACTTGGTCATCCACATCCGGCCCGCGTAGCCGGTGTAGGTGTGGAAGCTGAAGCCCACGTCGGCGGTGATCGGTGTGCTCACGCCGACGAGTTCGTCGTTGGCGGCGCCGGAGTTGCGGATGGTGAAGTACGCGGAGGTGGCGTCGGCGTTGGTGGCCAGATGCACGCGGCCGTCGCTGATCGACAACCTCGGTGCGGTGCCCGCCTGTCCCGCGGCCGTCCAGGCGGTGAGCAGGGTCAGTGCGAGGGCCGCCGCCACGAGCGGGCCCGCGACCGTCTTGAGCAGGGCGAGAGGCTTCACTTCGGATCCCGTTTCGGGTCGTCGAGGCGGCGGTCGGCGCGGAATCGGGTCAGCCGCAGGCTGTTGCTCACCACCGCCAGGGAACTGACCGACATCGCCGCGGCGGCCAACATCGGATTGAGCAGCCCGGTCGCCGCGACCGGGATCAGCACCACGTTGTAGCCGAAGGCCCAACCGAGGTTGGCCCGGATGGTGCCGGTCGTCCGCCGGGAGAGCCGGATCGCGTCGGCGACCGCGGCCAGGTCGTCGCCGACCAGCGTGACGTCGGCGGCGCCGATCGCGGCGGCCGTACCACCGCCCATGCCGATGCCCAGGTCCGCCTCGCCCAGCGCGATGGTGTCGTTGATGCCGTCGCCGACCACCGCGATCGCCCGTCCGGGCTGGTCCTGCCGCAGGCCCCGGACCAGTTCGGCCTTGTCGTGCGGGTCCAACTCGCTCAGCACCTCGTCGATCCCCACCGCGTCGGCGACCGCACGCGCCGGCCCGGGACGGTCCCCGGTGGCCAGGATCACCGTGACGCCGAGCCGGTCGAGCGCCCGGATCGCGCCGGCCGCCTCGGGGCGTACCGAGTCGCCCAGCACCAGCACCCCGGACGGCACGCCGTTCACCGTCGCGAGCACGGCGGTGTCCCCGGCCGCGTCCGCCGCGGACAACGCCGCGCGCAGGTTCGCCGGCAACGACGTCACGTCTTCGGCTCCCGGCCGCAGCACCGCCACCCGCGCCCCTTGGACCAACCCGCGGACGCCCGTGCCGGGTTCGGCCGCGAAGTCGGCGACGGCCGGCAGCGGTCCGAGCCGCTCGGTCGCGGCCCGGGCCACGGCCCGACCGATCGGATGCCCGGACGCGGCCTCGACCGCGCCGACCAGGGACAGCAGTTCGCCCGGATCGACCCCCGGGGCGGGCTCGTACCGCAGCAGGCTCATGCCGCCCGTGGTCAGCGTGCCGGTCTTGTCCACCACGACGGCACCGACCCGGCGCAGCCGTTCCAGCCCGGCAGGTTCGCGGATCAATACACCCATCCGGGCGCCGCGCCCGGTCGCGGCCAGGATCGCGGTGGGGGTGGCCAGGCCCAGCGCGCACGGGCAGGCGACCACCAGGACCGCCATCGTCGCGCCGGCCGCGGCCTGCGGGTCACCGCCCGCGCCGAGCCAGAAGCCCAACACGGTCACCGCCGTCGCGAGCACGGACGGCACGAACACGCCCGCGATCCGGTCGGCCAGGCGTTGCGCGTCGGTCTTGCCGGCCTGGGCCTCCTCCACCGACGCGGCGATCCGGGCGAGCCGGGTGTCCGCGCCCACCGCCGTGGCACGCGCGGTGAACCGGCCGCCCTCGTTGACACTTCCGCCGGGCACCGGGTCGTCCGGCCCGACCTCCATCGGCCGGCTCTCCCCGGTCAGGTGGGACACGTCGAGCGCGGATCGACCCTCGACCACGACCCCGTCGGCCGGGACCCGGTCGCCCGGGCGTACCACGAACACCTGACCGACCGTCAAGGACGCGGTGGGCACGGTGACCTCGACCTCCCGGCCGCCCCGGCCCGGGTGCAGTACGGCGGCCTCGTCCGGGACCAGCGCCGCCAACTCCCGTACGGCCGACCCGGTGCGGACCCGGGCCCGCTCCTCCAGTCGGCGGCCGAACAGGACGAACAGGGGTACGGCCACCGCGACTTCGAGGTAGGTGTGGGCCTCGGCGCCGGCCGCGGACGGGAGCAGGTCGACCGTCATCCGCATCCCGGGTTCACCCGCGTCGCCCACGAACAGCGCCCACAGGGACCACCCGAACGCGGCGAGCACTCCCAGACTGACCAGGGTGTCCATGGTCGCGCCCGCGTAGCGCAGCCCGTGCAGGGCCCGTCGATGGAAGGGCCATGCGCCCCAGGTCGTCACCGGCGCGGCCAGCATCAGGCACAACCACTGCCAGTTGGTGAACTGCCACGCGGGCACCATCGACAGGACCAGGACCGGAAGTGCGAGCGCGGCGGTCAGCAGCAGATCCCGCCGACCGCGATCGTGCTCCTCGGCGCCGGCCGGTCGGGCCCGCGTCGGGTCGGGCGTCGGGGCGGTCAGGGTCGCCGAGTAGCCCGCTTCGGTGACCGCCGCCAGCAGGCTCACCACGGGCACCGACGCGGGGTGTACCACCCGCGCCCGCCCCGTGGCCAGGTTGACCGTCGCGCTGACCCCGTCCAACCGGGCCAGCCGCCGTTCGACGCGATGTACGCACGCCCCGCAGGTCATCCCGGACACGGTGACGTCGGTGGTGACCAGTTCGGGCGAGGTGGTCACAGCGCACCGCCGACGGCCCGGAAGGCGGGCACCGCACCGGCCGGTTCGCCCAGTCCCATCCGGCCGTGCCCGCCGCCCTCGTCACCCATCGGCACCGGGGCACCGGGCGGACCGGGCTTGCGCAGGTCGGGGGCCACCGGGCCGGCCTGGCGCCCGACCGCGAAGGCGGCGACGAACAGGATCAACAGGAGGCCGACGAAGCCGAGCACCGTACGGGCGGCCGAGGTCGACCGGGTCGCCCCCGGGGACGAACCCGCGGCGGGACGCGCGGCCCTCGCGAGGAAGGGCAGGCGCCGGAGGCGGCGGCGAGGAGAGTCGGGTCCGCCGGCGAACACGGGCATGAATCGGGCTCCAGGGATCGAACGGCGGGAGGTCGGCTCCGGCGCGCGGGCGGCGCCGCGGTCGACAACGGCGGCACCGGGGACGGACATCGAGGACAACCTTCGAGGAGGGGCATCGGACACGGGCACCGGGGACGGGCATCCGGGTAGTCGGCCGGCGGTGATCGGTGGTTCCCCGAGGGTGCGGATTCCTGAGTGAGAGGTGCGACCGCGCGCGAGGTCGAGTTCGAGGCGGTTGGGCATGGTTTGGGAGATCACTGTACGAGAGCGTTCGAGTCCGGTTCGAGCAGGGTTCGGGAGAAGTTCGGGAATCGGCCGGGCACCCGAGGGCTCCCGCGTACCCGGCAGGTGGGAGCATGAGCGTCACCATGCCTGCCCGGTCAGTGCTTCGAGCCGTTCGCGCCGCGATGTTCGCGGTGATCTGCGTGCTGCTCGCGTTGTTCGGGCACACGTTGATGTCCGACGCGCCGGTCCACTGGGCCGCGCCGGTCGGCGCCGGCGTCGGGATCGCCGTACTGGCGTGGGCCGTGGCCGATCGCGAGCGCGGCCTCGGGGCGATCACGGGCGCGGTACTGGCCGCCCAGGCCGGCCTGCACACGTTGTTCACGCTGGCCCGCCAACCGGCCCCCGAACCGACCGGCGCGGCCCGCTTCCGCGACCAGTGGCTCCAGGTGCTGCTGTGCAACGACGACCGACCCGGCGACGCGCCGACCCGGTCGGTCACCGAACTCCTGGTCCGGATGCGGCTGGACCCCAACCTGGCCGGGCAGTCCCCGGAGGCTGCCGGTTTCGGTCGCCCGCCCTCCGGCGGACACCACATGGCAGGCGCCGGGGGCGGCGGGATGAACCACGACGGCGCGTTGAGCGCCGTCCTGGGCCACGGCGGGACCGGCATGGTCGCCGCGCACGTGCTGGCCGCGCTCGGCTGTGGTGTGTGGCTGCGGCACGGTGAGAAGGCCGTCTTCCGGCTGCTGCGCGTGCTCGCGACGATGGCGGGCACCGTGGTTCTCGCACTGGTGGGCGCCTGGACGTCGCCGGTCACCACCCGCCTGCCGGGCATGCCGCGCGCGGGTCACCGTCGCGAACGCGCCGTACCCAAGTGGGTCTGCCGCCCGCTGCCGGGCCGAGGGCCGCCCGCAGCGCTCTTCGCCTGAGCCGTCCACCCGACCCGCGTGTGTCCGTACGACCCGGCCGTGTTCGCCCCGCTTCGGCGCGGCGACCACCTCCGACGCCGTTCGGCGAGTGCGTGTTCGTGAGTGCCTGTTCGCGCGTATTCGTCCGTGGTCGCCGCGTGTCGCGGGGCCGCGCCCCGACGGGGCGCCGCGCCCGCGTCGGCGCGTGGCGTCCGTGAGGGCGAGTACGCGCCCGCGATCGTGCTGCCCATGCACCGGCGCACGTTCGCGGTGATCGCACGCACCCACCCACACCGCGGGCCGCGACGCCGACCGAGAACGCGTTTGCGTCGCCGTCGGTGGACCCGGGCGTACCCGCCACCCGAGTAGCGCCCGCCGCGCCGACTCGCCGGTCGCCGTGTCCGAACCCGACACCGCGCGCCGAGCGGGCCGGCCGTGTGCCCGGGCGCCATCGGGTGCTTCGCGCACCGCCGTCGAGACCGGGCCCGTGGCTCCCGCGCCGCACTCGGCTCCGGCGGGCGTGCCTCCCACCAACTCGGCGTCGATCCGCTTCCGGCCGATCGATCGCCGCCCGCATGACGAGGACGTGGAACGTGACTTCCCTGCACCCTCCCGGCCGTCCCGGACCCGGAGCCGGCCGACCTCCGACCCTCGATCGACGTCGCGGCCATCGCGCGTGCGTCGGCGGGGTGTGCGATGCATGACCTCGACCTGACCGAGCGGGCCCTGGCGGGCGCCGCCGGAGACCCGGACGCCGTGGACGACTTCGTCCGGGGCACGCATCGCGACGTATGGCGCTTCGTCGCGTACCTGACCGACGTACAGAGCGCGGACGACCTCACCCAGGAGACCTACCTGCGCGCCTGGACGGCACTTCCCCGATTCACCGGGGCGTCCTCGGTGCGCACCTGGCTGCTGTCCATCGCCCGGCGCACGGTCGTCGACCGCTACCGCGCGGCGGCCGCCCGGCCGAGGACCGCCGCGGTCGAGGACTGGGTCGAAGTCGCCGAGCGCCGCCAGGACACCTCCCGGCCCGGCTTCGAGGAGGGCCTCGCCCTCGACGACCTGTTCGGGGCGCTGCACCCGGCCCGCCGGGAGGCGTTCGTGCTGACCCAGGTGCTGGACTTCGGCTACGCGGAGGCCGCGACCATCGCGGGCTGCCCGATCGGCACGGTCCGATCCCGGGTGGCCAGAGCGCGGAGCGACCTGATCACGTTGCTGCGCGAGGCCGAGAGCGTCGCCTTCGAGACCGGGGAGGACCATGCCGTGAGCCATCGGCGAGCCTGCTGACGCGGCTGTTCGGGGCGAGGGTCCGCCGGCGGGACCGGTGTGCCCTCGCCCGCGCGATCCCACCCGGCCCCGCCGGCGGTTCGGTGGTGTCGGGTGGGTTGCGCCGTCGGCCTACGCCTTGCGGTCGGCGAGCGCGTACGACGCGACGGCGACGGTGCCGGCCACCGCGAACACCGAGGGCCACGCGCCGATCTTCTTCGCGAGGGGATGCGAGGCGCCGAACGCGACCGTGTACAGCCCGGTCAACGCGGCGGCCGTGGGCGTCCCGGCCCGCTCCCGCCACCCCTTGGCGGCGAACGCCCCGGCCGCCGCGAGCACCGCGCCACCCAACGGGCGCTTCTTCGTATAGCGGGCGACGGCATAGCCGCCGACCAGCCCGCCGGCGGCGACCGCGGCCGTGGGGATACGAGCCATGGGAAACACACTCCTCGGATGGACGAAGGGAGACGACGAGAGACGACGGGCGACGACCGGAGACGACAGGATCTCGCCCGATCGGTTCCGGTACGACACGCCACTCGCCGGGCGCCTCGTCCGGCGCCCTCACGAACCTAACGCCCCCGAATCCGCGCGCTGCCGCGACCCCGCGCCCACCCCGCGCCCACCCCATGCGCGCCTTCGTGGGCCCGGTGGGCAGATCGGTGTCGGTGCGGGCGGGTAGGGTGCGGCGGTCGGCGGGTCTGTCGCTTGTGGGTGATTCGTCCGCATCGGATGCGTCGGGAGGAGGTCGGCCTTGGAACGGTTTCGGCGAGTCGGATGCGGCACGCGCGACGTGCCGGTCGGCTGCCCGCGACCGGGCGCGTGGTGAGGCCGGCCGCGCCTCGGGTCGCGATGGCACCCGACGCGTACGGCCACGGCGGTCGGCTCCGGCCGTTGCGCGAGGACGGTGTGCCGATCGGGCCCGCCGAGCAGGTCCGCGACCTGGTCGCGGCGATCACCGACCTCGAGGCCGCTCCGGTGCCGCCCAGGTGGGTGTGGGCGTCGGCGGAGAGCGCGTACGCACCGCTGCTGCCCACCCGGGTCGCGCGCTGCCACGACCTCGCGCTGGTCGAGTCGTTGCTGCTCGCGCACGAGGGCCGGTTCGGCGAGCCGCGATCGCTGGGCGCGGCCTGGGCCCGCCTGAAGGGCCTGCCCGTACCGGACGACCTGCCGATCGGCGCCGCCGACGCGCAGGACAGCCTGTTCGTCCCCGACCGGCAGCGGTTGCCCGCCGGCGCCGACGCGCTGGAAGCGGTGGTCGCGGTACACGCCGACCAGGTGCGCCGGATCGACGCGATCGAGGACGCCGCCCGCCGCTCGCGATTCCGGCTGCTGGCCGCCGCCGAGTCGGCGGGCGGACTGGTCGCGGCCGAGATGGCCGCCGACGGTCTGCCCTGGCGGGTCGAGGTGCACGACGCGCTGCTCACCGAATTGCTCGGCCCGCGCCCGCGCGTGTCCGGCGCACCGCCACAACGACTGGCCGACCTGGCCGAGCGGTTGCGCGAGGCGCTCGGCGGGCGGGTGTTCAACCCCGACTCGCACACCCAGGTGATCAAGGCCTTCGCCGAGCAGGGCATCCGGCTCACCTCGACCCGCACCTGGTACCTACGCGACATCGGCCACCCCGCAGCCGACCTGCTGATCAAGTACAAGGAACTCGCCCGCCTGCATGCCGCGCACGGATGGGCCTGGCAGGACACCTGGGTCCGGGGCGGCCGGTTCCGCCCCGAATACGTGGTCGGCGGCGTCGTCACCGGCCGCTGGGCCGGGCGCGGCGGCGGCGCGCTGCAGATCCCGCGGGTGCTGCGCGGCGCGGTCGTGGCCGACCCGGGATGGCGGCTGGTGGTCGCCGACGCGGCCCAGCTCGAACCGCGCATCCTGGCCGCGATGTCCCGGGACGCGGGCCTGGCCCGGTCCGCCGCCGCCGGCGACCTGTACGAGGCGCTGGCCAAGGCCGCGTTCCAGGGCGACCGGGCCAAGGCCAAGCTCGGCCTGCTGGGCGCGATGTACGGCCAGACCAGCGGCGACATCGGGCCGCTCCTGGCCACGTTGCGCCGGCAGTACCCGGACGCGATGGGCTACGTGGAGGCCGCCGCGCGCACCGGCGAGGAGGGCGGCATCGTGCGCTCCCGGCTGGGCCGGACCTGCCCGCCGCCGTCGTCGGAATGGCTGGATCTCGCCGAGGGCGGTACGAGCGAGCCCGCCGCCGACCGCACCGACGACGCCGGCGCCCGCTCGGCCCGCGCCCGTGGCCGCTTCACCCGCAACTTCGTCATCCAGGCCAGCGCCGCCGACTGGGCCCTGTCCCTGCTTGCCGCGCTGCGCCGCCGACTCGCCCGCTACGACTCGGCCCCGGCCGGGCGGCCGCACCTGGTCTTCTTCCAACACGACGAGATCATCGTGCACAGCCCCGCCGAACTCACCGAGGCGGTGGCCGCGGCGATCACCGAGGCCGCCGCCGAGGCACGGGCACTGGTGTTCGGGGACACGCCGGTGTTGTTGCCGCTGATGCCGGCGGTGGTGGGGACGTACGCGGAGGCCAAGTAGGAGCGAGTAGGAGCGTGACCGCGCCTGCGAGCGACCGGGATTCGCCGGACCGGCGCCGGGCCCGTAACCGCAGGTGGGCCCGGCCCGGGCCGCGGTGTCGCTCGTGCCGGGCGGCCGGATGGGCGCGGCATCGACGCGCTCGCATCCGGACCGCGTGGCGTGTACTCGGGCGCGCTCGGCTGCTTCTCCGCGTCCGGCGCGGCCGACCTGAGCGTGGTGATCCGCACCGCCGTGATCCGGGACGGAACGGTCACCGTGGCGCGGGCGGGGCGATCGTGCCGGACTCCGAACCGGTCGCCGAGTACGCCGAGATGTCGCCGAAGGCATGCGCCACGCTGCAGGCATTCCCCGATGCGCGTGGTCGACCGGCATAGGGTGCGAACGGGCCGTTTTGCCCCGGTACGCGGAGGCCGTCGGGTGGTGATTCGGCTCGACCTGCGGGATCGGGAAGAGAATGCCGCGCCGAGGACTTCGGATGGAGGGCCGGCCCCGGACCGCCGGCGGTGGAGCGGCCGCGGTCCCGACCACCGTCCCCGGAAACCGACCGAGGACCGACGCAAGACCGACGGAAGGACCGAACTCATGGACGCGCAACGGGCAATCGAGCGAGTCGGCCGGATCGGCGTCTGGCAACACCACGACCGGTACGCCGCCGACGCGGACGCGGCGGGCGCCGCGGCCGAGTTGGAGGAACTCGGCTTCACCGGTGCCTGGATCGGCGGCGCGCCGGTGGACGGGCTGTTCGCGGTGACGAACCGACTACTCGGCGGCTCCCGCCGGCTCGGCGTCGCGTCCGGGATCCTCAACATCCGAACCTTCCCCCACCCGGACACGATCGCCGAGGTGTCCGCGGTCGAGAAGGCCCATCCCGGCCGGTTCCTGCTCGGACTGGGGGTGAGTCACGTCGAGTTGACCGACCATCTCGGCATCGAGTACACCCCGCCGCTGGCCGCGATGAACGCGTACCTGGACGCCCTGGACGCCGACGGCCCGGAGGTCCCGCGCGTGCTGGCCGCGCTCGGCCCGCGCATGTTGCGTCTGTCCCGCGATCGTGCGCAGGGCGCGCACCCGTACTTCACCACGCCCGCGCACACCCGCGAGGCGCGCGAGACGTTGGGCGAGGGGGTGTTCCTGGCGCCGGAGCAGAAGGTGGTGCTGAGCACCGACCCGACGGTCGCGCGGGCGGTGATCCGGGATGCCTCGGCGCTGTACCTCGGCCTGGACAACTACCGGCGCAGCTTCCTCCGGCTCGGCTTCACCGAAGCCGACCTGGCCGACGGTGGCAGCGACCGGCTGATCGACACCCTGGTGGTGTGGGGCGACGAGGAGACCATCGCCGCCCGGGTCGGCGAGCACCTCGCCGCGGGCGCGGACCACGTGGGCATTCAGGTGCTCACCACCGAGCCCGGCCACACCGGTCTGCCGCGCGCGGAGTGGGCCCGGCTGGCCCCGGCGCTGCGCGAGCTCTGATCACCCACCCGACCCGGTGAGGTCGGCGACGAAGGTGCGAAAGACCGTGCGGTAGGTGCTCGGGGTGGTGCCCGTCAGACGTTGGAAGTGGCGGCGCAGATTGGCCGGGGTACCCAGGCCGGTCTGCGTCGCGATCCGCTCCACCGGGTCCTCGGTGCGTTCGAGCAACCATTGGGCCCGCTGGATCCGGGTGCGCAGCAGGTACTGGAGCGGGGTGAGCCCGGTCTCGGCGCGGAAACGACGGGTCAGGTTGCGCACGCCCAGCCCCGCGTGCGCGGCGATGTCGTCGAGGGTGAGCGGGAGCCGGAGGTTGGCCTCCATCCAGCGGGTGGTCGCCGCGACGGTGCTGCCGGGTGGTGTGTAGGCGCTGTACCCCGCGTCGGCGGCGCCGCGGGCGAGGTCGTCGGCCGGGTCGTGGAGGTGCAGGAAGACCTGCCGCTCCGTCTCGATGGCCACCGGCACACCGTGGTCCAGGGTGATCAGATCCAGGCACAGGTCGATGCCTCCCAGCACCCCGGCGGCACTGTGGAAGGGGCCGTCCGCGACCACCGAGCCCTCCGGGTCGACCTCGACCAGCGGGTACCGGCGGGCGAGTTCAGCGGTGTCACGGCGGCTGGTCGCGGCGCGCCGGCCGTCGAGCAGACCGGTCGCCGCGAGCGTGAACGTACCGGTGCCGACCGCGCCGATGCGGCAGCCGCGCGCGGCGACGGCACGAAGGGCGTCGACGACGTCGTCCGGGGGCGCGTCACGAAAGCCCGCGTGGCCCGGCAGCAGCACGGTGTCGCCGTCGTCGAGCCCGGCCAACGTGTCCAGACCCCAGGGGGTCTCGATGTGGAAGGATGCGGGGCCGCCCGTCGCCGTGAAGCCCGGAGCGGTGCAGATCCGCAGGTCGTAGCCGATCCGAGGGTGATGCCGGGCGGCGGTGCCGAACGCGAGTCCGGGCGCGGTGAGCTGGTGCCCGGGGACCCCGTCGAGAGCGAGGACGGCGATCACTGGCATGTCCGGAATCTAGCCGAGGATGACATCGAGACGGCTGTTTGCGTCGGGGACGCGCCACGGAGGATGAGTGGGACGAGGACGGACGCGGGGGACGTCCGACTCGTGTACGGCAGCACCACCATCCTCTCGAAAGGTCACCACATGCCCTCTTCGAACTCTCGGCCCACGCTCGACGCCCGCCCCGAGCGCCGGCGGCGCGGCCTGTTCGCGAAATCGATGGCGGCGGTCGGCGCCGCGGTCGTGCTCGGCGCGACGGCGATGGCCGGCAGCGCGGGCGCCATCGTCAACGGGCAGGACTCGACGCAGCGCTACCCGTTCATGGCGATGGTCCCGGAGGTCGCGGCAGGCATCGACGCCCAGTGCGGGGCGACGTTGATCGACCGGCAGTGGGTCCTCACCGCGGCGCACTGTGTCGATCCCGAACTGCCGATCGTGCTGGAGGGGAAGGTGCGAATCGGCAGCCCGGACCGCGCCACCGGAGGCACGGTCCGCAACATCGACAAGATCGTGACCCACCCGGGCTACAAACTGGACGACCCCAACAAGGACGACCTCGCGCTGATCCGGCTGGACCGCCCGGTCTCCCAGCAGCCGATCAAGATCGCCAAGAAGGCGGGACCGGTCGGTACGCCCACCCGGATCCTCGGCTTCGGCACCACCGTCGACAAGGACATCGAGCACGCGGTGTTCCCCGACCGGCTCCAGCAGTTGGACACCCGCCGCGGCTCCGAGGCGGAGTGCTTCGGCCGCGCCGATGCGACCCGGTTGTGCACGGTCAGCCAAAAGCCCGGGGCCATGGCGTGCTTCGGGGACTCCGGCGGCCCGCAGATCCAGCGCGGCAAGGGTGGCCGCTGGGAGCTGATCGGGACCACATCGGGCGACGGTGACGGCAAGGAGGGCTGCGCGACCGGCCCGGGTCTGTACACCAACGTGACCGTCTACAAGGACTGGATCAACAAGACGATCCGGCACAACCACTGATCCCGAAGACGTGACCCGGCCCGCGCCGGTGGCCCCCGTTCCGGGCCATCGGCGCGGGCCGACCCGGTCCCGTCCGCATCCGCGCCGTCCCCGCGAACGGCGCGGATGCGGATGGGACCGATGTCGAGGCCGAGAACAGGAGAAATCGTCCGGTCGCGGACTAGATTCCAGGTATGTCAGTGATCGCCGTCCTGGCCTCGGAGGGGGTTCCGGGGTCTCAACTCACCACTCCCGGACTGGTGTTCGGGACCGCCTGCCGTGAACATCCCGGTGTGGCGTACGAGGTCCGGCTCTGTGCGGCCCCCGGACTGCGCACCACCGGCGCCCCGGGCTCGCTCCGGATCGACACGCCGTTCGGCCTCGACGGCCTCGCCGACGCGGACGTCGTACTGGTCCTCGGACACGACGGCCATCGCGACGAGCCACCCGCCCGCGTCACGGCCGCGCTCCGCGCGGCGGCGGCGCGCGGCAGCCGGATCGCCGCCGTCGGCACCGGCACGTTCACCCTCGCCGCGACCGGACTCCTCGACGGCCGCCGCGCCACGACCGCGTGGCGACACACCGAGGAACTGGCGGATCTGCATCCGCGGATCGAGGTCGACCCACTGGGCACCGTGGTCGAGGACGGGCCGTTCCTGACGACGGCGGGCATCTTCGGGGGCCTGGACGTCTGCCTGTCCGTACTGCGCCGGGACCACGGCCGGCGGGTGGCGGTCGAGACGAGCCGCGAACTCATCACACCGCTGCACACCTACGCCGACGACGTCCGGGACACCATCGACCGCGAGGTCACCGAAAGCGTCGGTCTGGAACCCACCCTGCGCTGGATGGAAGCCAACCTGCACCGCCCGCTGACCGTCCCCGACCTCGCCGCCCACGCGCGCACCAGCGTCAGCAGCCTCACCCGCCGCTTTCACGCCCACACCGGTCTCAGTCCGCTCCGATACCTGCTCCGCGCCCGCCTGAACGAGGCTCGGCGACTGCTGACCGAAACGGACGTCCCCGTCGAGCGCATCGCGGCCCGAACCGGATTCGGCTCGCCCGCCGCCCTGCGTCGACACTTCCGCGCCCTCACCGGCACCGCCCCCCGCGATTACCGCCGGGCCCACCGCGAGTGTGACCATGGCGGTTCGTGCGAGGAGGTACTTTGACGTCCCGGAGCAACATCGACGAACCCGTCCAGGTCACCGAGTGTCCCGCGGCCCGAAGCCCGGGGCGGGAGGACCGGGATCTCCCGGACACCGACCCGGATCGGGTCACCTGGGCGAACGCGTGTCGGGTGGTGGGCACGCTCGACCACGTCGCGGGCAAGTGGAGTATCGGCATTCTCGTGTCCGTCGCCGAGGGCCCGATCCGCTTCACCGAGCTCGAGCGCATGCTGGAGGGCATCAGCAGACGGGTCCTCACCTTGAATCTGCGCCGGCTGGAGCGCGACGGACTGCTGATCCGCACCGTGTATCCGACCGTGCCGCCGAGGGTCGAGTACACGCTCACCGACGTGGCGCGCGAGCTGACCGTGTCGCTCAGCGGCCTGGTGCGTTGGGCCGATCGGCACGGGCCGAGCATCGAGGCGGCCCGGCAGGTGTACGACCGGGAGCAGGCTGGGCAGGAGTAGCAGGGTCGACGGGGTCGAGCACCGCGCCGGAGCGCGGCGGCGGGGCTCGATGGGCCGATCGGGTCGGATCGGATCGATCGGGTCGGGTGGATCGGGTGGGACGGACGGAGCGAGGAGTTCGATGAACAGCGCGGAGCTACTGGTCGACGGGTTCGGTCGGGTGCGCGAGGTGGTGCACGAGGCGGTCGACGGGCTGACCGCGAAGCAGTTGACCGAGCGGCTGGACGCCGACGCCAACTCGATCGCGTGGCTGATCTGGCATCTGGCCCGGGTCCAGGACGACCACGTCTCGGACGTCGCGGGCCTGGAACAGGTGTGGACGGCGAAGGACTGGCACGGTCGATTCGAACTGCCCTTCCCGGTCCGGGCGATCGGCTACGGCCACGACACCGAGGCGGTGGCCGCGGTCCGGGTCGACTCGGCGGAACTGCTCACCGGCTACTACGACGCGGTGCACGAGCAGACCATCGGGTTCGTGCGCGGTCTGTCGGCCGCGGACCTGGATCGTGTGGTCGACGAGGCGTGGACCCCGGCGGTCACCCTGGGCGTGCGGCTGGTCAGCGTGATCGCCGACGACCTTCAGCACGCGGGGCAGGCGGCGTTCATCCGGGGCATCCTGCTGCGCCGATAGCCCGTGCTCCCGCGGCCGGACCCGGGAGCCGCGCCGGCGCGGTCGGACGCTCGCCGACCCGGTATCCGCATCATCGACTCGTGTTTCGCGCGAGAAGATCGGGACCACTTACTCAAGGATTAGGACGCCCTCTCCCATGAGCCCCGAACCTGCTTCGCACTCGCCGCTGGCCCACGGCGCCGAGTCCCCGGCCGCCGCCCTGTTCGACGCCGTCGGGGCCGCGTACGAGACCGCCTTCGCCGGGTTGCCCGAGCAACTGGCCGCGCTGGACTGGCTGATCGCCGAACTCCCGCCCGGCTCGAAGGTGCTCGACATCGGTTCCGGAACCGGGCGGCCGACCGCCGAACGGCTGGCCGCGGCCGGTCATCGGGTGACCGGGATCGATGTCTCGGCGACGATGGTCGACCTGGCCCGGACCCAGGTCGAGAGCGCGACGTTCGAGCAACTGGACGCGCGCGATCTGGTCGACGACGACGGCGCGTGGGACGCGGTGTGCGCGTTCTTCCCGTTCCTTCAACTCCCCAGGGCCGATCTGGACGCCCAACTGGACCGCCTCGGCGCGCGGCTGGCCCCCGGCGGGCTGCTCGCGTTCGCGACGGTACCGGCCGAGGCGGACGGCGTGGAGATCCTGTGGCTGGGTCACCGGGCGCGGGTGACCAGCCACGGCACCGACGAACTGCTCGTACGGCTGCGCGCGACCGGCCTGGAGATCGTCCACCACGCGGTCACCGTCTTCCGGCCGAACCACCCCGAGGCCGGGCCCGAGGAACAACTCTTCGTTCACGCGCGCAAGTCCGCGTCGGGCTGAGCGCTTGGCCGGGCGACGCGCGGGCGGGGCGGGGCGGTCGTCGGCGCGCGGCAGGCGATCGGTACCGTGGTCCGCGTAGCGGAATGCCGCACTCGTCCGGCGCCGCGCGCCTTGTCCGTTTGCCTCGTCTCGTTCGGGATCCTGTGATGACCATGACCGAACGTGAGGATCCGAGCGGTGACCGGCGCGCCGAGGGTACGGAGAGCGCCGACGGCGCGGCCCGCCCGGGTCGGCTCGCGCCGCCCGAGTGGCTCACCCTGACACTGCGCGCCACCCCCGGTCCGATGCCCAAGGCCGCCGCGGTACGGGCCGCGATCGGCATCGCGGCGCCGCTCGCGGTCGGGGTGGCCGTCGGCGACAGCGCGTCCGGCGCGTTGGTGTCCATCGGCGCGCTCGGCGCGGTGTTCGGGGACACCGCGGACGCCTACCGGCTGCGCGTCCTCAACATCGCGGTGCCGCAGATCGTGGGCGCGATCGGACTCGCGCTCGGCAGCGCGCAGTTCGGCCACGGCTGGTCGGCCGTCGCGATGCTGACCGTGCTCGCCCTGGTCGCCGGGATGATCAGCACGATCGGCGCGGTGGCCTCCGCGTCCGGGCTGAACCTGCTGTTGATGGCGGTGATCGGGGCGGGCCTGCCGATGCCCTCGCCGTGGTGGCGGGCGCCGATGTTGACGCTGGTCGGGGCCGGGCTGGTCCTGGTGATGGCGCTGCTCGCCTGGCCCGCGCGCTCGCGCGTTCCCGAACGGGCCGCCGTCGCCGACGCGTACGACGCGACCGCGAATCTGCTCGCCGCGGCGGGTACCGCCGAGTGGGAGACGGCCCGGGCCGAGGTGACGGCGACCCTCAACCACGCGTACGACCTGCTGCTCGGCCGCCGCGCGGTGGCGCCCGGCCGCAGCCGCGGCATGTCGCGCCTGGTCGCGCTGCTGAACTCGGTCGGCCTGCTGGTCGAGGCGGCCACTGCGGTACACGCCGACGACCGGCGGGTGGGCGAGGCGGACGTGGACACGGTACGGGAGATCGCGGCGGCGGTCCGCGGCGGCACGGTGCCCACCGGCGCGGCTCCGCGCAGCGCCGCGACCGACCCCGCGGACCGTGCGGTCGCCGCCGCCATCGAGCACGCGCACGAGACGTTGTCCGGCGCGTACCGCACCCCCGACCGGGTCGGCCGGCCCGGAACTCTGCCCGAACGGGTGGCCGCCGGCGCGCGGAACCTGCTGGTGTCGGCGGAGTCCTGGCGCTACGGCCTGCGGCTGACCCTGTGCATCGGGGTGGCCCAGGTGCTGGTGTCCGTGGTGGACGTACCGCGCTCGTACTGGGTGCCGCTGACCGTCACCTTCGTGCTCAAGCCGGATTTCGGTTCGGTCTTCTCCCGCGCCCTGCTGCGCGCGCTGGGCACGGCGGCGGGGCTGGTGGTGGCGGGCGTGATCCTGGAGTTCGTGCCGCGTGGCTGGTGGGAGGTGCCGGTCGTGGTCGTGCTCGCGGCGGCGTTGCCGATCCTCTCCCGACGCGGCTACGGCTATCAGACCGCGGTGATCACCCCGCTGATCCTGATCCTGTCCGACCTGCTCGGGCATCAGGGCGTCGGGCTGCTCGCGCCGCGCCTGGTGGACAGTCTGATCGGCTGCGCGATCGTGTTGGTGGCGGGCTACGCGTTGTGGCCGGAGAGCTGGCACACCCGGGTCGGCGCCCGACTGGCCACGGCGGTCGAGGATACCGCGCGGTACATCGAGTGCGCGTTCGACGAGAAGACCGATCAGGCCGCGCGGGCGCGGACCCGGCGGCGGATCTACCGCGATCTGTCCGACGTGCGTACCGAGTTCCAGCGTGCGCTGGGCGAGCCGCCGCCGGCCGGCGCGCGGGCCGCGGCGTGGTGGCCGCTGATCGTCGCGGTCGAGCGGGTGATCGACACCGGCACGGCGGCGGCGGTACACACCGCGCACGGCGCGCCGCCGCCCTCGCCCGAGGCGGCCGCGCACATGGCCGCCGAACTGCGCGCGCTGGCCGCCTCGATGCGCAGCGGTGACGCGCCCGATCGGGCGGCGCGGCCGGCCGCCGAGGACCCGCGCGACGCGCTCACCGACGTGCGCCGGGAGGTCCGCTCGGCACGCTCGATGCTGGACGGGCCGGCAGGCGCGGGGGACGGGAAGGACGCGGGAGGCGGGACGGGCGCGGGCGAGCGGAAGGGCGGGGCGGAATCGGGGGAGGAGAGCGGGTAGGAGAGCGGATGGGATCAGCCGTCAACTGTTGGTTGACGAACCATGATCGTCAACCTATGGTTGACGCATGGAGAATCCTGTGCGCATGACGAATCCGGTGCGGCTCGACGACCTCATCGAGAGCATCAAGCAGACCCATCCCGACGCCCTCCGGCAGTTGTCCGACGCGGTACTCGTCTCGGACCACCTCGGGGAGTTGGCCGACCATCTGATCGGGCACTTCGTGGACCAGGCGCGTCGATCGGGCGCGTCCTGGAAGGACATCGGTACGAGCATGGGCGTCACCAAGCAGGCGGCACAGAAGCGCTTCGTCGCGAAGGCGTCCGGCGAGGCCGACCTCGATCCGAGCCAGGGCTTCGGCCGGTTCACCGACCGGGCCCGCAACGTGGTGGTGGCGGCGCAGAACGAGGCCCGGGCGGCGGGCAACTCCGAGATCGGTCCGGCACACCTGGTGCTGGGACTGCTCGCCGAGCCGGCGGGCCTGGCCGGGCGGGCCCTGGTCGCCCAGGGCGTGACCCCGGAGGCCCTTCGGGAGGCGGTCGTCGCCGTGCTGCCGCCGACCGCCGAGCGGGTACCGGACCTGATTCCGTACGACGCGTCGGCCCGCAAGGTACTGGAGTTGACCTTCCGCGAGGCGCTGCGGCTCGGGCACAACTACGTCGGCACCGAGCACCTCCTGCTCGCCCTGCTGGAGTTCGAGGACGGCACGGGCGTGCTCGCCGGCCTGGGCGTGGACAAGGCCACCACCGACGCGCACATCGTCGCGGCGCTCGCCGCGCTGCTCGCCGGGCAGCAGGGGCAGGAGTCCTGACGCTCGCCGCAAGCTCGGCGTCTCGACCCGCGCGGAGTTGATCCGCCGAGGCATCGCCCCCAACTCCCCGGCGCGGCCCGGGGAGCGGGGCGTCCATCCGGATCGAACACGCGCGAACAAGGGCCGAGTTCGCCGGTGCGTACGCGGCCGAGACGGATCGGCAATGGCCGGCGCCGTGGCCGATCACCCACGAATCGCGGTTCGCGAAGGCGCTCGTGCGCCCGGACGTGGCGGGGCTGCCGGGCCGGCGCGCTCGCGGTCGCACCCGTCGACGAACGCCGGCGCCGCGTCGAGGACACCGTGCCGACCCGCCGGCGAGGAGGGCGCGGCGCGCCGGCGTACTCGCCGTCCGGCGGGTCCTCGTCGGCCGATTCCTCGTCCGATCCGCCGGCGTCTCGCGCGGGCAATCGCGGCGGAGGACGGGAAGCGGTATCGTCCGCGGCCGATCCGTACGGCGCCCGCCGCGGACGGATCCGGATCCCGCGCCCCGTCCTTCGAGCCCATCCCACCGTCCCCACCGCCGACCGAACCGGGCCGGCGTTTGCGGCGCCATGCTCCCGGCGCGGGCGATGCGCCGTATCGTCACGACAACTCGTGAATCGACCGAGAGTCCTCGACGCGTTACGGAGCGCCCCCGCGCGGCGGATCGCCACACCGGGTACGCGGCGCGCCTCACCGTCCGGCCATCGCGCCCGTGCGATCGACGTAACCCCCGACGCCGAGGTGTGTCACGCCGCCGAAACCACCGCTCTCTAGCGTCCGGAACGTGGGCTTCACCCCGCCATGGGCCGAGACCACGTGCGCGCTCCGCGTAACGGCATATCGAGCCTCTGAGGCCCGAACCGCCCGAACCGCCCAAACAACCTGAACAACCCGAACAACCCGAACAACCCGAACAACCCGAACGACGAGGAGGAACGCCCGTGTCGGCAACGGTTCCCCGGGCAGCCGACACCACCGTGCGGACCGTCTGCTCCTACTGCGGCGTGGGCTGCGGCATGCTGCTCGACGTCACCATCGACACCGCGACCGGACGCCGCACCGTGGTCAAGGCCCGTGGTGACAGCAAGCATCCGACCAACCGCGGTCGGTTGTGTACGAAGGGTGCCACCAGCGCCGATCTGCTCGCCGCGCCGGGCCGACTGGGCACTGCCCTGGTCCGGGACGACCGCGGCGCGCCGCCCGTGCCGACCGGCGTGGACGCCGCGATCGGCGCGACCGCACGGCGACTGCGGGAGATCCTGGACGCACACGGGCCGGACGCGCTGTCCTTCTACGTCTCCGGCCAACTCACTCTGGAGGCCCAATACTTGGCCAACAAGCTGGCCAAGGGCTTCGTCGGGACCAACCTGATCGAGTCGAACTCCCGGCTGTGCATGGCCAGCGCGGGCAGCGGCTACAAGCTCTCCCTCGGCGCCGACGGACCGCCCGGCTCGTACCAGGACTTCGAGCACGCCGACGTGTTCTTCGTGATCGGCGCGAACATGGCCGACTGCCACCCGATCCTGTTCCTGCGGATGATGGATCGGGTCCGGGCCGGCGCCAAGCTGATCGTGGTGGACCCGCGCCGCACCGCCACCGCCGACAAGGCCGATCTGTTCCTGCGGATCAAGCCCGGCACCGACCTCGCGCTGTTGAACGGTCTGTTGCACCTGCTGGTGGAAAACGGCGACACCGATCCCGCGTTCATCGCCGAGTTCACCGAGGGCTGGGAGGTGATGCCCGACTTCCTGCGGGACTATCCGCCCGCCCGGGTCGCCGAGATCACCGGCATCCCGGAGGCGGACATCCGGCAGGCCGCGCGCTGGATCGGCGCGGCGGGGGAGTGGACGAGCTGTTGGACGATGGGGCTCAACCAGAGCACGCACGGCACCTGGAACACCAACGCGCTGTGCAACCTGCACCTTGCCACCGGCGCGATCTGCCGACCGGGCAGCGGCCCGCTCTCACTGACCGGTCAGCCGAACGCGATGGGCGGGCGGGAGATGGGCTACATGGGGCCGGGACTGCCCGGCCAGCGCTCGGTCATGGTGGCCGAGGAGCGGGAGTTCGTCGAGGACCTGTGGGGTGTGCCGCCGGGCACGCTGCGGCCGGAACCGGGTCTGGGCACGGTGGACATGTTCACCCGGATGGCCGCCGGCGAGATCAAGGCGTGCTGGATCATCTGCACCAACCCGGTCGCCTCGGTGGCGAACCGCGCGACCGTGATCGCGGGTCTGGAGGCGGCCGAATTCGTGGTCGTCCAGGACGTGTTCGCGGACACCGAGACCAACGCCTACGCCGACGTGGTGTTGCCGGCCGCGATGTGGGCGGAGACCGAGGGTGTCATGGTCAACTCCGAGCGCAACCTCACCCTTTCCCGGCAGGCCGCCGATCCGGTCGGCGAGGCGCTGCCGGACTGGCGGATCATCGCCCGGGTGGCGAGCGAGATGGGGTTCGCCGACGCCTTCGACTACGACAGCGCCGAGGAGGTGTTCGAGGAGCTGAAGCGGGCGTGGAACCCGACCACCGGCTACGACCTGCGCGGGGTCGGTTACCGGCGACTGCGCGATACGCCCGTGCAGTGGCCGAGTTCGGCTCCCGACGGCCCAAACCGGAACCCGATCCGCTACCTGGTCCAAGACGACACACCGACGGCGGGCGGCCGGCCGCGGTTGCGCTTTCCGAGGCCCGGCGGTCGGGCGGCGTTCTTCGCCCGGCCGCACCTGCCGCCGGCCGAACTGCCGGACGACGACTACCCGATGGTGCTCAATACCGGACGACTACCGCACCAGTGGCACACCATGACCAAGACCGGCACGATCGCCACCCTCAATCGGCTCAACCCAGGTCCGTTCGTCGAGATCCACCCGGAGGACGCACGCGCGCTGGGCGTCGCGGCGGGCGATCGGGTCGAGGTGGCCTCCCGGCGCGGGCGCGCGGTACTGCCCGCTCAGGTGAGCGACCGCGTCCGGCCCGGCGATTGTTTCGCGCCGTTCCACTGGAACGACCGGTTCGGCGAGTACCTCGGCATCAACGCGGTCACCAACGACGCGGTCGACCCGATCTCCTTCCAGCCCGAATTCAAGGCCTGCGCGGTGGCGTTGACCAAGGTGGCCGGGCCGTCCCGAACCGAGTCCGGAAACGCGCACCCGGTACCGGAGCAACAGCCCGCGGCGTCGCCGGGCGGCGGCGAACCGGCCGGGTTCGGCGATTTCGCGGACCTCGCGCCGCCCGTGTTCACCGACGAGGAACGACGTTACCTGGCCGGGTTCATGGCCGGCGCGACGCGCTCCCTGGCGACGGTCGGAGCCGCCCGCGTCCCGGTGCTGCCGGCGCGCTCCCCGATCGCGCCGGAGCGGGTGACCTGGGTCAACGGGTATCTGGCCGGGATGTTCTCCGGCGCGGACGCCGAGCCGGCGCTCCGACCCGAGCCCGCCCACCGACCGGAGCCGGCGACCGAACCCGGGCCGGCGAGGCCGGCGGCGGATGACGACCACGACGTGCTGGTGTTGTGGGCCTCGCAGACCGGCAACGCCGAGGACGTCGCCGGCGCGGCCGCGCGCCGGCTGACCGAGGCGGGCCTGCGGCCGAGCGTTGTGGAGATGGCCGACCGCACCCCCGATTCGCTGCCGATCGGCGTGCCCGTCCTGATGATCACCAGCACCTTCGGCGACGGTGAGGCACCGGACGGCGGGGCCGGGTTCTGGGCCGCGCTCGCCGTGGACGGGCGGCCCCGGCTGGACGGGTTGCGCTACGGCGTGCTCGCCCTCGGCGACTCCGGCTACAGCGACTTCTGTGCGCACGGGCGGCGGCTCGACGAGCGGTTCGCCGAACTCGGCGGCACCCGGATCACCCCGCGCGCCGATTGCGAACCCGACTACGAGCGGACCGCCGCGCAGTGGCTGGAGCGAGTGATCGCGGCCCTGACCGGCGATGGCGCACCGGGCTCGCCGGCCGCGGACGCGGCCGGCCCACTCTCGACCACCGCCGTGCAGCCCGCGCCCGCGAGTGCACCTCCCACCGCGCCGCCCGCCGGCCTCGGCTACTCGAAGGCGACGCCCTTTCCCGCTCCACTGATCGGCGATCGGCTGCTCGGGCTGCCCGGATCCGCCAAGGAGGTGCGGGAGTTCGTCTTCGACGCGCGCGGAGGCGGCGAGCAGGCCGCCCTGGAATACGCGCCGGGGGACGCGCTCGGGATATGGCCGGTCAACCACCCCGAGACCGTGGCCGAGTGGCTGGCCGCGACCGGTCTGGACCCGACGGCGCCGATCACCCTGCCCGACCTGGGCGAACTACCGCTCGGCGAGGCGTTGCGGACGCGGTTGGAGATCGCCCGGATCACCCCGGAACTGTTGCGGTTCGTCGCCGATCGCACCCGCGACCGGGACCTGGCGCGGTTGCTCCGCGCGGACAACCGGGGCGAACTGGCCAAGTGGAGCTGGGGTCGACAGGCGGTCGATGTCCTGGAAGCCTTCCCGATCCGTGCCGCGGCGGACGAATGGGCCGGTGTGCTTCGCCGGTTGGAGCCGCGGATGTACTCGATCTCGTCCAGCCCACTGGCCCACCCCCACGAGATTCGGATCACGGTGTCGGTGGTGCGCTACCGCAACGAGGCCGGCGCCGTGCGCAAGGGGGTGTGCTCGACCTATCTGGCCGAGGCCGCCGCGGCCGGCGGTCCGGTGTCGATCTTCGTCCGGCGCGCGCCGCACTTCCGGCCGCCGGCCGACCCGCTGGCACCGGCCATCATGGTCGGCCCGGGCACCGGGGTGGCGCCATTCCTCGGCTTCCTGGCCGACCGCGAGGCACGCGGCCACCCGGGCCCGAACTGGCTGTTCTTCGGCGAGCAGCGCCGGGCGACCGACTTCTACTACCGCGACGAGCTCGCCGAGTTCCGGCGCACCGGCCGACTGGAACGCCTCGACCTGGCGTTCTCCCGCGACCAACGGGCCAAGATCTACGTCCAGGACCGGATGCGTGAGCACGGACCCAGACTGTGGGACTGGCTCCAACGCGGAGCGCACTTCTACGTCTGCGGCGACGCGGGCCGGATGGCCAAGGACGTCGACCGCGCGCTGCGCGAGATCGCCACGGCGCACGGTGGCCTGTCCGAGGACGACGCCGAGGCGTACGTGCGGCAACTCGCGGGCGAACGAAGGTACGTCCGAGACGTGTACTGAGGCGACCTCCACCTGCCGCGGTCAGGCGGCCTCGTCGGGTCGGGCGTCCTGCGCCGCCAGTGCGCGCCGGGCCACGCCGATCGCCCGAGGGTCCCAGCCGGGACGCGGCACCAAACCAGCGCGACCGTGTCGGACGCCCCGACGCTCAGGTCGACGCCGTCCAGGACCGGGCGGGCGGTGTGCGGGAGCCGCAGCCGCAGCCCGCGGATGTCGAGTGTGCTCACCGCCGCCTCCCGGCTACTCGGTCGGCCCAGCGCTCGCCGACGACGTTGAAGGCGACAACGGTCAGGACGATCACCACACACGGGACGATTGCCGAGAGCGGATAACCGCTCTGGATGGCGGATTTGCCGTCGAAGACCATGCGTCCCCAGTCGGGGGTGAGGGCGGGCACGCCGAGGCCGAGGAAGGACAGGCCGGCCAGGTCGATCAGGGCGTACCCGAAGTTGACGGTGGACTGCGCCGGCACCACCGGCGCGATGTTGGGGATCACGTGCCGCAGGCAGATCTGCGCCCCGGAGTGGCCCTGCACCTTGTACGCGGCGATGTAGGGGCGTTCGCGTTCGGCGAGCACGAGCGAGCGGGTCAGCCGACTCACGTACGGGAAGTACGCGATCGCCAGCGCGACGACCGGTGCCATCAATCCCTCGCCGTACACCGACACGATCAGGATCGCCAGGAGCAACCCGGGAAAGGCGAGGGTGAGTTCCGACCCGCGCGAGAGCAGCGAGTCGAGCAGGCCGCCGCGCCATCCGGCGGCGACACCGACGGCGGCGCCGAGCAGCGTGGAGAACACCACCACCGGCGCGGGCCGGTGTGGCCGGCCATGGGGTGGATGGCCGCGACCTTGATCGCCCTGGCGGCGTTCCGGAACTCGGTGCCGGGCGAGTGGGTCGCTCAGACGCGTTCGAGTGCGCGGTGGGGTGGCGCGGGCAACTCGACGGCGATCGCGTCGCCGGGCCGGATGTCGCCACCGGTGCGCACGATGGCCATGATGCCCGCCTTGCGGACGATGCCGCCCGCCTCGTCGCGGCCGACGACGGCCTTGAGCAGGCCGTCCTGGAAGGCGTTGATCTGCGGACACGGGTTGCGCAGCCCGGTCACCTCGACCACGGCTTCGGCGCCCAGGCGCAGCAGCGTCCCGGTGGGCAGACCGAGCAGGTCGACCCCGCCGGTGGTGACGTTCTCGCCCAACTCGCCCGCCGCGACGGTGAAGCCGGCCTCGGCCAGTTCCTCGAACAACTCGGCGTGGATCAGGTGGACCTGACGCAGATTGGGCTGCGTGGGGTCGGCCGCGACCCGGGAACGATGTTGCACGGTGACCCCGAGATGGGCATCGCCCTCGACTCCGAGTCCGGCCAACAGCCGAATGCTCTCCACATTCGCCTTCGTGAACCGATGCTCCGCTTCCCGGCTCACCGCCACCACACGCGCGCCCACGCCCACACCCACTCTCCCGAGTCTCGATTCGATACCCACGACCCTAGGGCCCGAGCGCCCACGGGACACAAGAGGGCGTCGGGGCGGTGCGTCGGTGCGTAGGGTGCGGGCCGTCGGGTGTCGGTGGGCGTGGCCGCGTCGGCGTGGTTCGGAAACGTGTGGGTCGTGGGTCGGCGTGGGTCCGGTTCGCGTGGGCGCGAGCGGGAAGTGGCCGGTGGGGGCGGCGCGGGATCCGTGACGCTCCATCGTGGGTGTCGGCCCGGCCGCCCGGGGTGGGTGTGGGCGTCCCGTGGTTTGGGTGGGTCGTGGATGTCGATCCGAGTGGTCAGGGTGTGGTTGTCGTGCCCAAGGCCAGGCTTACGCCGGTGCGCTCGAACCAGCCGGTGACGCGGGATCGGGTCGTGCGTGTGACCACCGCGTTGACCGCCGAGGTGGGGTTGGAGGGCTGGACGATCCGGAGTCGGGCCACCGCGCTCGACTCGTGGCCGCAGGTGCTCCAGCACCACGTGGGTGATCGGGACGCGGTGGCACACGCGGTGGGCGAGGAGGTCGTGGCCCGCTTCCCGGTGCCCGATCCCGATCTGCCGTGGCGGGAATGGTTCCGCGAGTTGTTGTTGGCCGCCCGGCCGATCCTGCGCGCCTATCCCGGGGTCGCGCGGCGGCTCGCGCTGCGTGGGCCGAACGTGCCGGCCGCGCTGCCGATCATCGACCACGGTGTCGCGCTGCCGGCCCGCAGCGGCCTGGGCGTCGAGGCGATGGCGGCTTGCCACGTGCTGTTCGCTGGGGCGATGTCGCCGATCGCGATCGAGGACGACCGTTCCGCGGCGGGGGTGTGTCCGCGGTGGACATGAGCGAACTCTGCGAGCAACCGGCCGCCGGCGGCCAGGGTCTGCGGGCCTTCGCCGCGACGCCGGCCCACCTGCGCCAGGGCCCCGACGAACGCGAGGCGTACGCCCTGCACATCTACACCCAGACCCCCGATCGATCCCTGGACGGCATCGCCGCGCGCATCGAGGCCCTGGCCGCCGGCGCAGAACCACCACTGGCCCCGTTCCCCTCCTGACACACGGATGACCGTGAAGCGAGCCGGACCGGCAACGGCACCTCGGCCGCAGAATCGTTTTCAGCGAACTCGGCGCGGAGGGCACGTTCGCGGCCGCCGTGCGCTCGACCGTGCGGCAACAGCCCTGGTGGGACGCTCGGTCGGGTTGTGGCGAGGGCTCGGAGGGCGGCCGGCCGGGCAGCCGATGGCGGGGAGTGACAAGAATTACAGGTGCCCTTCGGCGCTGAAATGGGGTGATTTACGACTGCCTTCGCATCGGTACGGCGCTATCCGATCGACCCTCGTGCGCGCCTCGACGATTCGGTGAAACGGCGCGTCGCACGATAGGCATGGGGCACTCCCGCCCCGGCCGAACGATGCACTGTCGCGGGTGGGAGTCGCCAGTGGGACCCGGTCCCGACGATGCGTCCATGGAGGATTCCGATGCGTGCCCGCACCCCGCGTGAACTCGCGCAACTGCCCTACGCACACCGCCTCGTGGCGTTCGAGGGCGAACTCGACCGGGACGGCGACCACGAACTCGCGCACTTCGACGGCAATGCCTTCGTGGAGGTGGAGGGCGGCGGCTCCGCGTTCACGTCGTCGGCGTTCTCGGCGGTCACGTTCACCGGCGGCCGGTACCGGCGGGCCCGGTTCGACGACGTGTGGCTGCACGGCGCGCGCGTCGTGGGGGTCGACTTCGCGGAGACCGCGTGGATGGACGCCGAGTTCACCGCGTGCGTACTGGCCGGGACCGAGGTCTTCGGCGCCACGATGCGGCGCGTGGTCTTTCATCAGTGCAAGTTCGACTCGGTCAACCTGCGGCAGACCAAGCTGCGCGAGGTCACCTTCGTGGACTGCCTGCTCCGCGACGTCGACTTCGCCGGCGCGACCCTGACCGACGTGGGCTTCCCCGGCTCGACCCTGGAGCGGGCCCGCCTGGACGGCGCCCGAATGACCCGGGTCGACCTGCGCGAGGCCGGCGCCCTCGACATCGCGTCCGGCCTCGAAGCGCTACGCGGCGCCACCATCAACACCGCCCAACTCCTCACCCTGGCGCCCGCCTTCGCGCATCTCCTGGGCCTGACCGTCAAGGACCACTGACGGCCCCCCTCCCGCCCACCACGCCGCCCCCGGCACCACCGCCGCAGTCGCCCGCCCTCACGCACCGCACTGCGCTTGAGACCGGGTCCGGTCCGCGCCGATGCCCGACGCCGCCGCGCACCGGCCCGCCGTCGTGTGGACCGTGCTGCTTCGCCGCATGAGCCGCGCCTACGAACGGCCCGGCCACGCACTCCGACTCGGCCATAAGCGCGCCGCGCCCTCAGCGCCACCGCCTCGCCATCCGTCGGAGGCGGCCCACCCGGTTCCGCGCCCGGCCCCGCTTTCCGCTCCGCGTCGCGCCCGACTCCGTCCCGCAGCCACGTTCAGGCCGCGTCCCCGGCCGCGGCCGCCCGGGCCTCCGGTGCGACCAACATGCTCTTCTCGCTGGGCACTTCGATCGGGGTCGCCGCCGGCGGCGCGCTGCTGACCGCACGGGTGGGGGACGAACTGGGCGGCGACGTGCCGGCGCGCGGCGGGGTGCCCGAAGGCGCCGTCGACCAGGCTCGGGACGGCGTGGTCTCCGGGCGGTTCGAGCCGCTGTCCGAGCATCCGGCCGCGCTGGACAGCGCCCGCGAGGCGTTCACGGCGGGCCTGGCACAGGTGTGCCTGCTGATGTCCGTCCTGGCGTTCGCGGCGGCGGTGTTGTGCACGTGGCTGATCCGGGACGGGGACCGGCACGAGCCGCGGGAGGCGAAGACGGGCTGAACATCCTGGGGCCCCGCTCGCCGGTCCGGTCGGCGGGCACGTGCGGAAGTCCGGGCCGGCCACCGACCGGGTGACCGGGCGGTGGCCGGGCGCGTCCACTCCCACGCGGCGGCGGCCGTCGACGATGATTATCGTTGGCGGCCCCGGCTGCCCCGCAGGCGGCGCGACCTGTGAGGATGTCCGCTTGTGGGGGAGGCGACAGTGGGCGAGCCGCACAGGCCGGACCGGACGGACGCGCGGGAAAAACCGCCGGCCGATCCCGGCCTGCCGCTGCGCCCGCGCGGGATGGTGGACCTGCGCGGACGCGAGCGCGGGCCCGCCGTATTGGGCTACCCGAGCGACTCGGTGGTGGTGGTCTCCGGGCTGCCCGGCAGTGGCAAGAGCACGTTGCTGCACCGCTGGTCCCGATCGGCGACGGTGATCGACCCGCGCACGGTGCACGTCGAATATCAGACCCGGATGCCCGGCTGGCTGCCGTACGCGGTCTATCGGCCGTGGGTGCGACTGCAACACGTGCGGCGGCTGCGCACGCAGGTGCGCGGCGGCGGACCGGTGCTGGTGCACGACTGCGGCAGCAGACCCTGGATGCGCCGCTGGCTGGCCCGATCCGCCGGCCGACAGCGGCGCGAACTTCACCTGGTACTGCTCGCGGTGGACGCGGCCGACGCGCTGGCCGGCCAAGAGCGGCGCGGGCGCTGGGTCCCCGGGCGGGTCTTCGACAAACACCGGCGCGGTCTGGCGCAGTTGTTGCTGGCGCTGTCCGTACAGGGCGGCGCGGTCGTACCCGAGGCGGCCTCCGTCGTCCTGCTCGACCGCACCCTGCGCGAACACGTGATCGCGCTCGAGTTCGGCCCGGGGCGGACCCCTCGCCCGCTGCCGGGGCCGGTGCCGGAGCCCACCGAACCACCCCCGATTCTGCCCACCACCACAACCACCCGCGTGATCACCCGGCGGGGCCCGCGCACACCCGAACCGACGCCGTGAAAGCGAAGCCCACGGCGGACCCGGGCGGCCGGACTCACTCCGAGGAGATTTCCCGGGGGCGCGACACCGCGGCTCGGTAGGCCGGGCTCTGGTCGGTCACCCGATCGCGGTGACTGAGGTCCTTCCGGGGCGTTCGCAGCGCCTCGGACGCGGGCGTCATGGTCAATCCGAGCTGCTTCGACGAAATACGCGCCCCCACCGGGCGGAGCAGAAAGCTCTGCCGCTCCTGCGAGAACTCTTTGGTCTGGGTATACCCGTCGACCAGGTCCCGCTGCATCGTGAATTTCCTCAGGTCCTCCGGCGCGAGCGGTACACGATTCTCTTCCATGTACCGAACCGCAAAGTCGACGGCCGGTTTGAAGGGCACCAAAAGGCATTTCGCGCCTCCGATGAAGCCACCCTTCGTGAGGCCGGCACCGTGTTCCATGAAGGCTTTGCCGATGCCCATGAAGTCACTGTCGTCAAGGACCACGTCGCGGTACTGGGTGAATTCACCGCGACCGTTGAGCGGGCTGTACACCCGAGTCTGGTAGTGCCGCTCCTGTGGATTCTCCCGCTTGTACTCCGCCAGGTGGAAGGCCGTGCACGTGTCCCAGTCGGTGCCCGCCATGAGAATGTGGGTGTTCGGCGTTCGGTACAGGGCGCCGAGCGGGGAAGCCTCGCCCAAGTGACTGCGCGGGTCGTGACCGTCGACAATTTCGCGACCACGTTTCCCGATGGCGGCAAACGACGTCTGTGGATGTCTGCTGCGAAATCCGCGCCGCCGGATCACCTCGGTCAGGAAGCCGACCTCCTCCGACGGGGTGGTTGCGGGATCGAAAGCGGGCAGGGCGGCTTCGATGCGGGCGCGATCCTCGGGGGTCTTCCCCTCGACCGCGGCCCGATAGGCGTGCGAGGTCAGCGAGTTCCAGGAGGTGAAGGTCGGTACGGCAAGGGTGGCGTCGCGTCCCAGGCCGTCGACGACCCCGTCCACGACGACCTTCGCCATATCGGCCTCGGGGCCCGACCGTACGACACCGGGACCCGCACCGTCACGACCGCGGGTCGCTTCCCGGGCGGACAGGGGCTCCAGAAAGGCTCTGAGCGATGAATGCAGCAAAATCGTGCGGTCGGGCGGGATGTCACGAAGCAGGTACCGCGTATCCTCGGCGATGCGCTCTGGAGTGAGATCGAGGACCGACACAGTTCCACACCTCTATCGTGCCCATCCGGGGTTCGGCGCGTGCGGCGATCACTCTCCCACGGGAGTCGTCGCGCGGGAAGAGCCGACCACGGGCCATGCTCGGCGGCGCCCGAGGACACCCGCCGCGCGACGGGAACAGACCTGCCACGAAGCGCCGTTGGGCGTGCTCCCGGTGCTCCCGGTGCTCCCGGTGCTCCCGGTGCTCCCGGTGCTCACCGAGCCAAGAGGTGCAACTGCCGGTGCACGTCGCCTACCTCGATCACCGCGAGGGTGGCCAGCGCCGCCGCCCCCACACGCTCGGCCCGGCGCGCCTTCGCCTCGGCCCGGCGCGCCCGCCACGCCGCCTGCCGCACTCGTGACTGCTCCGCGCTGGCGAGGATCTCGCGCTCACGTGCCTTGAACATGTCGTACTCGACCATGACCCGCTCCCGTTCCCTCCGACCCGGTGCGTCCGGCTCGTGGTCACAGCCTCGCGGGCCAGTCGGGTCGCCGACATCGGGCGGATGCCGCATCCGCCGGGCCACTCCCGCCCGGCGGGTGCCTAAGGTGGCTCAGGCATCCCTGGGACAGGTCTCGCCCGCCGGGGCCACGTGGCACCGCGGCCCGCGGCCGGATGGGCCCGTCGGGTCGGCGACGGACGAACCGACCGGCGACGCAGCGCTCAGCGGGTCGTCGCCGCCAACCCCAACTCCCGTTCACCCAGCGGCGCGAAGAACGCCGCGACCTCGGCCGGACCGACCTGCGCCAACGTCGCGGGCGACCAGCGCGGATCACGGTCCTTGTCCACCACCTGCGCGCGGATGCCCTCGACCAGGTCCGCCGTGGCCAGCGACGCGCACGAGACCCGATACTCCTGGTCCAACACGAGAGCCAGCGAATCCAACTCCCGGGCCCGGCGCAGCGCGGCCAGGGTGACCTTGAGCGACGTCGGCGACTTCCCGGCGATCGATTCGGCGGCCTCCTTCGCGGCCGGCTCGCCGCTGCCGAGCAGCCGGTCCATGATCTCCTCGACGCTGTCCGCCGCGTAGCACGCGTCGATCCACTCGCGCCGCTCGGCCAGTTCGCCCGCCGGCGCGATCTCGGCGTGGCGTGCGGCGGCATCGGCCGGGTCCTCGGCGGCGAGCGCGTCGAGCAGCGCCGGCAACCGGTCGACCGGTACGAAGTGGTCGGCGAGCCCGCACAGGATCGCGTCGGCGGCGCCGATCGGCCCGGCGGTCAGCGCCAGATGCGTGCCCAGTTCGCCGGGCGCGCGGGAGAGCAGGTAGGTGCCGCCGACGTCGGGCACGAAGCCGATCCCGGTCTCCGGCATGGCAACCGTCGAGCGTTCGGTGACGATCCGGACGTCGCCGTGTGCGGAGACGCCGACGCCGCCGCCCATCACCACGCCGTCCATGATCGCCACGTAGGGCTTCGGGTAGGCCGCGATCCGCGCGTTGAGCAGGTATTCGTCCCGCCAGAACTCGCGCGCCGCGTGCCCGCCCACGAGTGCGTCGGCACGGATCGCCCGGATGTCGCCACCCGCGCAGAGCCCGCGCTCGCCGGCTCCGGTCACCAACACCGCGGCGACCTCGTCGTAGCCCGCCCATTCCGCGAGCGCGGCGTGCATCCGGCGCACCATCGGGTGGTCGAGCGCGTTGATCGCGCGCGGGCGGTTCAGCGTGATCCGTCCGAGTCGACCCGCCGGGCCGACCCGATCGACCAGCACCGTGTCCTCGTGCGGGCTCTGCGCTTGCGGCGTCATCGTGCGGCTCGTTCCCTTCGCGGTCCGTGCTCCCGGAAGATCCGGTACGCCTCGCACGCTACCCGGCCGCCGCCCCGGCGGTTCGTAGCGGGCTCTCGGTCTCTCTCGAACCCTTGGATTCTCGGGCCCGGACGGCCCGGCCCGGCGACATGCTGGGCCGCTGCGGCCCGTCGGCGAGCTACGCCCGCGCGCTCGGCGCCGCCGATACGTACCTCCTCGTCGGCGACGAGACCGCGCTGCCCGCGATCGGCTCGATTCTGGCATCGCTGCCGGCGGGCGCTCGCGCGATCGTGTACGCCGAGGTGCCGACACGGCCGAGAATCAACACTTCGCGAGCCGAGCCGAGCCGAGCCGAGCCGAGCCGAACTCACCGTGCACTGGCTGCATCGCGGCGAAGTCCCGCCCGGGGACCGCGACGTGCTGTTGGGCGTGGTGCGCGGTGCGGAGCTGCCCGGCGGCTCGGTGCGGGCCTGGATCGCGGGCGCGGCCGGTGTGGTGCGGGCGCCGCGCCGACACCTGGTGGACGAACGCGGCCTGGCCAAGGGGCGGATCGAGTTCGCGGGCTACTGGCGACCGCGGCTGACCCAGGACGACGCGCCGACGGAGGAGGACCTGGCCGAGGCGCACGAGCGTTCGGCGGACGCGGCGCGGGCGGGCGACTCCGCAGCGATCCGGCCGGTACGATCCGCCCGCCCGTCGCGGCCCGCGCCTACTCCGCCGCAGGCCAGTTCGGGGCTCGTCCGGCCATGGCCACCACGCGGTCGAGCAGCGGAGCGTCGGCAGGCAGCGGCACCGCGCGGGCGAACAGGCCCTGGGCGTCCACGGGGGCGTCGACGGAGTGGTCGGCGTCCGGCGGCGGGGTGAGGAAGGCCAGGGACGCCTCCAGGTTCGCGGTGTCCACCGTGTAGTCCCGGCCCAGCGCGCGGGCCAGGTCCCAGCCGTGCAGGACGAGTTCGTTGTGTGCGACCAGGCCCATGATCTCGGCGGGCAACGTCACGCCACCGGCCTGGGTCTCGCCCTCCCACGCGTCCGGCTTGCGCCAGGCGTCCACCATCTCGGGCAACTGCCGAGACAGCAGATCGCGCCACCGCGGATCCAGGGCGGGCATCGTGCCACCGGGTGCGGTCTGCGTCGACGGGCCGAACTCCTTGCGCGCCGCGTCGCGGAACGCGGCGGTCAGCCCGACCAGGTGGGAAAGCAGATCCCGGATCCTGTAGTGCGTACACGGCGTCGGATCGTCGAGTCGTTCGTCCTCGATCCCGTCCGCGAGCCGGGCGATGGTCGCGGCCGGCGATTGCAGGTCCAGTGTCATGGGGTGACTCCTCTGCGGCGGTGCCGCGCGTCGTCGTTCGATTCCGGTCCGAAATCCACCGCGGGTCCACTACGAGTCCAGCGGGTCCTCGAGGGGTGGACTCGAATGGTCGGAAGAACTCATCGCGATCGGTCGGGAAAACTCATCGCGATTACCCGACCGCGACGACGCGCATGCCGCTGTTGCCCGGGACGGGCGCGCCGGCCGGACTCCCGTACCGGCCGGCGCGCCACCGCGGGGTCAGCTCGCCGTCGGCTCGATCCGGTGGGTGATCCGGCGTACGGCAGGCGCCGAGACGATCTGGACGACGCCGGTGCCGGGGATGCCCAGGTGTGCGAACCCGCCCTCGAAGGCGACCCGGGCGTTCGGCACGAAGACGGTGGACTCGCCGTCGGCGCCGATCACCGGGTAGCCGTCGACGAGCTCGACGGACGCGTCCAGCCAGGTGCGGTGCGAGGTCATGCCTGCACCTCCGGGAAGTCCAGCTCCGGCCGGGCCAGGTGGTTGTAGTAGTTGGACAGCGTGTTCAGCGCGATGTGCGCGACGATCTCGGCCTGTTCGGCCTCGGTGACCCCGGCCGCGCGGGCCGCCGCGCGGTCCGGCTCGGCGACCCGGCCCCGGGTGCGCAGGATCGCCCGGGCCAGGCCCAGGACGGCGTCGGTGTGCGGATCCGCGTCGTGCCCGTCGCGGGTGGCCCGCAGCTCCTGCTCGGTCAGCCCGATCAGGCCGCCGCGGAAGGAGTGCGCGCTGACGCAGTAGGTGCACTCGTTCTCCTGGGCGATCAGCAGCGCGAGCTGCTCCCGCAGGCGCGGTGGCAGCACGCCTCGGGTGAGGTGGTCGCGCATCGCGAGGTAGCCCTCCAGCGCGGCCGGGCCGCTCGCGAGCGCGGCGTACAGGTTCGGTACCCGGCCGAGTTGGCGGGCGACCCGGGCGAGGAGTTCCTCGCCGTCGGTCTCCTCGGCGGCGACCGCCGGGGGTGTGGTCGTGGTGGGTGTGGACGACATGCGGACTCCCGAGAGCCTCGAAACCCAAACGGTACCGATCGGTGCCGTTTCGCAGACGGTACTGATCGGTACCGTTTTCGGTCAAGAGGAGTTAGGATCCGAACGTGCCCGTCAACGCCCGCGACCGCCTGCTCGCCACCGCCGAGGAACTCTTCTATGCCGAGGGCATCCGTGCCGTCGGCGTCGAGCGCATCCTGGCCGAGTCCGGCGTGGGCCGGGCCTCGATGTATCGGCACTTCCCGAGCAAGGACGACCTCGTGGTCGCCGTCCTGGAGGCCCGTGACCGGCGGTGGCGAAGCTGGCTCGCCGAACGGGTCGAGGCCCTGGGCGGGCATCCGCTCACCGTCTTCGACGCGCTCGCCGAGCGCTTCGAGCGGGAGGACTTCCGGGGCTGCGCGTTCATCAACACGATGATCGAGTCGGCCGACCCGGACAGCCCGGCACATCGGGTCGCGGCGGCCCACAAGGAACACGTGGTCGACTACCTGGAACAACTCCTGACCGCCGCCGAAATCGCCGAACCGGCCGTCCAGGCAAGCCGATTCGCCCTCCTGATGGACGGCGCCATCGTCACCGCGCTCCGCGAGCGCACCCCGGCCCCGGCCACTCGGGCCCGCCACCTGGCCCACGCCCTGCTCGCGGCCGTCCCGCCCGCGACATGAGCCCGCGCCGCGCCCCGGTGCGGGGGCGGCGCGGTACGGGCGGTGCGGGGCGCGCCGTGGGTGCGGCGCAAAACAGGCGCGACACGCCGCGACCCGGCGAAGGTTTCCGGGGCGCGGCGGCCGATCAGTCGGTCGGGGTGGGGGCGACCGCCGCCAGTTCGGCGACCGTGCCGGACATGACGGTGCGCAGGTGCCGGGTGATGTGCTCGATCGGCCAGTCCCACCAGGCCAGTTCGAGCAGACGGGTGATGTCTTCGGGACTGTGTCGGGTGCGGATCGGGCGGGCCGGATTGCCGCCGACGATCGTGTAGTCGGGGACGTCGTCGACCACCACCGCGCCCGAGGCGACGATCGCGCCGTGGCCGATGCGTACGCCCGGCATCACGGTGGACCGGTAGCCGAACCACACGTCGTTGCCGACCACCGTGTCACCGCGACCCGGGAGGCCGGTGATCAGGTCGAAGTGCTCGGCCCAGGACCCACCCATGATCGGAAAGGGAAACGTCGAGGGGCCGTCCATCCGGTGGTTGGCGCCGTTCATGATGAACCGTACGCCCTCGCCCAGCGCGCAGAACCGGCCGATCACCAGTCGATCCGGGCCGTAGTGGTAGAGCACGTTGCGGGTCTCGAACGCGGTGGGATCGTCCGGGTCGTCGTAGTACGAGAATTCCCCGACCTCGATCAATGGCGACGTCACCAACGGCTTGAGCAGCACCACGCGCCGCTGCCCCGGCATCGGGTGCAGCACGGTGGGATCGGCGGGTGGCAGCGCGTTCACGTGATGTACTCCAAGGTCTCGAAGTCCTCCGCGGGTCCGTCACTCGAAAACGGGAGGCGGATTCCCGGTCCGGTCCGGTGCCAACCCCGGAGCGGCCGGCCCCCCCCGCCGACCCCTTCGGCTATTCGTAGCGGTACTTGAGCGAGTCCGCCTCCGCCTGCCGGATGTCCTCGATGGTCAACCCGGGCATCCGCAGTTGGGCCAGCGTCACCTCGGCGGAACTCGGCTGCGCGTCGGCGGGCAGCCAGCCCTCCGGCTTCCAGGCCGAACTGCGCAGCAGTGCCTTGGGGCAGTGCGGGTAGACCTCGTCCACCTCGACCACGAGGGCGCTCACCGGCGGCTTGCCCACGGGGGTCAACTGCTCCAGCAGGTCCGGTCGCGCCGACACGCACGCGCGGCCGTTGGCGCGCAGTGTGGTGGTGCGCCCGGGAATCACGAACAGCAGCCCGACCCGGCCGGTCTCCAGCACGTTGTGCAGCGTGTCCAGGCGCTTGTTGCCGGTGGCGTCGGGGATCACCAGGGTGCGGTCGTCCAGCACGGTGACGAAGCCGGCCGGGCCGCCGCGCGGGGTCACGTCGCAGCGGCCCTGCGCGTCCGTGCTGGCGACGAAGACCAGCGACGCGCAGCCGACCAGCGCGCGGGTCTTCTCGGTGAGCCGGTCCATCTCCTTGGCGGCCGCGGCCGCGCCGGGTTGTTCGTACAACTCGCGCAGACTCGTGACGTCGGCTATCGCGTCCGCGCGCAGTGCGTCGAACAGCCCGGTGTCGAAGCGTCCCTCGGCGCCGGCCGCGTCGTCCGAGGTGCTGCTTTCCGTGCGTGTGCTCATGGAACCCACCCTAGGAGAGGCCCCGACCGCCGACCGGGCCCGGGTTCCCCGTGGTCCACGGGCCGGCGGTCCGCACCCACCCGACTCGGCCCACCACCCGGCGCCGGAAATGGTGGACTTCCCGCCCGAGCAGCGGTGCGGTGCGGCCGAGCAGCACCGGATACACGACATACAGCCCGAGGTGATCGGCCGGCGTGACCGCGGCGCGGAAGCCCTCGCTCACGTAGGTCAGCGGATTGAGCAGGGATACGGTCTGGACCCAGCGGATCGTGCCCAGTGTGCTCCACGGGTACAGCGTGCAGCCGAGATAGAGCAGCGTGGTGAGCAGGATCGAGAACAGGGCCATCACGCTGCGCGCCTCCAGGCAAGGAGGGTGACGACGCGGCTGCTCCCGGGTGTCGACCGAATTTGTTGACTGGACCGTCCAGTAAAAATACTGCTCCGCTAGTATTGGACGCATGAGTCCAAGTGGTCAAGGCCGACGGGATACCGGATCGGCCGGGCAGTCGCCGCGTCCCGCCGCGCGGCCGGGGCGACCCGACAAGCGCCAAGCCATCGTCGAGGCGGCCAAGCGGGTGTTTCTGCGGTACGGCTTCACCGATACGAGCGTCGATGTGATCGCCGCCGAGGCGGGCGCCTCCAAGCAGACCGTGTACAACCACTTCGGCGACAAGAAGACGCTGTTCGTCGCGGTTGTCGAGACGGCCCAGCGGGACGCGGCGAATCGTTCCGTCGCCCGCTTCGCCGCGCTCTTCCACGAGTCGGGCGACCTGGAGCACGACCTGCGCGCGGCGGCCCGGATCTGGACCGAACTCGTGCTGGATCGGGAGATGGTGGCCCTGCGGCGGGTGATAGTGGCCGAGCAGTGGCGTCATCCCGAACTGGCCGAGGAATGGGCCCGGCCCCGCCCGGCCTTCGACGAGGCGGTGGCCCGCGAGATCGGCAAGTACGTCGAGGCGGGCGTCCTGGACATTCCCGATGTGCCCCTGGCGACACACCAGTTGGTCCTGCTCACCGCGCACGAGGCGATCCATCGCTCCCGGGACGGCCTGCACGAGGTCACCTCCGCCGAGATCGGGCGGATCGTCGACGACGGCGTGCGGATGTGGCTGCGCAGCTACCGGGCGCGCCCGTGACGCGAGCCCGCGGCGCGACGACCGCCCCGGTGCCCGGGCGTCCCGCGCCCGCGCGGTCGTAGGGTCGGCGTATGCGTGACGACCTCGACCTGAGCGTGCCCGTACCGGACGACGTCCGTCGGGTGGTCTCGCTGGTGCCCTCGCTCACCGAGGCGGTCGCGGCGAGCGCGCCCGGATTGTTGGTCGGCGCCACCGACTGGTGCACGCATCCCGCCGAGCTGGACGTGGTCCGGGTGCGCGGTACCAAGAACCCCGACCTGGACACGATTCGCGCGCTCGCCCCGGACCTGGTCCTGGCCAACGAGGAGGAGAACCGCGCGGTGGATCTGGCCGCGCTGCGAGCCGCCGGAATCGCCGTGTGGGTTACCCGGGTTCGCGGCCTGGACGAGGCGTTCACCGCGCTCGAACGCATGCTCGCGATCGGGTGCCGGCTGCCCGTCCCGCCCTGGCTCGACCGCTGCCGCGCCGCGTGGGCCGCGCTGCCGCCGGCTCCGCCGCCGCGACGGGCGATCATCCCGGTGTGGCGCCGTCCCTGGATGGTGGCCGGCCGGGACACCTTCGCCGGCGACGTCCTCGCCCGCTTCGGCGTCGTGAACGTCTTCGCGTCCCACCCCGAGCGCTGGCCCGGGATCCCGTTGGAGGAACTGCGGGCCGCCGCACCGGATCTGGTGGTCCTGCCGGACGAACCCTACGCGTTCAGCGCGGACGACGGCCCCGAGGCGTTCCCCGGCGTCCCGGCCGCACTCGTCAGCGGCCGCCACCTCACCTGGTACGGCCCGTCCCTGGCCGAGGCCCCCGCGCTGCTCGCCGCCCGACTCGCGCCGTAGCCGCACACGCCGCGCCCGGCGTCCCGGCGTCGCCGGTGCCCTGGGCCCCCGGGCCCGGTGCCCGGTGCCCGGTGCCCGGTGCCCTCAGAGGGTGATCTGGTACAGCACGAAGCCCCGGTTCAGCCCCACCCGGTCGTAGAGCCGGCGGGCCGGGGCGTTGTCCTGATGGGTCGACCAGTACACCCGCGAGCACTCGCGTTCGCGGGCCCAATCGGCCACCGCGGCGATCAACGCGCCCGCAACCCCCTTGCCCCGGGCCTTCGGTGCGGTGAACAGGTCCTGGAGATAGCACACGTCGGGCGCCGTCGTGCTGGCGTGCACGAGGAAGTGGGTGATGCCCACCAGCTCGCCGTCCACCTTCGCGCCCAGCGCGTGCATCCGGGTGTCCTCCCCTCGCGCGGAACCCCGCCTGACCTGCGCAAATGCCGCGACCTCGACTAACGCGAACCCGTCCCGGCACGTCTCGGCCCGTTCCAGCCCGACACTACCCGGATCGGCACAGGCCCGTGCGCCCATGGGTACACGGGCGGGCGAACCTTCGAACAAGCAAGGGGGCCCGGCGCCGAATCAGCGCCGAGCCCCTGCTCAGCGGGCCACCAGCTTTGCGGAGCACGGCCACCCGCCGGCCACCGCAGCCCCGAAGGGCGGGTGGGGCCCGACACGCCTCGGCGATGGCCGAAACGCGTCTGTCCACGGTTAACGGGTGAGCCCGAGCGTTCGTCACGCTCATTTGAGCAAGACCCAGCAGAGCCGACTCTGCCCCATCCCCCGGGCCACCCGTTCCCTCTCGCGCCCGGCTCTACGAGGACCCGGCGGACGGCGACAGGACGCGATCCACGAGACCGTTGAGCCGCTCGTCGAAGACGTTCCGCGCGTCGGGGGTGAGTGTCGCGAGTGCTACCAACGTCGTCACCGCGACGTCCACCAACTCCTTCCGCACGTCATCCCACGAGTGCGACGCGCCCTTCCTCGGGTTCGCGGCGAGAGCCCCGTGCAGGGCCTCCGCGACCTCGCCGTACTCCTCGCCGACCTTGAGCACGCGCAGCAGCGTGCGTTCCCGCTCGGTCTGCTCGCCGGCGTTCTCGTCCAACCAGCGGCGGAGCCGGTTGATCTGTTCCCAGGTGTTCTCGTCCATCCACATCTCCCACGGTCGTACGGGTGTCAGAACAGGGCGGGCACGGGTTCTTCGGCCCGCGTGGGGTCAGTCACCGGCAGCGGCACCGAAGCGGTGACGGCGAGCCGCACGGTCAGCGCCGAGTGGTCGGTCAGCCGATTCGGTCCGGTGCGGGGCTCGTGGACGTACGAGCAGTCGAGCAGCGCGCCGCCCAGGCCGGCCGAGACGTGCGCGTGGTCGTAGCGGTATCCGTCACCGGTCTTCCCGACCCACGAATACTCGAGTGCGTCCGCGTACAGCGTCCGGAACGCGTCCGCGTACCCGGCCCGGCCGAACGCCCCGTAGAAGTCGTACTCGAACGGGGCGAAGAACCGGTAGCGCGGGGAGTGATCAGGCTCCAGGACGTTGAGGTCACCAAGCACGACCCGGGCGCCGGTCCGGCCATCGGGAAGCACCGCCGCGCACTCCCTCAGCCATCGCTCTTTGCGTTCCCGCTTCTCCGGTGACGCGTCCCGCGACGGCACGTACAGACCGATCACGTCGAGCGGCCCCCGGTCGGTGTCGACCGTGACCGCGACCGCGCGGTGCGGCAGGTACCCGACGGCGAACGGCGCCGGACGGGTGGCGAGACGGCTGACGACCATCACGCCGCGTTCGCCCCGCTGCTCGGGGCGGGGGAACGTCACCGAGTACCCGGCCGCGGTGAAGCGCTCCTCCAGGAACGCGCACCCGGCGCTGTCGGCCGTCTCGGTGAGCACGTGCACCTGCTCGGGCCGCGCCGCGAGGTAGGCGAGCTGGCGCTCGGCCCGCTGCCGGCTCGGGTTGTTCAGGTTGAACGTCAGCACGTCGAGCGTGCTCGGGCTGGTCATGAATTGCCTTTCATCCACGGGCCCCTGACGGCCGCGACCACGGCACTGGCGACGGCGGCCGGGCCTTCGTCGCTCGCGTCGAGTTGGAGGACGCGGACGCCGGCGGCCATGAGGAACGTAGCGGCCTTGCGGAACGCAGCGCATTCCCGCGCGGTGCTGCCAGGGTCGCGCTCGTACCGGCTGTGCGCGCCACGGCTGGTCAGCCGCGTCTCGATCACGTCGGTGCGGGCGTTGAGGATCACGGCGACGTCGGGCATGTCGGCGTGCCGGTTCAGCTCCCACACCACATCGACGTTCACGCCGTCCAGGACTTGGAGCACCAGCGACGAGGCGATGTACCGGTCACACACGACCGTCTCGCCGCGCGCGAGCGCCGGCCGAATCTCCTCGTCCAGGTGCGCGTACCGGTCCGCCGCGATCAGGCAGGACATCGCCATACCCCGGTACGTGTCGGTGCCATTCCGGGCGAGCAGCCCCAACGGAGTGTCGCTTGGCTCCCGGGTCTGGCACACCGCGACACCGATCGTCCGCAGCTCCAACGCCACGGCGGCCGTCACCGTCGACTTCCCCACGCCGCCCGGCCCGTCGATCGTGAAGAACTCCCCGGCCATCACGCACCGACCACGGGCAACATCCGTGCCTGCCTCGGGACGACTGGGCACTGCTCGGTGTCGAGCGCGCCGATCCGTTCCCCGGCGGCCACGACAGCCGCAGGGCATCCCTTCCCGCACGAGGCCGACATCGAGCAGGCCCCGCACGTCGAGTTGCCGCCCAAATCCCACCGATCACTGAACTTGCCGTACGCGTCCAGCCGCGCCGCGACATCGTCGTGCTCCCACACGTTCCCGACAAGGAAGTCGGTGTCCGGGTGCCGGGAAACCTTCGTCCGGGCGGCGAACACCAGGTACGGGCAGATCGCCACACCACCATCGGTGAAGACGTAGATGATGTTCCCGGCCTCGCACGGCGCCAACGGCTTGTCCGCATTGGGGAACCGGATGTTCACCATCTCCAGGCCGTCGGCCTCGAACGGCGCGGTCATCCGCCGGATCTCCCGCATCTGCTCGTCGGGCGTGCGCAGCTTCTCCTGCGCCGACTTGGACGCGCCCCGCCCCATCGACCCCAGCGGGATCATCAGCACGTACTTCGCGCCCTGGTCCCGGGCGAACTCGACCAGCTTCCGATACTCCTCGTCCTCCGCGAGGTTGTTCGGCGTGCAAAGCAAACCCTGGAGGATGCCGGCCGCAGCGAACCGCCGGATCGTTAGGACCGTTTCCTCAAAGCACCCAGGGAGGCCGCGGAACACGGAGTGCGACTCCTCCGCGAACCCGTCCAGGCTCACATTCATGTGGGCGTCCAGCGCGGCCAGCGCGGTCACGTCCGCGTCGCTCACGCCCGTGCCGTTGGTGCAGACGCCGACGGAGAGCCCGGCCGGGCGGAACTCCGCGACGATCTCGATCAGGTCCTCGTGGACGAACGGCTCCCCGCCGGTCACCGTGACGCGCGTGACCCGGGCGGCCAGGAGGGCCGGGATCAGCCGCTCCCGGATCTGGACGACGGACATGAACGTGCCGCGCTTCGTGGCGTTGACGAAGCAGTGACGGCACAGCATGTTGCACGGCTCGCAGATCTGAACGAGCGCCTTGCGGTAGGGGTGATCGACCGTCGTTCGGAAGTAGCAGGACGCGGCTTGATCTCCGGTGCTGATCGGACGTGCGGTCACGCGGACCTCCACGATGAGATGGAAGGGGCCCGCTCCCCGGCCGGGCGCACAACAGCACGGCCGGGGCGGGAGTTCGATGGGCCGGTCAGGAGACGAGCCGAGCCGGCTCGATCACTTCGACGTTGATGCTCGTCGACTCGGCGATTCGCCAACCGGTGTCGATCAGGAACCGCCGGTACTCCGTGTACCAGTCGTGAACCTGAGCCGCGGTACCGACCAACCAGCGCGCCCCGATGTCGTCCACGCGAGCCCCCGCCGGCAGCACCTTGAACCAGACCGGCCCGGTGCCGTCGATCGGGAACTCGCGGAGCAGGGTGACGTGCGATCCAGTCGGGCAGTCCAAGGCGTCGTACACCCCGCCCCGGTCGGGGTGCTCGAACACCTCGGTCAGATATGAGTCCGGGGCTCGCGCGGCAGGCACCACCCGGCGCCCGCCTCCGCGATTGCCTCGTCCAGACGGCGCAGTCTCTCGGGATTGACTTTGTTCCTGTGGTGCACTCGAACCAACCTCCTGCACGTTCTGTCGTCGGTGCCCCACGCCCGGCCTCGCGGTGGGCGCGGCTTCTCCGGCCGGGCGTGGGGCAATGGGGGACCGGTCCCGCAGCCGCGCGAGTTTGCCCGCAGGACCGGGTGCCGCCCGTCTCGTGGGACCGGGAGCGGGCGGCGGCAGGGGACAGGTCTGGGTCAGCCGTACACCGCAGTGGGTGGACGGCCATCGAACCGCCCGGCGGACGCGTCCCTGATCGCGTCCCCCAGGCGCCGGTAGGTCTGCTCCCGGATCACTCGTCCAGCCACCTTCCGCGACCGGCGTTGACGAGCCGGGTCAATGCCCGTGTCGAACAGAAGCCTTTCGACTCCTCTACCGAGACCACCCACCACGGGCCGGTGCGCTCCGGCGTGTACCGATCGGGCGCGGGAATCAGCAGGGGCCGGTGAGCAGGCTCCAGGGTCGTCAACGGCACGACCCAGCGGCGACCCACGGAGTAGGGCACGAGACCCGTGTACGTGTCGTCGTCGCTGCCGCGCGTCCTCGGCCGGTAGAACATCGGCCCGTCGATCACCGACGTGAGGTGTTCGGCGAACTGGTTCCACGTCCGCCAGTTGCCGATCGCGGCGTGAACCGCCCCGGCCGGGAGCGACACGGCGGAGAACACCGTTCCCGGCGTGAACCACCGGCCCGAGCGTGCGCCCACTCGGCGCGCGCCTGCGGCGCCAACGGGGCTGCTTTCAGCAGCCATTCCCACGGCTCACCCCCCTCCGGCGATGCGTCCGAAGGAACAGGAGGATCAATGGACATCGTGGTTCCCTTCACGACAAGAGGGATGGCGGATCGCTTCGTCATTCACCGGCCCGCTGGTCCTGGTAGGCACGGACGAGGGCTTCCAGGCGGCGAATACACGGCTCGCAGACGTAGAAAGGTCCGGCGCCCTCGAAGTCGGTGTGCACGGGGCCGAGCCACAACACCGGAACGTCGACCTGCTCGCACCGCCAACACAGGCCGACCACCCATCGGCGATCCACGGCTCGCCCCTCACGTGGGACCGTCCGCTGCGGTCACCGTCACCTGCGCCCACACCCGCTTGCCGACAGGCAACGGCTCCACCCCCCACCGACCCTGGGACAGCGCGTCCACCAGCGTCAGCCCCCGTCCGCCGACGGAACCGGCATCCGGGGGCCGGACCAGCGGCATGACGTCCGACCGGTCCACCACGAAGACCCGCACCAGTCGCGGCCCCATCCGCCGTACGCCGACGCGGATCGTCGGGGTAGCGGTGTGGAGGTGGGCATTCGACACCAACTCGCTGATGACGACGAGCGCCTGGCCGTCGTCGTCGGCGAGCCCCCACGCGGCCAGCGCCGAGGTCACAAACCGGCGGGCTTCCCAGGCGGATTCCCGCCGGGACGGCAGGCACCTCGTGTAGACCTGGCTGCCAGCGCTCGGGCGGCTGGTCATCGGGGCGGTACTCCTCACCGCAGCGCTCTCCCGAGCAGGTCCCCCGATTCGGCGGACCGTGGCCCGCCTCGACAGCAACCACCGGCGCCTCATCACCCCGACCACCGCAACGGTTCCGTGCGAGAGCGCAGAACGAGCGCGGCCAAGTCGACCGCCGCGCACAACGAGTCGCCGTCACCGGCGACAACCCACCACGGACACCCATCGGGCGCCGGCAGGTACCGGCCGGGCGCCGGCACCCACAGCAGCCCCTGACCCGAGCACAGCCGCGTCTGCGGCTCGCGCCACGTCCGTCCCTCCGCCACAGGCAGCAGCGCCGTGTACGACGACTCGTGCTCGGCCCCCGGGGGGCTGTAGAACACCGGACCGGCCAGGAGCCGCGCCAACGGCTTGACGCACTCTTCCGGTTTCCGCACTCGGAGCGCGACGTGAACCAGCCGGGCCGGGACGACGACGGCCGAGAACACCATCCCCGGGCGCAGCCACGCCGCGCCCGACTCGTACCACTGCACATGTGCCTGCGCCTTCGACGGCGCGGCCGACGACAGCCATGTCCCGAACGCCACCAGACGTGCGGGACGTCCGGCGTTGGGAAGGCGAACACCCGGCGAACGACTCGTCATCGCGCATCACCAGTCGTCAGCGAGGGCGCGGGGTACCGGGCGAGCCGGGTGCCGATGTGCGCGTGCAACTCCCAAAGCTGGGTCAGGGTGACGTCGAAGTCTCGGCCGTCGGGCTCATCCCAATTCACCTGGAGCTGGAGCTGTACGGGCTGTTCCGGGTCGTTGGTCTCCACGACACGAACCGCGGTGAGTCGATCACTCACGAGGGTGCATCCTCCGCGTGTGTGCTCGGCATTGCTCTGCAACTTCCGAGCGGGTCGATGGCTAGTACGTGCTTGTCGAGCTCTCAAACCAGCCAACGCCCCTAGAACCGGCGCAACCGGACATTCCGGCGGACTTTCGGCCGGACTCTTCGCGGACATCGGACCTTGCGGCGCCCGGAGAGTCGCTACCGTTCGTAGTGATTCAGATCACGGAGGTGACGTGGTGCCGGAGCAGACGCCCTTCGAACACGCCTGTAGCGCGCGCGGCTGGGACAAGCCGGCGGACTTTCTGCGGGCCTTCCACACCGCGGCACACCTGCTCGGCGAAGCGGTCACCCTGACGGACCGCCAGTACCGCCGGTGGCGTCAACCCGACCCACCTGCACCCCGGGCACGCGCCTGGCGGACCCTCCACGCCATGTTCGCCGTCTGCCCAAGCGAGATCGGGTTTCCTGGACCACCGCCAGGTGTCACCGTGGGGAGTGCACCACTCCTCGCGCAGAAGGGCACCGGCGTGGACCGACGGGCTTTCCTGGCCGACTCCATCGGCGCAGCCTCCGCTTTGAGCTTGCCCGCCCACGTGGTCCCCCTGAACCCGGCCGGAGGCACCGGCGCCATCGGCACCACACATCTGCTCGAACTCCGGGACGGCCTTCACGTCCTCTTCCAGCTCGACGCGACGTACGGCGGCAGCGACGTCCGATCCCTGGCCGTCCGCCACCTGAGCCGCGTCCGCCGCATCATCAACACCAGCAAGTATCCGGACACGATCGGCCGTCAACTCCGCCTCCTCTCGGGGGAAGTCGCCGAACACTGCGGCTGGCTGTACTACGACGCCGACAAGCAGGACGACGCGCGACGCTATTGGGGCGAGGCCCTGACGACGGCCACGATGCTCCGCGACACCAACCTCGAAATCCTGGTCTTCTCCTCCATGAGCCTCCAGGCGTGCCACGAGGGACGACCTCGCGACGGCCTCGACTTGGCCCGGGCCGCTCAGGACCGTGCGACCCGCCTGGGGTCGCCGATCCTCCAATCCCTTATCGCCGCCCGGGAAGCACGCGCCTTGTCGCTGCTGGCCGACGACACATCCGCTCGACGTCGCATGAGCGACGCCCTGCGGCTCGTCGACCGCGACGGGCGCGGGCGCCCCTCCCCCGAGTGGGCCGCGTTCCACGGGCATGCCGAGCTGGACTACGCGCAGGGACTCCTCTACACCGAACTTGGCCACCACCAAGCGGCAACCGCGTTCTTGCGAGCTGCGCTCGCCCATCAGGAGGCCAACTACGGACGCAACCGGGCCCTGTACCGCCTCACTCTGGCCCGGGGCCTGATCGGCGCCGGGGAAGTCGACGAAGGCGCCGCCCAAGCCGTAGCAAGCTTGACCGACCTGGAAGAGGTGGAATCGGGACGCGTCATGCGACGTCTCACCGAGGTGGTCGGCGCGCTGCGCGCCGTCGACGCCGTCTCCGCCCGGGAGGCCACCGACGAATTGGCCGAATACGTGAAAACGAAGGGGGCAGCGTGATGACCGAGGTGACGTACGAGCGATACGAGGGCCAGGAGGCCGCAGGACAGCTCGACGCCTTCCTGCCGGCCTACGAGGAGGTCTACGCCGAACCGCCGTACAGCGAAGGCCCCTCGGACGTAGCCCAGTTCATCGACCACTATCTTTTCCACACGCAGCGGCCGGGCATGCGTCTGATCATCGCCCGCGACGGCGAAGACGTCATCGGGTTCACGTACGGATACCTTCTCCCCCGCGACACCGGGTGGTGGAACAACGTGGACCAGGTCCTCGCGGACGACTTCAAGCGCGAGGACGGCACCCGCACGTGGGTGATCCTCGAACTCGCGGTCCGTGAAAAGTGGCGCCGCCGCGGTATCGCCGCTGCTCTCCACGCCGCGCTACTCGAGGGCCTGCACGTCGAACGGGTGACACTCACCGTCCGCCCGGAACCGGAGGCGGTCCCGGCGCAGTCCGCGTACGCGTCGTGGGGTTACCGCCCCGTCGGCGTGTCCCACCCGTGGGACGGCGCGCCGTTCTACAACGCCATGGTTCTCGAACTCGCCGACCGGCCCGCCCGAGCCTGACGCCGGCCAACACGGAGCACGTCAGGCCGCATTCACGTCCAACCCATGAATCGAAAAGAACTGGAGCCACTCGCTCACTGCCGCCTGAGCGAGGTCGAGCGCGTCTCGGGTGCCGGTCGTGCCGTCTGGAGCGGTCCACTTGATCGTGAAGCGTGCCGCATTTCGGTCATCAATCCAGGCTTCCGACACCACAGCCGTCGTCTGCCCATGGCGTCGCGTGTGGTGCTTGTAGGTGTTGATGACGTCACCGGATCTCCGTAGAAACGCCGCCGAGCCCCGTGCTGCAGTTCGTACATGAGAGGGGCCACTCGGGTTCTTCATTGCTCGACACGATCAGCTCCGATCCTGCCGCCCGATTTCCAAAGTAGGTCCAGGTTGCCGAGAGAGCCCGGCATGCGATGATTCGAACTGATGAACGAGCACGACGACGTCGCACCCTGGGAGCAGCCCAGCCGGTTCGACGTCGCGAGCCAACGGGCCGCTACCACGCCGGCCCGGCGACTCTGCCCGTCCCGGCCGCCCTGGATCCGCGCACGGCCGAGGCGCTGTACGAACTCTGCCCGCCCGGGTACCGCGACCACGAGGTCCTGCGCCGCCACCCGCGCCTGCTGCCCCGCCTCGCGCGGCATCACCTCCTGGCCGACCTCGCTGAGCTCCGCCAGGGCTACTCCGACCTGCGCCGCGACCTGCGAGACCAGGTGCCCGTACACGTCATCCCGCAGGCCCTCGCGACCTACAAGGCCGAGGCCGCGGAACTCCACCGCGCGCTCGAACGCCTCAACGCCATCGAATGGACCCTGCCGCCCCGCTGATGCCGCGTCCGTCCTCACGATCGAGCCCACTTGCGCGGGGATCTGCGTACGACGCTGCGAGCTGTGCCGGGACGTGGTGGCGCTTGTCGGGCCCAACTCCCTCGGATGAACGACGCTGGGCGTGAGCGTTCTGGTCGCGTGACCGGCACGTCCCAGATGCGAAAGGGCAAACCCTATCCACGTGTTCGGCCCGAGCGTCCGCCGGCACGGCCGGTGCCCGAACATGCCGCTGCCCGCAGGCGGGTGCCCGCGGGCAGCGGTGCCGGGCAAGGCCGAACGCCCGACCGGGTCGAGGGGCGAAGAACAGATGACGTGTCGAGTACGGCCGCGTGGCCGTTGCCCGCCCCCCACAAGCCGAGGGAATCCGCCGAAATGCCGAGCGGTGTGGCACTGTCCGTCATCGCAGTGCCACCCGCCGGCATCGTCAGTCGAGTTCGCACGGGCCGTAGCGGGCGGCCTCCGCGTTCGTGGCCAGCGCCCAGTAGCGGTCGCCGTAGGACCAGTGCCACCACTCCGTGGGGTAGTTGACCAGTCCGGCGGCGGTCAGTGCGGCGCTCAGCACGTCGCGGTTGGTGCGGGCGGTCGCGTCGATGTTCTCGGCGGCGGTGTAGCAGGCTTCGGCGCTGTCCTCCGGACTGGCGTTCATCGGGGTGCCGAGGTCGAGTTCGCGGCCGTCCGGGTCGACCAGCGTCAGGTCGACCGCCGCGCCGGCGCTGTGCGGAGCGATGTCGGGTGGTGAGACGTACCGGCTGGCCGCGACGTGGATCCGGTCGGCGGACCAATCGGGATGCGCGGCCCGCAACTCGTCCGAGTACTCCTCGAAGTAGTGCCGTTGCAGTGCCGGCGGCCGGTACCCCTCGACGAACAACAACCGCAGCCCGTCCGGCAGCGCCGCCTGGGCCTTGATCAACCGGTCGAGCACGCCCACCCGCAGGAACGAGAACGTCTCGGCTCGATCCGCCTGGCGCAGGTCCACCGGCAGTGAGCCGTCCAGGCGGACATCGACGAGCGGTTCGTCGCACTCGTGTACGGGGACGGCGGCCACGCGAGGATCGGACATCAAGATGATCTGTTGCATGCGGTGATCATCTCGTGCCGCACCCGGAGCACTTGCGCGTGGTCCGGTCGTGGCGTCCCGGGTCGCGTGCGGCGTGCCGGGGTGTGCCCCGATCAGACCACGGGAGCGCCATGCTCGCGCAACAACCGCACCAGTTCCGTCCGGTTGCCCGGCACCCGTCCCAGCGCGGTGTACCCCTCGTCGTTGCGGACTCCGGCGTCCGCTCCCGCGTCGAGCAGCAGTCGGGCGCACTCCAGGTTCCCGGCGTTGCACGTACGCATCAGCGCCGTCCATCCCGACGCCGACCGGGCGTTCACCGCCGCGCCGTGGTCGAGCAGCAGCCGCACCAGGTCCGGGTGTGCCATCGAGGCCGCGGCGATCAGCGGAGTCGTGCCGTCGAGGAAGCTCGATCTCGGATCCCGCCCCTCGATCTCCGCGCCGGCGGCCAGGAGTTCGCGCACGGCCTCGGGATCACCCCGCTCGATGGCCACGAACAGCTCGCTCCCGGGCGCGTGCGGATCCCATCCGGCGGGCCCCGGGCCCGGCCCCTGCGACTCGGTCGACGACATTCCGACACCCTCGCACACCCGCGCTCCCCGGGCCGGGAACCGGCACTCGATGTGCGGACCGGGACAGGGGTCGGCGGGGCGACCAAGGGCCGCTTGACCTCAACTCGACTTGAAGTTCGATAGTGATCTCGGAACCGGCGAACGCGGGCCATCGGGCCCGCGAACGTCCACCATCGAACCCGGGAGCCACCACATGCGCGCGATCCGACTGCACTCCTTCGGTCCCGCCGAGAACCTGCGCCTCGAAGAGCTGCCCGAGCCGGTGCCCGCCGAGGGGCAGGTGCGCGTGGATGTCCGAGTGAGCGGCGTGCACCTGATCGAGACCAGGCTCCGGCGGGGCATCGCGGTCGGCCCGCACCGCCCGCCCGAGCTGCCGATCACCCCCGGCAGCGAGGTGGCGGGTGTGGTGGGGGCGGTCGGCCCCGGCGTGTCGGCCGACTGGCTGGGCCGCCGGGTCGTCGTGCAGCTGGGCGACGCGGGCGGGTACGCCGAGCAGGCGCTCGCCGACGAGTCCGCGCTGTACCCGATCCCCGACGAATTGGCCGACGACGTCGCGGTCGCGGCGATCACCACCGGCACCACGGCGCAGGGGGTGCTGGGTGTGGCCCGGTTGACCGAGCGGGACGTGGTGCTGGTGATGTCGGCCGCCGGTGGTCTGGGCAGCCTGTTCGTCCAGGCGGCGAAGGCCGCGGGCGCGCTGGTGGTCGGGGTCGCGGGCGGCGCCGCGAAGGTGGCCCGGGTGCGTGCGCTCGGCGCCGACGTGGCGGTGGACTACTCCGCCGCGGACTGGCCCGAGCGGGTACGGACGGCTTTGGCGGGCCGCGAGGTCGGCATCGTGCTCGACGGCGTCGGCGGCGCTTCGGGCCGACAGGCGCTGGAACTGCTCGGGCCCGGTGGGCGCTTCCTGATGTACGGCTGGGCGGCCGGCGAGCCGACCGAGATCACCACGCGCGACCTGGTCGAGCGCCAATTGACCGCGACCTGGGCGATCGGCCCGAACATGGTGCCGCCCGGCGGATGGCGCGAGTTGACCACCCGGGCGTTGCGCGAGGCGGCCCGGGGCCGGCTGGTCCCGACCATCACCCGCTTCCCGCTCGACCGGGCCGCCGACGCGCACGCCGCGCTGGAGGGTCGGGCGGCCGAGGGGAAGGTGGTGTTGACGGTGTAGCCCCACCGCCGTCGACGCGCCGGGCGGGCACAACCGCGTCGGCGGGTCGGGTTCGCGACGCCGGAGGCGGCCGTGACGGCGAGGGTGATCGCGAGGTCGAGGGCGACCGTGATCGTGACCGCCACGGTCACGCGGATCGGCTCGGCGATCGTGCACCCGAGGGGCTATGACGGGCACAATGGTGATATGTCCCACGTTGCGCAGGACGATATTTCTTGGCTCGCGACGGTCGACGACCTCGGCGCCGCCGCCGGTGGCGGGTCGGCGGTGCGCACGCCCGCGGCCCCCACGGGGCGCGAACTCCCTTCGCGATGGCGGTTGGACTGGGTGACCGGGCCGTGGGCGGCGGCCGAACACCGGGCCGCGCCGCCGGTTCGGGTAGGACAGCCGGGCGGGTCGGGCCCATCGGCCGAACTCCCGGCCGAGCAGGCCGCGGGGGACGACCGCCGCCCGCCGCCGGTGCGCGCGGTGGTCCCCGAGCAGCCGATCGGTGAGCCGCTGACCGGTCACGACGGGCGCGTGGACGCGGTGGCCACCGCGCTGGTCGGTGGTCGTCCGGTCGTGGTCGCGGGCACCGCCGGGTGGGGTGCGACGGTGCGTGTGTTCGACCTCGAACGCGGACACCAGTTGTGCCGGCCGCTGACCGGCCGGACCGCGTGGGTGGGTGCGGCGCGGGCCGTCGTGGCCGGCCGGCCGGTCGCGGTGACCGGCGACGCGGCCGGTGTACGGGTATGGGATCCGGCCACCGGGCTGCCGGTCGGTGAACCGCTGTCCGACTCGGTGTGGGCGGTGGCCACGGCCGTGCTGGACGGCCGCGCAGTCGTCGTCGCCGGGGTGGAGTCCGGTCGGGACGCCGGGCACGAGCACCCGGTGCGGATCTTCGACCTGGCCACCGGCGCCGCGTTCGGCGCGCCCCTGGTCGGACACACCTGCGTGGTCACGGGCGTGGCCACGGCCGTGGTCCGAGGCCGCCCGGTCGCCGTCACCGGCGGTTGGGACGCGGCGCGGCTGTGGGACCTGACCACCCGCGAGCCGATCGGCGAACCCCTGGCCGAGTACGTGTCGGCCGTGGCGACCGGGCTGCTCGACGGCCGCCCGATCGCGGTGGTCGGCGGCGCGAGCGGTGCGACCGAGGAGCGCGGGACGGTACGGGTGTGGGACCTGAGCACCCGCAGCCCGATCGGCCCCTGCCTGGTCTTCCCGTTGTCGGTGGACGCCCTCGCGGTGGCCCCGGGCGGCCGGCTGGTGGTCGGCTTCGGCCGCGAACTCGCCGCGCTGCGGTGCGACTGAGCGGCGGACCTCACGGCGCCACGGTTCCACGCCACCGACGACCCGGCCGGCCGACACCCGGCACCGGCGTCGGCCAGGCGTCGACACCGGCAGCGCGTCGGGCGCTCGCTCAGCGGGTCCCGAGCAGGTGATCCATCGCCAACTGGTCCAGTCGCTCGAACGCCATGCCGCGTCGGGCCGCCGCCTCGACGTCGAAGTCCTCGTAGGCCGTGCGGTCCGCGAGCAGATCGGCCGCGGACTCGCCGGCGCCCAGCGTCGGCTGCGCGAGCCGGTCCGACCGGGCCGCCGCGAGCGCGTCGCGGACCGCCGGATCCGCCCGGAACGCCGCCGCCTTCGCCTTGAGCACCAGGTAGTTGCGCATGCAGGCGGCGGCCGACACCCACACCCCGTCGACGTCCTCGGTGCGCGGCGGCTTGAAGTCGAAGTGGCGCGGCCCCCGGTAGCCCGCCGATTCGAGCAGGTCGACCAGCCAGAACGCGGCGCGCACGTCGCCCGCCCCGAACCGCAGGTCCTGGTCGTACTTGATACCGGTCTGTCCGTTCAGATCGATGTGGAACAGCTTGCCCGCCCACAGCGCCTGCGCGACGCCGTGCGCGACGTTCAGGCCGGCCATCTGTTCGTGGCCCACCTCCGGATTCACCCCGAACAGGTCGGGGTGTTCGAGCCGTTCGATGAACGCGAGGGCGTGGCCGATGGTGGGCAGCAGCAGGTCGCCGCGCGGCTCGTTCGGCTTGGGCTCGATCGCGAAGCGCAGCGGGTAACCCTGGTCGAGCACGTACCGCGCGAGCAGGTCGAACGCCTCCTTCAACCGGTCCAGCGCGGTCCGCACGTCCTTCGCGGCACCCGACTCCGCGCCCTCCCGACCGCCCCACGCGACGTACGTCTCGGCACCCAGTTCGACCGCGAGATCGATGTTGCGCAGGGTCTTGCGCAACGCGTACCGCCGCACGTCGCGATCGTTGGCGGTGAACGCCCCGTCCTTGAACACCGGGTGGGTGAACAGGTTGGTGGTGGCCATCGGGACCTTCATCCCGGTCGCGTCCAAGGCCTGCCGGAAGCGCTTGACATGCATCTCGCGCGCGGTGTCGGAGCTGCCGAACGGGATCAGGTCGTCGTCGTGGAAGGTCACGCCGTACGCGCCGAGTTCGGCCAGCCGGGAGACCGTCTCGACCGGGTCGAGCGCGGGTCGGGTCGGCTCGCCGAACGGGTCGCGGCCGGGCCAGCCGACGGTCCACAGGCCGAAGGTGAAGCGGTCGTCGGGGGTGGGGATGAAGGGATCCTCGGGGGTGAAGGGATCTTCGGGGGTGAAGGGGTCCGTCATGGGTGCCGCTCCCGGATCGTGGCGGATGGTGGCCGAGCCCTATTAGTAAACGCGAAAAACAAACTAGTATCGGCGCGGTACGGAAGGGAACCCTCGCCCGTCGACCCGCGCCCGCGCCGCCCGGGTCGATCCGGCCTCGGACACGACACCAGGAGGCGGCATGCGCGCACAGCGTGTGGTCATCGGCGTGGACAGTTCCACCCAGGCCACCAAGGCCCTCGCCGTGGACGTCGACACCGGTGAGGTCCTGGCCGGCGGCCGAGCCCCGCACCGGGTGAGCACCGGCGACGCCCGGGAGAGCGATCCCCTCCGGTGGTGGCACGCGCTGTCCGCCGCCCTCGCCGCTACCGGTTGGGCCGAACACGCGCGAGCCGTGTCGATCGCCGGCCAACAGCACGGTCTGGTCACCCTCGACGCCGCCGGTGATCCGGTCCGGCCCGCCATGTTGTGGAACGACGTACGCGCCGCGCCCCAGGCCGCCGCACTGGTGGCCGAATCCGGCGCGGCCGACTGGGCCGCGCGCGCCGGCAGCGTACCCACCGCCGCGTTCACCGCCGCCAAGTGGCGCTGGCTCACCGAACACGAACCCGCAGCCGCCGTGCGCGTCGCCGCCGTCCGGCTCCCGCACGACTTCCTCACCGAGCGGCTCACCGGCGCGGCCGTCACCGACCGCGGCGACGCGTCCGGCACGGGGTGGTGGACCCCGACCGGATACGACACCGAACTGCTCGACCGTCTCGGCCTGCCCGTCGAGTTCCTGCCCGCCGTCGCCGACCCGGGCGTGCCGGTCGGCAGCGCGCGGCCCGGAACCCCGCTGCGACCGGGCACCCTCGTGGCCGCCGGTACCGGCGACAACATGGCCGCCGCGCTCGGCCTGGGCATCACCGCAGGCCTGCCCGTGCTCAGCCTGGGCACCTCGGGCACCGTGTACGCGGTCACCCGCGGCCGGCCCGCCGACCCCACCGGCACGGTGGCCGGCTTCGCCGACGCGCTGAGCGGCTGGCTGCCCCTGGCCTGCACGCTCAACTGCGCGGTGGCCGTCGACCGGATCGCCGCGCTGCTCGGCCGCGAGCGCGACGCGGTCGAACCCGGCGGCGACACCGTGGTCCTGCCCTTCCTCGACGGCGAGCGCACCCCCGACCTGCCGTACGCCGCCGGCCTGATCCACGGCCTGCGCCACGAGACCACCGGCGGGCAACTCCTCCAGGCCGCCTACGACGGCGCGGTTTACCCACTGCTCACCGCGCTGGACGAGGTGCTGCGCGCGGGCGGCGAATCCGACGATTCCGACGTGCCGTTGCTGCTGATCGGCGGCGGGGCTCGGGGCAGTGCCTGGCGGGACACCGTACGCCGACTCTCCGGTCGCCCGGTGCGGATACCGGTCGCCGAGGAAGCGGTCGCGCTGGGCGCCGCCGCGCAGGCCGCCGGACTGCTCACCGGCGAACCCGCCGACGCCGTCGCGCGTCGGTGGCGCACCGCCGACGGGCCGCTGCTGGAGCCGCTGCCCAGGGACGACGCGGCGATGGAGCGGATCGCGGATACGCTGCGCAACGCCGGGCCCCTGTTCGACGCCGCACCCGGCCGGCCCTGATCGGGAAGAGTCCAGTGCCCCGCGCCCACCGATCCACCGACCGCCCCGAGTCGCTGCCCGCGTCGCAGCAGGGCATGCGGCGACAGAACCTCGCCCTGGTGCTGCGCGACGTCGCCGCCCGGGGTCCGCTCTCGCGCGCCGACGTCGCGGCCGGCACCGGACTGACCCGCGCCGCGGTGTCCAGCCTGGTCGAGGAACTGCATGCCGCGGGCCTGGTCACCGAGTTGGGCAGTGCGCCGAACGGGCGTCCCGGACGGCCCGGCCGGGCACTGATGGTGGGGGATCGGGGGCCGGCCGGACTGGGCCTGGAGATCGGCGTCGACCATGTCGGCGCGTGCGTGGTCGACCTGCGCGGCGAGGTGCGCGCGTGGGAGCACGCCGCCGCGCCGAACCGCGATCGCCCCGCCGCCGAGACGCTGCCCGCGCTGGCCCGGGTCGCCGCGCGGGCCGCCCGCACCGCCGCCGCACTCGAACTGCGGCCGGCCGCACTCGTGTTGAGCGTGCCCGGTCTGGTCGGCGCGGCCCCGGGGCGGGTGCAGCACGCGCCCAACCTGGGTTGGCGCGCGGAACCGGTGGTCGAACCGCTGCGCGCGCTGCTCCCGGCGGGCCTGCGCGCGCTGCCGCTGACCGTGGAGAACGAGGCCAACCTGGGCGCGCTGGCCGAGTTGTGGCACGACCCGGCCACGACCGACTTCGTGTACGTGTCGGCCCAGGCCGGGATCGGTGCGGCCGTGGTCGCCGACGGACGGCTGTTCCGGGGCGCGCGCGGCTTCGCGGGCGAGTTGGGCCACGTCCCGGTGCACCCGGACGGCCCCGCCTGCGCGTGTGGCGCGCGCGGCTGCCTGGAGCAATACGCGGGCGAGGCAGCCGTGTTCGCGGCGGCCGGTCTCACACCCACGACCGACGACCCGATCGCGACCCTGGCCCGGTACGCGAGGGACGGTCACGCGCCGGTGGTCGCCGCGCTGGATCGGGCCGGCAGCGCCCTCGGCACGGCCCTCGCCGGTGCGATCAACCTGCTCGACCCGGCCGGGGTCGTGCTCGGCGGCGCCGCCGCCGAACTGGGGACGTGGCTGCTGCCGGCGATGCGCCGTGAACTCGCCGCCCGCGTGACGATCCGCCCCTGGGCTCCCGAAGCCCTCACCGCGTCCGCGCTGGCCCGCCGAGCGCCCCTCCTGGGGGCGGCCACCACGACCATCCACGCCATCCTCGACAACCCGATCACCCACGCCGCCGGATCCGGCTGACCCGGTCGACCCGACCGGCCGGAAGCAGGCAGCCAACGGGTGTGGTTTCTTCCGGAATATGGAGAAGCCGGGCGCCCGGAGGCGAACCCACCGTGCGGTGTCGTACCGGCTTCGGTGGGGCGGTGGGTGGGTGTTCGCGCACCGGAGGTCGGCCGGGCTCGGTGTCGGACCGAGGCGAGGCGTGCGGAATCGGCTGTGGGCGGGGCTGTGCGGGCTCACGATGCTCGCGGTGCTCGGAAGCGGGGTGGCCGGGTGCACGCCGGAGCGGGGCAGCCCGGCGGTGATCGAGGTGGACGCGCAGGTGGCCCAAGTGGATCAGGCGGTGCACATTCGCATCGGCGGACTGACACCCGGTGAGCAAGTCACCGTCGGCGCGCGGGCGGTGGATGCCCTGGGCAGGCAGTGGCGCGCGCGGGCCACCTTCCTGGCAGACCCGCAAGGTGTGGTCGACCTGGACACGGCGAACCCGAAGCCGGGTGGCACGTACCGGAATCCGGACGGTATGGGCCTGTTCCGGTCGATGAATCCGCTCGGCGGTGCCGCCGAAGCGTCCTTCGTTCCGGCCGGCACGTCCGCGCGCGGCTACGTGGTCACCCTCACGGCCGTTGCGTCCGGACGTGCGCTCGTCTCCCGTACGCCGAACCGCGGCTGGTGCGGAACCGGCGTCACGAGCGCGGAGATCACCCTCGCGACCGACCGGATATCCGGGCAAGACGGAACCGAGCTGGACCTCGGCGGCACCCGGGCCGCCGACGCCGCCGCCCGGGCCGAGGGCCGGCCCAAGGTGCTTGCGCTGCTCGCCTCGCTCACCCGCTGAGCGCACGCCCCGGCGCCCGGACGTCGGATGCCCGGACATGCCTTGCCGGACGCCGCGGCACCCGGCCCCTCGCGCCTGGGGCCGGGTGCCGCGCGGTCGGCCGGCTATGCGCCGCGCCACACCGGGGCGCGCTTTTCCGCGAAGGCGCGGGCATCTTCCAGGGCGTCGGCCGAGCGGAAGATCGACGGGACCCAGTACTCGCCAGGATCGGTGCTCGCCAGGATCGGTGATCACCGGGTCCCGTTCACCGGATCCGCAGCACCAACTTGCCCGTGTTCGCGCCGGAGAACAGTCGCAACAACGTCTGCGGAAACGCCGTCACGTCGCCCTCGACCACGTCCTCGCGCGAGCGCAACCGCCCGTCCGCGAGCCACCCGGCCAATTCGGCCGTCGCCTCGGCGTAGCGGTCCGCGTAGTCGAACACCACCATGCCGGTCATCGAAGCCCGATTCACCAGTAGCGAAAGGTAGTTCGACGGGCCGGGACCCTGCTCGGTGTTGTTGTACTGCGAGATCGCGCCGCAGATCACCACCCGCGCGCCGCGCGCCAGCCGGGTCAGCGCGGCATCCAGGATCTCGCCGCCGACGTTGTCGAAGTACACGTCGACACCGTCCGGGCAGTGCTTGCGCAGTGCGGCCTTGACGTCCTCGCTCTTGTAGTCGACGGCAGCGTCGTAGCCGAACTCCTCGACCAGCAGGCGGCACTTGTCCGCGCCTCCCGCGATGCCCACGGTCCGGCAGCCCTTGAGCCGAGCGAGTTGGCCGACCACACTGCCCACCGCGCCCGCCGCGCCGGACACCAGCACGGTCTGGCCCGGTTGCGGGTCACCGATGTCGAACAAGCCGAAGTACGCGGTCAGTCCGGTGATCCCGAGCGCGCCCAGATAGGTCGACAGCGGCGCCGCCGCCGGATCCACCCGGCGAACGCCGCGCCCGTCCGAGTCCGCGTACTCCTGCACGCCGAACTGGCCGTACACGTGCTCCCCGACCGCGAAATCCGGGTGACGCGAGGCGATGACGCGGCCGACCGCGCCGGCCCGCATCACCTCGCCGATGCCCACCGGCGGGATGTAGGAACGCACGTCGTTCATCCAGCCGCGCATCGCCGGGTCGAGCGAGATGTGCGAGATCTCCACCAGCAGCCGGCCGTCGGCAGGCTCCGTCACCGGTTCGCCGACCAGGTCCCAGTCGGTGGCCTTGGGCAGCCCGAACGGGCGTGCGGCCAACCGGATCTGCCGGTTGACCAGGTCGGCGGGCAGCGGCCCGCCGGCGAGCGTGGTCATATGGAACGCAACTCCTTCTTCATGATCTTGCCGGAGGGGCCCTTGGGCAGTTCGTCGAGGATCCGCACCACCCGCGGATACTTGTACGCGGCCATGCGCTCCTTGCAGAACGCGACGATCTCGTCCGGGTCGGCCGCCTCGCCCGGGCGTAGCGCCACGACCGCGACCACCTCCTCGCCGAGTCGCTCGTCCGGCCTGCCGACCACGGCCGCCTCGGCGATCGCCGGGTGGGTGTACAGGACTTCCTCCACCTCACGCGGATAGACGTTGTAACCGCCCCGGATCACCAGGTCCTTCTTGCGGTCCACGACGAACAGGAAGCCGTCCTTGTCGAGGTAGCCGAGATCGCCGGTGTGGAACCAGCCGTTGCGGAAGGCCTCGGCGGTGGCCTCCGGGTCGTCGCGGTAGCGGGTGATGATGTTGTGCCCGCGCAGCAGGATCTCGCCCACGTGCTCGGCGCCGGGCGGCAGCGGCAGGTCGTCCGGGTCGGCCACGCGCAGTTCGACGCCCCAGATCGGCTTGCCCACGGACAACACCCGACGGTCGTCGGCGCGGTTGAAGGTCGCGGTGCTCGCGCTCTCGGAAAGCCCATAGCCCTCCAGGATGACGACGCCGAACGCCTCCTCGAACTCGCGGATCACCTCGCCGGGCATCGACGCCCCACCCGAACTGCCCACCCGCAGCCGGGACAGGTCGAGCCCGGTGCGATCCGCGGCCAGCAACGCGACGTACATCGTGGGCACGCCCACGATCACGCTCACCCCGTCCCGGGCCATCTGGTCGAGCACACTCTGCGCCTCGAAGCGCAGTACCAGCGACAGCGTCCCGCCGTAGCGCACGCACACATTCAGCACGCCGGACAGGCCGTATACGTGGAACAGCGGCAACGCGCCGATCGAGACGTCACCGGGGAACAGGCCGAACAGGTCACCCGAGACGGTGCAGTTCTGGTAGAGCTGGAAATGGCTCAGCTCGGCGCCCTTGGGCCGCCCGGTGGTGCCGCTGGTGTACAGCAGCACGGCCGTGTCGTCGCTCGACGTCGGCTCGATGTCGCCGTGGAGCGACTCGGCCCGGTCCGGCGGCCCGTCGGGCAGCAGCAGGGCGAACGCGAGGGTGTCCTGCGGCACCGCGGTGCCCTCGACCAGGTTGACGGTGTACACAGCGGTGCCCGGTACGGCGGCGGCCGCGCCCAGCGCCTCGGCGGCGAACACGTCGAAGGCGATCAGGGTGCGGGCACCGGAGTCGGTGAGGTGGTAGGCGATCTCGGTCGCCTTCAGCAACGGGTTCAGCGGCATCAGCGTGACGCCGGCCTTGAGCGCGCCGAAGTAGGCCACCACGAACTCGGGGACGTTGGGCAGGGATATCGCCAACACGTCGCCCCGGCCGAGTCCCTTCGCACGCAGGCCGCGGGCGAACCGGCTGCTGAGGTCGTCGAGTTCGCGGTAGGTGATCGGGGTGCCCTGGTGGATCAGACACGCCGTGTCCGGAGTCGCGAGGCGGGACTCGCGGAGCATGACGGCGAGGTTGAAACTCACGCGTGATCCTTTACTGATCGAGGTGCCGGGGGTGGCCGGACGTCGGGGAACGCCCGGCCGGGGACGGGTCCGCGGGACGTTGCGGGTCCCGCTGCCGCGGCGCGGTGCCGATGCGGGCGAAAGGCGCCCGACATCGGCATCGGCACTACGGGACGACCAGGGACAGTGTGTCCGCGACGCACGCGGGCTTGGCGACGCCCTCGATCTCGACGGTGTGCCGCACCGTCAGCCGCACGCCCTGCGCGGTCTCGACCGCATCGATCAGCACGGCGTGGTCGCGCACCCGGGCGCCGGCCGGAACCGGGGCCGGGAAACGCACCTTGTCCGAGCCGTAGTTGACGCCCATCCGCACACCCCGCACGGTGAACAGGCCGGCGGCCAGGGTCGGGATCAGCGACAACGTCAGGTAGCCGTGCGCGATGGTGCCGCCGAACGGGCCCTCCTTGGCCCGCTCGACGTCCACGTGGATCCATTGGTGGTCGCCGGTGGCCTCGGCGAACGTGTCGATGCGATCCTGATCGATGGTCAGCCAGTCGCTGGTGCCGAGTGGTTCGCCCTTGGCCGCGAACACCTCGGTGACGTTCTCGAAGACGCGCATGATGCTCCTTCGTGGTGGCGGCGGGATCCGGGCGGGTCGCCGCCGCCGAGCCGGGTCAGGCGGGCAGGTCGACCAGGTGCGCCAGGGTCGCGCGGTGCCGGTCGGGGGTGCCGAACGCGAGCGCGTCGGCCTTGGCGCGCTTGAGGTACAGGTGCGGATGGTGTTCCCAGGTGAAGCCGATGCCGCCGTGCAGCTGTACGCATTCCTCGGCGGCGCGGACGGCGATCTCCGAGCAGTGCGCCTGCGCGACGGCCACCGCGACGGGGGTGTCCGGGTCGTCGGCGGCCACGCACGCCGCGGCATACCGGGCCACCGCGCGGGCCTGGGTGATCGACACCCACAGCGCGGCCAGGCGGTGCTTGGGCCCCTGGAACGAGCCGACCGGGCGGCCGAACTGGTTGCGGGTCTTGAGGTAGGCGACAGTGCTCTCCAGGCAGAACTCGGCGATGCCGAGCTGCTCGGACGCCAACAGGGCCGCGCCGGTGCCGATCGCGGTGGCCACCGCCGCCTCGGCCCGCTCGCCGCGCGCCAGCGGTACGCCGGTCGCGCCGGTGAACACGACGTCGGTCAGCGGCCGGGTCAGGTCGAGCGAGACGACCGGGCGGCGGTGCACGCCGACCTGATCGGTGTCGACCGCGTACAGCGCGGGCCCCTCCGCGCTCCCGACCGCGACGACGAGGACATCGGCGGTGCCGGCGTCGACGACCGAGGTCGCGGTACCGGTCAGGGAGTCGCCGTCGGCCCGCACCCCGTCGGGGAATCGGGCACCGGGTGCCGTGGCGAAGGAGACCGCCAGGGTCGCGCTGCGCCGGCCGCCGGCCAGGTCGGTGAGGAGCGGCCCGGCGTCCACCGTGTCCACCGCGCGCAGCGCGGCGGTTGCGAGCACCGCGCTGCCCAGGAACGGGGTCGGCGCGACCGTGCGACCCAACTCCTCCAACACCACGGCGGTTTCCCGCCAGGTGGCGCCGCTGCCGCCGTGCTCCTCGGCGACGGCCAGTCCGGCCGCGCCGATCTGCTCGGTGAGCACACGCCACAACTTCGGGTCGTACGGCTCGTCCGTCTCGATCCGGGCGAGCAGCGCGGCCAGGGTCACCCGCTCGGTGAGCAGGTCGCGGATGCCGGAGCGCAGTTGGTTCTCGTCCTCGGTGTGCACGAGGTGCTCGATGACACTCATCGGGGCAGGTCCTTCCACGCGACGTCCTTGTCCACCCGAGGCTCCGCCGGCAGGCCAAGCACGCGCTCGGCGACGACGTTGAGCAGGATCTCCGAGGTGCCGCCCTCGATCGAGTTGCCCTTGGCGCGCAGGTAGCGGTAGCCGGGCGAGCGGGTGGTGAAGTCCACCGACGCCGGTCGGCGCATGGTCCACTCGTCGTGCCGCAGCCCCTCTTCGGCCAGCAACTCCACTTCCAGACCCGAGATTTCCTGGTTGAGTCGGGCGAAGGCGAGTTTGGCCGCCGAGCCTTCGGGGCCGGGTTCGCCGGCCGCCAGTTGCAGGCGCAGTCGGGCCGAGGTCAGGCGGGCCGCCTCGGCTTCCACCCACAGCCGCAGCAGCCGGTCGTGCAACCCGGCGGTGCGCAGTTCCGGACGCGTACGCCAGGTGTCCGCGACGATGCCGATGATGCCGCCCTCGCGTGGTGCGGCACCGCCGCCGATGGCCACCCGCTCGTTCATCAGCGTGGTGCGTGCCACGCTCCAGCCGTCGCCGACATCGCCGAGGCGATGCGCGTCGGGGATGCGCACGCCGGTGAGGAAGACCTCGTTGAACTCGGCCTCGCCGGTGGCCTGGCGCAGCGGACGCACCTCGACGCCGGGCGCGGTCATGTCGCAGACGAAGTAGGTCATACCCCGGTGCTTGGGCAGTTCGGGGTGGGTGCGGGTGACCAGGATCGCCCAGCGCGCCTCGTGGGCCATCGACGTCCACACCTTCTGGCCGTCCACCACCCACTCGTCGCCGTCGGGCACCGCCCGGGTGCCCAGCGCGGCCAGGTCCGAACCGGCCCCGGGTTCGCTGAACAACTGGCACCACACCTCCTCACCGGTCCACAACGGCCGCAGCCAGCGGGCGCGTTGGGCCTCGGTGCCGTACGCGAGCACGGTCGGCGCGGCCATTCCCAGCCCGATGCCGATCCGGCCCGGGTCGTTGGACGGCGCGCCGGCGGCGGCGAATCGCGCGTCCACGGCCGGTTGCAGCGCACGCGGCGCGTCCAGGCCGCCGAGGCCGGCCGGGTAGTGCACCCAGGCCAGTCCGGCGTCGAAGCGGGCCCGCAGGTAGCCGAGCGCGTCGTCGGTGTCCGGATGGGCGGCGATGAACTCGCCCACCCTCTCGTCGAGTTCGGCGGCGGTCAGCACAGCGGACCGCCGGCCACGTAGATCACCTGGCCGGACACGAAGCCCGCGCCCTCGCTCACCAGGAACGCGATGGTGTTCGCGACGTCCTCGGGCCGGCCGACCCGGCGCACCGGGATCTGCTCGGCCGCGGCCTGCTGGAAGGCCTCGAACTCCATGCCGACCCGGGCCGCGGTCGCGGCGGTCATGTCGGTGACGATGAAGCCGGGTGCCACCGCGTTCGCGGTCACGCCGAACTTGCCCAGTTCGAACGCCAGCGTCTTGGTGAAGCCTTGGAGGCCGGCCTTGGCCGCCGAGTAGTTCGCCTGGCCCCGGTTGCCCAGCGCGGACGAACTGGAGAGGTTGACGATCCGGCCGTAACCCGCCGAGGTCATGTGTGCCTGGACCGCGCGGCTCATCAGGAACGCGCCGCGCAGGTGTACGTCGATGACCGTGTCCCAGTCGCCGTCGGACATCTTGAACAGCAGGTTGTCGCGGATCACACCCGCGTTGTTGACGAGTACGGTCGGCGCGCCGAGCACGTCGGCCACGCGCGCCACCGCGGCGTCGACCTGCTCGCCCACGGTGACGTCCGCGCCGACCGCGAGCGCGTTGCCGCCGGCCGCGACGATCGCGGCCACGGTGTCCGCGCAGGCGGCCTCGTCCAAATCGAGCACGGCCACGGCCATGCCCTCGGCGGCGAGCCGGCGCGCGGTGGCGGCACCGATGCCCCGGGCGGCGCCGGTCACGATGGCCACGCGTGGTGCGGTCGCGTCCGCGGTCGAGGTCGAGGGAGTGTTCTCGGTCATGGGTGGGGGATCCTCCGGGTCGTCGCGGGTCACGAGGTCGGCCGGCGAATGCCACGCACCGCCGTCCCGAGATGCGACCCGCACGCCCGGTCGTGAGGTGCCGACCGGTCGGTATGCACATGCATCGGAAGCGGAGGAGCGGGAATCACGCTGTGCCTGTCACGGTACCGACCGGTCGGTATCAAGGCTAGAGCGCAACGCGAACTCGTTCGGGTGGCTCGTGGGGCGGGGTGCCCGGGCGCGCCCGCGCGGGAGGGCCTGTCGTAGTCGCGCGAGGGGGTCGACGCACCCGCGAGAAAAGGTTCCCGGGTACGGGGGCGGGGCTGTCGCGGGCGCGCGGGGAGGGCCGTCGTGTCCGCGCGGAGAGCGCCCGCAGCACCGCACGGAGGCCTGCGACGACGCTCGGGAGGGGCCGGCGGTGGCACGCGGCGGCCGGTTCGGCGGGCGGCCCGCCCGCCACGCCCGTCCCGCTCGGCGCCGCAGGCCCGGGCGCGGCTCGGGCGGCGTCGAGCGGGACGGCGGTCACCGGGACCGGCCGACCACCTTCGGTACCTCCGGGCGGAGCAGCATCAGGGCCGCGTCGTCGGTGAGCCGCTCGCCCACGTGTGCCAGCAGCGCCCGCTGCAGCAGGGTGAGCAGTTCGTTCGCGGGCAGGTTCGGATCGGCGTTCGCGGCGATCCACTCGCGGAGCGGAAAGAACCGGCCTTGGGCGTCCCGGGCCTCGGTGGTGCCGTCCGTATACAGCAGCAGCGACTCGTCCGGCGTCATCCGGAACCGGTAGGCCGACACCCGCTCGTCGCCGGGAATCAGGCCGGCCAGGCCGAGCGGCAGTTCGGTCGCCACATCGAGCCAGCGCACACCGGACGGGCCGATCAGCGCGGGCGGCTCGTGGCCGTAGTTGACCAGCTCGACCAGGCCGTCCGGGCCGAACTGGGCGATCAGCGCGGTGGCGAACCAGTCCGTGTCCGGCTCGCCGAGCAGCACCTGATTGCGGCCGAACCGTTCCAGTCCCTCACCCATCCGCCGCCCGACCTGCCACAGGTCCGACGTCGTGAACGCCGCCTCGCTGAACGTGCCGACCAGGGCCGCGCTCGCACCGACCGCGGTCAGCCCCTTGCCCTGCACGTCGGCGATGAACGCGCGTGTACCGTACGGCGTGGCCACCACGTCGTACACGTCGCCGCCCACCTCCGCGTCCCGTTCCGCCGCCAGGTAGCTGCGCGCCACCCGGATCCCGCCCACCACGGGCGGTGCGGGCGGCAGCAGCGCACGCTGGACGTGCTCGACCACATTGCCCAGCCGGGATACCCGCTCCTGCAGGCGGGTCCGCAACAACACCGCCGCCACCGCGATCGCGCCGCCCAGCACGACCACCACGAACCCGGCCCAGTCGTGCTCGTAGCCGGTCGGCGCCAACCACGGGTCCAGCACCAGGAACGTCAGCGTCGCGAGCACCGCGTAGACGACCGTCGCGCGCACCGAACTCAGGCTCGACGCGGTCATCGGCACCAGACACAACATCGTGTCGGTACGAAACTCGTCGGGTGTGCCGAAGTCGACGGCCACGATCACGACGTACAGCAAGGCCGGCAACAGCGGGATCAACCACCGCATCGGCCGCGCGCCGCCCGTGTCGCCCGTGTCGCCCGTGTCGACCACCGGGGCCTCGCTCATGCCGGGGTCTCACTCATCGGGAAGGCACCGTCCTGGATCACCCGGGGTGGGCCGGTCGTCGGGCATCGGTTGTCGGGCATCGGTCGTCGGGCAGGGCACGGGCCGGTCATCGGTCATCGGTCTGCTCAGCCCTTTCCCGATCCGACCCGTGCCCAGCTACGCCACACGGTTGATCATTGCCGGCCGGCCCGGCCCTCCCCGTCCTGTTCCGCCGCGCCGCCGGGACGCGCCGCCGAGAGGGACGGCCGAGACGCGCGGCCGCGCGGCGGAATGCCGTCGGTGTCAAAGGAGTTGCCGTTCGTGGCAAGCCGAACCCAACCGTGGGAGTACCCCTCCCGCTGGACGTGGTCCCGGACCACGTGGGCGGCCCGCTGCCGACCGCACTGGTGGGTCGACTCGCGCCCGGCGGGCGGGTGATCGCCATCGGCGCCGTGTCCGGCGAGCGGGCGGACTTCTCCTCCCACGACCCGATCGGCCCGCAGACCTCGGTCATCGGCTTCCAGCGCGGCGGCGACTCGGCGGCGGATCCGGCGTACGTGGTCCACCTGGTCGCCGACGGCCTGTTGCACGCGCCCGTCGACTGGCAGGCGGACTGGACCAGGGTCGGCGAGGCCACCGCGCTGCCGCTCGGCCGCCGAGTCCGCGGCAAGGCGGTGCTGCCCTGAGTTGACCCGAATAGATCCCAACTTCCCGATCGGATCCGGCCGATCGGGGAGTTGGCGCCGGCGCCGCTCAGCGATAGCCGGTCTGGTCGGCCGGCAGCCCCGGATCCTGGACCTCGACCAGGTAGCGCCACGCGTCGGGTCGGCTGCCGTCCAGGTCGGTGAAGCCGTACACGCCCGCGAGCTGCCCGCTGGAGAGGGACTGCCCGTTCCAGCGAGCCACTTCGGGGTCGCCGGCCAGTGCCACCACGGCTCGGCCGACGTAGGCGGGGGATTCCGAGATGCCGAAGTGCGGCTGGATCTTCGTGCCCTCCCGCCAGTTGGCCTCGGTCACCCCGTAGTTGTCGAGCATCATCTCCGACCGCAACCACCCGGGAGTCAGCGCGACGGCGGTCGCCCCGCGCGACCCCAGCTCGTGGCCGAGCGCGAAGGCCATCCGCAACACGGACGACTTGGCCAGGTCGTAGAACAAGGACACGCGATAGTTGTCCCGGTTGTACTCGTTGGTGCCGTCGGTCATCTCCACCACCAGGCCGCCGGGCCGGCGCAACAGCAGCGGCAGTGCGTAGTGGTTGGTGATCACGTGCGTCTCCACCGCGAGCCGGAGCAGCCGCAGCCCGTCGTCCAGGTCGTGCTCCCACACCGGGGTGTCCCACGCGAACAGCTTCTCGCCACCCCAGATGTCGTTGACCAGCACGTCCAGCCGACCCTGCTCGGCCTCGATCCGGGCGATCAGCGCCCGTACCCGCTCCGGATCCAGATGGTCCGTGGGCACCGCGACACCGCGACCGCCCGCCGCGGTCACCAGGTCGGCGGTGTCCTCGATGGTCTCCGCACGGTTGTACTCCGAGCGCCGCTCGCGGGTGCTGCGCCCGGTCACGTACACGGTCGCGCCGGCAGCGCCGAGTTCGACCGCGATCCCGCGCCCGGCGCCTCGGGTGGCCCCGGCCACCAGGGCGACCCTGCCCTGGAGTGTGCTCGTCGACATGGTGATTCCTTTCGACATGGCGACTCGTTCGGATCCACTCCGCCCGCCGGCCTTCCCCGCGTGCCCGCGAACGCGTGCACGTACTCGACCCGAGGGAAACACCCACAGTCGCAAGCCGCTCCGACATGTAGCGTCCGGTCATGCGTTCCGGCATATGCACGAAATGCGGCCAGGCAAGCGTCGTCCGGCGCGTGGGCGGCCTTCGCGAGGGCGCGGTGGACATCCTGGCGTGGATCCGTTTCGCCACGTGGCGCAAGACCCGCGCGACGCACTACGTGTGCACGGGGTGCGGCTTCTTCGAGGTGTACCTCACCAAACCCGAGACCCTCGCCGCCCTTGCCCGGGCCTGGGAACCCTGCCCGCCCAGGCCCTCCACGCCACCGCGACCACCACACCCGCCCGGCCGGTGAGATCCGATGCGCAGGGGAGAACCGCTTCGGGAGGTCGGTTCACCGGCCGTACCCGGTGAACCGACCGCCGCGTTCGAGGATGCTCGGGCGCGATGCATTGTCCGAACGCGGCGGCGACACGCGCACCATGAAACAGGGGCCGCCGCGCTGCACGACCCGATGCTTCACCCGGCCGGCGGAGTCGGGCGACCGAGTCCACCCGAACGCGAGGCCGCACGCCCCTGGCGCGCCGCGTGGTGCGCACCGGGCCGCGCGTCCGGTGGGCCGGCCGAACCGGTGGGCCGGCCGAACCGAGGAGCGGACGAATCGTGGCCGGACGGTCCGTGGGGCGTACCACCCATGGGCCGACGAACCCGGGCCGCAGGACTCGCCGGGGTCGAGTCCCGACAGCCGTCAGCCCGCCGGCGCCAATCCCGACTCGAGCGGGTTGTCCAGCAGGCGGGCGAAGGCCAACTCGGCCGCGCCGTACAGCGGGGCGTCGTCGCCCAAGGCCGCCGTGCGCAGTTTGAGGTGCTCGCGGGTGACCGCCAGCGAGGTCCGGTTGAGCCGACTGCGCACCTGTGCGGCGGTGGCCAGGTACACCTCGCGCAACGTCCCGCCGAACACCACCATCTGCGGGTTGAGGATGTTGACCAGGTTGGCCACACCCAGGCCGAGCCAGTCACCGACCCGGCGCAGACCCTCCTCGGCGTCCTGGTCGCCGCGCGCCGCCGAGTCGGCGAGCCCGCCGATCGCGTGCTTGGCGGTGCCGCGGGTGAGCGCGAACTCGCCGATCTCGGTCTCCCAGCACCCGCGCGAGCCGCACCGACACGGCCGGCCGTCCGGGTTGACCACCATGTGCCCGATCTCGCCCGCGTACCCGTCCCCGCCGGTCACCGGCCGCCCCGCGGACAGGATGCCGCCGCCTATGCACACGTCGCCGTGCAGGTAGATCACGTCGTCGCAGCCCACCGCCGCACCCCGGGTGTGCTCGGCGAGCACCCCCAGATCGGCGTCGTTGCCGACCATGACCACCGTGCCGATCGCCGCCGACAACCGCTCGCCCAGCGGCTCGTCGCGCCAATCCGGGGTCGGTCCCTCGGGGATGGTGCCGTCCGAGCCGCGCACCATCGCGCACACCGCGACGCCGCCGCCCACGCACACCCCGTCGCGCGGCGTGGTCAGCCGCATCTGCGCGACGAACCCGCCGAGCGCGTCGGCCACCTCCTTGGGCGAGAACCCGCTGCCCGGACGTTGCAGTTCGCGGCGATCCAGGATCACCCCGCCGAGCCCGACCCGGGCCGCGACCACTCGGTCCACACCGATCGTGAACGCGTACACGTACACCCGCTGCGACTGCGCCCGGACCACCAGCGAGGGCCGGCCCCGCCCGCCACCCGAGGTGTCCCGCGGGGCCTCCTCGACGATCAGGCCCGCCGCCGCCAGATCGGCGGTCAACGCGCCGATCGTGCTGCGGTTGAGCCCCATGCCCGCGGTCAGCTGGGCCCGTGAGGTGGGGCCGAGCACGTGCACGTGGCGAAGCAGCGCCCCCAGGTTCTGCCTGCGGATGTCCTCCTGGGTGGGCGCTGCGCGCATGGGGCTGCGGACCCTGCCTTTCTCATCCGTGGCGTCGATCGAGGGGGAGGGCGGCGTCACCGCAGCCCGGCGGCTTCGGCCCGCCGCCGCGACAGGGCGTCGACCCCGGCGGCGAGGAGCAGCACGACGCCGGTCACAACGTACTTGACGCCGGCGCTGTACCCCATGAGGCCCATGCCGTTGTCGATCACCGCGACCACCGCCCCGCCGAGCACCGCGTCCAACACCCGTCCCTTGCCGCCGAACAGGCTGGTGCCGCCGATCACCGCGGCGCCCACCGCGTACAACAGCACGTTGCTGCCACCGGTGTTGGAGTCCACCGAGTTGGCCCGCGACGCGGCGACGATGCCGCCGATCGCGGCCATCGTGGAACAGATCACGAACGCCGAGATGCGCACCCGGTCCACGTTGATGCCCGCGCGGCGGGCCGCCTCGCGGTTGCCGCCGACCGCGTACAGGCTCAGCCCGTACGGCGTGCGCCGCAGCACGAACGTGCCCACCAGCAACAGCACCACCAGGACGGGCACCACGATCGGCACGCCGCGCAGCGAGGAGATCACCACATTGCGGCTGCGCTCCTGGTTGAGCACGTACACCGCGAGGCCGACCAGAACGGCCAGCGTACCCACCCGGATCCCGGTGATCGCGATCGGTTCGGCGCTCAGGCCCCGCCGCATCCGGTTGCGATTGCGCCGCAGTTGCAGCGCCGCGTACCCGCCCACGGTCGCGGCGGCCAGCAGCCAGCCCACGATCGGCGCGAGGTTGCGGTTGGAGATGGCCAGGATGGTCGAGTCGCGTACCGGCACGTTGGTGCCGCCCTTGACCAGGAGCAGCGACACGCCCTGGAAGGCCAGGAACGCGCCGAGGGTGACCACGAAGGAGGGGATGCCGACCTTGGCCACCAGTACGCCGAGCACCAGGCCGATCACCGAGCCGACGACCAGGGCGGCGAGCACGCCCGCGTACCAGGGCCACCCGTGTTCGGTCAGCAACACCGCGAGCACCGCGGCACAGACCCCGCTGGCGAAGCCCGCGGACAGGTCGATCTCGCCCAGGACCAGGACGAAGATCAATCCCATCGCGATCACGGTGACCGCGGCGCCCTGGGTGAACAGGTTGGCGAAGTTGCCCGCGCTCAGGAACCTCGGGCGCATGATCGCGAAGACCGTGCACAGCACCACCAGACCGAGCACGGCGGGCATCGCGCCGGTGTCGCCGCCGCGCAGTCGGGCGACGTAGTCCTTGATGTGCGTGACCACCGGCGACGCGGGCGCATCGGACTCGCTCTTCTCGGCGAGAGGCAGGACGCTGCTCGTCATCGGTTCACTCCGTTTCGACCCGCGCCGGGACCGAGTGCCTCGGTCTGCCCCGACGTGATGAGTTCGACGATCTGGGAATGGGTGATCTCACTCGTGCTCACCTGGGCTGCGGTACGGCCCAGGTAGAGCACCGCGATCCGGTCGGCGACCGCGAACACGTCGTTCATGTTGTGCGAGATGAGCACGACGGCCAGGCCGTTGTCGGCCAGCCGACGGACCAGTTCGAGCACCTGCGCGGTCTGCGAGACGCCGAGCGCGGCGGTGGGTTCGTCCAGGACGACCACCTTGCTGTTCCACAACACCGCCTTGGCGATCGCCACGGTCTGGCGCTGGCCGCCGGAGAGGCTGGAGACGCGCTGGCGGATCGAGGAGACGGTGCGTACGGACAGGCCGGCCAGGGTCTCCTCGGCGATCTGCTCCATGCTGTCCTCGTCCAGCACCCAGCCACGCCGGCGTTCCCGACCGAGGAACATGTTCTGCACGATGTCGAGGTTGTCGCACAGGGCGAGGTCCTGATAGACGATCTCGACGCCGAGCTCGGAGGCGTCGCGGGGGCTGTTCACGGTGACCGGCGCGCCGTCGAAGAAGTACTCGCCGGAGTCGGCGGTGTGGATGCCGCCGATGCACTTGACCAGGGTCGACTTGCCCGCGCCGTTGTCGCCGACGAGCGCGGTCACCTGGCCCTCGTACACGGACAGGTCCACGTCGCGCAGCACGTGCACGGCGCCGAAACTCTTGTTGATGCCGCGCAGTTCGAGCACGGGATCGGCCGCGGGCGGCGGGGCGGGGGTGGGGGACAGGGCCACGATGCGGGCTCCTCGCGTCGGGGTGGCGGCAGGGTACGCGCCGGGCCGGAACCGACCCTCGTGGGTGTCGGCTCCGGCTCGACTACGCGGTCCGGGTGGCTAGTTGATGCCGAACTCGGTGCACTTGGCGGCGTACGCTCCGGTGCACAGGGTGTCCTTGGTGACGTAGCCGTCGGCGACCACGTCCTTGACGTTCTCCTTGTAGATGGCCACCGGCTCCAGCAGTACGGACGGCACGTCGCGCTTGCCCTCGGGGTCGCGCACGGTGGCGGGCACGGTCGGCTTCTGGCCCTTGGCCAACGCGACGGCCAGTCCGGAGACCGCGTCGGCCTCCTTCTTGATCGCCTTGTACACCGTCATGCACTGGTCGCCGACCAGGATGTTCTGCAGCGCGGTGGTCTCCGCGTCCTGCCCGGTGACCGGGACCTTGCCGTTGAGTTTCTGCTTCTTGAGGATCGAGATCGCGGCGTTGCCCAGGCCGTCGTTGGCTGCAACCACGCCGGAGATGTTCGGCGACTGGGTGAGCATCTGCTCGAACATGTTGGCGCCCTCGGTGTTGTTCCAGTCCGGGACGGCCTGGTCCGGGCCCTTGACGTACTCGCCGGAGTCGAACTTCGGCTTGAGCACCGCGTCGTAGCCCTGCTTGAGCAGCGTCGCGTTGTTGTCGGTGGCCGAGCCGTTGAGCATCGCGACGGTGGGCTTCTGGGCGTTGGCGGCGGACAGGCACTTCTCGATGCCCTGGCCCATCAGCGTGCCGACCTTCACGTTGTCGAAGCTGACGTAGTACTGCGCGCTGCCGCCGAGGGTCAGCCGGTCGTAGTCGATCGTGGCGACGCCCTGCGACTTGGCCTTGTCCAGGACGGCCTTTCCGGTACCGCTGTCCAGGTTGACGATGATCAGCACGGTCGCGCCGTTGGTGATCATCTGGTCGGCGAGGGTCTGGAACTGCGACTTGTCGCCCTGCGCGTTCTGGATGTCGTAGTCGACGCCTGCGGCCTTGAACGCTTCGGTGAGGTACTTGCGGTCGTTGGTCTCCCAGCGGCCCGACGTCTTGCTGTCGGGCAGGATCACGCCGATCTTCGCCTTCTTGCCACCGCCGTTGGTCGCGCCGGACGAGCCGGTGCCGGAGTCGTCGGAGCAGGCGGAGAGGGTGCCGGCGGCAAGCACGGCACAGGCGGAGACGGACACGAGGAACCTCTTGCGCATGGTGGATCCCTTCGGGCACGCGCCGGTGGGGCCGGCGGGGGACGTGGAGGCGTCGTCGAGGGGTGGTGCCGGGTGTGGTGGTGCCTGGGGGTGGTGCCTGGCGGGGTGGTGCGGCCGGTTTGTGTGGCTGGGTGGTGCGGGGTGCTCGGCCGGGTGTTGCGGGCGGTGCGACCTGCGTGGTGCGGCGCGACGTGCGTTGTGTGGCAGGTGGATGCGGGGGGTGCGACAGCGGGTATCTGCAACACGTGAAGGCGGTGTCGCCTAAATGTTGTGGGCGACAACGTAATAGGCCCACCGGGTGTTCGCCAGACCCCGGAACCCCTGAGAAATGCCGGTTTCGGTAACGGTTGGGAAACGTAAGCGAACCAAAAACCGGTTGTTCGTGAGTGATGTCTTCAGAAATCAACATCGAGCGGCTCGGGTGAGGTCGAGTGGCTTCGGATCACGAACCCTGGTGGGTGGGGCCGTGGGAGCGATTAAGTTCCAAGCCACAACTTAGGCTGTCCGTTGGGGTGTTGAGGCAGGCTGGGCGGACGGCAAGGAGGGACCCGGCAACCTTTTCGGGGTTCTTGCCTTGGTTGAGCGGTCGCGTTTCGGTGCGCGAGCGGGCGTGGGTGCGGGTGCGTTGCGGGTGCGCCGGGCGCGAAGTGCGAGGTGCGAGAGCGAAGCGCGGGTGGGGGCGGGGCCGAGGTGCGGGTGCTCGCGCGTCAGGCGGGGGCTCTCGTCTCGGTCGGGTGCTCGTGTTGCAGAGCGGTGCTCTGGATTTGGTCGGGTGCTCGTGTTGCGGAGCAGTGCTCTGGCTTTGGTGGGGTGCGCGTGTTGCGGAGCGGTGCTCTCACTTTGATTGGGTGCGCGCGTTGCGGAGCGGTGCTCTCGCGATCGGTGCTCGCGTCGCAGCGCGGTGATTCGGCTTTGAACTGGTGCTCGCGTTGCGGAGCAGTGCTCTCGTTTCGATTGCATGCTCTTGCTTGTGGAGCGGTGCAGGGACGTCAACGACGACGAGTTGATGCGGCAAGCCAGTGCGGGATGATCGGCCCGCCACACTCGCTGCCGCGGCGCGAAGGTCGGCAGTCCACGGAGTCGCGGCCGTGCCCGTGCCCGTGCCCGTGGGCAGCGGCGGTGGGGTGTGGGAGCCGGCCGTCAGGCGGCGTATCGGGGCGACGGAAGGCGAGGGCGGGTCAAAGCCGTGTGGCCGTGCGGATCAGCCCGGCGAGGGCGAGGGAGCGGCTGTGCGCGGGCCACGCGATGTGGGTGACGACGGGGGACGCGTCGGCCAAGGGGACGGCCGTGTGCTCGGCCCATAGCCAGGCGCGGGCGGAGTCGGGGAAGACCGCCACGGTGCGTCCGAGGGCGATGAGCTGGGCGAGCTGCGTCTGGTCGTGGATCTCGGGGCCCGGGCCGGGTGGGTACGTGCCGTCGCGGGACCAGCGCGCGAGTGGAAGATCGGGGATGTCGCCGACTTCGGCCAGGGACAGCGTCTTGCGCGCGGCGAGGGGGTGCCCGGCGGGCAGGATGGCGATCTGCCCCTCGGTCATCAGTTCCTCGCTGTCGAACCCGGTGAGGGAGTTGAACGGCGCGTGCATGAGCGCCACATCGGCACGGCCGTCACGCAACATCTCGCCCTGCTCACAGGTGCCACTCGGCAGCACCTCGATCTCGGCGGCATCGGGCTCGGCCGCGTAGGCGTCGAGGAGCTTGTGCAGCAGTTCGTGAGACGCGCCGGCCTTCACCGCCAGCACCACGCGATTGCGGGGGCCGCCCGGACCGTCGGCGCCACCTGCGCGACGGGTGCGGCGAGCGGCGGCGATGGTCGCGTCGAGAGCTGCACGGCCCTCGTGCAGCAACATCTCTCCGGCGACGGTCAGGGCGACGCCGCGGCGGTCGCGTTTCAGCAGCGAGACGCCGAGGCGCCGTTCGAGGTGCTGGATCGCCCGGGACAGCGGTGGCTGGGCCATGCCCAGGCGCTCGGCGGCGCGGCCGAAGTGCAGTTCCTCGGCGACGGCGATGAAATACCTCAGCTCGCGGGTCTCCAAGGTGTCCATGGGCGCAGCCTAGCTCGGTGATACCTACCGGGTATGACAGGGCGCTGCATCAGTATTGGATGCACCGCTCGACCGCGAGCCAACATCGACGGCATGAGCGAAACCGTGAACACTCCCTCCGCCGCACTGCCCGGCGGTACCTGGACCCTGGGCGACCTGACCGTCACCCGCTTCGGCTACGGCGCCATGCAGCTCGCCGGTCCCGGGGTGATGGGCCCGCCCGCCGACCGCGACGGTGCGATCGCCGTCCTGCGCGAGGCCGCCGGCCTCGGGATCAGCCACATCGACACCGCCGGTGCATACGGACCACGCGTCACCAACCGGCTGATCCGTGAAGCGCTGCATCCCTATCCCGAATCGCTGCACATCGTGACCAAGGTCGGCGCGGTCCGCGATCAGCACGGCGGCTGGCCCCCTGCCCGACAGCCCAAAGACCTGCGCCACGCCGTCCGCGAGAACCTCGAGGACCTGGGCCTCGATACGCTGGACGTGGTCAATCTCCGACTCGGCGACGCCCGGGGCCCTCGTCCCGGCTCGCTCGCCGAGCCCTTCGAGACCCTCGTCGAACTCCGGCAACAGGGCCTGATCCGACACCTCGGAGTGAGCAACGCGACACCGGAACAGGTCGCCGAGGCGCAGGCGATCGCGCCGATCGTGTGCGTACAGAACATGTTCAACCTCGCCTACCGTCAGGACGACGAGCTGATCGACGAACTCGCCGACAAGGGCATCGCCTACGTGCCCTTCTTCCCGCTCGGCGGCTTCACCCCGCTGCAGTCCACGGCTCTTTCCGCCGTGGCCACCCGGCTGAACGCGACACCGATGTCGGTCGCCCTGGCCTGGCTGCTGCGGCGGTCGCCGAACATCCTGCTCATCCCCGGCACTTCGTCGACAGCGCACTTGCGCGAGAACGTCGCCGGCGCGCAACTCCCGCTCTCCGACGAGGACCTCACCGAGTTGGACAACATCGGCCACTAGCAGGACACGGCCCGGCCCCGGCAGGCTGGACGAAAGGCCGGTGGCGGCGCGATGCGGACCTCATCGTTGGTGACCGACAGGCGCGTTCACACAGTGCCCGGGTCCGACGACCCCCCTTGTGTCCGGTCAGGTGGCTTCCACGCGCGCGCCGCGTCTTGGAGCACCGCTCTTGTCCGGTCTCGTGCCTGCGTCTCGGAGCGGTGCTCTCGTTTTGGTCGGGTGCTCTGGGTTGATGCCTTGGGCTCGCTGACGAGGGCGGTCCCGAGCGTGCCGTGGCCTGGGTGGATGGGTGGTCCGGTCTCGGGGCGCGTCGCCCAACTGGCTCGGTCAGCGGCGCGGGTGGCGGCGAGCGAGGCGGGCAAGGAGGCGCGGGCGGTGGGGCCGCCGGGTGTGGGCAGGGTGGTGCGGCGGCTCCGGGCGGGTGAGTTCGGCTCGGTGAGGATGCCACGGGTCGTCGGGGGAGCGCATCGGGACCTTGCGCTGTGCTTGGACTTGGATCTCGAGGTGGGCGTCGTTCGCGGTGCCGTGCAGCGCCTCGTCGTAGGACGCCATGGCCCTGCGGATGGCCGCGCCGGCGAGTCCTCGGCGTCGAACGTGCGAGGCCAGCCACACGCAGCAGGCCAGCATCGTGCCGAGGCAACCGGCGACGGTCAGGAATCCCAGGAAGCCACCCATGGCGTCGAGCCTACGTCCGGGCGCGGCCACGCCGGCCACGCCGAAGTGAACTCGGCGAATACGTGCCGGTGATCGTCGTCCGCGTGGGCGTGCGGAGGTCAGCGTGAGCCCCCGGCCCCGGCCGTGACCATGGCCCGCCCCCGGCTTGGTCCTCGGCCTGGCCCCGACCCGGGCCCACCCTGCCCGGTTCGCCCCGCCACATCTCGGCCCGGGCCCGCCCCGCCCTGCCCCGCCCCGCCTCACTTCGGTCCGGGCCCACCCTGCCCCGACCCGGGCCATCCCGTCCGGTTCGCCCCGCCACATCTCGGTCCGGGCCCACCCCGACCCGCCCCACCCCACCCCACCCCGCCCCGCCCCGGCCCATCCCGCCCGGTTCGCCCCGGCGTGGTTGTGGGGGGTGCGGGAGGGGCGTCCAGCCGGGAGCGTGGAAGGCAAAAGGCGTTGCGAGGAGGGGCTGTTCGCTTCGTGCTCACTGTTTCGACGAGGACGGAAAGTTCCGCGCGAGGTGGGTGAGGTTCGGGGCGGCGGCGCTGATACTGAGGACATGGAACCCGTTGTCTTCATGACACTGCCGACCATGGTCGTTCTGCTGACGGTCGTGGCGTTCGTCGATCAGATGATGCTTCGGGCCGGGCGGGCGGGGCTGTTGCCGTGGCGGAACAGCGGGAGTCGGGGGCAGGTTTCGGCCACCGGCTTCGAGCAACTGCATGCCACTTTCTCGCCGGGGAAGCAGAGCGAGCTCAAGGAGCGGCAGACGGCGCTGCTGCTGCGGGACGACGAGGAGGACGGGGCGCCACCGAACCGGACGACGGTGGATCTGGAGCGCGGTACGGCAGTCGTCCGCATGCCGCGGGCCGATCGGTAGGAGGTGGGAAGCGCTCCCACTCTCCGCGCTCGGCTGCGCGGTGTGGTGACCACGTTTGAATTGGAACCGTCCGACGGGAAAAGGCGGTTGGTGTCGGGGAGGGCGATCCGCGCCGAGCGTGGCCCGGGCGGAGGCGCCGTCGGATGGATGTGGCTATGGATGTGGATACGGGGCGACGCGCGGTTGGGTTACTTGTCGAAGGCGGCGAAGTAGGCCGCTGCCATGTCCTGGTCGCCATGGCCCTGTTCGGAAGCACGGCGGAAGCGAGCCGCGCCGGCTGCGACCACGTCCATGCGGATGCCCGTGTGTTCGGCGGCCTGGAGGACCAGGCGTGCGTCCTTCTCCGCGTTGTCCACCGAGAAGCTGGGGGTGTAGTCGTCGGAGAGGATGGCGGCGGACTTGAGTTGGAGGTAGCCGCTGTCCATCGGGCTGCCGCCGACGACGTCCAGGAAAAGTTGCGGGTCCACGTCCAAGCCCTTGGCCAGGGCCAGGGCCTCGCCGACGCCGTGGGTCAGCGCCAGGACCCACGTGTTGAGGACGAGCTTGAGTCGGGTGGCCGCGCCGGAGGTACCGTCCTCGCCGACCCACAGGGTGCGCCGACCGATCGTGTCGAACAGCGGCTGTACGGCTTCCCGAATCGCCGGCGTGCCCGCCGCCAGGACGACCAACTGCCCCTGCTCTGCGGGTCCCCGGGTGCCCTGGACCGGGGCGTCCACGAGGGTCAGTTCGTGTTCGCGGGCAAAGATGACCAGGTCGTCCAGCGCGTCGACGCCGACCGTGCTGATCTGCACCCACACCGTGCCCGGGCGCAGACCCGGTGCCGCCGCGCGCATCGCGTCCAGGACACGCGGGCCGTCGTTGAGCACGGTGAGCACGATGTCCGCGCCGGTGACCGCTTCGGCGGGTGACGCCGTGGCCGTCACGCCGTCGGTGGCCAGTGCCGCGGCCTTGTCGGGCGTACGGTTCCACGCCCGCACCGGGAAGTCGTCCCGGGATAGATTGCGGGCGATGGCGGCGCCGATGATGCCGGTGCCCAGTACGGCGACGGTGGGTCGGATCGGGGCGGGTTGGGTGCTTGTCATGGCATGGCTCCGCATCAGGTGGTTCGAAAATCTTCGTACCCAGGTACCGTAGACACCCACGGCATGCGCCGGCAACCGTGGGGTCGAAGCAAGGAGCGGATGCGGGATGCCCGTCCAGATGCACCACCCGTCGCTCGACGACGTGCCGTTGAGCGCGGTCTTCGCCGCGCTGTCCGACGACCACCGGCGTGCGGTGGTGGTCGCGCTGGCCGCGGACCCGAACCGTGAGCAGCCGTGTTCGGCGTTCGCGGTGCCCGGGACCAAGTCCACCCGCTCGTACCACTGGAAGGTGCTGCGCGAAGCGGGCCTGATCGTGCAACGCAACACCGGCACCGGGATGCTGTTGCGTCTTCGTGAACCCGAGTTTGATCAACGGTTTCCGGGGCTTCTGGCCAACCTGATCCGTCTCGAAGGCCTCCCGTCGCCGGATGTGACGGGGCCCGTGGAGGCGGCGGAGGCTTCGGGTGCCTCCGAGGCGATGGGCGAGAGGGGCGACCAACCGCTCGGCTTGTGAGCGCGCGGCAGCCTGCCCGACGTGGTGAGGGGGCGGGTCGCGTGGCCGATAGCGGGTTGTGTTGACGCCGATCGCGGAGAGTGACGCCATGCGCCGAATGTCGAGTGCCGAGTCCCATTTGCCGAGTGTGGAGTGCCGCCGGCCATAGGTGCCGGTCATCGGGCTCTGCTGCGCAGTATCTCGGCCGTCATCCGGACTCCCTTGGTAACTGGCCTATGGATAAAGGGAGTTCATGGTGATCTCCGACGGTGGTGGTGGCGGCGGCGGCGACTGCGACGGCTGCGGTTCCGGCGTCGACGGTTGGAGCCTCGTCGAGCGATCCCGTGAGCGGTGGGCTCGGTTGGCCGCGATGTTGGCCGTCAATTCGCATACCCCGGACGCCTTGTTACAGCGGTTGGCGCAGAGTGAGGATGTGCTCACGCTCGTTTCCCTCGGTGGGCGTGCCGGGTTGCCCAAGGCAGTGGTACGGCGGTTGCTCGGCCATCCCGATTCGGCCGTGCGTGAGCGGTTGCTCGATCGATCCGACCGGGCCGTGGAGATTCGGATCGCCCTGCACAACGACCCGGATCCGGCAATCCGCAGCGCGTGCGTCGAGGCGCGCTTCGGAGGACTCGGCGGACTCGGTGACGTTCCCGAACTCCCGCATGCCGTCTATGCTCGCCTGGCGATCGACCTCGATCCGAAGGTGCGCCGGGTCCTCACCCTCGTCCCCCATCTCCCCGACGACCTGGTCGAGTTGCTGGCCCGGGACCGCGACCGGCTCGTCCGACTGGGCCTGTTGCAGCGCTGGAGTACGCTCCCGGCAGTCGCTCGGACCATGCTCGAAGCCACTGCGGACGAGGCCACGCGCCGCGACCTCGCGCTGTATGTACCGGGCCATCGGCCCACCCCGGAGGTGCGCCGCGCGCTGCTCGACGACCCGTCGTCGGCCCGGCGGTTCGCGCTGGTGGCGCCGCTGGACGCGGCCGAGGCGGCCGAGTTCGCGGGCCACCCGGATCCGGGGGTACGCGCCGCGGTCGCGGCCAATCCGACCCTGCCCGCGTCGACGCGCGTGTTGCTTGCCGAGGACGTCTCGGCGACGGTCCGCAGTCACGTGGCGATGCGTCCGGACGTCGGGCCCGAGGAATGCGCGGCGATTCGCCCGTGGCCGGCAGACGCCGTGGATACGGTGGACTGGCTCGTCGATCGCCTCGACGACGTCGACCTGCTTCTGCGCTACCTGGATAGCCCGCATCCCGCCTTCCGCCGCAGCGTCGCGTGCAGCCCGGCGCTTCCCTCGTACGCCGTGGCCCGGCTCGGGACCGACCCGGATCACCGCGTACGCCGGATCCTGGCCGAGCACCACCCCGACGCCCCGACCCAACCCCTGGTGGGCCGGATACCGCCGCTGCGCCGGGGGCCGGGCGGGCCGGCGATCGACCATCCCCGCTTTCCGCCTGCGGCGCTGCGCCGGTTCGCCGATTCCCGCGACCCGCACCTGCGCGCGCTCGCGGCGCTGAGCCGGCGGAGCTCGCCCGACCTGGTCGAACGCCTGAGCCACGATCCCGAGTCCCGAGTGCGCGTCTGCGCGGCGGGCAACGCCCGGCTGAGCCGATCACGCGCTCTGGCGCTGCTGGGCGACCCGGACCCCAGGGTTGCGGAGGCGGTGGTTCGGTACACCCGACTACCCGAGGCGACGATGTCCCGCATCCTGGCCCGAGCCGGCCTCTGAACCCGGGGCCTCCGAACCCGGGCCGACCTCCGAACCCGCAGGGTCGGGACGCTCGCCGGCTCGGGTCGGGTGCGGCGTGGTGGGTGTGTTGGTCGCGGCTTCGGCGTAGCGGCGAGCCAAGTGCGCGAAGGCGTCCCTGAGTTCGGCCGGGCCGACGACCTCGATGTCGGCGTCGAAGCCGCCGATGGTGGCGGCCAGACCGGGCCACGACCACGAGCCGAGGAGCAACCGGCAGCGGTGCGGGCCGAGTTCCTCGACGAGCCCGTCGCGGCTGTAGCGGGACACGTCGGCGGCGGGCAGGTCGAGGATCACCTCGCCGCGGCAGGGCCAGTCGGTCGAGTTGTCGGAGCCGTGGAACCTGCCGGCGACGAAGGCGGACACGTCGACTCCGCCAGGCAGTTCACGCGGGGTGAAGCGGGGTCCGGTGGGGGTGCGCGGGGTGATCCGGTCGGCGCGGAAGGTACGCCAGTCCTCGCGGTCGAGGTCCCAGGCGACGAGGTACCAGCGGCCGCTCCAGGTGACGATGTGGTGGGGCTGTACCCGGCGCGGAAGGGGGAGCGCACGGCGTTCGTCGTTGCCGTTGCCGTTGCCGTTGCCGTTGGCGTTGCCTTGGCCGCCTTCGCCTTCGCCTTCGTCCTCGCCTGCGCCGGCTTCCGGCGGGGACGTGCGGGCGTAGTCGAAGCGCAACACTTCGCGGGCGTGGACCGCGGCGCCGAGGGTCATGAGCACGCCGCTGTCGACCTGTGGGTTCGGTCGGGCCGTGGGTCGCTCGACGGCGGTGACCTCGAAGGTGTCGATGCGCCGGCGCAGACGGGCCGGCATGACCTGGCGGACGGTGGTCAGCGCGCGTGCGGCGGCCTCCTCGATACCGGCACCGGTGGTGGTGGCGATCCGGAGGGCGACGGCGAGGGCGACGGCCTGCTCGTCGTCGAACAACAGCGGCGGCAGTTCCGTGCCGGCGTCGAGCCGGTACCCGCCGTCGGGTCCCTTGAAGGCCACGATGGGGTAGCCGAGTTCGCGCAGCCGGTCGACGTCGCGGCGCACGGTGCGCGGGCTGATGTCCAGGCGCTCGGCCAGCAGCGCCCCGGGCCAGTCCCGGCGCGCCTGGAGAAGCGAGAGCAGCGAGAGCAATCGGGCCGAGGTCTTCTGCATGGCTCCATGATGCCTGGAGAAGCGGCCACAACCTGACCTCTTCTGCTGCGACTGTGATCTCGGGCCGGACGGGGAGAACGCACGGACCAGCCGGGGCACCCGCTCCCGGCAGACACCGTCGACGTGATCGCGGTCCGTGGTGAGCGGTGCGCGCTCTGCGGTGCGCGGGCCGCGGTGTGTGGCCTGTGGTCCGCGGTTCGGTACGGCGGGCGCCGCATGGTGTCCGGAGAAGGCGATCATCGAAGGTCAGGAGCCAGGATGTCGGTTAAGTCGGTCACTCATCTGAACTTCCGGGGCGAGGCTCGGGCGGCGCTCGAGTTCTACCGGTCCGTGTTCGGTGGTGACATCGCCGTCGTCGCGTACGGGGATGCCGGGAACGTGTCGGATCCCGTCGCGGCGGGGCAGGTGATGTGGGGTCAGGTGGTCGCGGACAACGGCTTCCACGTGATGGCGTACGACGTGCCTGCGGGGATGCCGTGGGATCGGGGTGTGAACTCGTTCTTCGTCTCCCTGCGCGGCGAGGACACGAAGGAGATCACGACGTACTGGGAGAAGCTCTCCGTCGGGGCGAGCATCGTGCAGCCGTTGGCGCCGGCGCAGTGGGCTCCGCTCTACGGGATGCTCACGGATCGCTTCGGCGTCGTCTGGGTGCTGGACGTGACGAGTCCGTACAGCGGGTGAGAGCGGCGAGCGTGATGGGGAGGCGCGCGCGCCGTCCGCCCCTTCCCGTCACGCTGCCGGGCGACGCTCCTGTGACCAGGCGGCAGTGCGGCGGGACGGCACTTGAAGAACCGGAACCGGAACCGGACCAGAACCAAGAACGACGAACGAAGACCGACGAACGACGAACGCGACGGGTGCGACCGCCGCGATCGACGGAGCGGCCGAGCGCCACCGCCGGAGTCTCGTGCGGGACCGAAGAAACCATGACCGGCACCGACAAGCCATCGAAGGGAACACCCACCATGAGGATGCGGCCCCTGGGACGGACCCGAACGCGGGTCGGTCCGCACTGCCCGGGCACGATGACGTGCGGCCCGTCCCGGGGCTCTGCCCCGCGCATCGCCGCGGTGTCGCTGCGCCGGCGGGCCGTCGACGAGTGCGCGGCGGTGTGCGGCCGATGACCGTTCTCGACACGCGGGCGCTCAACCGCGCGACGCTGGCCCGGCAGTTGTTGCTCGATCGCGCGGACGTACCGACCCTGGACGCCGTCGCGCACCTGTGCGGTTTGCAGGCGCAGGAGCCGCAGGAGCCGTTCGTCGGGCTTTGGTCGCGGCTGCGGGCGTTCGATCCGGCGGTGCTCTCGGGTCTGCTGACCGGACGGCGCGTGGTACGGACCGGTCTCATGCGCCGCACCGTCCATCTGGTCACCGCCGAGGACGTCCTGGCCTGGCGGGCGCGCCACGACGACATGCTGCGCCAACGGGTCCTCGGCGTCTACCGTCGCGATCTCGACGGGGTGGACCTCGACGCGCTCGCCGCGGCGGGCCGGGCGGTGATGGCCGACGGCGAACCCCACACGACGGCGGAGATCACGCGGGCGCTCGCCGAGACGTGGCCGAAGACGGAACCGCGGGCGCTGGGGGAGATGGTGATCAGCGCCCTGGTCCCGATGGCGCAACTGCCGCCGCGCGGAGTGTGGCGCACCAGAGCGGGCGTACGCCACCTTCCGCTCGCCACGTGGCTGGGACGCGAGGTGGATCCGCCGGCGCCGGACGGGTCCGATCCGGTGGGGCGGGCGCTGGTACGGCGATATCTGGCCGCGTTCGGGCCGGCCGCCTCGGCCGACCTGCGCGCCTGGTGCGGGCTCGCCGGGCTGCCGGCCGCGATCGCCGCGGTCCGGGAGGAACTGGTGAGCTTCCGCGACGAGCGGGGCCGGGAACTGTTGGACCTTGCCGACGCGCCGCGTCCGGATCCCGATACGCCCGCCCCGGTACGGTTCCTGCCGGCGTTCGACAACGCGATCCTCGGCTACCACGACCGCACCCGGATCATCGACTACGAACACCGCGGCCTGTCCGTCGCCGGTGCGCGCGTCGTCCTGGTCGACGGTCGGGTCGCCGCGACCTGGACCGTGGAGACGGGCACCGTGGTGGTCACCCCACTGCGCCCCTTCTCCCGAGCCGACCGCACGGCCATCACCGAACAGGGCCAGGAACTGGCCGGGTTCCTCTCCGACAACGACAGCCACCGAATCCGGATCGACCCACCGACCGACTGACCACCCGCAAGCACGATCCGCGTCCACGACTCCGGCCTCGGCGGCGCCCCCGGCGCCCCCGACGCCCCCAGTGCACACGGTCTCACCCAGCGGCACCGTTGCCGGCGCCTGCCGCCTGACCGCACACTGCCGCCCTACTCCGTTTTTACGACCACTTCGCCGTCGAGCCCGCTGCCCCTTGCGCCGTGGCGCACCTCGTGCCGTCCCAGTCCTTCGACCCCGGACGCCCGGCTGCCGATGGTTGTTGGGCGACCGGGTCGCCTGCGCCGCCCCGCGCATGACCGGCTGGGCGTGGCCCTCCCCGTTCCACGCTGCGTCGGCGCCTGTGCTCGCGCCTCCGTTCGGGTCCGCCTGGCCTGCTTGGGGCAGGGCGACCGGGCCCTCCCGTGCCGGGCTCCCCGAGACCGGCATCCGGTGGCTCGCAAGCTGCCATCCGACGTGGCTTCCGGGTTCTTCGCCGTCGGGCTCGCTGCCGCCCGTGCCCGGGGGTACCTCGTGCCGCGCCGCTGTTGGGTTGGGGGCGGCCTGGTTGGGGTGTCTGGTTGTTTTGGGTGGGGGTGGAGTAGCATCCCGAGGAGTTGCTGAATCGTGTCAGCGTTGGTTCGGTCGGGTGGGTCGGCTGGGAAGGGGTCGTTGTGAAGTTGCATGTTCATGAGCGTGGGGACGGGGACAAGGTTGCGCTGCTCGTGCACGGAGGGATGTCGGATCACGGGACGTGGCACGCGTTGGAGGATGTGCTCGTGGCGCGGGGGTATCGGGTGTACGCGCCCGACCTGCGGGGGCACGGGCTGAGTGGGCGAGGCGAGTACAGGCCGGAGTTGATGGCCGACGACCTCGTCGAGAGCCTGCCCGTGGGCGCCGATGTGGCGATCGGGCACTCGCTCGGCGCGCTCGCGCTGTCGTTGGCCGTCGAGCGGTTGCGGCCGGGGAAGGCCGTGTACTCCGACCCGGGCTTTCGGCTTGCCACCGTGCCCGCCGGGGCCTACGAGGGGATGCGGGCGATGGTGGCCAACGCCTCCTCGGAGAGCATTCGTGCGATGAACCCGAGGTGGTCCGAGGCGGACGTGCGGGCCGAACTCGAGGGCTTCCGCAAGTTCGACCTGAGCTTCCTGGCCGAACTCGGCGGCTTCGACGGGGAGTACGTCCCCGCCGCGCCGGTGGTGCCGAGTCTGGTCCAGTCCGCGGCGAACAGCTTCATCATGACGCCCGAGCTCAACGAGGAGCTGCGCGCGAACGGCTTCGAGGTGCGTGTGGTGGACGACGTCGCGCACTGCATCCACCGCGACGACTTCGACGCGTTCCTGAAGTCGCTCGACGGCTGGATCTGACCCACTCCCGGCGGAGCGGGCCGACCTCCCGCGCGGTACGCCCCCGCCCGATCGCCCCGGGCGAGCGGCGGTACCACGCGGGAGGCGCGTCGGCGCGCCGGTTCGGCCCGGAGCGAACTCGATTCGCCGACGTGCGTGCCATCGATATGGTCCCGATATGGGGCGATCGAGTGGTGTGTCGAGTGGTGAGTCCGGTGGTGCGTCGCGCGTGGTCGAGGTGGGCGGGATTCGCCTGGTGCACGACGTGTGGGGCGAGCCGCAGGCCCCACCGCTGGTGCTGTTGCACGCGCTCGGCGAGGATGCGCGGGACTGGGCCCGGATAGCCGAGACCCTGGCCGAACAATGGCGGGTGTACGCGGTCGACCTGCGTGGGCACGGGCGCAGCGACTGGCCGGGTGACTACTCGCTCGAACTCATGCGGGACGACCTGGTCGGCTTCCTGGACGCGCTCGGTCTGGAGCGGGTGGACCTGATCGGGCACTCGATGGGCGGCATCGTGGCCTATCTCATCGCGCAGGAACATCCGGATCGGGTGGGCCGGTTGGTCCTGGAAGACGTATCCGTCCCGCTGCCGCGCGAGGCCGTGCCGCCGAGCCGACCCGAAGGCGAACTCGGCTTCGACTGGGACATGGTCGTCGCCATCCGCAAGCAGATCGACAGCCCCGACCCGCAGTGGTGGGACCGCCTGGGCCGGATCACCGCCCCCACCCTCGCCGTGGCCGGCGGTTCGACCAGTCACATCCCGTACGAGCGCATCACCGAGTGGTCCCGTCGCCTTCCCGATGCCCGAGTGGTGACCATCCCGGCCGGCCACCTGATCCATGCCGTCGAGCCGGACGCCTTCACCGAGGTGGTCCAGACCTTCCTGCGCACCCCTCCGCGCGAAGACCGCCACCCGCACTGACCCCGGACATCCGCGCGACCCGGGTACACACACCCGGACGCCGGACGCCGGCCTCCCGCACGCGGCCCGTCGCCGGCCGCCCGCCGCACTCGGACCCACGACCCACGCCCGTACTCGTTCCCGTCCCTTCCGCCGTGTGCCCGAGCGCCCAAGCGCGCGACTGCGCGAGTGCCCGACCGCTCGACTGCCCGACTGCCCGACTGCCCGACTGCCTGACCGCCCGAGCGCCCGAGCGCTCGACTGCGCGCGTGCCCGACTGGCCGAGCCCCCGAGCGCCCGGCCACCCAGCCGCGCCCGCCAACCCCGCCGTCATCCGAAACAGCACAGCACAGAGCACCCCATGACCGGCCGGATCAGCGCCCCCTGCCACCACGGCGCGAATTCACACGGTCGACGTCCGTTGTTGGCGATACGGATGATCCACATGGGTTTTCCACCCAATACCGTGCGCATGCCCCCCAACCGACAGCGCCGGAGAACCACCATGTGCCAACAGCACGACGACGATTGCGCCCAGCCCGTCACACCGTTGTCCGGGCCCGCCCGGAGGGCGTTCCTGCGCTCCGCGGCCCTGGCCGGCGCCGGCGCCGCCGTGGTGGGTGCGGTCGGCATCTCGCCGGCCGCCGCCGCGGCAGCCGACGACGAAGCCGCCGCCGCGGGGGCGGTGGATGCGCAGCACCTGCCGGACTGGCGTCCGGATCGGGACAGTCGACGGTTCACGCTGGTGGTGATGCCCGACACGCAGTACATGTTCGACGAGGCGAGCATCACGACCGCTCCGATCGAGGCGTCCTTCCGGTACATCCTGGAGCACGCCCGCGACGACAACATCGTCTTCATGTCGCACCTGGGCGACCTCACGCAGAACGGCCGCAAGGCCGAGTTCGACGGGATCGGCCGGGCGTTCGAGTTGTTGGACCGCAAGGGCGTCGCGTACAGCGTGATGGCCGGCAACCACGACATCGACTCCAACACCGACGACCGGCGCGGCCGGTCGCCGTACCTGGACACGTTCGGCCCGCAGCGCTTCCGCGGCAAACGCTCCTTCGGCGGGGCGACCCCGGACGGATACAACACCTACCACCTGTTCCAGGCGGCGGGCCGGGAATGGCTCGTTCTCGCGTTGGACTGGCGGCCCTCGCCGGCCGGCATCGCGTGGGCGAAGAAGGTGATGGCCGAGCACCCGCACACGCCGGTGATCCTGACCACCCACGAACTGGTCTCGGCCGACCGGCCGGGCCAGGAGGCGGAATTCTCGGAGCACGGAAGGCAGTTGTGGAACGACCTGATCAAGAGCAGCGATCAGATCTTCCTCACGCTCAACGGCCACTACTGGCCCGCCGGTCGCACCACGCAGCGCAACGACGCCGGTGGTGAGGTGCACCTGCACATCACCAACTACCAGAACCGCTACTTCGGCGGCGCCGCGATGATCCGGCTCTACCACTTCGACCTCGATCGCGACACGATCGACGTCGAGACGCTCTCCCCGTGGATCCTCGGGCGCAGCAACCGCGGGCTCAACGAACTCGAACGCCGTGAGATGGAGTTGACCGGACCGCAGGACTACTTCTCGGTACCGATCGACTTCGAGAAGCGCTTCGCGCGGTTCGCCCCGATACCCCAGCGCCCGGCCCGCCCGGCGCAGCGCTTGGTGGTGCCCGGCACGGTCGCCTACTGGCGCTTCGACGGCGCGCACCAGGACGGCGCGCCGATTCCCGGTGCGCAGCGCTTCGCGGACCTGTCCGGGCGCGGCAACGATCTCACGCTGGTGCCGGCGCCGGGAGCCGCGGCGGGTGCCGTCAGTTGGTCCCACCAGTACCACCCCGATCAGCCCGGGCACGGCAGCATCCGGCTGGCCGGCGGCAAGTCCCCGCTGCGGGGCGGCCACCTCCAGACCGCCGCCGGAGCCCCGTTGAACACCGCGACGTTCCGTTCCGGATACACGATCGAGGCGTTCTTCAAGCTGCCCGCCGACTGGGACGGGGGCCGCGACGCCTGGTCGGCGCTGCTGAGCCGCTGGGGCATGAGCGGCGAGGCCCGCAAGCCCAACGGCGATCCGCAGGAGCCGGTGGTCACGCTGAGCCTGTCCGGTGGCCGTGAACTCCAGTGGTGTGTCTACCCGTTGAACAGCGACGGGTCGGCGACCAACTGGGGCCACGAGTTGGCGCTGGACACGTGGTGGCACGTCGCCGTGGTCAACGACGCGCGGCAGACCACGATGTACGTCGACGGTTGCCCGGTGGTGCGCAACCCGACGGCACGCTCGATCGGCCTCACCACGCTCAACCTGCCGTGGATGCTTGGCGGTTACGCGTACGACGGCAAGCTCGACCAGACCATCAATGCCTGGGTGGGGGACGTGCGGATCGTCGAACGCGCGCTGCGGCCGGACGCGTTCATGATCGCCCGGTAACCGGCGATCCGTGGCGTGGGTTCGACGCGTGGCTCCTAGCCATCGACCCGAGCCGTCGACCCGAGCAATCCGACCCGCGGCATCGATCCACCGGGATCGGTCGGGAGCGAGCGTCGCGACGACGCGACGCTCGCTCCCCACCCGCCCCTCAACCGCCGAATCGTGCTCGCAGTTCGCGTTTGAGCACCTTGTGGCTCGGGCCCAGAGGCAGTTCGGTGACGAACTCGACGCGGCGCGGATATTTGTGGCGGCCCATGCGATCTCGGGCCCAGGCGATGAGTTCGGCCCCCGTCGGGGGCGGGTCGGTGGTCGGGGCGAGGACGATCACCGCGCAGATCTCCTCGCCGAGCAGCCGGTCCGGCAGGCCGATCACCGCGGCCTGGGAGATGGCCGGGTGGCGCAGCAGCACCTCCTCGATCTCGCGCGGGTAGATGTTGAAGCCGCCTCGGATGACGATGTCCTTCTTGCGGTCGAGGATCGTGACGTACCCGTCGGCATCCTTGATGCCCACGTCCCCGGTGCGGAACCAGCCGTCCACGAGGGCCTCGGTGGTGGCCTCGGGGCGATTCAGATAGCCGGTGAAGACGTTGTGGCCCCGGACGACGATCTCGCCCGACTCGCCCGGCGCCAGCAATTCGATCGCGTCCTCGGTCTCGGCCCGGGCGATCTCGACGTCGACGCCCCACACCGGGTGTCCGACGGTGCCGGGCCTGGCGCCGAAGACCTCCTGGTTCACGGAGGCGGTCGGGGACGTCTCGGACAGGCCGTACCCCTCGTACACGATGGCGCCGAACGCCGCCTGGAACCGTTCCAACACCGGTACGGGCAACGACGCCCCGCCGGACAGACACAGGCGCAGTTCGGGCAACGCCGGTGCGGTGCGGGCGGCGTCGACCAGTGAGATGTACATCGTCGGCACGCCGTGGAAGGTGTTGACGCCCTCGGCGACCATCAGCGCGATCGCCGTTACCGGGTCGAAGCGCGGCAGCAGGACCAGGGTCGCGCCCACCCGCCAGGTCGAGTTCATGCTCACCGTCTGGCCGAACGCGTGGAACAGCGGAAGCGCGCCGAGCGCGATGTCGTCCGGGAGGGCGTGGTTCGCGTCGAGTGCGCTGACGGTCGCGTTCATGACCAGGTTCAGGTGGCTGAGCACGGCGCCTTTGGGCGTGCCGGTGGTGCCGCTGGTGTAGAACACGACGGCCGGGTCCTCCGGGGCGCGGGTGGCATACCCGACCATCGGCTCGACCGCGTCGCCCAGTTCCTCCAACCGCTCGGTAACGGCGGCGACTTCCGCGATCCCCTCGGCTCCCGCGATCCCCACCTCCTCGGTTCCCGCGACCTCCTCGATCCCCGCGATCCCCGTGATCCCCATGTCGTTCGGGATGGGGTCGCCCGCCGCTTCCTCCGACCGCCCGATCGTGAGCATCCGCACCCCGGTCGCGCGGGCCGCCCGTTCGCCGACCGCGCGGTGCCTGTCGTGGCACAGCAGCAACTTCGCGCCGCTGTCGCGCAGCACGTACGCGGTCTCGTCCGAGGTGAGCAGGAGATGGACCGGGACGACCACGGCCCCGGTGGCCAGGATCGCGTAGTAGGCGCGTGGGAATTCGGCGGTGTTGGGTGCCATCAGCGCGACCCGGTCTCCCGGCCGTACCCCGATTCGGATCAGTGTGGCGGCCTGCACCCGGGCCTGGCGCCACAGGTCGGCGAAGCCGATCCGCACGTCGCCCTCGACCAGTGCGATGTGATCGGGCCTGCGCCGAGCCGCCTCGGCGAGGATCGCGGCGAGGGACAGGGAGGTCATTCGACGGTGCTCCTTTCCCCGGCTTCCGGCCTTTTCCGCGACCATCATCCGACCGGGGCTACGCGCCGAAGCGCAGCGGTTCGCCGGTTTCCAGGAGCGTCTTGAGGTTGGAGAGGATCATCGGCCAGCCCTCCCGAACGCTCTTGAGCATCTCGGAATCGGCCGCGAAGCCGTCGTGCAGGACACGGAGCGCGACCACTTCGCCGAGCGGTACCAGGTCGAAGGAGACCCGGGAGATCGGCTCCCGGCGGTGCTCGGCCAGTTGTTCCGGGCTCCAGCCGAACATCTCGCCGATCTCGGGCTCGTAGTTGTGCCAGGTGTAGGCCAGTCGGACCGGCGGTTCGGCCGTCAGGACCACCTGGCCGGCGTCGCGGGGAGCCATCCGGGGCGCCATCGACCAGCGGACCGGCGAGCCGACCTGCCAGTCGGACTCCGGTCCCGAGCCGTCGAAGTAGCGACTGATCTCGGTCCGGTCGGTCAGCGCGTGCCACAACACCTCGGGGGTGGTGCGGATGTACAGGACATAGGTGAACTGCGTGTCGGACACGGGGTTTCTCCCAAGTGGGGCGGCATCGCTCACGGGGCGACCGATGCCCGGGGATCGCCTTCGTCCAACTATCCGACGGTTCGGCCCGGTCGTCCGGTACCGTGCGCGCGCCACGCCGTAGGAGCGTGCCGAACCACCCGGAGGTGGGCCGGTCCGCCGGTCGGCTCCGCGCGGACGACACCCGCCGCTCACCGGGAGTGGGCGGCCCGTGTTCGGGCGGGCCGAACGGGTCACGGCCATCGTCGTCGTCCGTGAGAGGGTCGTGTGCCCCGTGGGAGGTATCCGGATCGCCTGCGGCGCTGCACCGGTCGGCCGATGTGCGCGAGCATTCGAGGGCTCCAGGATCGGACCATGACCGGATCCCCACCACGCCGGAGGGCCGCACCATTCGCTCTCGCCCTCTCCCTGGCACTCGCCTTGGCCCTGCTCACAACAGCGGCATCGCCCGCCTTCGCCTCCGCCCCCACCACGACAAAGGTGTCCGCCGGCTCCGCCGCCACCCCGCGCACCTCGCTGCCCCGTCCCACCGGCCCCCATGCCGTCGGCCGGGAAACCCTCCACCTCGTCGACCGATCCCGGCGCGACCCGTGGGTGCCGGAGGCCGAAGCGCGTGAACTGATGGTCGGCATGTTCCATCCGGCCCGGCCCGGCACCGGTACGCCCGCGCGCTACGCCACGCTCGAGGAGGCCCGGCTGCTTGTGGCGGATCGTGGGCTGGGCGGCGTGCTCCCGGCCGAGACGCTGAGCGCCACCGGCATCGACGTCGCGGTCGACGCACGGCCCGCGCGTGGCCGGTTTCCGCTGGTCGTGTTGTCCCCGGGATTCGGTGTCTCGGCCTGCACGCTCACCGGCCTGGCCGAGGAACTCGCGAGTCGGGGGTACGTGGTGGCCGCCGTCGACCACGCCTACGAGTCCGTGGGCACGGCCTTCCCCGGTGGACGGATGCTCACGTGCGTGGCATGCGAGAAGGCGCGTACCGAGGCGGATCTCGCGGCGGTGACGGCGGGCCGGGCCAAGGATGTGTCCTTCGTCCTGGATCGGCTCACCGGATCACGCCCGGCCTGGCGGTACGCCGCCCTGATCGACCGCAGCCGGATCGGCATGGTCGGCCACTCGATCGGCGGCGCGAGTGCGGCGGCGGCGATGGCGGTCGATCCGCGCATCCGGGCGGGCCTGAACATCGACGGCGCGTTCCACTCCGCCGTACCCGAAGAGGGCCTGCACGGAGGGCCGTTCCTGATGCTCGGCACGGACGACGACACGCACCGTCCCGGTGGCACGGACCGAAGCTGGGACGAGGCATGGAGCCGACTCGACGGCTGGAAGCGGTGGTTGACCGTGGCCGGCGCGAACCACTACACCTTTACCGACTTCCCGGTCTTCCTCGACGAACTCGGTCCGCCCGGAACCCCGTCACCGCCCACCACCCTCACCGGCCGTCGCGGGTTGGACCTGACCCGTGTCTACGTCGGGGCGTTCTTCGAACTCCACCTGAAGTGTGTTCCCCAGCCCCGGCTGACGGGCCCCACGTCGGCCGATCCGGAAGTGCGATTCCACAACCCGTGACGGGCCTTCGAGCCGATCCCCTTCCCCGGAACGGACCCGACCGCCTTCGGATCGAGTAATCCAGGCCGACCCTCCGGACCCGAAGACGGTCCGCCCGCCCCGAAAGGAGTGTGGCCCGGCGGCGCCGCGTGGGCGCCGCCGGGCTCGGGACGCACCGGCCGAAAGGGGGTCGACCGATGCGAGGTCGTCGGGTCAGCCGGTGAAGTTCTTGAAGAGGTTGGTGAATTCGTACGGTGACTGGCTGATGCTGCTGCACGTGGGCGAGACGCCGCCACCGGGGCAGGAGCCGTTGTCGCGACCCACCGACCAGAACGCCAGCCGACCGATGTGGTTGGTGTTCGCCCAGGTGACCAGCTTGGTCGCGTCCGACTGGACGAAGATCTTGCCGTTGAAGTTGCGGCCGATCATCGGGGTCACCGCGAGCATGCCCTTGAGTTCGGCGTCGGACTTGGTGGGCCAGATCTCCTTCATCTGACGCAGCGTCGATTCGGCCGCGGCGATCACCGCGTCGCCCCAGACCGGACGCGAGGTACCGAACTCCATCGTCATCGCGTTCACGACGTCCACTCGAACCCCGTTGTCGCGCGCGTTCTTGAGCAGGTCGACGCCCAGCGCCGGGGTGAGTCCGTAGTCGTCACCCTGGATCATCAGGGTGAAGCTGACGGTGGTGGCCGGCCGGTCGCGCTGCACCTTGGCGAGTGCCTTGTTCATGGTGCCGATCGGGATGGACGCCTCGATGTCGATGTCGAGATGCTTGACGCCGAGCGTGTCGATCACCTTCGTGTACGCGGCGGCGAGCGTGTCGACGCTGCCGCAGGACGCCTCCAGGTACGGGCCGGCCGCTCCGCCGAAGGCGACCACGACGTCACCGCCCTGGGCACGAAGCGCGGCGATCTGGTTGACGATGCGCGGTTCGTCGAGCGCGATCGTGCCGCCCCACTTGGGGTCACAGCCGCTGTTGCTGCCCAATACGAAGGCCAGCGTGAACAACTTCTGGCCGGTGGCCGCGGCCACGTCGGTCAGGGTGGGGGTGGGTGCGGTGATGTCGATGTAGGGGACGCTGCGCACCGATCCCGGCGGGTCGCCGCCTCCCGTCGTGGTACGGGCGATCAGCTCGGGCGTGAACGGGGACACGTTGCCCGATGCGTCCTTCGCGCGGACCTTGATCGGGTAGTCGGTGCCGGGGGTCAGCCCGGACAGGGTGACGCCTGCCGTGGCCGTGGTCGCGGTCGCCACGCCCGCGACGTACACGTCGTAGCCCGTGATCCGGTCGTTGTCGGTGGACGGGGTCCAGGCCAGGGCCAGCGCGGACGGGCCGGCGGTGGACACGCGCAGGTCGGTCGGTGTGCTGGGCGGGGTCGTGTCGGGTACGGCCGGTCCCACGCACGGGTTGCCGTTGAGCTTGCAGTCGACGGGAGTTCCCGGCCCCGCGCCGAGGAAGCCGAAGGTGACCGAGGCGCCGGGCGCGAGGGTGCCGTTGTAGTCGCGGTTGGTGAATACGTGATGGTTGCCGGATCCGGTCTTGAGGGCGTCCCAGTACGAACCGACGGTGGTACCGGCGGGCAGGTCGAACTCGACTCGCCACCCGGTGAGCGTGCCGGTGCCCTGGTTGCGGATCGTGTATTGCCCGGTGAAGCCGGAACCCCAGTCGGACGCCTTGGCGAAGGTCGCTTCGGGAGTCGCGGCGTGGGCGGCACCGGTGGGCAGGACCACCAGCGCGATCGGTGCGGCGACGGTCGCGGCCAGCACCCGGGCGAGTGCGCGCCACCCGCGTCGGGTGCGGTGGGGATGCCCCGTCTGAGACGAACGGGGCCTGAGAGAGCGCGAGTTGCGGTGTCTTGCGCGGAACACAGGGATCATCGAGCCGGCTCCTGGACACGTCTTGGGACGCGAGTCGGGGGACACGAGTCGGGGGACGAGAGACGTGGGGTGTGGGATGCGGAGGTGGGACATGCCGGGCGCGCGCCGCCGGTTGGCGTGCGCCACCGCTCGCGGCCGGACGGTGGGCTGTCGCTGCCTCCTTGCACGGACAATGGTCTATACCAACCCTGTTCCCGTCCATAGGTGCGCGGGCACTTTTTCGAGCCGCCCGGCAAGTATTGGCAAGACGCCTCCGGGGCGCGGGAAATTTTTCCTCGCCACAATGACGACACATCTGACGGTGCGTCAGAAGTGGAGCGATGCAGGCCAAGCCGAGTTTTCGACGGAGTTCGCGACACCTCGGTTGGGGATTAATGAAGCCTTCCCGGCCCGATCCCCTCGGAAAGACCGGCTCCGTGCTCTTGCGCGACCGGTCGAGCACGGCGACTCTGAGTACCGCCACGCCATTGGTCTATACCTGTCCCGCCGGACCGCAGGCGGCGGCACCCGTATGCCGGAACACCGGGATCCGTCGCGGCCGTCGCGGATCCCCGTCCCACCCGTGTCGACCCACCCCACCCGTGTCGACCCACCCGTCCGCGCCGACCGTCCCATCCGCGCCGATCCGCCCCATCCGAGGGCTCCCGTACGAGGCCTCCCGCACGTCCGCGTTTTCGGCAACTCCTTTACCCGGAGGGCTTCATGAAGTCTCGCCGCAAGGTGGCGGCTTTCGCCGCGACCTGCTGTCTGGCGCCCCTGACGATCGCCGCACTCTCCACCGGCACGGCCCAGGCACACGGCACGCTGAGCAATCCGCTCAGCCGCACCGGCACGTGTCGTGCCGAGAATCCGGAGAATCCCACGTCCGCCGCGTGCAAGGCCGCGGTCGCGATCGGCGGCACGCAGGCCGTGTACGACTGGAACGAGGTCAACCTCGCGGACGTTGCCGGCCGGCATCGTCAAGTGATCCCCGACGGCAAGTTGTGCAGTGCCGGGCGGGACAAGTACAAGGGCTTCGACCAGGCGCGCGCCGACTGGCCGGCGACCACCGTCGCCGCGGGCAGCACGTTCAACTTCCTGTTCCGGGCCACCTCCCCGCACCGGGGCACCTTCGAGTTCTACGTGACCCGGGACGGCTACGACCCCACCGTGCCGCTGAAGTGGTCGGACCTGGAGCCCACTCCGTTCCTGACCCAGACCAACCCGCCACTGGACAACGGGTCGTTCGTGATGAACGGCCGGATGCCCACCGGCAAGACCGGTCGCCATCTGATCTACGTCGTCTACCAACGCACCGACAGTCCCGAGGCGTTCTACTCGTGCTCGGACGTCGTCTTCGGCGCCGCGCCCGCCGCCGCGCGGGTGAACGCGGCGACCGCGCCGCTCGCGCACGAGACCGGCGCGCCGTACATCGAGCCTGCCGGACACAACCACCAGACCATCCACGAGGCCCCGGTCGCCGCGGCCGTGCCGGACAACGGCCCCGCCGGCGTGCCACGCGCGGCCGGCGTAGGCGCGGCGGGAGCGGGCGCGCTGATCGTCCTCGGCGGCGGCGTCCTGGTGCTCACCAACCGGCGCCGGGAGGCCCACGCGCGGCGCTGAACCACGCGCCGACGCCCCACAGATGCCACCTCCGGTCCGGACGAAGCCGACGGGCCCGACCAACCCGACGGCCGCCGCCGGGCCGGAGGTGGGCCAACTCCCCGCCCGACCCGCCGCCCCACGCACCCCGCCCCATCCCCGTGCACCGCGCCCCGCGGCGCCGGTGGATGCCGCACCCGCGCACGCCGCATCGCATCGCACCACCGCACCACCGTCTCGGATCCGCCGCCCCGCATCACCGTCCCGTCCCACCCGGCACCGTCCCTTCCCGTCCCTTCGAAAACGGGAGCACCGATGAGACGAGCACATCCGCTCCGCGCCCTGGCGACCGTGCTGACCACCGCAGCCGCGTCGCTGGGCCTCGTGTTGTCCGCGGGCGGCGCCGCGCCCGCCGCACCGACGACAGCCACCACGACCGCCACCGCCGCCGCGACGCCCGCCGCCGCGCAGCAGGCCCTCGGCACGCCGATGCCCGCTCGCGTGTTCGCGCCGTACTTCGAGGCGTGGACCGGCGAGAGCCCGGCGACGCTGTCCGCGCAGTCCGGTGCCAAGTACCTGACCATGGCCTTCATCCAGACCCCGAGCCGGGGATCCTGCACGCCGTACTGGAACGGCGACACCGGGATGCCGATCTCGCAGTCCACGTTCGGCGCGGACATCGCCACGATCCGCGCGGCCGGTGGCGATGTCATCCCGTCGTTCGGCGGCTACACCGCGGGCAACACCGGTACCGAGATCTCGGACAGCTGCACCAACGTCAACTCGATCGCCAGTGCCATACAGAACGTCATCTCGACCTACGACCTCACCCGGATCTGCCTCGACGTCGAGGACAACTCGCTCACCAATACCGCCGGCATCGACCGGCGCAACAAGGCGCTCAAGCAGGTACAGGCCTGGGCCGCGAGCACCGGCCGGCCGTTGCAGATCCAGTACACCCTGCCGACCACGACGCAGGGCCTGGCCCCCAGCGGCCTGGCCGTGCTGCAGAACGCGGTCACCAACGGCACCAAGGTCGACGTGGTCAACATCATGACCTTCGACTACTACGACAACCAGCCGCACCAGATGGCCGAGGACGCCAAGACCGCCGCGACCGGCCTGAAGAACCAACTCGCGCAGTTGTACCCGACCAAGACCCAGGCGGAGCTGTGGGCCATGGTCGGTGTCACCGTGATGCCCGGCGTGGACGACTTCGGCCCCGCCGAGACCTTCACCACCGCCGACGCGGTCACCGTCTACAACTGGGCCAGGACGCAGGGCATCAGCACCCTGTCGATGTGGGCCCTGCAACGTGACAACGGCAACTGCCCCGGCGGCGGGGCGGCCGACAACTGCTCCGGCATCCCGCAGGAACTGTGGCAGTTCACCCGTACGTTCGCGCCCTTCACCAGCGGGGGACCGGTCACCAACGACTTCTCGCTCGGGGTCAGTCCAGGGGCCGGTTCGGTGGCCAAGGGCGCGAGCACCTCGGCGACGATCAACACGGCGGTCACGGCCGGCAGCGCGCAGAACGTCGCGCTCACCGTCACCGGCGCGCCCACCGGGGTCACCGCGACGATCACCCCGACCTCGGTCACCGCGGGCGGGTCGGCGACGGTGAACATCGCCGCCTCCGGGTCCGCGACGCCGGGTACCTATCCGCTCACGATCAACGGAGTCGGGCCCTCGGCGACGCACAGCGCGACCTACCAGCTCACCGTCACGTCCGGGCCGACCACCGACGACTTCTCCATCCTCGTCGCACCCGCGTCCGGCACCGTCGCCCAGGGTGGGACCGGCACGGCGACGATCAACACGGCGGTCACGGCCGGCAGCGCGCAGAACGTCGCGCTCACCGTGACCGGTGCACCCATCGGGGTCACCGCGACGGTCGATCCGACGTCGGTCAGCGCGGGCTCGTCGGCGACGCTGAGCATCGCCGTGTCCACATCCGCGCAAACGGGCACCTTCCCGCTGACCGTCACCGGTGTGGGTCCCTCGGCGACACACAGCGCGACCTACCTGCTCACCGTCACCGCCATCAGCGGCGGCGGCCTGCTCAACGCAGACCTGGAGAGTGGCACGCTCAGCCCGTGGACCTGCCAGCCGGGCGGCGCGGTGGTCACCACCGTCGCGCACGGCGGCACCCACGCCATCGAGGCGGCGGCCGGCCCGGCGCAGACCGGGGAATGCCGGCAGACGCTGCAACTCGCCCCGAACTCGACGCATACGCTCACCGGTTGGGTCCGCGGGAATTACGCGTACCTGGGCGTCAGCGGCGGCGCGAGCGGCAGCACGTGGGCCTCGCCCGGGGCGACGTGGACCAAGCTGACGGTGCCGTTCACCGTCGGCGCGTCCGGCTCGGTGACCGTCTACCTGCACGGCTGGTACGCGCAGGGTTCGGTCTACGGCGACGACTTCGCGATCAGCTGAGCCCGGTTCGCCGGAGCGGGCCCCGCGGATCCGATCGGGTCCGCGGGGCCGGCAGCGCATGTCCCGTCGATCGCTCATGAACCCCGGTCGTCGGCTCGCGACCCCACCGTGAGCCGGCGGCCGGTCGTCGGCGTGAGAGCGGTGGAAGGTCTCGACGCGACCGGGTCGGCTCGGCGTCGGTGCGTTCGGGCGGCACCCGCGGGCAATACCCGCACGACGACGCCCGCGGGTGCCGCTCGTGGTGCCGCCGAACGCACCGACCCGACACGCGAGACTGCCGCGCGGATCAGTCACAGAGAGCCGCGCGGTGCACTTGGACGGCCGGATGCCGTGCGCCGAACCGACGCAGCGGATCGGCCTGTCCCCGGGCGCGACCCGGGCGCGCATGTTGCGGCTGCCGGACGCGGGGTGTTGCGGGTGGCAGCGCCGGTGCGCCCGGGCACCTGGGCGCGGGTCAACTGGCGTGCTTCGCACTGCGGTTGGCCGATCGGGGAGACACCATGGAGCGCATCACCGTGCACTCCCGTGTGCAGTTCGTCGCGGGCCGGTGTGGGCGGCGTCGACACGGTGGGTGCGGTCGGTGGGGACTCGACCAACGAACTTCGGTCCGGTCCGGCACATTTGCGCGGTCCGCCCGGCGTGCACGACCCGCGGACGCGGCTGCGCCTGGAGATGGTCGAGGAGGGCTACGACACCCCTATGCTCGACGCGGGTTGATGCCACCGGTCCGCCCGCCACCGGCCGACCTGTGCCGCGGGGCCGCCGTCGGCGCCCGGCGCCGGACATGCCTCGGGCCCCGGCGGGTGGCGCCGCCGGGGCCCGTGATCGACTCGCCTCCCCCCGAGGGTGTCGATCAGACCCGCTGCCACAGAGCCGGCACGTTGGGCGGCTCCCAGCCCGGTTGTGCCGTGTGGCCCTGCAGACAACGGTAGTTCTGGCCGCCATAGGTCGCCGTACTGCCGGCCGCGTAGTTGGTGCCCACGCGCCAGGTGCCGCCCGGCGGGTTGGTGGGCGGCTCGCTCGTCGGCGGTTGCGTGGTCGGCGGCACGCCGTTCACGTTCAGCACGAAGTCGAAGGACGCCTCCCTGCCGTTGCCGACCGTACGCACCGTCATCAACAGTCGGGGGTCGAAGATGGTGTCGGTGTTGTTGCGCGGCTCACCCGGGAAGTACGTCTGCGTGGTGAGGATGCCGCGGTTGGGCGCCTGGACCTTCATGTGCAGGTGCCGGGTGCGGCCGGGGTACAGGCCCGGCACGATCGTGGTCAGCGAGTACGCCCCCTGGGCGTTGGTGAACTGGTGGCCACGGAAGGTGAATCCGACGTTGTCGTAGTTGCCGTTGGTGTCCGCCTGCCAGAAGTCGAGCAGGACGTTCGCCAGTGGCTGACACTGCCGGCCGAACACGTATCCGGAGACGGTGAGCGGCACACCCGGGGTGTTGGGGGTGGTGAGCACCGAGCGCAGCGGTGAGTTGGGCTTGAAGTACGGGCCCTCGGTCTGCGCGATCGTCGGCTCGTCCCCGTCGTGGCAGAAGGGGGTGGGTTCCAGTGTGCCGGACTCGCGCTGCGACCTGGCCAGCGCGGGCACACCGCCGATGAGCAACGGGAGTGGGGCGGCCACCAGGGCCGCCTTGAGCAGATTCTTGCGGGTGATGCCGCGCCTGACGGGCTCGTCCTGATCGGTGTTGTCGGTGTCCACGGCGACCTCTCCTCGGCGAGGGGGACGGGCGGGCAGGGTCGAGGCATCGATCCGGCCCACTCGCGATTGGTCTGAACCTATGCGCGCCGCTCGGGTGCGTCGATGGACAAAGCACGGCCCTCGTGGTGCTTCGCGTTGATGTCCCGGCGATACTCCCCGGGGGTGCTTCCGGTCTCCCTGCGGAAGAATCGGCAGAAGTACGCGGGGTCCGCGAATCCCACCCGATCGGCGACCTGGCGCACCGTCAGATCACTGCCCGCGAGCAGCCGTTTGGCCTCGACCACCTGGGTCTGGCGGATGATCTGGCCGGGGGTGCGCCCGGTCGTGCTCTTCACCGCGTGGTTGAGGTGGCCCACCGATACACCCAGTTGGGCGGCGTACGCGCCGACCGTGCGATCCAGGGGATCCAGGTCCACCGGCCCGTCCAGCAGCCGGGTGAAGCGCTGGGCGATGACGGCGGTGGGGCCCGGATCGGGATCGGGGTCCACGTCCGCGCCGTTTCGGGCCGCGAGTCGTGCCGCGCGCAGGATCAGCACGTGCAGGTACGCCTGCAGGATCGGGATGAACCCCTCGCCCTGCTCGGCGTATTCGCGCCGCATCTCGGCCACCACCCCGGCCAGCCCCGGCGCCGCCTCGGGCGTGGGACGCAGCTTCGGGTGTCCGGCCAGGTCGCGTACCGTGTCCCGGTCCTCGGGGTGGGCGAGCAGGAAGTCGTCGTTGAACAGGACGACCCAGCCGCTGAGTTCCTGCATTCGGTGCCAGAAGTGCACCTGACCGGGCGCGACGAAGAACAGGTGTGGCGGGTTGACCGTGCGCGGTACCAGGTCGATCACGTGGGTGCCGCGGCCGCCGGTCACGAAGGCGATCTCGTAGAAGGTGTGTCGATGGGGGAAGTCGGCGCGCGACATCGGCCCGATGGTGTCGAACGAGCCGATCGCGAACGGCAGGATGCTCGGCGCGGGGACGTCCAGTCGGTGCAGGGGGACCGCCGGACGAAGCTGGGTCGGCGAACTCATCGGCTCACCCCGACGCGTTCATCCGGCCGGTCCGGCTGGTCCGGTCGTTCGCCGGGCCTGGGCCGCCGGCTGGGCCCGTCCGGCCCTTCCGGCCTGTCGTAGCTGCGCGAATACCATGCCATGTCGGCCCCCTGTGGTTCCGGTCGATGCGGCCGGCGCTCGTTCGCGGCCAGGCTAGAGCGATCGATACCCGCCGTGGGCGACTTCGCACCGTCCGTCACGAACTGGCAAACACGGCCGCCCTGGTGGCCGCCGTGCGGGCGGCCGTGGCACGAGGGACGCCATCGCGCCGTTCGCCTACGGTGTCCGGGACGAACGGGCCCGGGCGCATCGCGCGGCCGAGGATACCCAGCGCAACGACGAGGCGGCGGCCGTGTTCGGGGCGGAGGGCGCCTTCGACCCGGCCGACACCCGTGCGGTGCCGGCCCGGTTCGAGGCGCCGGTCCTCCTGCTCGCCGGCGAGGTCGACGTCTCCGGTCCGCCGCGCGTGATGGGGGAGTTCGCCGCGTTGTTCCCGTACGCCGAACTCGTGGTCCAGGCCGGGGCCGGCCACTTCCCCTGGCTCGACGGCGCCGACCGTTTCGCCCGGACCACGGCGACGTTCCCGGGGTGGCGATGTGCCGCGCCCAGGAGCGTCGCGCGCCGGGGCACCGAGCCGTCCGCACCGGGGGTGTGGGCGCGAGCGCCTTCGGTCAGCCCGCGATGGTGAGCTGCATCAGGGCCTTCGCGGTGTGCATACGGTTCTCGGATTGCTCGAAGACGCGGCTTCGGGGCCCTTCGAAGACCTCGTCGTCCACCTCGAGGATGTCCGGCTGGGCGCGGGCGGTTTCGGTGTCGAGGTCGTGGAAGGCTGGGAGGCAGTGCAGGTAGATGGTGTCCGCGCGGCCGGTGCCGGCCATCAGGTCGGGGGTTACCTTCAAGTCCCGGAGCAGGTCGATGCGTTCGCGGGTGTGCGCCTCCTCGCCCATGGACACCCACACGTCGCCGTAGACGGCCGCCGAGTCGGCCAGGGCTCGGCGGGGCGACGCGGTGACGGTGATCGCGGCGTGCGGGGACTCGGCCTCGGCGAGCAGTTCGGCGATGGATCCGGGGTTCGGGTGCAGCGGTTCGGGGGCCAGGACGCGCAGGTCCAGACCGAGTTTGGCGGCGGCGATGGCCAGCGTGTACGCCACGTTGTTGCGGCCGTCGCCGACGTAGGTGACGGGCAGGCCCTCCAGGCGACCGAAGTTCTCGCGCAGGGTGAGCAGGTCGGCGAGGACCTGGGTGGGATGGTACGAGTCGCACAGGCCGTTCCACACCGGCACGCCCGCGTGGCGCGCGAACTCGGCGATGGTCGCGTGTTCGAAGCCGCGGAACATCACACCGTCGAAGACCCGACCGAACACTCGGGCGATGTCGCGGACGGACTCCTTGACGCCGAACCGGATGTCCTCGCGGCTGAACAGCTCCGGATGCGCGCCGGACTGCGTCGCGGCGACCACGAACGAGACCCGGGTGCGGCACGAGGGCTTGAGGAAGATCAGCGCGATGTTGCGACCGGCCAGGACCGGGACGCGTTCGCCGTGCGCGGCCCGCTCCTTGGTGTCCGCCGCCCGGTCCAGCAACTCGGTGATCTCGTCCGCTTCGACGTCGCGCAGGGAGAGCAGATTGCGGCTTTTGAGGGTGGAATACCCCATGGGACGACCTCGATTCGACGACTCGATGTTGCATGAATATTCCTTACTCGGCATCATCATGCACTATGGCGCGTCGGTGCGGCATCTGTTTCCACCCGGAAACCGGTGGAGGCCGGGCGGGTCCGGCTGGTAGCTTCCCGATCGTGTCCAGCCCCGAGTCGGACAGACGACGGCCGCCGGTGAAGCGGTGGCCGACCTCCTGTCGAACGTGTCGATGAACTGAGCCGCCCGGCCGCAGCAGCGAGCCGAGGGCGTGCTCGGACCCGTCCGCGGGCATGACCGCCACCCGAGTCGCCGGAGCAGCGAAGTGTGGGCTCCCGCGCCGCCGTTGCGACACCCGTGCAAGCAAGCCGGTGTCGTACGCACGCGCGGACGTGGCCCACCCCTGCCCAATCGGATCCGGATCGGATCCCTCGGACGTCCATGGGGTTTCGTCATGCCATTCGCTGTCTACGTGCTCGGGCTCGCGGTCTTCGCCCAGGGCACCTCGGAGTTCATGTTGTCCGGCCTGCTCTCGGGCATCGCCACCGACCTGCACGTGTCCATTCCCACTGCCGGGCTGCTGACCTCGGCGTTCGCGATCGGGATGGTGGTCGGCGCGCCCGCGATGGCGCTGCTGAGCCGCACCTGGCCCCGTCGGCGCGCGCTGTTGTCGTTCCTGGGCGTGTTCATCGCCGTGCACGTGGTCGGGGCGCTCGCCCCGAACCACCCGGTCCTGCTGGCCACCCGGGTGATCGGCGCGCTCGCCAACGCCGGGTTCTGGGCGGTCGCCCTGGTGACCGCGATCGACCTGGCCGGGCCCGAACGCCGAGCCCGAGCCACGTCCGTGGTGGTCGGTGGGGTCACCCTCGCGTGTGTGGCGGGCGTGCCCGCCGGCGCGTTGCTGGGCGCGTGGTGGGGGTGGCGCTCGGCATTCTGGGCGGTGGCCCTGGTGTCGCTGCCGGCCGTGTTCGCGATCGCGCGCACGGTGCCGAACCGGCCGGTCCAGGTGGATGCCACGGTCGGCGCGCGCCGCGAACTGCGAGCCCTGGCCACGCCGCCGCTGCTGATCACGCTGCTGCTGAGCGCGCTCGTGCAGGGCGCGACATTCGGTACGTTCTCCTACCTCGAAGCGCTGGTCACCGACGTCGCCGGGCTCGGCGACGGCTGGGTGCCGCTCGCGCTCGCGCTGTTCGGGGCGGGCTCGTTCATCGGCGTCACCGTCGCGGGCCGCGTCGTCGACGCGCGGCCGAACACGCTGATCACGGCCGGGATGGCGGCGCTCGCGGTGGGATGGGCCCTCCTCGCGGCGACGGCCGCTCATCCGGTCGCGGTGATCGTGCTCGTCCCGGTGCAGGGGATGCTCGCGTTCGGTACCGGAACGGCGCTGATTTCCAGGGTGCTTCGGCTCGCCCCGGCGACCTCGGCATTGGCCGGAGCGGGCGCCACCGCCGCCTTCAACGTGGGCGGCGCTCTCGGACCCTGGCTCGGCGGCCTGGCCATCGACGCCGGGTTCGGCTACCGCGCGCCGGTGTGGGTGAGCGCGATCATGATGGGTGCGGCCCTTGCGGTGGCGGGGCTGACGTATCGGGCGACCCGGGCGAGCGCGGCGACCGAGGCGTCCGACGCGATTCAGGTGCCCGAGATGTCCCAGGCGCCCCAGGCGCCCGAGGCGGGGCAAGCGCCTGAGCCCCGCGGACGCGTCCGGTAGTTCCCACGGTTTTCACTCCACGACGCCGGTCGGGCGGGTCCACCCACCCACCCACCCACCCACCCGACCGGCATCGCAGCCGTCGGTCCGGAGTCGTCAGCCCATCCCGACCCGCGCCAGCACCCGCATCGCCCCCGGCGACACCCGACTCAGCAACCGGCCCGCCTTCGCCTCCGGCGTCACCGCCACCACCGCCCGCCGCCGGCGGATCGCCCGCACGATCTGGTCGGCGACCTTCTCCGGCGGGTAGTTCCGCCGCGCGTACAGCCTGGAGAACCGTTCCCGCCGCGCGTCCTGTTCGGTGTCGTCCACGCCGGAGAAGGTGGTGCTGCGGGTGATCCCGGTGTTCACGATGCCGGGGCAGATCGTGCTCACCCGCACGCCCGAACCGGCGAGTTCGGCCCGCAGGCAGTCGGACAACATCGCCACCGCGGCCTTGCTCGTCGCGTAGGCCGCCAGCATCTTGGCCGGCGTATACGCCGCCGCCGACGCGAGGTTGACGATGTGCCCGCCTTCGCCGCGCTCGGCCAGCAGGGTGCCGAACGCCCGGCAGCCGTGGATCACGCCCCACAGGTTGACGTCGAGCACACGCTTCCACTCGGCGTTCGTCGTGGCCAGGAACGTGCCCGAGTGACCCACACCGGCGTTGTTGACCACGATGTCCGGGACGCCGTGCGCGTGCACGACCTCGGCGGCGAACGTGTCCATCGCCGCGCCGTCGGCCACATCCACCCGATACGCGTGCGCCGCCCGCCCGTACAGCCGGGCCAGTTCGGCCGTGCGCTCGGCGGCGGGCAGATCCAGATCGCACACCACCACATCCGCGCCCTGTTCGGCGAACGCGACCGCGGTGGCCCGCCCGATCCCACCACCCGCGCCGGTGACCAGCGCGAGCCGTCCCGAGAACGGGTCCCTGCCGGGCGGGCGTTCGCGCTGCCGGGCCAGGTCCAACACCGGTGTCGCGGTGCCGTGCTCGATGTGTTCGACGAACTCGCGGGTCATTCGGGCCACGGTCGGTCCCTTCTCCAGGAGGGCGGACCAATGGCCCGCGGCGACGGTCCGCCGCCACAGCCGGGGCACCCAGCGTTCCAGGCCCTCGGACAGCGCCGCCCCGACGTAGCGGTCGTCGGTGAGCGTGATCAGTTGTACCGGCACGGTTGTCTCCCGGCGACCCGGCAACACCATGCGCGGCAGCATGTTGGCGCGGTACAGCGCGATCCCGCGCACCGCGTCCTCGACCAGCGTGGCCTGCGGGTGCCCGGCGCGTGGCCGGATCCCCTCCGCCCCGGCCAGCACCCGATCCCAGCGGGCGGCCAGTCCCCGCCGCCAGGTCGCGGGCGCGAGCACCGGCAGGTGGAACGCGGTGATGTACCACGAGCGCACGGACTGCGCCGCGAGTTGTCGCAGATGCCGGGGGGTGGGCCGGGCGAACCGGGCGCGGGCCCAGTGCCCGACGTGGTCCAGACACGGCCCGGAGATCGAGGTGTACGAGGCGATCCGGCGCGGGCCGGCCCGATCGGTGACCGCCTCCCAGGCCTGGATCGAGCCCCAGTCGTGGGCCAGCACGTGTGCCGGCCGATCCGGGGCGACCGTCGCCAACACCGCGAAGAGGTCGGCCGCCAGTTGTTCGAGCCGGTAGCCGTAGCGACTCCCGGGCGCGCCGGAGGCACCCGCGCCGCGCACGTCGTAGCGGACCACCCGGTGATCGCGCTCCAGGTCGGCGACGACGTCGTCCCAGACCCGATGGGTGTCCGGATAGCCGTGCACCAGCAGCACCAACGGCCGGTCCTCCGGGCCCTGTTCGTACACCGCAAGGGGAACACCGGCGGAGACCACCGTGCGGGTGCGCGGGGCCTCGACCGCGCCGACCACGCGCTTCGCGTCGGACGCGGGCGGCGCCGTCATCGCCCACCCGCCGCACGCACCCGGTGCACGTGCGGCACGTCCTCGTCCAGCCAGTACGCGTCGTCGTCGGTGACCACCAGCAACTCCTCGAATTTGACGCCCACCGCACGCAACGCGATGTGCGGCTCCACCGCCCACAGTCCCGGCGTCGGCGCGTGCCGGGACGCCCGGCCGTCCGCCCACAGCGGCGAACGCCCGTGCAGGCGCTCGCCGATCAGTTCCCGGCCCAGGGTGCGCAGCGTGCGCACGCCGAAGCCCAGGGCGTTCACCCCGACCGGCCGGCGCAGGGTCACCCGGGTGACCCGATGGCCGATCACCCGGCCGGGATAGACCCGATGCCGGTTGTCGTAGCCGTGTTCGAGGATCAGCGCGTCCACCGCGCGGTACACGTCGTCGAGCGCCTTGCCCGCCCTGACCTCGCGCAGGATCAGGTCGCGGTACGCGCCGAGGTCGAGGACCAGGCGATCCCACACCGCGTTCTCGCCGACTTTGCCGGCGTAGCCGATGTCGGCGGTGTACCCGTCCACGATCGGCGCGCAGTCCAGCACGTACGGCATGCCCTCGGTGAGCACCCGGTCGGTGGCGAAGAACTGGAGCGGGGTGTGGAAGTTCCGGAAGGCGGTGCGGTCGCCGAACCACGCGAACGGGATGTGGAAGAAGTCCCGGACTCCCTCCGCCACCAGTTCGCGGCGCAGCCGAGCGGCGGCCCGACGCTCCGTCACGCCCGGCTCGATCCAGGCCGCGACGCGCTCGGCGCAGCGGTAGGCCAGCCGCTGCACGTCGCGGAAACGATCCAGGTCGACCTCGTCGAACGCGAACGCCGGGATCCCTCGGGGCGGTCGCGCCGCCGGAACCTGTAGCCGTGTGCTCATGTCCTCCGCCTTCGGGGGGGGTGGGATGGCGGCCGCGGGCGTTCGCCCGCGCGGTCGCTCACAGGTCCAGAACCAGCCGCTCGCCTTCCGCGGCGCGCGACACGCACACCAACATCGCGCCGGCCGCCCGCTCGTCGTCGGTCAGGCGCAGATCGCGGTGGTCGACCTCGCCGGCCAGTACGCGCACCCGGCACACACCGCAAAACCCCTGCCGGCACGAGTAGGCGGTCTGCGGCAGGGCCTCGCGCAGCACGTCCAGGGCGGGCCGGTCGGCGGGCACGGCCAGATCGATCCCTGCGCGCCGCAGGCGCAGTTCGAAGGGTCGCCCGTCGACCACCGGGGCGGGCGCGAAGCGCTCGAAGTGCAGGCCGCCGCCCGGGCCGGCGTCGACGGCGGCGCGGACGCCGGCCAGCATGGGCGCCGGCCCGCAGCAGTACACCGCGGCCCCGGCGGGTGCTCGACCCACCAGTTCGGCGCAGTCGGGCGGGCCCGCCTCGTCGTCCGCACGCACCTCGAACCGCCCGCTCGAAGCGCACAGTTCGCTCAGCTCGGCGCCGAATGGCAGCGAGGCGCGGGTGCGGCCGAGGTGGATCAGCCGCCAGTCCAGGCCGGCCCGCGCGGCCTGACGCACCATCGGCAGGATCGGGGTGATGCCGATGCCGCCGGCCAGGAACAGCACGGCGGGCTCGGCGGCGAAGGGGAACGCGTTGCGTGGACCGACCGTGCGCAGCGTCGCGCCCACCGGCAACGCGTCGTGCATCTCCACCGATCCGCCGCCGCCCTCGGGCAGTCGGCGGATCGCGATCCGGTAGGTGTAGCGGTCCTGGGGGTCGCCGCACAGCGAGTAGTGGCGGCGGCGTCCGGAGGGCAGTTCCAGGAGCAGGTGGGCGCCGGGCTGCCAGTCGGGCAGCCGGCCGCCGGCCGGCGCGGTCAGCCGCAGCGAGATCACCTCCCGCGCCTCGACGACCCGCTCGCGGACCACGAGTTCGAGCATTCCCGCCCGTCGGGTCGGGGGATGGGGCGCGCCGGATCGGGCCCGCCGCCGGCCCCGGTGCGCGACCGCGTCGGTGTGCAGCCGGCCGAGCACGGTCAGCGCGCGCATCATCCGGTCGGCGCGCTCGCGCCCGTACAGGTCCGGCGGCGCGGTGCTCGGCCCGCCGGATATCGAAGTCGGCGGCGTGGACGGGCTCATGGGCATCCTCGGCATCCTCGCTGTCCGGGACGGACGGCCGGGCGGGTGCGCGCTCACCGGGCGGCGGCGCGGGCGGCGGGCGAGCGGGCCAGGTACGCGACGGCCTGGCCGGTCGAGCCCTCCTGGGTGGGGTGGTAGCGCGGCTTGACGTAGCGCGCGGCGGACCGCGCGGCCCCGGTAAGTCCCGGCAACAGCCCCCGACGCGACGCCTGTACGTACGCACGCCAGGTCGGTTTTGCGCGACCCTCCAATTCGGGATCGGTGAGCATCAGGAACCGCACACCGCGCACCCACAGCCAGGTCAGCACCGGTCCGGTGACCGCCATCGTGCGCATCCGGCGCAGGTAGCTCGGGTCCAGGTGGACCAGCAAGTCGTAGGCGACGCTGCGGTGTTCGACCTCCTCGGCACCGTGCCAGCGGAGCAGGTCGAGCATCATCGGATCCACCTCGGCCCGGTCCAGGCCGGGCGCGTTGAGCACCCAGTCGCCCAGGAACGCGGTGAAGTGCTCGATCGCGGCGATGATCGCCACGCGTTCGATCAGGTTCTCCCGGCCGGCCGCGCCGGTCGGGTCGTCCCGACGGCCGAGCACCCGGTGGAAGAGCCACTCGACCTGGCGCACGAACGGCGCCGGGTCCAGGCCCTTGGCGAGCAACAGGTCCAGTACGCCCTGGTGTGCCTCGGCGTGCACGGACTCCTGGCCGATGAAGCCGATCACATCCTCGCGCAGCCGCTCGTCGGTGATCAGCGGCAGCGCCTCCCGGAAGGTGCGCACGAACCAGCGCTCGCCCTCGGGAAGCAGCAGGTGCAGCACGTTCATCGTGTGCGTGGCCAGGGGCTCCTGCGGCACCCAGTGCATCGGAAGGCGCGACCAGTCGAAGTGCACGTCGCGCGGGTTGAGCGCCAGGTCGCGGTGTTCGTCGGTGCGAACGGCCGCCCTCTGCACCAGAGTTCGGGTCGAGCGCCGGGCGATCCGCGGGACCGCCGCGGCGGGTGGAACCGAGGACATGGCGATGCTCCTTCGTCGGAAGGATTCTTGTTACCTCACAGTAGGGAGTGTTGAATAAAAGTCAATACCTTGCTCGGACGGCACGAGTCCCGCCCCGGCGAGGCCCCGTCGAGGTGCGCCGAAGGGGCCTGGGCGCGATGTCGGTGGCGAGCCTGCCCGCGGGTACGAAGCCGGTCGGCGCGTACGTCGGTGATGAGGACGAGCGGCGGCACGATCGATGGACGGGCGTGCGACCGAGGGCTGTTCGGGAAGGAGTTCCCCGACTCTCGCGAGGTCGTCGCCGGTACTCTTGCCGTGGACGTGCGACATGGAGCGGAACCGCCCCCGCCGCGTCGCCGCCGACCCGTGCACGCACCTTGCCGCGATCGAGACCAGGGGCCGTTTTGAATCAGAGTCAACGCCCCCGACCGCAGGGTCGCCGGACCCCGCCCGACTCCGAACGCTCGCAGGCGCGCCGAGCCGAACTGGTGGCCATCGGTCGGCAGTTGTTCGCCAACACCTCCTACGACGCGCTGTCCGTGGACGAGATCGCGGCCCGCGCCAACGTGGCCAAGGGCCTGCTCTACTACTACTTCCGGAACAAGCGCGGCTACTACCTCGCGGTGATCGAGGACTCGGTCGCCGACCTGGTCGCCCGCGCCCGCAGCGACGCCGACCAGCCCGCCGCCGATCGGCTGCGCAACGTCCTGGACGGCTATCTGCGCTTCGCCCAGGGCAACGAGGCCGCCTACCGCACCGTGGTCAGCGGCGGGGTCGGCTTCGACACCGACGTGCTCACCATCCGCGAACGTGTCCGCGAGGAGATGCTCACCTCGCTCGCCGAGGGCGCCTACGGTCGGTCCGACCTGTCGCCGATCGCCCGCACCGCGCTGATCGGCTGGTTGTACTGCGTCGAGGGGGTCACCCTGGACTGGCTCGCCCGCCGGGAACCGGAGCGCGAGGTGGTACACCATCTGCTGGTGATGCTGCTCCTGGACACGTTCGTCACCATCGCCCGACTGGACCCGGCGTGGCAGCCCCCGGCGGCGGCCCTGGCCCTCCGGCGCTCGAGCGGGCACCCGGAGTAGCCGACGCCGGGCACCCGTCGGGTCATCCCAGCGACGGACCCGTTCACCCTGGGGGCGCATGAATCGGCGCTCCCGGGTTCGCCCCCACGGCGATCGGCACGGGCCGGGCCGCCGGCTAGCGTTGAGGGCAGATCGGGCACCCGCCCGGCGGCCCTCCACGTGGAGGTGCCCAGCACCGGAGCCACGGAGACGGCAGCGATGATCAAAGCCGACGCACTCACCAAGCGCTACGGGCCCAAGACCGCCGTCGAGGGACTGACCTTCACCGTCCGCCCCGGCGTGGTCACCGGCTTCCTGGGCCCCAACGGCGCCGGCAAGTCCACCACGATGCGGATGATCCTGGGCCTGGACCACCCCACCTCCGGCACGGTCACCGTCAACGGTCGCCGCTACGCCGACCATCGCGCCCCGCTGCACGAGGTCGGTGCGCTGCTGGAGGCCAAGGCGGTGCACACCGGGCGCTCGGCGTACAACCACCTGCTGTCGATGGCCGCCACCACCGGCATCCCCACCCGTCGGGTGCGTGAGGTGATCGAGATGGTCGGGCTGGACGAGGTGGCCCGCAAGCGGGTCGGCGGCTTTTCGCTGGGCATGGGTCAGCGCCTGGGCATCGCCACCGCGCTGCTGGGCGATCCGGCCACGCTGGTGCTGGACGAGCCGGTCAACGGGCTCGACCCCGAGGGCGTGTTGTGGATCCGCACGCTGCTCAAGTCGCTGGCCGCCGAGGGCCGCACGGTCTTCCTGTCCTCGCACCTGATGAGCGAGATGGCGCTCACCGCCGAGCACCTGATCGTGGTCGGCCGGGGCCGGCTGATCGCCGACGTCTCGGTCGCCGAGTTCATCCACAACGCCGCGCCCGACCAGGTCCGGGTCCGTACGCCCGACGCCGACCGGCTGCGCGCGCTGCTGTTCGGCCCGCGGGTGCGGATCAGCGGCCACGAGCGGGACGTCCTGGAGGTGTCCGGGGTGTCCAGCGACGACATCGGCCGGGTCGCCGCGGCGCACGGCATCACCCTGTTCGAACTGGTCCCGCAACAGGCTTCACTGGAGGAGGCGTTCATGGAATCGACCCGGGACGCGGTCGAGTATCGGGTGGCCGCGGGCGGACCCGGCCCGACGCGGACGACCGGCACGGGTCGCCGTCGCAAGGACGAGGTGGCCTGATGTCGACCACCACGACCATCGCCGGCGACACCACCGGCGTCCCCCGATTCGTCTCCACGGCAGCCGGCCGCGGCCGGATCACCTTCGTGCGGGTGCTCCACGCCGAGTGGATCAAGCTGCGCAGCCTGCGCTCGACCCTGTGGGTCCTGGCCACCGCCGTCTTCCTGGTGATCGCGCTGGGCCTGCTGGTCACCTCGGGCACGGTCGACCGCTGGCCGAACATGAGCACCGGCGAGCGGGAGCGATTCTCCGCACCCAACGCGAGCCTGACCGGGTTGTATCTGGCCCAGCTGGCGATCGGCGTACTCGGTGTCCTGGTGGTCACCGGCGAGTACGCCACCGGATCGATCCGGGCCACCATGTCGGCGGTGCCGCACCGGCTTCCGGTGTTGTGGGCCAAGACCGCGGTGTTCGCGACGGTCACCTTCGTGCTGATGCTCGCCACCTGCCTGGTCGCGTTCGTGACCGGACAGGCGGTGCTGGCGAAGGAGCACATCGACGTCTCGCTCGGCGACCCGGGCGTGCCGCGCGTGGTGGTGGGCGTCGCGGTCTACCTCGCCCTCACCGGCGTCCTGGCGATCGGGATCGGCGCGATCGTGCGCAACGCCGCCGGCGGCATCGCGATCGTGTTCGGACTGCTGCTGGTCCTGCCCGAGGTGGTCCGCGCGCTGCCCTCCGACTGGCAGGAGCGCATCACCAAGTACCTGCCCAGCGAGGCCGGTCAGGCGCTCAGCCGGTGGCACCCGACGGAGGGCGTGCTGTCCCCGGGAGCGGGCATCACGGTGTTCGTGCTCTACGCGGTGGCCGCGCTCGCGGTGGCGGCGGTGCTGCTCGGGCGGCGCGACACGTGAACACGATTCCCGCACGGTTCGGCGGCGAGCACGCGCTCGCCGCCGTACCGGCACGGGTGGTGGCCTTCACCCGCCGGCATCCGATCCGGGCCGACGCCACGCTCTCGCTCGCCCTGCTGTTCCTCTTCGAGGCCGGGAACGTGCTGCGGCTGTCCCCGTGGGGGGCGATGGGGGTGGTGCTGACCCTGCCGCTCGCGCTGCGCCGCCGGGCCCCGGTCGCGGTGTTCGTGGTGATCTCGGCCGCGGCGCTGGGGCAGTGGTCGATCGACGCGAAGACGGGCGCGGACGCGAGCCTGCTGATCGCGCTGTACACCGTGGCCGCGACCTGCGACCGGCGGCGCACCCTGTACGCGCTCGCCGTGGTCGAGATCGGCATCGTGCTCGCCGTCGCCCGCTGGACCGTGGACGGGTACCGGTTCGGCGCGTTCGTCGGGCTCAGCGCGATGGCCGTCACGGCGGCGGTACTCGGCGCCAACCTGCGCACCCGGCGGCGCTACCTGCTGGCCCTGGAGGAGCGCGCGCAACGCCTGGAACGCGACCAGGAACAGCAGGCCGAACTCGCGGTGGCGGCCGAACGCGCGCGGATCGCCCGCGAGATGCACGACATCGTCACGCACAACCTGTCGGTGATGGTGGCGCTCGCGGACGCCGCCACGATGACCGTGCACAGCAGACCGGACCGCTCGGCCGCCGCGATGGAGCAGGTCTCCGGCACGGGTCGGCAGGCGCTCACCGAGATGCGCCGCTTCCTGGGCGTGCTGCACGAGGACGAACCCGACGCCGCCCGGCACCCGCAGCCGGACCTGGCCCGGCTGGGCGCGTTGGCCGAACAGGTGCGCGCGGCCGGACTGCCGACCACGCTCACCGTGCAGGGCGACACCCGGGACGTGCCCGCGGGCGCGCAACTGGCGGTGTACCGGCTCGCCCAGGAGGCGCTGACCAACACCCTCAAGCACGCCCGGCCCGGCGCGAACGCGCGGATCCGGGTCCGGAGTTCGCCCGAGCGGCTGGAGCTGAGCGTGGTCGACGACGGCCGCCCACGCGCGCGCGACGTCGGCGATGGGGAGGAACCGCGCGGCGGGCGGGGACTGGCGGGCATGCGGGAACGAGCCGCCGTCTACGGTGGCGACGTGGAGGCCGGGCCGTTGCCCGGGGGCGGCTGGCGAGTGTCGGCGCTGTTGCACCTGACCGATCCGGGAGGATCCTGACGTGGCCATCGACGTACTGGTGGTGGACGACCAACCGCTGCTGCGGATGGCGTTCACGATGGTCCTGGACGCCCAGGACGACATGACCCTGGCAGGCGAGGCCGACTGCGGCGAGGACGCGGTCCGGCTGGCCGAGTCGGTGCGCCCGGACGTGGTGTTGATGGACGTGCGCATGCCCGGCATGGACGGCATCGAGGCGACCCGGCTGATCACCGAGCGTTGCCCGGCGACCAGGGTGCTCATCCTGACCACGTTCGACCTGGACGAGTACGCCTTCGCCGGACTTCGCGCGGGCGCCTCCGGGTTCCTGCTCAAGAACGCGCTGCCCGCCGAACTGCTGGGCGCGATCCGTTCGGTGGCGGCGGGCGACGCGGTGGTCGCGCCCCGCGTCACCCGCCGCCTGTTGGAGACGTTCGCGCACCGGCTGCCGCAGCACGATCTCGGGCCCGGCGCCGAGGATCCCCGGCTGGCGCAGTTGACCGAGCGCGAACGCGGGGTGCTGATCGAGGTCGCCCGCGGCCTGTCCAACGCGGAGATCGCCGCCCGGCTGCATCTGTCGGACGCCACGATCAAGACCCATGTGAGCCGGGTGCTGGCCAAACTCGGCGTCCGCGACCGCGTGCAGGCCGTGGTGGTGGCGTACGAGAGCCGCCTGGTGCAACCGCTGTGAGATCCGGCGCCGCGTGGGTCGGGTACGTCCCGCGCGGCGCCGGGGATGCACTGGCGCGGCGTGCCGCCGGTGGCCGGGGTGCGGCCGGCCCGCATCACCGCGGCCGACCCGACGCACGCCACGCCGGCGGCGGCCACCGCGCAGAGCCCGATCGTCCAGCCGTCGTCGGTGTACACCTGCGGGATGACGAAGGTCTGCGCCGGCGCGCCGGGCCGGGCGACGGTGGAGACCTGGTAGGTGTGCGCCGACAGAATCGCGGTCAGGATCGCGGTGCCCACCGCGCTGCCGAACGACTGGGTCAGCGCCAACATGTGCGCGCCGATGCCCTGCTGCGCCTGCGGTACCGCCTATGGCGAAATGCCCTCGTCCCTCGTGAACGGTCAGACCCGTGTAATCGACGCGAGGTCGCGCACCTCGTCGGCGACGGTCGTCCACAGGGCGGCGGGCAGGTCGTGGCCGACGCCCGGAAAGGTCACCAGGCGGGCGCCCGGCACCGTGCGCGCGGTGACCCTGGCCGCGTGCACGCGCAGCAGCGGATCCTGTTCGCCGTGCAGGACCAGCGTCGGCCGGCGCAGCTCGCGCAGCTTCGGGCCGTGCCACCGGGCGCCGATCTGCCGGCTCTGCGCCTTCTTGTCGCGCGGGCCGCTGTCCACGTCGGCCTCGACCCACGCGCGGGCCGCGTCCTCGTCGAACGGGTAGCCGGGCGAGGCGATGCCGCGCCACACGGTGAGCGCGGCCTCGATGTCGCCCTCGCGTCCCGGCGGGAACTTCGCCCGGGCGAGCCGGGCGAGCAGCCCCGGTCGCAGGTAGCGCAGGACACGCAGGCCGGACACGTCGCTGGGAAGCGCGGCCGAGGAGGTGACGCCGAGCACCCGATCCGGGTGCCGCAGGGCGATTCGCTGCGCGATCACCCCGCCCAGCGAGTGGCCGAACACGTGCGCGCGCTGCCAGCCGAGGGCGTCCAGTACGGCGATCGCGTCGTCGACCATGTCTTCGGACGTGTAGGCCTCGCCGCGTTTGCCGAACAGCGCCCGGAACGGATTGCCGGTGGCGGTCTCCGGCAGCCGGGTGGATTCGCCGGCGTCGCGCTGGTCGTAGCGGGCGACGGCGAAGCCGGCTGCGGCGAACGCCTCGCACAGCCCGGCCGGCCACCAGAACCGGGCCGTGGCCAGGCCCATGATCAGCAACAACGGTTCGCCCTGCGCGCCTTCGAGCCGGTCGTAGGCCACCTCCACCGCGCCGTTGCGGGCGTGACGAGTCGGCGTCCACTGCAGGTCGGGCATGGCGATTCCCTTCGGTGCTTACTGCGATCAATGTTCGCAGTTTTCGATCACTAAGCTACTGCATACGTCGTTCGCAGAACAGGGGAGTCCGTGACCGAGCAGTCCGCGCAGAGCATCTGGCTACGTCCCGAGCGCGCCGCCCGCGGTCCGGCGCCGGAGTACGACCGGGACCGGATCGCCGCGGCCGGCGTCGCCCTGGCCGATGCGCAAGGGCTCGCGGCGGTCACGATGCGCGCGGTGGCGGTCGCCCTGGGCGCGGGCCCGGCATCCCTCTACCGGTACGTGGCCACGCGCGACGAACTCCTGGAGTTGATGACCGACCGGGTCAACGGCGAGATCTCCTACGCCGGACTCGACGGCGGGCACTGGCTCGACGACCTGCTCGCGCTGGCCCGGGAGAGCCGGCGCGTGCACCTCGCCCACCCGTGGCTGTCGGAGGCCGGTGCGTCGCGGACGTCGATGGGACCGCACGCGGTCGACTACCTGGACCACGCGATGGCCGCACTCGCCGATCTCCCGGTCGGCCCTCGGGTCAAGCTGGAGGCCGTCGGCATCCTCAACGCCGTCGTCGCCGCGCTGACCCGCGCCGAGATCGAACAACGCCTGGCCGGGAAGACCATGGCGCAGTGGCAGCGGGCCCAGGCCGAATACCTCGCCCACGTGGTCGAGGCGGGCCGCCATCCGCACCTGTCCGCCGTGCTGACCGGGACGCCTCCCGGCGCGGACGAGGAGCCGGCCGAACCGCTCTTCGACCGGTTGGTCACCCGGGTCCTGATCGGCCTTCTGCACCCCGAGGACACCGGCCGGGCCGGAACGTCGACGCGTGCGAGCGGGCGCGGATAGCATCGCAGCGCTGTGCCGCCGCATCCGCGCGCGCCACTCCCGGGTCGGGAGGACGCCGAGCCACGGAGAACGCCCATGCCCGAGATCTTCGCCGAGCTGTCCACGCCACTGGTGGCCGACGCGTGTGTGCGTCACGGCGTACCGCTGCGCGTGGCGCCACCGGGCATCGGCGCGGTCGTGCCCGGACACCGCGTCGCCGGGCGGGTGTTGCCGGTTCGGCACTACGGCAGCGTGGACGTGTTCCTGGAGGCGTTCGGCGGAGCCGAGCCGGGCGACGTGCTGGTGATCGACAACGGCGGCCGGTCGGACGAGGCGTGCGTCGGCGACCTCGCGGTCCTGGAAGCCGAGGCGGCGGGGGTGGCGGCCCTGGTGGTGTGGGGGTTGCATCGCGATACGCCGGAACTGGTGGAGATCGCCCTGCCGGTGTTCAGCTACGGCGCCTTGCCGCCCGGACCGGTGCGGTTGGACGAGCGTGAACCCGAGGCGCTGAGCACGGCCCGGTTCGGGACGCACCTGGTGAGCACCGACGACCTGGTGTTCGGCGACGAGGACGGCGTGCTGTTCGTCGCCGCCGATCGGGCCGACGAGGTGCTCGCGACGGCCCATCGGATCCGCGACACCGAGCGCGAACAGGCCCGCCGGATCCGGGCCGGCGAGACGCTGCGCCGACAGACGACCTTCGACGAGTATCTGGCCCGCCGCGCGGTCGACCCGTCGTACACGTTCCGGCAACACCTGCGCCGCACCGGCGGGGCGATCGAGGAGTAGGCCGTCGGGCGTGCGGCGGGGCGCCCGGGGTCGAGTGGCGCGGCGCTCGCCCACCGGCGGGATCCGGTCGCCTCGACCGCGGCCGCGCACGACCCTCGCGCCGAGTTCACGGCGCGCGGTGCGGCTCCGGCGGGTCGGCCGCCCTGGCGAGCGCCAGGACCAGCGCGTCGTCGGTGAGCCGCAGGAGGCCGACATGCCGCATCAGGTCGTCCCCCAGCCGTTCCACCGCCACCACCGGATCGGCGTCCACCAGACGGCCCTCGCCGAACAACGCTCGGATGCGCTCGACCAGCGGATACGGCCCGCCCGTCGCGTCGCGCGCGTCCGCGAACCCGTCGGTCATCAAGAGCAGCAGATCGCCCTCGTGAAACGGCACCACCCACACGGGGGGCGGCTCCGGCTCCAGTTCGCCCAGGCCCAACGGCAGACCGGGATCCGGAGGTTCGAGCACATGCACACTGCCGTCCGCGTGGATCGCCACCGGTTCCTCGTGGCCGCGGTGGGCGAAGGCCACCCGGTCGGGACGGACCTCGGCCAGGAGCGCGGTGACGAACCTGTCCGCGGGCGCGTTCCTGGTCACGCTGACGTCGATGCGGCGGGCCACCGTGCTCAGTTCGGGTTCGTCGTAGGCGGCTTCGCGAAACGCGCCGATCGTGATCGCGGCCGTCCGAACCGCGCCCAGGCCCTTGCCGAGCACGTCGCCGATGATCAGCCGCACCCCGAACGGCGTGTCCAGCGCGATGTAGAGGTCGCCGCCGAGTTCGGCCTCCTCGGCCACCGCGAAATAGCGCACCGCCAGGCGCAGACCGCCCAGGTTGTCGCTCGGCGGCAGCAGGATCGCGCGCTGCGCGGCGACGGCCACCTCGGAGACGGCGACCAGGGACCGCTCGCGGCGGATCCGGGCGGCGGACAGGTACATGGCCAGCGCGGTCGCCATGACGTACATCCACGTACTGACCTCGAAGAGATCGTTGTACTCCGGGCCGAGATACCCGTCGTTGGCGGCCAACCAGTAGCGCAACGGCAGCGAGACGCCGCCGATGACCAGGATCGCCACCGGCGGCGCGGTGGCGGCGGCGAGAGTCGGCGCGAGGAGCAGGAACGGATAGAAGACCGTCGAGGTTCCGGTGGCCAGGTCCACCACCGTGACCACGACGAGAATTCCCACGGGCAGCGCGACCTGCCGGAGCAGCGACCGGGTCGCCGACCCGGCCACCCGCGGCGGTGCCAGGCTGTTCATCGTTGTGTCCATGATCGCCGGCAGGGCGGCGCCGTGTCGTCGCGCAGCGCCCGCCGAACAGGTGAAGCCGCCCGAACGGACGCGACGGACGACGCGTACCCGAACGGGCCCGGCGTCCGGCCCGCGAGTGCCGGACCCGGCGCCGCGACCGGAACGGCGCCCCCGCTCCCGGGCGCGGCGTCGGGACACCCGCGAACGACTACCCGGCCTGCGGTTCGCTCCGGATGATGGCGAAGGGTGCGCCGAACGGGTCGGCCAGCCACGCGAGGCGGCCCACCTGCGGGACGTCGGCGGCGGGCATGAGCACCGTTCCGCCGTGCTGCCGCGCCTTGGCGACGATGTCGTCGGCGTCCGCGACCTCGAAGTAGGCGATCCAGTGCGGGTCCTGGCCGTTCGAGTCCGGAACGACGCCGCCGAAGGAGGCGTCCTGCTGCTCGCCCTCGGCCGTGGACAGCACGGTGTACGTCATCGCGGGCATCTCGAAGTCCTGCGCACGCCAGCCGAACAGCCCGCCGTAGAAGGAGGTCGCCACGTCGAGTTCGACGCCGTGCAGTTCGACCCAGGACAGCGAGTTCGGCTTGCCCACCAGCTCCGAGCCCTGGAAGGTGCCGGATTGCCAGATGGCGAACTCGGCGCCGGCCGGGTCGGTGAGCGGCGACATCCGGCCCATCTCCATGACGTCGAACGGCTCCACCCGGACCGTGCCGCCGGCCTGCTTCGCGGCCCGGGCGGTGGCGTCGGCGTCGGGCGTCTTGAAGTAGACGGTCCAGGCGGACGAAGCGCCCTCCTCGGTGAGCGGGCCGATGCCGCCGATGGTCTTGCCGTCCTGCATGAACAGGCCGTAGCCGCCGGCGTCGGGTCCGGCGGACTGGAAGTCCCAGCCGAAGACGGCGGTGTAGAAGGCGGCCGCCGCGGTGGTGTCGGGGCTGCCGAGGTCGAGCCAGTTCGGCGCGCCGGTCACGTAGTCGGTGCTGAGCATGTCGCTCCTTCATCGGACTTCATCGGACCATCTGACCCGTTTCCGTCCGGATTGACACGTATTGTTCGGACGCGTCAAGTCTGGCTTCGGAAGCCGGTGCGAGGCTCGCGAACGCGCGGGTCCGGGAACGACGGATTCGCCGTGCTGCGCCGAAGGAGTGAGCGAGCCGACGCTCGTCATCCCACGGACACGCCGGCGAAGATCTCCCGGAGCACGCGGTCGTTGCCGGCCGGATCGCCGTCCGCCTCGGGTTCGGGCGCCGGTGCGTGCTCGGTGATGCCGAGTCCGGCGAGCGGGAACGCGTCGGTCAGCGCACAGAGCGCCGCGCGCAGCCGCGCGGGGGACAGGCCCTCGGGCTCGGGGAAGGACAGCGCGGTGAACTGCTCGGGATCCAGGACGTCGAGATCGATGTGGATGTAGACGTGCGTGGCCCCGGTCTCGGCCACGGCGGCGACCAGCGCGCTCGGCTCGTCGAGGCGGTCGACGGACACCCGTCGAATCCGCGCGGAGTCGATGAACCGCTGCTCGGCGGGGTCGATGGACCGTACACCGGCGAGCACGAGCCGTTCGGCGGAGAGCCGTTGTCCGGGCGGAGGGAGCAGGGCGGCGGGCCCCTGGCCGAGCACGGTGCGCAGCACCATGCCGTGGAAGCCGCCGGAGGGCGAGGAGTCGGGGGTGTTCAGGTCCGGATGGGCGTCGAACCACACCACCGCCAGGCGATCGCCGTGCCGGCCCACGGCGTGGGCGATCGGGGCGAGTTCGACACCGCAGTCGCCGCCCACGGTGAACAGGGCCGCCTCGCCCCACCCTTCCAGCGCCTGCCTGCTCGCGGCCAACGTGCGGGTCAGCACGTCGAGTTGCCGTACGCCGTCCCGATCGGGCGCCGGATCCGCGTCGACGCTCACGAAGGTGCGTCGTACGGCGGGCAGCAGCGCGCTCAACCAGTGGGCTCCCATGACGAGGCGGCGCGCGTCGACGGCGCTCGAACCCTGCCATTGCGGGACCACCAGCATGTGTTCGAGCGGTAGTGCCGAATAGGTATGCTCCATACGGCATATATTTACAGGGTGGTCGTGGCCTGTCCAGGGATTTGTCCAGTGTGGGCCGGGCGAACGCGCCGGCCGTCCCGTGCGGATCTCGGGCCCCGGGTGCGCGGTTCAGGGGACGACGGTGACCGGCCGGCGGGCCGAGCGGACCAGGCGGATGGCCACGGAGCCGATCAGGCGGTGGCCGAAGCGTTCGGAGGCGCCGACCACGACCGCGTCGGCGCGTACCTCGTCGGCCACCTTGGCGATCTGGTGCGCGACGTCGCCGCGTGCCTCGACGAAGCGGTGCCGTAACCGCAGTTCGGCGGCTCGTCGGGCGATGTAGTCCGCGATGTCGCGCATCGTGTCCTCGTGCGCCTGCTCCATCACCTCGGCGCCCTCGGGCGTGGTGGCGGCGAGCCCGAGCGGCGCGCGTACGTAGACGCCGACCAGTTCCGCGCCGCCGCGACGGGCCTGGCCCAGTGCGTAGTCGGCGGCGCGGAGGGAGGTTCGGGAACCGTCCACGCCGACCAGTACGGCACGGGGCCCGTCCGTACCGAGTTCGAACGCCGGCGGCGGCGCGGGGCTGGTCACCGGGGATCCTCCTCGGGGGGCGTGGGCACGGGCGGGCCGACGGCGGTTGCCGGGTGGCCGACTCGCCCGGGCCCTGTCCGGCGGACCCTGGCGGGTTTGCCGGACAGGGCCTAGTCGGAGTCGCCGGCCTTGCGGTGTTCGACCACCGAGTCCGGACCCGGCGACATGATCGTTTCGTGCCCGTTGGCGGCTCGTACCCGAAACGGCGGCGTGCCGTCGGGGCCCAGGACCTCGATGATCTCCACGAAATGGTCTTCCTGGCCGACGACTCGGCCGTGGATGAGAAGGCGATCACCCTTGGTGGCGTGCATGTCGACTGGCTCCTCTGGGGTGGATGGCGTGCGGTGGGACAGCAGGATATTCGAATGGTAACAGGATGATCACTGTGGGTGAGTAGTGCTCGGCCGCGGGTCCTGGTCGACGGCTGGAGTCCCGGCTCGATCTCTCCTACAGTGCGTAGGAGTTGCTTTGCCGGGTGAGGGGACGTGTGCGATGGCGCGGTTTGCGGGCGGCGGGCCGGCGACCCCGGCGGACGGGGTGCGCCCGGCGCCGGTCCAGGGCGGGGCGGTGTTCGACGCGGTCCCCGCCGAGGTGCCCCGGGCCCGGCGCGTGCTGGTCGCGGCCCTGCGCCGGTGGCACGTGCACGAGGACGACGTACACAGCGCACAACTGGTCGCGTGCGAGCTGCTGAGCAACGCGGTTCGCTACGGCAGCGGGCCGACGATGGACCTGGACGTGCGGATGGACGATGTGCACATACACCTGGCCGTGCGCAACCGGCATGCCCGACCCAGGCGCCTGGCGAGGTCCAACGGATCCGTCGCGCCGATCGGGTCGCCCGAACCGGACGAGGCGTCGGAGCCGAGCGAGTCGGTGTGGGGCAGCGAGTGCGGCCGAGGTCTGCGCCTGGTCGAGGCGTTGGCCCTGGAGTGGGGGAGTAGGCCACTGGCGGGCGAACTGCTGGTGTGGGCCATGATCGCGCGTGTCGACGCCGCGCGGCCGGCCTGACCGAGGACGCGGTCGGTGGTGGCGCGGGTTCGCGCGCCATCGGGTGACCGCCTGCCACGCGGGCTCACGTTCGCCCGACGGCCCGCGGCGCGGGTAGTGCCCGCCCGGGATGACGGTCTGCGGCGCGTTCGGCCATCGGCGCGAACGAGGCCGGATGGGAAGACGCGCCGGTGCTGTGACACCGGACCGGGGCGGTGCCGAAGTGCACGGTGCCGATCAGGGTCGTGCTCGGCGCCGGGCCCATGCGATCGCCACGCCCGACAACACGGCCCGGGCGGGGAACGTGCTCATCGCCCGCCGCGCTCGTGCTCGATCCGGCGGGCGAGTTCGCGCAGGTCCTCCAGCTCCGATACCTCCAGCCCGCCGACGAGTTGGGCGAGGGCCACCCGTCGGGCCGGTGCGGACGCCGCGGCGAGCGCCGAACTCACCGAGGAGGAGACGTAGTCGGCCTCGGTCACGGTCGGCCGGTACACGAACGCCTGCCCCTCCCGGGCCCTGGCCAACAGGCCGCGCTCGGCCAGCCGATTGCACACGGTCTGCACGGTCGTATAGGCGCCACGCGAGGGCTCGGCCAACTCGGCGCGGATGCGCTCGACGGTACCGGCTTCGATCCGCCACAACACGGACATGATCTCCGCCTGCAACTCCCCCTGCACCCGGGGCGACTCGTGCACCGCGTCCCTCCGTCCTCCGTGTCCGGGCATACCCGGCTCCCGGTCGGCTGCGGATCCCGACGGTACCTGTTCGCGGGCGTGGATCGATGCCCCCGGCTTGCCGTAAGTCGCGGATGTTGCGGTGTTTTACGTCGATTCACGGATGTCGGGTGCCAGAGCGCGGCCATCGGCGGGAGTGCGCGTCGGGCTCGCCGACACGGCCGCGGGATCGGTGTTCCCGAAGGTTCTTCGGCGCCGGCCTGCATCGGTGTCGGCACCGGCGAGTACGCACGCCTTCACCTCCGACAACCGGGACACCTCGCGTGCCCCGGCAAAAACCCCGTTCCACGTGCGTGCGCCGCGAGGCGATCGTGGAGATCGGCGTTCGCGGCGGCGCCGACGACTTCGGGCTGATCCGGTTGCTGACGGGCACCGGCCGCCTCGCTCCCCCCGACTGAGCGGGTGGGGCGGGCGGCCGGGTGGTTCGGGCCTCGGTGCCTCGGGCTTCGGGGCTCGGGTCGGCGACTCGGGGGCTCGGCCCGGTGGGTCAACGCGCGGCCGGGGCCGGGATCCGGGTCGCGACGGGGGAGGAGGTCACGGGCGAGGTCGCCGGGGCGGGGCGCTCACGCAGCAGCAGGCCGGCGGTCAGCGCGACCAGGACGGCGGTGAGGCCGTGGATGCCGAGAGCCTTCGCCGCCGAACCGTCGTTTGCCAGCACGATCACCATGTCGCCGGCGGGCACGAAGGTGATGGCCGCCAGCGCCCAGCCCAGTGCCCGCCGGTGGCCGGTCAGCAGCAGCGCGAAGACGACCAGCCCGGAGCCCAAATCACGCACACCCTTGACGGCCAGGAACGCGGTGCCCTCGTGCTCGGGCCAACTCGGCAGGCCGAACCCGGACGCGGTGGACTGCGGGGCGATCAGGTAGGCGAGCGCGATGTAGACGATGAACAGGCCACCGAGAGCGGCGAGGGTCGTGGTGAGGTTCCTGATGTTCATGAGATCTCCCGAATGAAGTGATGGTCCCGGTCGAGCGGTTCGTGAGCGAACCCGCCTTTCGGGAAGCGGTCTTCGTCTGCCTGGAAGAACTCTCGCCGGGGACTCCTGGAAGGCACATGGAGGCGACTTGGAGCGCGTTCGAGGACCCGGGGCAGTACCCGGGCAGTGCCCGGGGACCATGTTGGGGATCATCCGGCGCACCCACGACCGCGTGGCTTGACCGGCAAGTAGTTAGGGGCCATATTAGTTGCTGTGGAACATGAACCGATGCCTGAGGAAACCCCCACGCTCGACCAGGCGGCGTATCAGATCCGGCGCTACGGGCTCGATGTCGACCCGCAGGCGGTGCTGGTCGCCGTGCGTTTGATGGCGGCGGGGGCGCGGCTGGGCCAGGCGGTCGAGGTGCACTTCTCCAGGTTCGGCCTGTCCGCGGGGCGATATCGGCTGCTGGCGGCCCTGGAGGACGCAGACGGGGAGATGTCCCCTTCGGGCCTGGCGGACGTGCTCGGGGTGTCCCGGGCCACTGTGACGGGACTGCTCGGCGGTCTGGAGCGGGAAGGGTTGCTGCTTCGCCGACCCTCCGCCGAGGACGGCCGCTCCGCCGTGGCCGTGTTGACCGCGCGAGGGGCGCGGAAGATGCGTGACCTGGCCCCGGAGCACTTCGGTCGACTCCAGGAGATGGTCGGCGCGCTCGATCCCGAGGAGCGCGCCGTCTTCCTGGAGTTGCTCGGTCGTCTCGTCCGTGGGATCCCGGCGCTGACGCGGGAGTAGCGGGACCACGAGGCATCCCTGTTCGACGCCGTCCCGGCGTGTCGCGTCCGTGCGACGCGCCGCCGGGACGGCTTTTGTTCGGCCATATAATTAGGGAGCTAATCAAATGTCTGAAACGGAGACCGAAAACCGTATGGGACAAGGCCGTTCGTCCGCCCGGGGCTCCGGTCCGCCGCCGTTCACGCTGTGGCGCGAGGTGCTCGTCGCCTACCTCGCCCCCGCACTGACCGCCGGCGCCGGCGGCGTGGCCACCGGGCAGCGCGACCTGACCATCGCGGCCTGCACCTCGATCGCGGGCACCTCGGCGATCGTGGCCGCGCTGGTCGGCGCCCGCCTTCGGCGCCGCGGCGCGAGGCGCACGTGGCTGACCACGACGCCGCGCCTGGTCCCGACCGTCGTCCTGGCCGTCGCGGTCGCCACCCTCGCGGGCCTGGTCGGCTGGTTCGTCGGCGGCCACATACCGGAGCGGATCATCCCGCACCACGGCTCGTGGCCCGAACGCCTCCGTCTGGACCTGCCCATTTCGGCGGCCCTGGCCACCACCATCATCACGTGGCGCTGGCGCGGGGCGTCGAAACAGCGGCGACCGGGCCCGTAGCCCATCCGCAAACCCCGCCCGAACTCCCGCACCACCACCGACCAGGAAAGACGGAACACATGATCGTCGTCATGGGCGCCACCGGCGCCACCGGAAGCGCCCTCCTGCACCGCCTCGTCACCCTCGGCATACCGAGCCGGGCGCTCAGCCGCGACCCCGAACGGCTGTGGGCGGGCCTCGACGATACGGCGCGCCGCCTCGTCGAGGCCCGAGCGGCCGACGCGGGCGACCCGCAATCGTTGCGCGATGCCTTCCACGGTGCGAGTCGACTGTTCCTGGCCATGGCGAACAGCCCCGAACAGCCCGCGCTGGAGACCCGCGCCATCCACGCCGCCGCGGCGGTCGGCATCGAACACGTCGTCAAACTCTCCGCCCCGGCCGCGACCGCGGACTCCCCGGTCGCCGTCTCCCGATGGCACCACGCCATCGAGGAGACCCTGCGTGACTCCGGTCTGTCCCACACCGTGCTGCGCCCCTACGCGTTCATGCAGAAACTGCTCACCCTCGCACCGGCGGTCGCCGCTCAAAGCGTCGTCCACGGGGCGATGGCGGACGCGGCCTGCAACTACGTCGACTGTCGCGACATCGCGGACGTGGCCGCCGAGGTGCTGACCCGCCCCGAACTCACCGGGCGGACCTACACCCTCACCGGGAGTCGAACCTTCAGCCATCCGCAACTCGTCGAACTGCTCGGCCTCCTGCTGGGTCGGCCGATCCGCCACGTCGACCTGCCGCCCCGGGTCATGCGCGACCACCTGATCGAACGCGCCGGCCTGCCGGCCTGGCTCGCCGACCATGTGGTGGAGATCCAGCAACTGGCCGTGACCAGGCCGGAGGAACCCACCGACACCGTGGCGAGCCTGCTCGGCCGACCGCCCCGGACGCTGGAGGCCTTCCTCGGCGAGAACATCGAACAATTCCGCTGAGCCCGCTTCGCGACCCGCGCGTGCGCCCGCGCCGCAGAAAGCCCCGGGGGACGCCGGATGCCCGTTTCCGCCCCACATGCCGGCCAGGGCGTGCCGAAGCCGGGGGTCAGACGCCGTCGGGCGGCGGGTTCTGCCCTCGGTCGGGGTCGTGCAGGGCGGCGAAGTGCACGTTGGCGGTCAAGGACTGGAACGCGTAGGTGAGTTGCTCGTAGTCCTCGCGTCGGACTTCGAGCTGTTTGGTGACCTGCACGGTGCGCCGCCCGGTACCGGTGGCGGTGTTGGCGTCGGTGTCGGGGAAGAGCATCGCGGTGTGTACCGTGCCCGGTTCGCGGGGGTCGCCGGAGCGGGTGAAGACGATGAAGTCCCAGGTCTGGGCGCCGCCCGCGGCCGTGCCCGGGTCGCGCAGTCGCAATGCGTAGGCCGGCGGTTGTCGCCATACCTGGAGCGGTGCGAGAACGGTGAGCGTGGGGCCGACCGCGCGCCAGGTCGGCACCGGCCGGCCGATGTGGTGCATGTCGCCGAACAGGTCGCGGCGCAGTTCCGCGTAGCGGGGCGCGATGGCGGCCAGGCCCTCGACCGCGGCGGCGAGGTCCATCCGGCTGTCGCAATAACTCAGGCTGTGTTCACGGGATTCGAGTTGCCCGCGAAGCCACGGCTTGAGGACCGAGTCCAGTGCGCCGAGGCGGTACGCGTCCTCGGCGCACTCCGCGGTGAACAGGGCCGCGTGGTACAGACCTCGATACTGCGCCGCCAGATCCATGTGCTCCCCTTGGCCCGTCGCGGGATCGCCGGTGCCGTGGCCGGAACGTTTTCGCGTCCCGGTCCCGGCATCGGAGATCAGGCTATGCCTGTTCGCGAGGGCCGCCGGGGGCGGCGGTTGTCAGCGACCCAGTTGGGTGTAGGTCTTGAACGTGTACAGGCCGTCCAGCGTGACCGAGTTCGCACCGCCGGGCGAGGGCAGGTTGTTGCGGTGGTTGAGGACGGCGCCGAGCGGGCCACAGTCGGTCGCGGCGGGAATCGCGACGGTGTTGTCCCACAGCGTGCCCTTGAGAATGGGCGGGTCCTTGGAGATCCATTCGTTGGGGCCCTTGCGCATCATGGTCAGCCGGATCGGCTGCTCGGCGGTGCCGATCGAGCAGTGCTCGGGCAGGAGCGGACCGCTCAGGGCGAAGGTGACGTCCAGACCGCCGGCCGAGGTGCCGTGCGACAGGAAGTCGAACCAACCGCCGTACTTCGTCTCGACGTTCACCCCGAGCATCGGCGCGCGCTCGGGCAGTCCGGGAATGTTGGGCAGGCCGCCGGTCGCCGGGCTGGGCGTCGCGTGCATCGCGCCGAAGACCTGTCCGGTCGAGCCGTCCGGCAGCGGACCCTCCGCGTGCGTGATGGTCATCGGACGCAGCGGCACGGTGAGCCCGCCGAGCTTCATGTCGCCGGTGGCGACGTGTACTTCGCAGCGCCACTTGTCCGGATCCGCGCCTGCGGGCAGGGTCGGACAGTCGGTGAAGTCGAAGGTGGGCAGCGGTGCGGCGGCCGAGGCGGGCGCCGCCCGAGCCGCGGCCCGCCCGTCGGCGAGGGCGGGTGCGGCGGACAGTCCCAGGGCACCGAGTGCGAGCCCGGCACAGGCGGCGGTCCGGGCCCATCGACGGTTCCTCTTGCGATCCACAACGATCGTCCCCTTGATCGGTATGCACGACTGAGTCCCCTCGAAGGTAGGGAAGTCGACCCGCACGCAGAATCCGGCTACCCCCAGGGCAGGCACTGGTGCCGGCCCCATCCCGCGCCTGCCGCCTGCGCCATGGGCGTCAGGTGATCGGGGCGCCGGGCCGGAGCGGGGCGCCGGTGGGGGAGGTGGGAACGGCGGGACGGGGGAGCCGTTTGTAGTAGAACGTGCAGTCCCGGAGCGTGCCGTCCGGGGTGGCCGCGTATTCGGAGACCACGCCGTAGCGGGTCCAGCCGGCCCGGCGATAGAGGTGGTCGGCGGTGCTCTCGGCCTCGGTGTCCAGGAGCAGGAGGGGGTGGCTCCGGCGTGCGCGGCGGCCTGTTCGGCCGACTCCGGCTCGCTGCGGTGGCGCTCCTGGGTCCGCGTCGTGCGCAGCACCTCGGCGATCAACTCGTCCTTGCCGCCGAAGTGTTGGTACAGCGAGCGGCGGGCCACGTCCGCCTTCTTGAGGATCGCGTCGACGCCGACGTGGACGCCGTGCTCGTAGGTGAGGTCGCGAGCGGCGTCGAGCAGGCGTTCGCGCGGGCCGGCGATAGGCGCGGACCGTCCTCGACGCCGCCGGCCACGAGGTCGACGCGGGTCGTGCGGTGTCGCCGATCGGGGCCGCCGTCTCAGCGGCCGCGATGCCGGCCCCGGGCGGCGGGCATCGGCACCGGGGCGGCCCCGCCCTTGCCGGGCCCGCCCTTGCCGGGCCTGCCGTGATCGGCCGCCGCCAGGATCGCCGCCAGCGCGGTGGTCACCGGGACCGAGGCGACCAGGCCGATGCTGCCGACCAGGGTGCGGGCGATCTCCTCCGCGACGATCTCGCTGGTGGCCACGTCCAGGACGTCCCGACGGGCGATCGAGAACAGCAGCATCAGCGGCAACGCCGCGCCCGCGTAGGCCAATACCAGGGTGTTGACGGTGGACGCGATGTGATCGCGACCGATCCGGATGCCCGCCCGATACAACCGACGGGCCGTCATGGTCGGGTCGGCCTGCTTGAGTTCCCATACCGCCGACGTCTGAGTGACCGTCACATCGTCCAGGACGCCCAACGATCCGATGATGAACCCGGCCAACAACAGACCGTGCAACTCGATGTCGGGATACAACGCGTGCACCAGGCCGGTCTCGTCGGAGGTGTTGCCGGTCAGATGCGCCCAACCGATGAACAGCGAGCCCAGGACCCCGATCAGGGACAGCGATACCAGGGTGCCGACCACCGCGACCGAGGTCCGCGCGGATATCCCGTGGCACAGGTACAGGGCCACGAACATGATCGCACTGCCGCCGACGACCGCGACCAGGAGCGGATCGGACCCGTGCAGGATCGCGGGCAGGATGAAGAACGACAGGACCGCGAAGCTGATCGCCAAAGCGATCAGCGCGGTCAGGCCGCGCAGACGCCCGACCACGATCACCGCGACCGCGAACAGGCCGGCGAGCAGCAACATCGGCGGACCGCGCCGGACGTCGATCACCGAGTACCTCAGGTCCTCGGGCGCGTTGGGAGCGTACGCGAGCACCACCCCCTGCCCGACCGAGAACCGGCGCAACTCGGTCGGCCGGACCAGTTCGGTGACCGAGCGACCCTTGTCGGCGCCCGAGGTGACCTCGATCGTGGCCCGGTGGCAGTCGGCGCGCGCGGCGCCCGAGCCGGGCGCGGTGGAGGCGCCGGGGGAGGGCGGGGGCCAGGGCACGCCGCCCGGTTCGGCGGCGGGGTCGCCGGGCGGCGCGGCGTGCCCGTCGGCCGATCCGGGCGGGTCGGACGCGGCATCGGGGGCGGACGGGCCCGCCGCGCCGGCGAAGGCCTCGGCGTCGGCCCGGGCGCAGGGCAGTTCCTCGACCTTGGTGACCCGTCCGTCGCGGGTCTCCTGGTCGAAGCCCACCCCGGTACGCGGATGCGCCGGTGTGCTGCCCGGCCACAGCATCACCAGGCCCACCACCACGGCCGCCGCGAACGGGATCAGGACGGCGGCCACCAGGCGGCGCAGCCGGGCCGAGACGGGCGAGGGTGGTCCGTGCGCGTGACTGTGCCCGTGTGCGTGGCCGTGGCCGGCCGCGTGGTGTCGGTGGCCCGGCGCGTCGTCGGATGCGTCGGGGGCATCGTCCGTACCGCCGCGATGCGTTCGTGTGCCGCCCATGCCGCGTCCCCTCCCGGTCCGGTCGACGGGTCATCGTGCCGGAGTCCCGGCCGGAAGCGTATCGGGCCGGGCGCCCGGCTCCGGTGCCGCTCACCGCCGCGGCCCGGCGCGAGCATCCGGGTGATCGGCGCAAGCCCCTTGCGCGGAATCGGTTCGAAGCCGCAAGATTCTTGCCTGCCGGCCAGGTTCCGGGCCTGGAGTTTTGCGTGGGCAGTGCCGAGGAGTGGAGCGCCGAGCATGGCCGAGATCGACAGCATCGACCACAACATCCTGCGCATGCTGCGCGAGGACGGACGGCGGACCTTCTCCGAGATGGCGGGCCAGATCGGCCTGTCCGTCGCGGCGGTCAAGCGCCGTGTGGACCGGATGCGCGAGGAGGGTGTGATCACCGGCTTCACGGTCCAGATCGACCACGCCAAGCTCGGCTGGGGGGTGGAGGCGTTCACCGAGCTGCGCTACCCCGGCAGCATGCCGGTCAGCGAGATCGTCCGCACCGCGACGGACACGCCCGAGGTGCAGGCCGTGTACACGATCGCCGGCGACCCGGACGCCCTCATCCACGTCCGTGTTCGCGACATCACCCACCTCCAACAGGTCATCGACCACCTGCGCCGCAACGGCAACGTCACGGGCACCAAGACGCTCATGGTGCTCGGCTCCTGGACCAAGGAGAGCTGACGAGGAGGGCATCCGGGCCGGCCCACCCCACCCTCACCCGCGTCCGCGTCGTGCCGGCCCTCGAAACCGGTTGAGGGGATGTCCAGGGTTCGAGGCATGAGTGAGCGCGGTTTTCGCATCACGGTTCGCGGTGCCTTCGATGGACTGAGTGACGCGCAGCGGGCCGAGTTGCTCGCACGGGCGGCCGAGCACGACGTGCTGCGGGCCGCCTTCACCACGGAGGGGCAGCTGACCTACGATCCGGCGGCGCGGCCCTTCTTCACGTGCCGCTTCCTGGACTCCGGGGAGGCGGAAGAGGACATCGTCCCGGCGACCGCCCGGGCGCCGGCCGGCGCACAGGCGCGGCTGGACGAGCGCGGCTACGGCTACAAGAACCTCAAGACGCAGGCCGTGGACGTCTCCCAGGCGGCCCTGTCCGAGCGCCAACGCAAGGCCCGCGCGGCCGGCCGGGTCGGCGGTGGGCCGCTCTCGTAAGCCGGCCGGTCCCGCGATCGGCCGCGATCGACCGGTCCGGCAACCGGTCGGTCCCGGCAACCGGTCGGTTCGCGCGCGGCTAGGACGCGGTGGCGACACCGGTGTTCGTATCGGGTTCGGTGGTGCGCGGCGCGAACGGGAACGCCTCGCGGAGGACCCAGTTGCCGTCGTCGTCGCCGACGACCAGGTCGAGCCGGTCGACCCGGGCGGTCAACGGCAGTCGGCCGCTCACCTCCTGCGCCAGCGCCCGCAGTTCGTCGGGGCCCTGCCCCAGGGCGACGGTCAGGTGCGGACCGACGTCGTCGGGGTCGTCCAGGTACGCGCCGCCATAGGGGAGATGGTCCGGCCAGCGGTCGGATACCGCCTCGATCAGGCGCGACACCGGCTCGGCCGGATCGGGCGCGAGCCACAACCCGCGGTGGAACTGGCCGACCCGGGCGAAGACCAGGTCCAGCGCGGGGCACCCGGCGGCGATGTCGGCGAGCGCGGCCAGGTCCGCGGGCCCGATGTCGGAGGGCGGTAGCCAGGGATAGAGCACCGTGACATGCGCCGGGATGCCCTCGGCGCTGCGTGGGTCGTAGCGCTCGCGCCAGGGCTCGACGACCTGCTCGACGTCGGGGACCAGCAACACCAGGGCACTCGCCGCGTTCCGTTGGGCCATTCCCGCAGTGTACGGTCCGCGTCCGGGCATACGGGCGGATCGTCGGATCACCGGCCGAGGTGTTTCGCCGACCGGGAGTCGCCTCCGGCAGGGGTGGGTTCGAGGCGCGCGTTCCGGGGGCACTCGTCCCGGCATGGCTGTGTTGAGAACCTTCGCGCGTCCCATGCTGGCCTCGATCTACGTGCTGCAGGGGTACGACGCCGTGCTGCGTCCGGACCGCGTGGTGCCGGTCGCCGAACCGGTGGTGCGGCGGATCGCCGGGCTGGTGCCGATCGTGCCGGCCGACATCCGTACGGCGGTACGCCTGAACGGCGGCGTGCAACTGGTCGCCGGCACGCTGCTCGCCCTCGGCCGGGTGCCGCGCCTGTCCGCGCTCGCGCTCGCCGCCACCCTGGTGCCCACCACTCTTGCCGGACATCGCTTCTGGGATGCCGAGGACAAGCAGGAACGGGCGGGTCAGCGCGTCCACTTCCTCAAGAACGTGTCGATGCTCGGGGGTCTGCTGATCGCCTCCGCCGACACCGGCGGCAAGCCCTCACTCGCGTGGCGCAGCCGGCACCGGGCGCACGCCCTCCGGCACGACGTCGGCCTCGCCCGCCGAACCGCCCAGGCCGGCGCGGCGTCCACGAGCGTGGCTCATCGCCTGGGTGATCTGGTTCCCGGCCACTAGGGAGCCCCCACGTCCCCCTGGGCGGGCCGATGGGCGAGGTGGCGTGCCCTTCGGCACGTTGGTCCACCTCGCCCGTGTTCGGCGTGAGGGCGGCTCGCCCGCGCCGCGCTTCCCCCCGGTCGGCGCAGCGCGGGCGAACCGGCCCGATCAGCCCAGTGCGCGAGCGTCCGAGGCGATCAACCCGGCCCGGGGGGCCGGGATGGTGCGGCCGGCCTGGTTGTCGGCCCAGCGGGCGAGTGCCTGGTACTGGTCGTGGGCGAGCATCGTGGTCAGGGTCGCGATCGCGTTGCGGTCGGCGGCGGAGGTCAGGATCAGGTGGGCGAGGCCGGTCCGCGAGGCGGTGACGGTGAAGGTCGACTCCGTGACCGTGCTGCCGCCCGGGCCCTTGGCCTCGGCCCGCAGCGTGTGCGCGCCGAGCGGCAGCGTGCCCGAGTCGATCGGCGTACCGGCGGCGAATTCCCGCCCGTCCAGCGTGAGTCGGACCGTTTCGGCGCCTGTGGTGCGGAGCGAGGGGACCGGGTTGCTCGCGCGCTCGACCTGGGCGCCGGCGGCCGGTGCGAGCACCTCGACGGTGGGTGCGGCGGGCGGCTCGGGAGTGCCGGTCTGGCGCCAGGCGGCGTTCCAGCCGGCCAGCTCGGCGGGACGGTTGGTGATGATCGCGTCCGCGCCGCCCGCCTCCAGGGTCTTCCACCCGGTCGCGTCGTCGACCGTCCAGACCATGACCGCGACGCCGGCGCGGTGCAGGTCGGCGACCACACCGGGGCGCTTGGCCAGGCCGGCGGCCGAGGGGTTGTAGGCCTTGAGGTCGAGCTGTTTGGCGAGCGCGACCGGATCCGCGTCCAGGTTGCCGCGCAGCAGACCGAGCGGCAGATCGGGGGCCAGTTCGTGGGTGAGGGTGAGCGCGTCGACCTCGAAGCTCTGGACGAAGACCCGGCCGCTCATGCCGGTGTCGCGGATGTCCTCGACGATCCGGGAGACCTCGTCCTTGCTGTGCTTGCCCTTGATCTCCAGGAGCAGGTTGCCGCCGCGCGTGCGCAGGTCCTCCAGTTGCGCGCGCAGGGTCGGCACTCGGGCCCCGGTGTGCAGCGGGGAGAACCACGAGCCGGCGTCCAGGGCGGCGAGTTGAGCGGCCGTCAGGTTGCGGATCCGGCCCTTGCCGTCGGTGGTCCGGTCGACCGTGTCGTCGTGCAGGATGTGCGGGATGCCGTCCTTGCTGGGCTGGACGTCGTTCTCGATCCAGTCGGCACCGGCCCGGCGGGCGGTCTCGTCGGAGATCAGCGTGTTCTCCGGCGCGGCGGAGGACGCGCCGCGGTGCGCGATCACGGTGAGCGGGGCGCCGGGCGCGCGCAGGTAGGCGTTCGCCTCCGGGGCCAGTCGGGTGACCTTGACGTCGTCGAAGGAGACCCGCGAACCGTTGACGAGCAGCGCCTGTGCGCCGTCGGCGGAGCGCTGGACCCGGGTGCTGCGCAACGCCTCGCGGCCGTCCACGACCAGTCGTGCCCGGCTGCCGTGCACCTCCACCGCGACTCGCACGTCCCGGCCGGTCCCGGCGGCGGCCGGCGCCGAACCGGTGTCGGTCACATTCCACGCGTCGCCGGTGGTGCGCTGGGCGAACTCCAGGCCGTTGGCGGCGGTGGTACCGGTGCGCATGGTCGCGATGGACCACGGGGTCGTGCCGGCGGCGGGCACGTCCAGGCCGAACGCGGTCCAGCGTGCGGCGTCGACGGCGCTCTCGAAGCGGACGACCGCCTCGAAGCGGAAGTCGTCCAGATGCCGGCCGAAGGTGATCCGGCTCTGTTGGCCGGAGTTCGCCGAGGTGCCGACCAGGCGGCCGTTCTCGACCTTCCAAGCACCCTCGACCGCCCGCCACCCGGTGGGTAGCGCGGAGCCGGTGAAGTCCTCGGACACGACTACGTCGCCGGCGGGCGGCGCGGCGGGGGCGTCCGGGGCGGCTACCGAGACGCCGGTCAGGGTGGCGGTGGCGCCGATCCCGAGGGCGGCGACCACGGCGCCGACGCGGAGTCGGGAGCGATGCCGCCGAGGCAGCCGGAACGGGGACGAAGTTGTCTGCGAAGGCATGTTCGAAACGCTAGGGAGCGTGGGCGAACCCCCGATCACGCGACGCTGAAGCTCTGCCCAACGGTCGGGTACGCGCGGTGGTCGGCCGGTGGTTGTGCGTAGGTCGCCCGGGTGGCTCTCCGCCGCCACGAGGGGTGTCCGTGCCCCGGGAGCAGGCCCGAGCCAAGCGGGATGCAAGCCCGGGGCGGTACTTCTTGATGCACGGGCCGACGCGGCCCGCCGGCACGCAAGATCCACCGGCGCATGAGATCCACCGCACACGAGATCGACCGGCACGTGACACCCCTCGGGGCGTCGACCCACCGGCCCGAGTCAGGGGCGGCACACCCGCCGTACCGAAGCCACCGTCCGGGACGGCCGGGCCGCGCTCCCGATCGCCCGACCCGGGCGCGTCCGGACCGGCCCCGGCCCGACCGGACCGGACGCGACCAGCCCAGGCACGACCCGGCCGGCCGCACGCGGCCCGACCGGGCCCGATCCGATGCGGTCGGATCCAATCCGAAGCAGTCCGAAGCAACCGAAGCAATGCGCTTCCAATCCCGCTCAACCCCGTGCCCACAGCCCGCGACGGCGGCTTTCGGCCAACCCGAAGTAGTGGGGGACAGATGCTAGGCACAGTCAACTCTTTCCTCCACGATCTCCCCGGGAGTACATCGTCTGCGCCGCCGACCACGAATCGGCATCAGGACACCTCAGGAGAGTCGATGAGTCCAACCGCCCACCCAGTACTGGATCCGACCGCGTCCCTGGCCGCTCTGGTCGATGCCCGGATCGAGCACTCGCCCACGCTCATCGCCTTGATCGCCGGGGAACATCGGCTCTCCTATCGCGAGTTGGGTGCCATGGCCGATCGGGTCGGGGCGCGCCTGGCCGAGGCGGGCGTGGCCGCGGGCGACCTGGTCGGTGTCTGCCTGCCGCGCACCCCGTACCTGGTCGCGACGTTGGTCGCGGTCCTGCGCGCGGGTGCCGCGTACGTCCCGTTGGACCCCGAGTACCCGCGGGAGCGACTGGAGTGGGTGATCGGTGACGCACGGGCTCCCGTCGTGGTCACCGACCGCGCGCACGAACACCTGCTCGCCGACGCGTCGGCCGACCTGGTGTATGTCGACGCCGATGCCCCGGCCGATTCGGTACGTCCGGCCCGCGCGCACACCGGGCCGGACGAACTCGCCTACGTGCTCTACACGTCCGGGTCCACCGGGCGCCCCAAGGGGGTCCGGGTGACCCACCGAGGGGTCACCGCGATGCTGCGCTGGGCGGCCGACACCTATCGGCCCGACCAGACCCACAGGGTGCTGTTCTCCACCTCGGTGTGCTTCGACATCTCGGTGTACGAGCTGTTCCTCCCGCTCGTGGTGGGTGCGGGCGTCGTTATGGTGGACAACGTGCTCGCGCTCGCGGACGCGCCCGCGCGGGACGAGGTCACCCTGATCAACACCGTGCCCAGCGCGATGGCCGCGCTCTTACGCGGGCCCGGACTGCCGCCCGGGGCGTGCACGATCAACCTGGTCGGCGAGGCGCTCTCGCGTCGGGTCGCGGACCAGGTATACGCGTGTCCGCAGGTCGAGCAGCTCTACAACCTGTACGGGCCGACCGAGGACACCGTGTACTCCACCTGGGCCGTGGTCGACCGCACCGACCGGGCCGAACCGCTGATCGGCATACCGCTGCCCGGCACCACCGCGCACGTGCACGACGAGAGCGGCGAACCGATCGCCCCCGGCGAGCTCGGCGAGCTGTACCTGGCGGGCGATGGTCTCGCGCAGGGATATCACGGCCGCCCCGACCTGACCGCCGAGCGGTTCGTCACCGTGGCGGGGGAGCGTCGGTATCGCACCGGCGACCTGGTCCGCCGTCGACCCGACGGCGCGCTGGAGTATCACGGGCGGGTCGACCAGCAGGTCAAACTGCGCGGCTTCCGCATCGAACTCGGGGAGATCGAGGCGGTGTTGACCGGGCACCCCGGCGTCCAGGCGGCCGCCGTGGTGTTGCGCGAGGACGCGCTGGGGCCGTATCTGGCGGCGTTCGTGCAGGGCGCCGCACGCGGTCCCGAACCCACCCCGGCCGAGTTGCGCGCGCACTGTCTGACCCGACTCCCGGCCTACATGCTGCCGGACGCGGTGGCGCTGCTGAGCCCACTGCCGCTCACCCTCAACGGCAAGATCGACCGCAACGCGCTGCCCGTCGCGACCCGGACCCGTTTCCGGGACGTCGATTTCGTCGCGCCCGGGACGCCGACCGAGACCACCATCACCGACCTGTTCCGTGAGGTCCTCGGCGCCGATCGCATCGGCGTGCACGACCCGTTTCTGGAGTCCGGCGGCAACTCCCTGCTCGCCGTGGGGCTGTTGGCTCGGGTGCAGCGGGCCTGCGGAGTGCGGATCCCGCTCGACGTGTTCTTCGCCGACCCCACACCGGCCGCCCTCGCCGAGCATGTGCGGCAGGCCGACGCGTCCCCCGGGTCGGCCCGGCCCACGGTGTCGCCACCGTGCCGCGAACCGCACGCGCCGGCAACGGTCGGCACCGTGCAGGGCGAGTTCACAATGCACGAGATGGTCCGGCCGGGCAGCGCGCTGTACCACGTGCCGCTGCGGATCCAGGCCTGCGGCGACCTGGACGTGGCCGCGTTGGGCCGGGCACTGGGCGAGGTGGTTCGCCGGCACGAGGTGTTGCGCACCGCGCTGGTACACCGGGGCGGCCAACCGGTGGTGGAGATCCGGCCGCCCTACCCGGTCGAGCCGACCCTGCTGGATCTGCCGGGCGCGGACGAGGAGCGCCTGGACGCGGTCCTGCGGGCCGAGGCGCTGCGGCCGCTGGACCGGGCGGAGGGCCGGCTGTTGCGCGCGCTGGCCGTGCGGGTCGCCCCGGACCGGCACGAACTGCTGCTCACCGTGCACCACATCGCGATGGACGGCTGGTCGATCGGCCTGCTGCTGCGCGATCTGGCGCACGCCTACCAGGGGTTGCCGCTCGCCGAACCGGCCCTGCAGTACTCCGACGTGGCCCGCTGGGAACGACGGCACGCGGACGCCGAACACGACGAGGCGCGGCGCTGGGCGGGCCGACTCCGGGGTCTGGCCACCGAACAGCACCTGCCCGGCGACCGCACTCGGCCCGACCCGTTCGATCCGAGCGGAGCCCGGTTGACGCGCCGGCTGGATCCCGACCTCCTGCGCGCCGCCGAGGAATGGGCGGCGGGTGAGGGCGCCAGCCTGTACATGACCCTGCTCGCCGCGCTCGGCACGCTGGTGCACCGCTACACCGGCCGCACCGATCAGGCGGTGCTCAGTCCGTTCGCGGTCCGCCCGCTGCCCGAACTCGAAAACGTCATCGGTCCGTTGCTGAACACGGTTCCGCTGCGCTTCCGGGTCGAGGGCACCGACACGTTCCGGGAACTGGTGCGCCGACTGCGCCCGGTGGTGCTCGACGCGCTCGACCACAGCGCGCTGCCGTACCTGGAGCAGCTCCGCTTCGCCGGCGTCTCGGGTGCGGAGACCTCGACCCCCGTCTCGCAGATCCTGCTCGCGGTCCAGAACCACCCGGGCGCTTCGGTGGAACTGCCGGGCCTGACCCTGGAGTTCGTGAACGAGGTGTGCAACGGCGGGGCCAAGACCGATGTGTCGATGTTCGTCGAGTTCCCGGCGGCCGGACCGCTGTTGTCCGTGGAGTACCGCACCGGACGCTACGACGCCGCGTCGATCGAGACCATCGTGGACCACCTGCTGGCGGTGCTGGCCGAGGTCCTGACCGCGCCGGACCGGCCGATCGGCGAAACGATCATGCTCGACCCGGCCGAACGACACCGGCTGATCGAGGCCGTCAACCCGGCCCCGATCGCCCGGCCCGACCTGCGGCTGCCCGACCTGGTCGCGGCGCGGATCGCCCGCACCCCGAACGAGATCGCCGTCGTGGCGGACACCGGCAGCCTCACCTACGCCGAACTGGACGCCACCGCGAACCGGTTGGCACACGTCCTGCGCCGGCGCGGCGCCGATCGCGGCACCCTGGTCGCGATCGCCATGCCACGCACCCACCTGTTGCCCGCCGCCCTGCTGGGCGTGCTCCGCACCGGCGCGGCCTACCTGCCGATCGACACCGACCAGCCGATCGCCCGCAACCGGGCCCTGCTCGACGACGCCAAGGTCACCCTGATCGTCGGCCCGAGCGCGCCCGCCGCCGACATCCCGCTGTTGGCCGACCCCGGCTACGACGTGATCGCGGTGGACGGCACCGAGGTCGGCGCGGCCGACGAGAGCCCGCTCGACGGGCGGGCCGAGGCGGAGGACCCGGCGTACCTGATCCACACCTCCGGCTCCACCGGCCGTCCCAAGGCGGTCGCCGTACCGCACCGGGCGATCGTCAACTTCCTGCTCTCGATGGCCGAGGAACCCGGACTGACCGCCGCCGACACGATGGCCGCGGTCACCACGCTCACCTTCGACATCGCCGCGCTGGAGTTGTGGCTGCCGCTGGTGGTCGGCGCCCGGGTGGTGATCGCCGACCGGGCCACCGCCGCCGACGGCCGACGGCTCGCCGACTGGCTCGCGCAGCACCGGGTGACGGTCTGTCAGGCGACGCCGGCCACGTGGCGGATGTTGCTGGACGCGAACGGGACCTGGCCGGCCGCGCTGGTCGCGCTCTGCGGCGGCGAGGCGCTCACCGGGGACCTGGCCGGCGCGCTGCTGGATCGCTGCGCGCGGGTGTGGAACATGTACGGCCCCACCGAGACCACCGTGTGGTCCACCGTCCTGCGCGTCGACCGCTCGCACGCCGCGCTGCCCGTGGTCCCGCTCGGCGCACCTATCGCCAACACCCGCGTCTATGTACTGGACCCGGCCGGGCGTCCCGCGCCGGTCAACGCTCCCGGCGAACTGTGCATCGCGGGCGCCGGGGTCGCGCTGGGCTACCTCGGCCGGGCCGAACAGACCGCCGAACGCTTCGTCCAGGACCCGATGGGCCCACCCGGAACACTGATGTACCGCACCGGCGACCTCGCCCGCCGCCGACGCGACGGCACCCTCGAGTACCACGGGCGCGCCGACCATCAGGTCAAACTGCGCGGATTCCGGATCGAGTTGGGCGAGATCGAGGCGGAACTGACCGCGCTCGCGGGCGTCACGGCCGCGGTCGCGACCCTGTGGGACGGACCGGCCGGACCGACCCTGGTCGGCTACGTCGTCCCGGACGGCCCGTTCGACCCGACGGACCTGATCGCCGCGCTCGGCGAGCGGTTGCCCCGACACATGGTGCCCGGTGTGCTCGTCCCGCTCGACGCGCTGCCGCTGACCCCCGCCGGCAAGGTCGACCGGGCCGCCCTGCCCGAACCCCGGCCCGGCGGCAGCGGAGCGCCCCCCGAGGGCGATTGCGAGGAGATCCTGGCCGAGATCTGGTACGAACTGCTCGGCCCGGACCGGATCGGCCGCGACGACACCTTCCTCGCGCTGGGCGGCAACTCGCTGCTCGGGCTGCGCCTGATGGCCCTGGTGAGCGAGCGCTTCGAGATCGACTTCCCGCTGCGCGTGGTCTTCGAGGCGCCGACACTGGCCGCGATGGCCCGCCGCATCGAGGACATCCTGCTGAGCGAACTCGACGAACCCGAGTCCGACTTCGGCCACCCCAGCGGCCCGAACGTCGCGAACGGGCACACCGACTCGATCGACTCGACCGACCTGGAGGCGCGATGACCGACTCCGAGGAGATCCTGACCACGCGCCCCGAACCCGAACCCGACCGCGCACGCCGTGACCTGCTCCGCAGCCGGCTCGCCCGGGCCCGAGTCGCCGCACCCCGTGCCGACCTGGTGCCCAGGCCCGCCGACGTGCCCGCGCCGCTCTCCGCCGCGCAACGCCGGATGTGGTTCCTCGCCCAGTACGAACCCGACGGCGCCGCCTACAACATGCCGCTCGTGCTGCGCCTGACCGGTCGACCGGACCGGAACGCGCTGGTGACCGCGCTGAGCGACGTGGTCGCCCGGCACGAGGTGCTGCGCACGGTGTATCCCAGCGTGGACGGACATGTCCTGCCCACCGTGCACGACATCGACCAGTTCCGGGTGTCCGTGCTCGACGTGTCCGAGGCGGAGGTGACCGCCCGGCTCGCCGTCGAGGCCCGCCGCCCCTTCGACGTGTCCCACGAACTCCCGATCCGGGCAGTTCTGTTCCGTACGGGCGATAGGCACGTGCTGAGCCTGGTGCTGCACCACATCGCCGCCGACGCCTGGTCGGTGGGCGTGCTGTTCGACGACCTGGCCGCCGCGTACACCGCGCGTTGTGCCGGTCATCCACCCGAACTCGCGCCGTTGCCGGTCCAATACGCGGACGTCGCGTACCGGCAGCAGACCACCCTGGCCGCCGAACTCGACCGCCAGCAGACCTGGTGGCGGGCCCGGTTGCGGGGCGCGCCGGCCACGGTGAGCGTGCCGGTGGACCGGCCACGTCCGGCCGTCGCGGACACCCGGGGCGAGCGGATCGAGGTCTGCTTCGGCAGGGACCGCTCGCGCCGCATCCGGGCCCTGGCCGAACGCACCGGCGGTACCACGTACATGGTGCTGCTCAGCGCGCTGCAGGTCGTGCTGGCCCGGTACAACGGCGTCACCGACGTCACCGTGGGCAGCCCGGTCGCGGGGCGCACGCACCGCAGCACGGATGCCCTAATAGGCTGTTTCGTGAACACTTTGGCGATGCGTACCGACCTGTCCGGCGACCCGACGGTACGCGAGTTGCTCGGCCGGGTCCGCGAGGACACCCTCGCCGCCTTCGCGCGCCAGGAACTCCCGTTCGACCGGCTGATCGACGCGCTCGACCTGGATCGTGAACTCGCCTACACACCGCTGTTCCAAGTCCTGTTGAACGTGCACAACCAGGCGCCGGCCCGGCCCACGCTGCCCGGCGTCGAGGTCGAGTGGTGCGACACGCACACCGGCGCGGCGAAGTTCGACCTGTCGCTCGCCGTGCTCGACACCGGGCCCGCCGACGAACTCGTCGCCGACCTGGTGTGGCGCAGCGTGCTCTACGACGAGGCGAGCATCCGGCGGGTGTTCGGGCACCTGATCACCGTGCTGGACGCGATGATCGCCGACCCGGACCGCCCGGTGACCGAACTGCCGCTGCTCACCGCCGGCGAAAGGCGGCAGCTCGCGGGCTGGAACGACACCGCCCGGGACTGGGACACCGACGGCACCCTGCACGGCCTGATCGAGGAGCAGGCCCGCCGCACGCCGCACGCACCCGCCGTGCGCGGCGTGGACGGCGAGCTGAGCTATGCCGAACTCGACAGCCGTGCCGACGTGTTGGCGCATCGGCTGCGCGACCTCGGGGTGGGGCCGGATCGCATCGTCGGGCTGTTCGCGGAGCGCTCGACCGCGCTGATCGTCGGCATGCTCGGCATCCTCAAGGCCGGTGGCGCGTATCTGCCACTGGACCCGCTGTATCCCGACGAGCGGGTTCGCGCGCTGCTCACGGCCGCCGACGCGGTCGCGGTGGTCACGACGGAGGAACTGCGGTCCCGGGTGGCCGGGGTGCTGCCCGTGGTGGTGCCCGAGGAGGCGCCCGCGGACGCGGATCCGGGACCTCCGGTCGTGGACGTGCGGCCGGACCACCTGTGCTACGTGTTGTTCACGTCCGGATCCACCGGCGCGCCCAAGGCGGTCGCCGTCGAGCACCGCAACTACCGCAACTACCTGCACGGCCTGCGGGAACGGGTGGGCCCCGGACGGACGGCCGACGGGCGGCCGTGGAACTGGGCGCTGGTCTCCACGTTCGCCGCCGACCTGGGCACCACCAATGTGTTCGGCGCGCTCACCGGCGGTGGCTGCCTGCACCTGCTCACCCGGGATCAGGCCACCGATCCGGACGCGTTCGCCCGGTACCTGGGCACGCATCGCGTCGACGCGATGAAACTGGTGCCCAGCCACCTGGAGGGCCTGGCCGCGCTCGGCGATCGGCTCGCCGACGTGCTTCCGCGCGCGTTGCTGATCTGCGCGGGCGAGCCGTTGCGCGCGGACGCGGTGGACCGCCTGCGGGCGGCCCGGCCACAGTTGGCGCTGCACAACCACTACGGGCCGACCGAGACCACCGTGTCGATGCTCGGCACGCCGGTGACCGCGGTGCCGGCCGGTGCGGCGAGCGCGCCGCTGGGGCTGCCGTTCGGCAACGTCGGCGCGTACGTGCTGGACCCGCACGGGCGCGAGCTGCCGATCGGCGTGCCGGGGGAACTGTACGTGACGGGAGCGGGGTTGGCGCGCGGCTATCTCGCGCGCGCGGACCTGACCGCCGAGCGCTTCGTCGAGTGGGCCGGGCGGCGCGCGTATCGCACCGGGGACCTGGTCCGGCGTCGTGCGGACGGAGCGATCGAGTTCCTGGGCCGGGCCGATCAGCAGGTCAAGATCCGCGGTTTCCGGGTCGAGATCGGCGAGGTCGAGGTGGAACTCGGCGCGCAGCCGGGGGTGCGCGAGGCGATCGTGGTGGCCCGGGGCGAGGGCGCCGCACGCAAGCTGGTGGGGTACGTGGTCGCGGACGCCACGGCGGCGGTGGACGGGGGCACGATCCGGGCGGCCCTGCGAACCCGGTTGCCGGACTACATGGTGCCCTCGGCGGTGCTCGTCCTGGCCGCGCTGCCGTTGACCGGCGCCGGCAAGGTGGACCGGGCGGCACTGCCCGCGCCCGAACTCGCGCCGGCGGAGGAGGGCCGCGCCGAGCCGTCCACGCCCACCGAGGTGGCGGTGGCCGCGACCTTCGCCGACGTCCTGGCCACGACCGGGGTCGGCGCGGCGGACGACTTCTTCGCGCTCGGCGGAGACAGCTTCTCCGCCGTGCGCGCGGTCCGCACGATCGGCCGGGGCCTGTCCATCATCGACCTGTTCCAACACCCCACCGTGCGTGAACTCGCCGCCCTGCTCGACGAGCGCGCCGGTGCGGGCGGCCCGGCCGAGCGACCGCGCCCGCTGCTGCACCGGCTCACCAAGGACGCCGGACCGACCACGCTGACCCTGGTCTGTGTGCCGTACGGCGGCGGCAGCCCGATCACCTTCCAACCACTCGCGGACGCGCTACCCGCGGGACATCGGTTGTACGCGGTGGAGTTGCCCGGTCACGACCCCAGTCGGCCGGACGAGGAACCCGAGGATCTGGAGCAACTCGCCGACCGGCTCGCGGTACGGATCACCGAGCGGATCAGCGGGCCGATCCTGCTCTACGGACACTGTCTGGGCGGCGCGCTGGCCACCGCGCTGGCCGGGCGCCTGGAGGCGGCGGGCGCCGAACTGCGCGGTGTCGCACTGGGCGGGACCTTCCCGGCGGCTCGGCTTCCGGGTCGGTTCGCCGAGTGGGTGGCCAGGCGGCTGCCCGGCGACCGGTTGCTCTCGGACCGGGCCTACCTCGACTACCTGCGCGCGATGGGTGGTTTCACCGATGTCTACGACGAGGCCGAACAGCGTTTCCTGATCCGGGCGTTGCGGCACGACGTGCGCCAGGCGGAGGACTTCTACACGCGTGCCTACGGCGACGCGCGCCCGATGCCGGTGGCCGCGCCGATCCTGTGTGTGGTGGGCGACAAGGACCGCGCGACGTTGTTGTACGAGGAACGCTACGCGGAGTGGGAGCACTTCGGCCCCAGGGTCGAACTGGCGGTGATCCCGCGCGCGGGGCACTACTTCCTCAAACACCAGGCCGTCGAGCTGGCCGAGGTGCTGAGCCGCTGGTCGGCCGGTCCCGGCCCCGGGGCCGCCGACCCGCCTCCCGACCCGCGGGCCGCCTCGGCCCGGCCGAATCTGGCCACCTTCGCCAAGGTGGCGGGCGGCCAGTTCGTGTCGATGATCGGCACCGCGCTGTCCACCTTCGCGCTGGGGGTGTGGGTCTATCTGCGGACCGGTTCGGCCTTCGACTTCGCGATGATCTCGGTCGCCGCGGTGCTGCCCGCGGTGTTGTTGTTGCCGATCGCGGGCGCGGTCGCGGACCGGGTGGACCGGCGGCGGATCATGATCGTCACCGACACGGTGGCCGCCGCCGCGATGTTGTCGCTGGGCGTGCTGTTGTGGACCGACCATCTACAGCTCTGGCACGTGTACGTGGTCGCCTGCGTCGGCTCGGTGTGCAACGCCTTCCAACGGCCCGCCTACATCGCGGCGATCGCCCAGCTGGTGCCCAAGCGTTACCTGGGTCAGGCCAACGGCCTGGCCCAACTGGGCACCGGTTCCGGGGACATGCTGGCCGCGCTGGCCGGCGGCGTACTGGTCGCGGCGGTCGGCCTGCACGGCGTGGTGCTGTTCGACATGGCCACGTTCCTGATCGGGGTGAGCGTACTGCTGCGGGTGCGCTTCCCGGACACGCTGTTCGAGAAGCGCGAGGAGCCGCTGCTGCGCGAAGTGGTCACCGGGTGGCGCTACATCGTGCGCCGGCGCGGTCTGGTGGCGATGGTGGTCTTCTTCGTGGTGTTCAACTACCTCTTCGCGGTGGCCACCGTGCTGGTCACCCCGATGGTGTTGGCCGACGGCTCCGCGGTGACACTGGGCGTGGTCACCGCGGTCGGCGGGGTCGGCGCGGTGCTGGGCGCGCTGGTGATGGCGCTGTGGGGCGGGACCGCCCGGCGGGCGACCGGCATGATCGGCTTCACCTCGGTGGTGGGGGTGGCCGCGGTGTTCGCGGGCAGCCGGCCCGAGCCGGTGTTCGTGGCGATCGGGCTGTTCGTGTTGTGGGCGGCGCTGATGATCCTGAACTCGCACTGGATGGCTCTGATCCAGACCAAGGTCGGGATGGAGTTGCAGGGGCGGGTGCTGGCCACCAATCAGATGCTGGCGATGTCGATGATGCCGCTCGGCTTCCTGACCGCGGGACCGCTGGCGGACCGGGTGTTCGAGCCGCTGCTGCGCCCGGACGGCGCGCTCGCCGACTCGGTGGGCGTGGTGCTGGGCACCGGGCCCGGGCGCGGAACCGGCCTGTTGCTGGTCCTGGTCGGCCTCGCACTGGGTGTCTGGGGCCTGGTGGGGTTGTTGTACCGGCCGCTGAGTCGGATGGAGGACGTGCTGCCGGACGCGATCCCGGATGTGGAGATCGGCGACAAGGACACCATCCAGGCCGAGGCGGACCGGCGGCTGGCCCGCGCGGGCGAGGCGGGGGTGCCGGTGGCCTGACGGCACGCGTGCGCGGTGTGGGGGCGGGGCACGGAGTCCTCACACCGCGCGCCGCCGGGCTCGCGAACGATCGGCCCCACCTCGCGTGGCGGGGAGGCCGAGATGCCGGCGGCCGAGGCCCCGCCGGCGGCCCAGGGCTGCGGCGCCGAGGCCGCCGGCGGCAGCAGGATCTCGTCGATGTGGCGGGTCGACACGGCGGCCTCCACCGGGTGTTCGGCGAAGACCGTCGGCCTCGTGCTCGTCGCCCGCGCGCTACCGCCGGAGGCGGTCACCGGAGTGGCGGGTGTACCGCCTTCGCGGGCCGGGTGTGGGACGGTCGCGCGGGGGCGCGGACCGTCCCACACCCGGTCAGGACCGACCTGTCGGGTGCACCTCCACGGTGGTGCGCAGCGGCAGGTCGGCGCTGGATCCGCCCACGCGCAGGGTGTAGGTGCCGGGCTCGCTCTCGCGGCGGCCCGTCTCCTCGGACCAGTACTCGAAGGCGCGGGCCGGCACCCGCAGGTCGACGGTGACCTCGGCGCCGGCCGCGGCGGTCGCCGACGCGTGGCCGGCCAGCCACAGGACGGGGCGCTCGACACCGCCGTCGGCGCGACCGAGATAGGCCTGGAGTACGTGCCGGCCCGCGCGTGCGCCGGTGTTGCGCACCGTCACCCGGGCCACGAAACCGGCATCGGACGCGAGCGTTTCCATCCCGACGTGCTCCCACGTGGTCCAACCCAGGCCGTGCCCGAACGGGTAGGCCGGCGTGGCGCCCGCCCGCGCCCAGCCGCGGTAGCCGAGGTGGATGCCCTCGGCGTACTCCAGACGCCCCTCGGTCGGGATCGTGGACAACACCGCCGGGTCGTCCTCGTGCCCGGGCCAGGTCATCGGCAGTCGGCCGCCCGGCTCGGCGCGCCCGAGCAGCACGTCGGCCAGCGCCGCGCCGAACTCCTGTCCCGGGAACCACGAGACCAGGATCGCCGCGACGTCCTCGCGCCAGGGCAGCAGCACGGGTGAGCCGGCGTTGACCACCACCACCGTGTTCGGGTTGACCGCGGCGACCCGGCGGATCAACTCGTCCTGCCGGCCCGGTAGGGACAGGTGCGCCCGGTCGCGGCCCTCGCTGTCGCTCTCCTCGGTGCTGCCCACCACGACGATCGCCACTTCGGCGTCCGCCGCGAGCGCGACGGCGTGCTCCAGGTCCGCGTCCTCGTGCGCCGCCGGCCGATCGACGCCGAGCACGAACCCGGTGCCCGGGCGCTCCGCCTCGAAGTCGTGGCGCAGGTGCAACTCGACCTCCCCACCGGCCTTCAGGTCCACGACGGCCCACCGCTCGGGTGGGGTGAGGATGCCGCCGAGCGGGTCGTCGGTGACCAGGTCGTCGTCCACGAGCGGGACGCCGTCGGCCAGCAGTCGGAAGCGGCCCACGCCGGCCACGCCGATCCGGTGCGGCCCGTCCTCGCGGACCTCCAACACGCCGATCGCCTCGATCGCCACGGCCCGCGCGACGATCGGATCGTCGAGCCACAACAGCCGCCCACCGCCGCGTGCCTCCTCGTGCAGCACCTCGCCGCCGGGACCGATGAAGCGCACCCACAGACCGCGCTCGCCGGTCTTGGGATCGTGCACGTCCGCGCCGGTGACCGCGGGCAGCCGATGACGGATCCGGGCGCCGACGCCATGGGTGACCTCGATGTCGGGTCCCAGCGCGGCGCGCAGACCGGCCAGCGGGCCGATCGTGTACGGCGGTACGACCGTCGCGCTGCCGCCGCCCTGGATCCGCGCCGTGTCGGCGTTGGGTCCCAGCACCGCGACCCGGCGCAGGGTGCCGGGATCCAGCGGCAGCGCCGCGCCGGTGTCGCGCAGCAGCACCATGCCCGCCGCGGCGGCCTCGCGCAGCAGTACGGCGGGCTCGGACGCCAGGGGCGCCGGCGCGGGCGGTGCGATGTCGGCGAGCGCGCCGACCCGGGCGGCGAGCAACAACAGCCGGCGCACCTTGCGGTCGACCGCCTCCCGCGGGACCAGACCCGCGCGTACGGCGGCCACCAGTGCCGCGCCCCACGGCCGGTCCGGACCCGGGCCCGGCATCGCCAGGTCCAGCTCGGCGCTCGCGGCGCCCTCGGTCGAGCGGGTCGCGAACCAGTCCGAGACGGCCGGCCCGTCGAAGCCCCACTCGGTCCGCAACGGCGTCTCCAGCAGCGGGCTTTCGGTCATGGTGACGCCGTCCACGCTGTTGTAGGCGGCCATCAGCGCCCATACGCCGCCCGCGCGCACGATCTCCTCGAACGGCGCGAGATGGACCTCGTGCAGCGCCCGCCGCGACATCCGCACATCGACGGAGTACCGCTCGGTCTCCGAGTCGTTGGCGGTGAAGTGCTTGACGCAGGCGGCCACGCCGCCCGCCTGGACCCCGCGCACCAGCGCCGCGCCGATCCGACCGGACAGCAGCGGATCCTCCGAGTAGCACTCGAAGTGCCGGCCGGCGTACGGGCTGCGCTGGAGGTTGACGGTCGGGCCCAGCACGACGTCCACCTGCTTGCGGCGTGCCTCGACGGCGAGCAGGCCGCCGAGCCGCTCGACCAGGTCCTCGTCCCAGGACGCGGCGAGCGCGGTCGGACAGGGCAGGGACGCGGACGGCTCGCGTTCGTCGAAGCGCTCGCCGCGCACGCCCGCCGGGCCGTCGCACAACACCATCTCGCGCAGTCCGATCGCGGGTTCCGCGGCGGTTCGCCAGAATCCCGAACCGGTGAGCAGCCGGACCTTGCGTTCGAGGTCGAGTCCGGCCAGGGCCGCCTCGATGTGCTCGAGGATGTGGGCGTCCGGCGCCCTGGGACTGTGCATGGGGGTGGTTTCGAGCGGCTCGAAGGCGCCGGACGCCTCTTCGACCGAGGACAGGGGAAGGGTGCGGTCATCATGACCGTTGGCCTGCGACACGCGGGGCACACTACATTCAATATATTCCAGGTGGAATGCTTTCACGAGGGGAGCCGGACGGATGTCGGATCGCACGGGGGCACGGGGCCCGTACGCGCGCGGTGTCGCGCGGCGGCAGGAGATCGTGCACGCGGCGCTCGAGGTGTTCGCCACGCGCGGCTACGACGCGGTCTCGTTGCGCGAGATCGCCGCTCAGGTAGGCCTGTCGCACACCGGCCTGCGGCACCACTTCGCGTCGAAGGAGGAGCTGCTCACCGCCGTGCTGCGGTACAAGGACGAACTGACGCTGACCCCCGACGAGCCGGTGGACGTGTCCGGCATCGCGTGGGTGCGGGCCAGCCGGGACGTGGTCGCGCTCAACGCCCGACAGCCGTTGCTGATCCGGCTGTTCGCGACGCTGTCCGTGCAGGCCACCGATCCCGCGCATCCGGCGCACGCGTACTTCGTCGAGCGCTACCGGATCGCGCGCGAGATCGCCGCCGGGCACCTGGCCCGGGCGCGGGACGACGGTGACATCGCCGCCGACGTGGACGCCGAGCACTGCGCCGAGTTGATGCTGGCCGCGATGGACGGCCTCCAGGTGCAGTGGCTGCTGGAGCCGGACCGGGTGGACATGGTGGCCGCCTACGGCCAGTTCCTGGACCGCTTTCTGGCGGTGCTCGCCGTCCCGCTGCCGGAGGCGGGCGGGACGGCGAGGCAATGACCGGGCGGTGACCTCGTGCCGGGCGCCGGGATCCGGTGCCTCGGTGGCCGGCGGCCCCGCGCCGGCCCCGGGATCCGGTGCGCGTTCGCGGCTACGGGGCCGGTGGGTCCGCCCGGTGGATGGTGTGCCGTCCGGCGGGTCGGCGCCGACCGGCGTGCACGAACGGCACCGGGCTGTCCACCGTCAACAGGCTTGGCGTCACCACGACCTCGATCCGGCCCGCCGGGCACGGCACCGCGCCCGCGGCCCGGGTCAGGTAGCCGAGTTCGGGATCGATCCGGGCCACCGCGAACCCCGGTTCGGCCGGTTCCACGCCCAGGACGCGCGTCATCAGATCGCGCGTGGGCGTCGAGGACCAGCCGTGGCTGACCGTGCCGCCGTACCAGGTCTCGCTCCACGAGGTGTCGCTGCGCGCGAGCAGCGCGACCCAGTCCAGGCACAGGCCGGCGATCAGGTCGGCGCGGCCGGCCCGGGCCAGCGCGTCGTGCACCACGTAGCGGAAGAACGGCTGGGCGCGCACCACTTGACGTCCGGTGTCCCACCACGGCTTCGGCGGCCCGGCGCGCAGGTGCGCGCCGCCGACCTCGGTGTCCGAGCCGGGGTCGGCGGGGCCGTCCGGGGCGCTGAAGGCGGCGTGGACCAGGTCGTCCTCGGCGGTGAGCACCCGCACCAGCCGCTCGATCCGCTCGGCCGGCACCAGGCCGCCCACGATCGCCGCCGCCTGGCCGTGCTGGGACGCCATCGGACGGCGTTCGCCGTCCGCGATCGAGTCCGCGTAGCGCTCCCGCTCCGGGTCCCACAGCCGCTCGAAGCCCGCCACGAGCCGGGCGTGCGCGGCGCGTGCCCAGTCCGCCCGGCCCCGATCGCCGAGCCAGTCGGCCAGTTCGGCGAACTCCAGCAGGCCCCGGCCCCACAGACCGCACAGCGCCGCCGAGACGCCCTCGGTGTGCACCGCGGACCAGTCGATGATCACCCAGCCGAACACGTCGGTGGGCAGGCCGGTGTCGTCCAGGAACGGGACGAACCAGCGCAGCACGCGCTCGGCCACCGGCAGCAGTTCGGCGATCTCCTCCCGATCGCCCACGTAGCGGTACAGGTTCCACACCGAGTGCACCCAGTGCAGCGCCCAATCCGGGATCACCGTGAAGTCGGCCCACTCGGCGTCCCCGGCCACCGCCATCGGCAACATGCCGTCCGAGCGCGGGGAGGCGGCCAACCTCGGGTGCCAACGGGCCAACCGCCAGTCGGCGTTGGTGGTCAGGTCGACCAACTGGTGCACCACCGCGTCGCCGGTCCAGGCCCGCTGCTCGCGGGTGGGGCAGTCGACGTAGGCGTCCGCCGAGCACAGCGTCACCGTGCGTCGGCCGACCCGCCAGATTTGTTCCAGGCGAGGATCCGAGCAGGTGAACCACGCGCCGCCGGTGACCGGGTAGGTGCGTTCGCGGACGGCCACGCGGTGCACGGTGACGTCGTCCGGGGCCTCGACAAGGACGCCGCGCAGGCCGTAGGAGTCGAGCGATTCGAGCACGCGCCGGCCGCCGTCGGCGGTCACCGCCAGGCTCGCGTCGTGCTCGCCGGGCGCGGGTCGTCCGCTCGGGTCGAGGAACTCGGCGGTGTGCAGCACGACTTCGGCGCCGGCCGGGCCGTGGGCGTCGACGACCAGGGTGCCCGAGAGCACCTGCGCCGCGGTGTACCCGCCGCCGGGGCCCGGGGTCAGGACCGTCTCGCGCGGTTGCGGCCAGGTGATCGGCCGGCCGCCGAACGGGCCGCCCGGGTAGCTGGGCGGTTCGGGCCGGCCCGGTTCGCCGGTGGTCATCGCGCGTCGCAGCACGGCCGCCGGCCAGCCCGGATCGTGGTCCGGTAGCTGCCAGTCGGCGGGCAGCGCCCGGGCGTCCAGCAGTTCGCGGCCACGCCCGGAGACGGTGCCGCCTCCGGCGGTTGCGGTCCAGCCGTCCAGCAGGTGGGCCTGCCACCGCTCGTCGGTGACGAACCAGGTGTCCGGGCCCAGCCGGGCCTCCAGCACGAACGCGCCGTGCACCAGGTCGTTGGCGAACGGCGACGGCGGCAACCACCACGGGTTCGGCCCGTCGTAGACCCAGGCGAGCGCGGTCACCACGTTGGCCCCGGGCCGCAGCCGGCCGGCCAGATCGAGGTCGTCGTACGGCCGCACGCGCGGATTCGCGCGCACCGGCCCGCGGGCCACCTCGACGCCGTTCACGGACAGCGCGTATCCGGAGAGCGCGACCACTCGGGTGGGCACCCGCTCGGGGACGGCGTCGAGGTGGAGCTCGGCCCGCAACGCGACGGCGTGCCGGCCGGGCGGGCGGTCGTCCCGCGGCTCGGCCCAGATCCATCGGGCCCGCCACCGTCCGGGCGGAAAGTCGGTCTTGGCGATCACGCGATCGTTCCTTCGTATCGGGGAAGCGGGCGACTCGCGGCCGGGCGCGACTTCGCCCGGCCGGTGTTCGAGGCGCTACCGGGTCAGGTGCTCGTGAATCGCGTGCAGCCACGCCTGGGGTCGCTCCGTCTGCGGACTGTGTTTGGCTCCCGGGATCACCCGGAGCTCCGCTCCCGGGATGTCGGCGGCGAACCGGTCGGCCGCGCCCCGCAACCGCCGGTCGTGTTCGCCGACGACGACGGTGACCGGGCAGGACAGCTCGGCCAACCGGCCGACCAGGGACGGATACGCGCCGAGCGCCTCGGCGCAGCCGACGAAGGCGGCGCGGTCCATCCCGGTGAGCGCGCGGGTCTGTCGCTCGCGGCGGGCCAGGACGTCGGGGTCGGCGTCCGCCGGGGTGCGGGTGAACGGCTTCAGGACGGTCAGCAGCGGGGTCAGGCCGAACCGGCCGACCACCGCGTTCATGCCCTTGCCGAGCGCCCGCGACAGCGGCGTGCCGGTGGGTTCGGCGGCGGTGTCCATCAGGACCAGCGACCGCACCCGGTCCGGGTGGGCCAGCGTGTAGCGCAGCGCCAGGACGCCGCCCATCGAGTGGCCGAGCAGATCGATCGGCTTGGGCAGCAGGCGCTCGACGAAACCCGCCAGGTCGGCGGAGAGCAGGTCGAAGGTGTACGCGGATCGGTCGGCGAACTTGGTGCTGCCGCCGTGCCCGCGGTGGTCGTACGCCAGCACCCGCCGATCCCGGGCCAGGAGCGGCGCGACGCCGTCCCAGTCGGCCAGGCTGCCCGCGAATCCGTGCAGCAGGAGCAGGGGTGCCGTACCCGGTCGGGGGTCGGCCGGGGGCAGGTCGCAGTAGCGCAGATCCGCCCGCGAAAAGGGGGGACGAGAGGGGTCGAAGGTGTGCGATTCGGCCTCGCCGAGCGTACCGCCGGCGAGGAGTCGGGATGATGCCGTCCACGAAAGCCTTCCATCTGGCATGTATTCGATGTTAGCGTCCCGCCGTCGTGATGTGACACACAAATCCCCCCGGATTCGCCGGGGCCAGGGCCTCCCCGGCCGCCATTCCCACACTTCCTTCGAAGGACAGGTGAGCCGCTGTGTTGCTCCGAGGAGACCGACCCGCTCCGGCGCGACGTATCGCCGCAGGCGTCCTGCTCGTCGCTTTCGGCCTGACCGCGTCGGTCGGCTGCTCGGTCGAGAAGAAGTCGGACGACAAGAAGCCCACCGGGCCGGCCGCCGCCCCGAGCGGCCCCGCCAGGGGCGTCACCGACACCACCGTCAAGCTCGGCGTCGCGGCCACCGACCCCGCGCAACTCAAGGCCTTCGGCGTGCCGAGCGAGGGCCCGGCGAGCAAGGACCTGTACGCCGCCTGGATCGCCGCGCAGAACAAGCGCGGCGGCGTCCAGGGCCGCACCATCGAACTCGCCTTCCGCCCGTTCCTGCCCACCGGCCCGGCCGAGGCGCAGGCCGCGTGCGTGGAACTGAGCGAGGACAAGAAGGTGTTCCTGGCCATCGGCATCCTCACCGGGGACACCCCGCTGTGCTTCACCGAGACGCACGGCACGCCCTACCTCGGCCAATGGGGCCAGTCCGCCGAACGCGACCGCCGCTCCAAGGCACCGTTCGTCGCGCTGGAGATGGCCGACGACCGCCAGCGGGCCGCCGCCGTCAAGGCGCTGCTCGACCAGAAGCTGCTCCAGGGCAAGAAGGTCGCGCTGTACTGGGAGGCCCAGGACGCGGCCGTCACCAAGAACACCGTCAAACCGCTCCTGGACGCGGCGGGCGTCGACGTGGTCACGCAGACCCCGCTCGACGACTACGGCACCGACCAGGCGGCCGGCGACCAGGCGTTGGACACCCTGGTCCAGAAGATGCGCTCCTCGGGCGCCGACACGATCCTCAACACTTCCAACTTCTCCAACCTGATGATCGCGCTGCAACGCGCGAACTGGCTGCCCGAGCAGGTGTACGCGACCTCGGCCCAGGCGCTCAGCCCGGCGGTGGTCAAGACCACCGGGATCAAGCCGACGACGATGCAGCGGGTGACGGTGGCCGCGCCGTACATCCCGACCAAGGCCGAACTGCTCGCCGACCCGGCGGTGACGGCGTGCGTGGACGAGTACAACGCGGGCGGCGTCGGGGAGCGCTTCGACGCGGCGTCGGCCGGTCGGGAGGCGCTGAGCGCGGTGGCCAACTCGTGCGCCGCCTTCCGGCTGTTCGTCCAGGCGGCCGACGCCGCCGGGCGGGACCTGACCGCGGCGTCCTGGCAGCGCGGCGCCGAGTCGCTGACCAAGCTCACGCTGCCCGGTATGCCGCTCGCCTCGCTCGCACCCGGCAAGCACAGCGCCGGCGACGCGGTGGGCGTGTACCGATGGGACCCGGCCCAGAACCAGATGCTCCCGGCCGGGCCGCCGATCTCCGCGACGAAGTGATCGCACGCGTCGCGACGAACCGAGCACGCGGACCGCGATGACGTGAAGGCGTGCTCCGCGACGAAGTGGCGGCACGCGCGGTGCCGGAGTGACGGCACACGAACCACGAGAAAGGCCGATCAGATATGGACGGCGGCACCGCCGCACCCCAGCGGGACGACACCGGAGGCGAGCCCGGCAACCTGGCGGATCTCGCCGGTGCGGTCCTGGACGAGACACCCCGGGCGGCCGGGCGCACGTCGTCCGGCCGACGCAGGCCGACGAACCGGCCCGAGAACCCCGCCGCCGACGCCGATACCGCCGTCCCCGGCGTCGGCGGCGGCCCCGACCCGGCCGACCGGAAACCGCCCGCCGAACCGTTGACCCTGCGTCAGGGGCTGCGCAGGGGTGGCACCTCCGTGTTCACCGTGCTGCTGATCCTGACCGCGCTCGACGAACTCGAAGGCGCCGCGCTCGCGGTGCTCGCCCCCGACATCCGGGACAGCCTGGGCGTGGGCAACGGCACGATCGTCTTCCTCGGCGTCGCCGCGGGCGCGTTCACCGTACTCGGCGCGGTACCGATGGGCTGGATCGCGGACCGCTTCCGGCGCGGTCCGGTGATCGGCATCTCCACGGCGTTCTTCGCCGCGATGGTGTTCCTCTCCGGCTTCGCGATGAACGCGTTCATGTTCTTTTGGACCCGGTTCGGCGCGGGCGTGGCCAAGTCCAACAGCGGCCCCGTGCAGGGGTCGTTGCTGGCCGACACCTACCCGATCGGAATCCGCGGCCGGCTGGGTGCCTCGATCGGTGTGGGCGGCCGACTCTGCGCGGTGCTCAGCCCGCTGGTGGTCGGCGGGATCGCCGCGGCGGTCGGCGGACCCGACGGCTGGCGCTGGGCGTACTACCTGCTCGGCCTGCCGGTGCTGATCTTCGCCGCATTCGCCTTCTTCCTGCCCGAACCCCCGCGCGGGCAATGGGAGAAGGCCGACGTGCTCGGCGAGGTGATCGAGGACGAGAACCCGCCGCCGATCTCGATCGAGGCGGCGTTCGCCCGGCTCGGCCGGATCCGCACGCTCAAGACGGTGATCCTGGCCTTCGCCGCGATGGGCTTCGGCCTGTTCACCACGCCCGTGCTGGGCAACCTGTTCCTGGAACAGGAGTACGGCCTCGGCGCGTTCGAACGGGGCCTGGTCGGCACCGCCGGCGGGATCGGCGGACTGCTCGTGCTGCCGTTCATCGGCCGCTACTACGACCGCCGCTTCCGCGAGGACCCGGCGCAGGCGCTGCGCCTGATCGGGATGCTGATCGTGCCCTCGGCACTGTTCGCGCCGTTGCAGTACTTCTCGCCCAACCCGGTGCTCTACACCGTCTTCGGCGTGCCGCAGATCGTGCTCCTGTCCTGCGCGTTCGCGCTGATGGGTCCGCTGATGCAGACGATCGTCCCCTACCGGCTGCGCGGGCTGGGCACCGCGATGGCCTCCATCTACGTGTTCTTCATCGGCGCCACCGGCGGCGGCCTGGTCTCCGCGCCGCTGATCGACAGCTTCGGCCCGCGCACCGCGGTGCTGGTCACCCTGGTCCCGGCCACCGTCATCGGCGGCCTGCTGATCATCCGCGGCGCCGGCTACGTGCACGACGACCTCGCGCTGATCGTGGCCGAACTGCACGAGGAGCACGAGGAACACGAGCGCCGGCGGGCCCGGCCCGATCAGGTCCCGGTGCTCCAGCTCAACCACGTGGACTTCTCCTACGGCCAGGTGCAGGTCCTGTTCGACGTCGGCCTCGAGGTGCGGCGCGGCGAGGTGCTGGCGCTGCTCGGCACCAACGGCGCGGGCAAGTCCACCATCCTGCGGCTGATCGCGGGCCTGGCCACTCCCGAGCGCGGAGTGATCCGACTGGACGGACGCACCGTCACCTTCGTCGCCCCCGAGCAGCGGATCCGGCTCGGCATCGTGTCGTTGGCCGGCGGCGCGGGCGTGTTCCCCGGGATGAGTGTGCGGGAGAACCTGGAGATGGGCGCGTACATCCACCGCGCCGATCCCGAACAGGTGCGGGCCAGGATCGAGCGTTCGCTCGCGCTGTTCCCGCAGTTGGTCGAACGGGCGGGCGAGCCGGCGTCGGCGCTGTCGGGCGGGCAGCAGCAGATGCTCGCGCTGGCGATGGCACTGCTGCACGACCCCGAGGTGTTGTTGATCGACGAACTCTCGCTGGGCCTCGCGCCGGCGATGGTGGCCGAGCTGCTCGCGGTGATCGAGCGGCTCAGGGCCGAGGGGCTGGCGATGATCGTGGTGGAGCAGTCGCTGAACGTGGCGATGTCGATCGCGGATCGGGCGATCTTCCTGGAGAAGGGCCGGATCCGGTTCGAGGGGGCGGCGGCCGACCTGGCCGAACGCGACTTCGTGCGAGCGGTGTTCCTGGGCGGTGACGCGGAGGCGGGCGCCGCGGACGGGACCGCGGGTTCCTTCGACGCGGCACGGTCCGTCGGCTCGGCCGGGCCGGCCGGGCCGATCGGCTCCGTCGGCTCTGCCGGCTCTGCCGGCTCTGCCGGAAAGGGTGCCGACCATGGCTGATCTGATGACTCGCCAGATCGCTTTCGACGGCCTGGTCAACGGCCTCGCGATCGGCCTGATCGCACTCGGCATCGTGTTGGTGTACCGCTCCGGTCGGGTGATCAACTTCGCGGTCGGCAACCTGGGCGTGATCGGTGCGGCGCTGCTGCCGCTCGCGGTGATCAACTACGGTGTGCCGTTCTGGGCCGCGTTGACCGGCTCGCTCCTGGTCGGCACCCTGGCCGGGACGATCGTCGAACTCGCGGTAATTCGAAGGTTGTTCGACTCGGCTCGGGTGACCGTACTGATCGCCACCATCGGTGTCGCCCAGGCGTGTGTGGCGGCGGTGCGCGCGCTGCCCGACGTGGACGGCGCGGTCCGCGCGAGCTACCCGGTGGCGATCGACGCGCAATGGCAGCTCGCCGGCGTCCGGGTGACCGGCGCGCAGGTGTGCGTCCTGGTCGTGGTTCCCGTCGTGGCCGGCGCGCTGACCTGGTTCCTCGGCCGCACCACCCAGGGACGCGCGGTCACCGCCGCCGCCGAGAACCCGAATCTCGCCCGCACGGTCGGGATCAGCCCCAAGGTCGTGTCCACCGTGGTCTGGACGCTCGCCGGCCTGCTCTCCACGCTCGCGATGATCCTGATCGCCGGCCAGTCCGGCCGGGTCTCGGCCACCGCCGACCTGGGCCCCAACACCATGGTCCGGGCGATGGCCGCCGCGGTGATCGCGGGACTGACCTCGTTCCGCTGGTCGATGCTCGCCGGCGTGCTGATCGGCGTGCTCCAGGCGGCCATTCGATTCAACTTCGTCGAACAGACCGGCCTGGTGGACTTCCTGCTGCTGTGCGCGGTGGTCGTCGCGGTCTGGGTGCGGGCCCGACGCGACGCCCGCACCGACAGCCGGGGCGACGTGCGCACCTTCGCCACCGGGCCGCGCCCGGCACCGATCCCGGAACGGCTGCGCGGCGTGTGGTGGATCCGGCACCTGAACCGACTCGCCCTGGTCGTCCCTCTCCTGGTCGCCGCGCTACTGCCGCTCGTGGTCACCCAGGCGTCCCGGCATCTGCTCTACGGCACGATCCTGGCCTTCGCGATCTGCGCCTGCTCGCTCACCGTGCTCACCGGCTGGGCCGGCCAACTCTCACTCGGCCAGATGGCGTTCGCCGGGCTAGGCGCGTTGACCACCGCCGCGCTCACCCGAGGCGTGTCGATCGATATCGGCGGGGATCGTACGATCGCCTTCCAGGCGCTGCCGTTCGCGCTCTCCGCGCTGCTCGCCGCCCTGGTCACGGCCGCGCTGGCGGCGGTCGTCGGCGCCGGCGCGCTGCGGGTGGACGGCATGCTTCTGGCGGTCAGTACCTTCGCGCTCGGCGTCGCCGCGGCCGGCTACCTCTACCGGCGGCCGTTCCTCAGCGACGGCAACGCGTCCTCGGTGCCGCTGCCCCGAGGTGACCTGCTCGGTCTGGACCTCGCCGACGAACGCACCTACTACTACGTGTTGTTGGTCGTGCTGATGGTGGTCCTGGCGCTGATCGCCCGGCTGCGCGCGCACGGTACCGGGCGGCGCACCATCGCCGTTCGGGACAACCCGGAGGCCGCCGCCGCGTGTACCGTCCCGCCGCTGCGTACCAAGGTCACCGCGTTCGCGCTGTCCGGGGCGATCGCCGGGCTCGGTGGATCGCTGCTCGCGGGCTGTGTGCAGAGCGTGCCGCTGACCGAACGCTTCTTCCAGGTGTCGGATTCGCTGACCCTGGTGGCCATCGTGGTGATCGGCGGCCTCGGCTCCACGGTCGGCCCGGTGATCGGCGCGGTGTGGGTGATCGGCCTGCCCGCGTTCTTCCCCGGCAACTCGCTGGTGCCGATCTTCGCCTCCAGCATCGGACTGCTGGTGCTGCTGCTGTACTTCCCGGGAGGACTGACTCAGATCGCGAACGCGGCGCGCGCGGCCCTGCTGCGCTGGGCCGAGGGCAGACTGCCGGCCGAGAGCACGCCGTCGACGCCCGCGCCGAAACCGGAACGCGCCCTGCGAGTTCGGGAGCGCCGCGAGGCGGTCCCCTCCGACGCGCCGGTCCTGGCCACGCGCGACGTGTCGGTGCGCTACGGAGGCAACACCGCGGTCGACGCCGTGTCGATCCAGCTTCGCCCCGGCGAGATCCTCGGCCTGATCGGCACCAACGGCGCGGGCAAATCGACCCTGCTCAACGCGATCGGCGGCTTCGCGCCGGCCACCGGTACGGTCGAACTCCTCGGCCGGGACGTCTCGCGCCTGGCCCCCGCCCGGCGAGCCGCACTCGGCCTCGGCCGGACCTTCCAGGCCGCCCGCCTGTTTCCCGAACTCACGGTCCGGGAAACGGTGTTGGTCGCCCTGGAGGCGCGCCGCCGCTCGGGCCTGGTGTCCACCGCGCTCCTGCTGCCCGCCGCCACGCGCGCCGAACGACACCGCCGGGCGGAGGCCGTGGACCTGATCGACCTGGTCGGCCTGGGCCGCTACGCGGACACCCCGGTCGCGCGCCTGTCCACCGGCACCCGGCGGATCGTGGAACTGGCCAACCTGATCGCCCTGGACGCGCGCGTGTTGTGCCTGGACGAGCCGACCGCCGGCGTCGCACAGCGCGAGACCGAGGCCCTGGGTCCGCTGCTGCTGCGCCTTCGCCAGGAACTGGACGCCGCGATGATCGTGATCGAGCACGACATGCCGTTCATGATGTCGATCAGCGACCGGCTGTACTGCCTGGGCGCCGGGCGCGTGATCAGTGAGGGCACGCCCGAGCAGGTGCGCTCCGACCCGGCCGTGATCGCCGGCTATCTCGGCACCGACGTGCGCGCGATCGACCGATCGGGAGCGGCGACCGCCGATGCCGGGCCGACCGCCGGTACGACCCGCGCCGACACCCCGGTCCTGGCAGCATCCGCCGCCACCCCGCCGCACCCCGTGCCCGACCCCGCGATGGAGAGCTGACCCATGCCCCTGGACCCGCCGATTCAGCGCATCATCGACCTGCTCGCCGCCCACCGCGACACGAACGAGCCGCCCGGGACCCTGGACGAGCGGCGCAAGCTCGCCAACGCGACCATGCGACTCGCCTTCACCGGACGGCCCGACGACGTCACCGCCACCGACCACCAGGTGCCGGTCGCCGACGGCGAGATCACCGTGCGCATCCTGCGTCCGGCCGGACTGCCCGCCGCGGCACCGGTGTTCTACTTCATCCACGGCGGCGGCTGGTTCCAGGGCGACCTGGACACCGCCGAGGTGGAACTGGGGCCGATCACCTCGCTGGTGCCGTGCGCGGTCGCCCTGGTCGACTATCGGCTCGCGCCCGAACACCCCTACCCGGTGCCGCTGGAGGACTGCGTCGCGGGCTACACGTGGCTGCACGCCAACCACGCGGAGCTCGGGCTCGACCCCGAGCGGATCGCCGTCGGCGGGTGCAGCGCGGGCGGCAACCTGGCCGCCGCACTGTGCCTGATCGTTCGCGACCGCGAACTGCCTATGCCGTGCGCCCAGTTGCTTGACGTACCGTGCCTGGACCTGACCCGGATGGACACCGACGCCGACCCGGAGGCGATCCTCGACTTCGGCGGATTGACCCCCGAGGCTTGCAACGAGTTCTTCGGCCTCTACCTGGCCGGCGTCACCGACCCGCGTGATCCGCGGGTCTCGCCGATGTACGAGGCCGACCTGAGCGGCCTGCCGCCGGCCGTGATCACGGTCGCCGAATACGACCCGGTCCGCGACCAGGGCGAGCGCTACCTGACCCGACTGCACGAAGCGGGCGTGCCCGGCGCGGCCTTCCGCGTGCTGGCCCACCTGCACGGCGGCTGGGTCATTCCCGGCACCGTCACCCACGCCCTCGTCGGCGACCTCCGCGCCGCCTCCGTGCGCAGAGCCCTGACCGGGACACTCGCCCCCTGACCCACCCCTGAGACGGTCGTTTCGAACGCAGTCCGGCCTTGCCGAGGTTCGCTCCACCGAGCGGCCGCGGACCCGGCCGGGCGCGTTCGAGGACGACACCGGCCGCCGGTCGGGCTTCGAGAGCCGAACCGCCACGCGGCCATCCCGGCACGCCCGCCTCGCGGTCGTGCCCACCGCGCGTCGTCGAACCCACCCGGGCCCGACGCGATCCGACCACCCGTCCCACCCACCGCACTTCGCGCCACCGTCCCCCTCGTATGCGTGACCTTTTGGAGGTCAGGGTGTCCGTCCGCATCCCCATCCCCGTTCCCATTCCCCCGCGACGAACAGCACAAAGAGCGGCGCGCCGGCGTGTCGGCGTGGCCCTCGCCTCGACCCTCGCCCTGCTCGCCGCGCTCTTCGGCGCGGTACCGGCGACCTCGACGCCCGCCGGCGCGACGCCGCTCGTGCAGGGCAGCGTCGCGCAGTACGGCGTCGCCAAGCAGCAGAACCTGCCCGTCACGATGGCCGACGGCACGGTCCTGCGGGTCGACGTCTACACACCGGCCGCCGCCGGCACCACCACGCCGGCGACCGGGTCGTTCCCGGTGCTGCTGACCCAGACCCCCTACGGCAAGGGGTCCACCGAGGCCGAGTTGTCCTGGTTCGTGCAACGCGGCTACATCGCGGTGGCGGCCGACGTGCGCGGAACCGGCACATCCGCCGGTTCGTGGTCGCCGTGGGCGCCGAAGGAGGCCCAGGATGGCGCCGAACTGGTCGCCTGGGCAGCCGCGTTGCCGCACGCCGACGGCAAGGTCGGCCTCAACGGCGGCTCGTACGCCGGCATCAACCAGATCATGACGGCCGCGTCCGTCGGCCCGAACTCGCCGGTCAAGGCCATCTTCCCGCTGGTTGCGGGCAACGACCTGTACCGCGAACTGGCCACGATGGGCGGCATCCCGGACGCCGAGTTCATGTCCTTCTGGCTGACCTACACCGGCATCGCGCACCTGAGCGCACCGCTGGCCGAGGCACTGCGCCAGGGCTCGACGCAGAACATCCTGGACACCCTGGCCCTGGAGCTGCAGCACCTCGGCGGGGTCGCCTCGGCCAACCTGCCGATCCTGACCGGCCTGCTCGGCGGCGGCGAGCAGGCGTACGACGGCACGTTCTGGCAGCAGCGCCGCCCGGCGGACCTGCTCGCCGGCGTGGTCGCCAACGGCGTGCCCGCGTTCCTGGTCGGCGGCTGGTACGACCTGTTCCAGCGCGGCGCGTTGATGAACTACGCCGGTCTGCAGAACGCGTGGGCAGGCCGCCCGGTCGGCGCGCCGATGATCGCCGGCCAGCCGGTCACCGACCGCTACCAACTCCTGATGGGCCCGTGGTACCACGACCCGCGCCAGGACCCCACCTTGGACCTGCCCGGGCTGCAACTGCGCTGGTACGACAAGTGGTTGAAGGGCATCGACACCGGCATCACCGGCGGAGCCAACCCCAACCCGCTGCACGTGAAGGAACTGGGCAGCAACCGTTGGCTGGACACCCGCACCTACCCGTTCACGGGCGCCGACCCCACCCGCCTCTACCTGGACCAGGGCCGCACCGGCAGCGCCCCGGCGTCCGCCAACGACGGCCTGCTCACCCCGAACGCGCCCACCGGCAACGGCAGCGAGTGGATCAGTTGGACGGCGAACAACAGCCCGTGCACCCGCTCGACCGCGCAATGGCTCGGCGGCTTCCTCAAGGACCCCGCCTGCACCGACAGCAACACCGCCCGCGAGAGCGGCCCGAACTCGCTCGTCTACACGACCGCCCCGATGACCGAGACCAAGGTGCTCGCCGGCCCGATCGGCGCCACCCTGTACGCGCAGTCCAACACCCCGGAGACGCACTGGGTGGTGACCGTCACCGACGTCGCCCCCGACGGCTCCTCGGTCCCGCTCAGCTCCGGCGCCCTGGCCGGCTCGCACCGAGCCCTCGACCCGGCCCGTACGTGGTACGCGCCGGACGGCAGCACGCTGATGCCGTACCACCCGTCCACCCAGACCACCACGACCTCGGTACAGCCGAACCAGGTCACCCGCTACGACATCGAGGTCTTCCCGACCTTCGCCTCGATCGCCCCCGGGCACCGGATCCGGGTCAACGTGACCACGGCCGACACCCCGCACCTGGCCGCGACGCTGACCCAGACACCGGGCCTGCTGGCCGGCATCTGGCAGCTCAAGTCCGGTCCGGCCAATCCGTCCTCGGTCACCATCCCGCTCGCTTCGGCCACGACGTTCGGCACGCCGTGCACGAGCGTGTGCCCGTGACCGGGTGACGCACGGGTAACCCCCAGGGGCGCCCGGCCGGGGGTCGACACCCTCGGCCGGGCGCCCGCCTGCGTGCCTCGCGGCGCCGCGGCCCGCCGACCCGGGTCCGCGACGTCCGGGCCCCCGCCCGCCGGGCGGCGCCCCCGCCTGTCGCCCGCCGGCCCGGCGCCCGCCACCTGCCGCCCGCGGGCCCGGCGCCCGCCACCTGCCGCCCGCCGGCCCCCGGTGGGGCTCTGCGATCCTGGCGCCATGCAGGTTGCGCTGCTCGGAGGGGTCCGGGCCCAGGTCGATGACGGCACGCCGATCGAGATCGGTGGGGTGCGGCTGCGCATGCTGCTGGCCCGGCTGGCGTTGGACGCGGGGAACGTGGTGTCGATCGACGCCCTGGTGGACGGGCTGTGGGGTGCGGAGCCGCTCGCGGACGCCGGGAACGCGGTACAGACGTTGGTGTCGCGGTTGCGCAAGGTGCTGCGGCCGGCCGGCGTGTCGGTGGACCTGATCGGCGGCGGCTACCGGCTCGATGTGCGGGCCGAGAACGTGGACGCGCACCGGTTCGAGGAGCTGGCCGCGCGAGGGCGGCGGGAGCTGGCGGCGGACCGGGCGGACGAGGCTGCCGCGGTGCTGGCCGAGGCGCTCGCGTTGTGGCGCGGGCCGGCGCTGGCGGACCTGGTGGAGGCGCCGTTCGCCCGGACCTACGCCGCGCGGTTGGACGGGCTGCGGGTGGATGCCGCCGAGGACCGGTTCGAGGCCGAGCTGCGCTCGGGCCGGCACGCCGAGGTGCTGGCCGATCTGACCGCGGCCTGCGCGGCGCACCCGCTGCGCGAACGCACCGCGGCGATGCGGATGCGCGCGCTGTACGCGGCGGGACGCCAGGCCGACGCGCTGGCGGTGTACGAGGACATCCGGGGCCGACTGGCCGGGGAACTGGGTGTGGACCCCTCGGCCGAGCTGCGGGAGACCCATCTAGCGGTGCTGCGCGGCGAGTTGGCCCCACCCGCGGCGCGCCCCGAACCGGCCGCCGCGCCGCTGCCGGCCCGATTGACCGGCTTCTTCGGCCGGGACGACGAACTGCGGTTGCTCGCCGACCTGATGGCAGGCTCCCGGCTGGTCACGCTGGTCGGCGCCGGCGGTGCGGGTAAGACCAGGTTGTCCGTGGAGGCGGTGACCCGGCATCAGGCCTATCGGCGCGGGCGGGTGTGGTTCGTGCCGCTGGCCGGCGTGGGCACGCCGGACGGAGTGGCCGACGCCGTGCTGGCCGCGCTCGGTTCGTGGGAACTGCGCTCCTCGGACGGGCGACCGCGCCGCGCCGGCACCCCGGTGGACCGGGTCGCCGAACTGCTCGACGTCGGCGAGGCGGTGCTGATCCTGGACAACTGCGAGCATCTGGTGGAGGCGGCGGCGGAGCTGGCGTACCGCCTCCTGGACCGGTTGCCACAGCTCACCATCGTCGCCACCACCCGGGAGCCGCTGGGCATCACCGGTGAGGCGCTGTGTCGGGTCGGCCCGCTGCCGGTGCCGACGCCGGTCGGCGATCCGCGCGCGGATCTCGCCGCGGCGGGCGAGGCGGCGTCGGTGCGGCTGTTCTTGGACCGGGCCGCCGCGGTGCGGCCCGGGTTCACGCTGGACGCCGGCACGATCGAACCGGTGGTGGAGATCTGCCGACGACTGGACGGGATGCCGCTCGCACTGGAATTGGCCGCCGCGCGACTGCGTGCGATGAGCGTCGAGCAGATCGCCCGCCGCCTCGACGACCGCTTCCGGCTGCTCAGCTCCGGCAGTCGCGCCGAGGCACCGCGTCGGCGCACCCTGCTGGCGGTCGTCGAGTGGAGCTGGGACCTGCTGGTCGAGTCGGAACAGCAGCTCGCCCGGCGGTTGTCGGTGTTCCCGGGCGGTGCGACGGTGGCCGCGCTGGAGGCCGTGTGCGCCGACGAAATGTTGCCGGTGGACGACGTGTTCTACGTACTCGGCTCCCTGGTGGAGAAATCCATCGTGGACGCGGTCGGCGACGGCGAACCGCGCTACCGGATGCTGGAGACGGTGCGCGCCTACGCGGCGGATCGGTTGGTCCGGGCCGGGGAACGCGACGAGTTCGCCGGCCGCTTCGAGCGGTACTGCCTGGCGTTGGCCTGCGAACACGACCCGCTCCTGCGCACCGCCGCGCAGCTCACCTCGATCGCGCTCCTGGACGCCGAGTACGACAACCTGATGGCCGCGTTGCGGGCGTTCGTCGACGGCGGGGACGCGGCGGACGCGGCCCGGTTCGCCGGTGCGATGTTCTGGTACTGGGGGATGCGCGGGATCGGTGCGCCGTTCGAGACCATCGTGCCCGAGGTGCTGCGCTTCGGCGACGCGTTGCCCGAGCATGCGCGAGCCGCGTTCGCCGCGATGCACGTGCTGGCCGGGATCAACGCCCCACGTCTCGCGGACGGCGAGGAACTGCGCTCGGTGCTGCGGGCGTGCGCCATGGCCGACGTGTACGCGCACTATCCGGCACTGGTGGTGGGACTGCCGCTGGCCGCCTTCCTGTCCGGGAACACCGAGGTGGGTGAGCAGGAGCTGGCCCGGATGTCGGCCGGATCGGATCCGTGGGTCCGGGCGTGCGCGCACTGGATGACCGACTTCGTGTACACCGATCGCGGCGACTGGCAGGGCGGAGCGCCGGCGCGGAACGAAGCGCTGTCCGGGTTCGCGGCGGTGGGCGATCGATGGGGCCTGGGGATGGCGTTGATGGCCATCGGCGCGCACCACTCGATCCGGGGTGAACACCCGGCGGCGATCGCCGCGTTCGAGCGGGCGGTGGCACTGGCGAGTGAACTGGGCGCGGTGGACGATCTGTCGCTGTACCGGGGCACGCTGGCTGCCGAGCGCATGCGGGCCGGGGACCTGGCCGGCGCGCGGAGCGAACTGCACGCCGCGGAGCGGCAGGCGTGGGCGCGTGGGCATCGTTATCTGGAGATCGGCGTACTCACCGGGCGTGCCGAACTACACCGTCGAGAAGGGGAGTTCGCTACGGCCGAGGACATCCTCGACCGGGTGGGAGCACTCGCCGAGAGTCTGTCGTTGCCCGCCGAGATGGTCGGCGACCTGATCGCGCAGGGGCGGTTGGCGACACTGCTCGCAAGCGCCGCCGAGGGCCCCGATGTGCTCTCGCGGGCGCGGGAGTTGCTGCCGGCCACATCGGCGGCGGCGGTGTCCCGCCGTGACCTGGCGGATGTGGCGCCGACGGCGGAGCTGCTGGCCGCGGTGCTGGGGCGCGAGGGCGATCCGGTCGGCGCGGCCGAGGCGCTGGGGCTGAGCGCGGCGCTTCGCGGCATCTTCGACGCGGGTAGCCCGGAGCTGCGGGTGCTGGTGGACCGGCTCGTCACCGAGCTGGGCGAGGCGGGCTACCACGAGGCTTATGCTCGATGCGTCACGTTGTCCCGGGAGGAGGCACTCGGCGCCGTACTGGCCCGACTCGAACCGGCCGGGGTGCCGAACACGCCGTAGTTCGGGGGCAGATGCGTGGTGGCGGCGACAGCCGACCGACCCGGCCCGATCGGATTTTGCATTTGCCGGCCGAATGTCCATCATTGGGTAGCAAATGTGAACGAGAAGACCAGATTTGGCTTGCAGATGTATTTTGTGTTCCGGTCCGTCGGCATGGGCATGATCCGGAGCAGTGGCTGAACGGGTGATCACGCGATCGGAAGGGGAACCGGTGAACGATCGCGGGATCCGGGAGTTCGGGCTGGATCGGGAATTGACCCGGGTGGCGGGCGTCGAGGTCCGTATCGTCGTCGACGGCATCGCGGCCTGGGGCATCGAGTGGGTCGACGGCCCGACGGTGGACCGGATGCGTGGCCGGGTCGCCGCCGTGCGCCGCGAACGACGCCACGTGGCGCCGCCCGACCACCGGCTCGACTACCGTCGCCGGCAGAGCCCGCGCGCGTGGGCGGCGCGCGCGATATCGGCGATGCGCGACCCGAGTTCGGCCCGCGCGGTGGCGGCGGGCGCGGCGATGCGCCGAAACCATCCGGCCGCCCAGGGCCGTCGGGCCGGCGATCTGACGCCCGAGGACCACGCGCTGCTGGATCTGGTGCGTCGGTTGTCCGAGGGCATAGCCAATCCCGAGCGCGCGGACCGGCCGGAGGACGAGCCGCTGATCCGTCGATTGCTCGACGAGGGCAACCACTCCACGGAGGCGATGTGCCGTCTCCTCAACGAGGCACCCGGCGGCCTGGGCTTCGCTTTCGGCATCGGGGTCGCCGACGAGGGCGAGCGGGCGCGGCGGCGGTCGCGTCTGCGGCTGGTCTCGGGGGACTCCGGCCGCTGAATACGGCGGTCCGGATCGACGCGAAGGCGGCCGATCCGGTCGCGGCCGGTGGTTCCGTCGCACGAGCACCCGGCGGATCAACCGCCCGGCGGGTCAGCCTACGGATCAGCCGAACGCCGCGGCGAACCGGTCGCGCAGGTCGCCCAGACGCTCGACCGGTTCATTGGCGAAGACCAACCGCAGATACGAACTGCCCTGCGGTCCCCAGCCGTTCATCGGCGTGGCGGCGACCCGCCCGAGCCGGAAGAGCCGTTCGGCGGCTGTCTCGGGGGTCAGGCCCAGCGCGGTGGTGTCGATCAGCAGCGACCAGCCGCCGTGTGGACGCACGCACGGGTAGTCGGCGAGCCGATCCAGGATCCTCGCGCAGCGCTCGCGCCAGATCGCGGTCGCCGCGGCGACGTCGGCGTCCGCGTCGGGTGCGGACAGCGCGGCGGCGACGGCCGCCTGACCGATGCCCACCGGGCAGACCACGTTGCTCAGGCCCACGAGTTTGACGTCGGCCATGATCTCGGCGGGACCGACCACCCAGCCCACCCGCCAGCCGATCATGCGCAGTTCCTTGGACGCCGCGCCGCACGTGATGGTGCGGTGGGCCAGCCCGGGATGCGCGGCCGGATGGTCGGGGGCCTTGCCGTCGAAGCGGATGCGCTCCATCGCCGCGTCGTAGACGACCCAGCAGTCGTGCTCGGCGACCGCGCGGGCCAGTGCGTCCCAGTGGCTGCCGTCGAGCAGCGCGCCGGTGGGCATCGCCGGGGCCATCACCAGCACGGCGGCGGTGTTCGGGCCGACGGCGGCGGCGAGTTCGTCCGGATCGGTGCTCCAGCCGGCGGGGCCCGGGGTGGCCCGCACGTGGCGCGGGACGCCGCCGGCGAGGCGGATGCGATTGACCAGGCCGGCGTAGATCGGGTCGGCGATCACCACCTCGCGGCCCGGTTCGACGGTGGCGAGCAGGACGTTCAGGACGCCGTTGAGCCCGCCGGCCGCATTGACCACCTCGCCACCGGGGTCGTACCCGCGCCCGGCGAGTCGGCCCACGTGTGCGGCGGCGGCCTCCCGCAAAGCGAGCGAACCGTGGAAGGGCAGGTAGCTGTTCGCGGTGTCGTCGTCGATCGCGGCCCGGGTCGCGGCGAGCGCGACGGCCGGCGGGCGAAGGTCGGTATCGAGGTTCTCCAGGCGCAGCAGGTCCGGATCGTGCGCGGCGTCGGCGGCGTCGCCGACCTTGTCCACGCCGATGCCCGGGATGTGCTGGAGGCGGGAGACGCGCATGGTCGTGATCTCCATCCCTGGGGCGCGGTGCCGAGCGGTGCGGGGTGCTGTCGGCGGTGCCGGGGAACAGCGCATCGCGTGCCGCCCGTACCGGTAAACTGATACGTGGAGCCAGCATAATGAACGCCATGACCATCGCAAGGGATATCGGACACAACATCCGGACGCTCCGCGAAGCGGCGGGCCGCTCCCTGGCCGATCTCGCCACGAGCGCGGGCCTGAGCAAGACCACGCTGCACGGCATCGAACAGGGCGAGGCCAATCCGACGCTGAGCACGCTGTGGGCACTCGCGGGCGCGCTCGACGTCCCGCTGGGCGGCTTGCTCGAAGCCGGCGCGCCGGCGGTCACGGTGGTGCGGGCCGATCAGGGACCGCGGGTGAGCGGCGAGGCGGTGCGGGCCCGGCTGCTGCACCGGGTGCACGTACGCGGCTGGGTGGAGCTGTACGAGCTCGACGTGACCGAGGACGAACAGGTGTCCGAGCCGCACCGCCCCGGCGTCGAGGAGTGCCTGCTGGTCACCGCCGGCCGGATCGAGACGGGCCCGGTCGCCGACCGTCGGGACCTGTCGAGCGGCGACTCGATCCGCTTCGACGCGACCCGACCACACGTCTACCGGGGACTGGACGAGAGCAACCGGGCCGTGTTGCTGATGGTCCATCAATGACCGGAGGGGAACCGGGCCGCGGCGCACGTCGAGCCGCCGGGCGGATTCCCCGTTCGGGTTGCCGGAATCCCACCACTGTGACCGGAGTCTCCATTCTTTGGCCAAGTATTGCCCTGCCAAAGCGAGTTGGACAACGATTGACTCCACTCATGGCAACCACACTCGTACCCGAGAGTCCGGTGCGACCGGACCAGCCCGGTCACTTCAACATCGGCACCATCGAGTTCCCGTTCTGGACCGGTGGCCCCGGGTTCACGCTCGCCAAGATCAGCTACCCGGCGGAGTACGACGGCTGGCTGGCCCCGGCGGACAAATCCGAGGGCCCGTATCCGTCGATCGTCCTGGCGCCCGCGACCTGGACCGGTTCGAACATGTACGACTGGTTCACCGACTACGTGGTGCGGCACGGGTACATCGTCTTTCGCTACTTCCCGGAGAACATCCTCGCGCTCGACCCGCATGTGCACGCCGACACCGTCAGCGACGCCATCGACAAGCTGATCGACATCGACGACGACCGGTTCAACCCGCTGCGCGGCCTGATCAAGCAGGACGCGTTCGCGGCGGTCGGGGTGTCCCTGGGCGGGGCCGGCGCGCTGCTGGCGGCGGCCCGGGACAAGCGCATCCGCGCGGTCCTGGGTTTCGCGCCCGGTCGCAACGTCAAGGAACCCGACCTGTACGCGCGGATCGACGCCGAGGTCTGCAAGGTGGCCACGCCGACGCTGATCGTGTCCGGGCAGAACGACAGGATCTCGCCCGGATCCGGCGTGCACTACCTGGACCTGGTCCCGAAGGGCTACAAGGCGTACGTGGAGATCACCGGCGGCAATCACGTCCAGTTCCTCGACCCCAGCGACGTGGACATCCACCTGCCCGGCCTGCCCCGGGACGGCAAGCCCGGCATCACCTTCGCGGAGCAGCACGCGATCACCAACGTGTACGCGACCGCGTTCCTGCACGCGGCGCTGAAGGGGCACGGTCACTGCGAGGGGCTGGTGTCCGGCGAGGACGCGTTGATGGCGCTGAAGAACGGCCAACTCTCCGACCTGCGTTCGGAGTCCGGCCCGTTGCCCCTGCCGTTCCCGGCGGCGACGACCGGCGTACGCGGCGCGGCGGCCGCGGCAGTGCCCGCGGCGGCGTCCGGGAACCTGATCGAGGCGGCGACCACGGTCGCCTCGGCGGTGCTGCTGCGGGTCAACGGCCTCGTGCGGGACGTGGCTCGGGGCGTTGAGCGGGCGACGGTTGAGGTGGAGAAGCGCATCGTGAGGTAGGGGCGCGCCGTCCCGATAGGTCAGCCGTCCGCGTCGCGGCCGAAGGATTCGGCGGCGGCGCGGGCGAGTTCATCCTCGAACTCCGCCGCGTCCCCGCTGACTCCGACCCCGCCCACCGGGCGACCGTCGATCAGGAGTGGATGGCCGCCGCGCCCGAGATACCAACTCCCCTGTGCGACAAAGCTCTGCGCGAACACGGGCCGATCGCCGAGCAGTTCCTCCATGGCTGCGGTGGGCCGCCCGAACGCCGCCGCCGTGCGGGCCTTGGCCGCGGCGAGATCCGCGCTGAACCGCAGCGCGCCGTCCATGCGTTCGAACGCGACCGGTACGCCCGCGCCGTCCACCACCGCGACGCTCACCGCACGCCCGGCCGCCGACGCCGCGGCCACCACATCGCGCACGATCGCCCGCGCGGCGGAAGCGGCCACATCGTGGTGGGCAACGACCCAATCGACCCGGTCACGGTTCACCATCGCTGCTCCCGCGTCGAAGAAGTCGAGCCGCGCGTCCCGGCCGGACCGCGCGAGGCCGTCCCAAGAGTGCCGGCGCCGTACCGATCGTGGAAGGGCCGACGCCGGGCGGTCGCGATCGTGTCCGGACCGGGAGACTCGCCCATTCGGTGTGGTTCGGCGCGGTGCGCGTTTCCGGCTGTCGGCCCGCGTCGACCCTGAACTCATGGCCGACCGTGAACTTGTGAACCAAGCCGTGCTCGTACCTCCCGGCGCCGACCTTGTCGGTGCGCAGGGCATCCGGATCAGCGAACGTGTGTCCGCCGCGACGGTGGGCGCCGGACGCCTGTGCGGCTTCTTCGCCACCCTGGGACCGGGTGAGCGGACGGCGGTGCATCACCACGAGGACGAGGAGACGATCGTGCTGCTCACCGCGGGGAGCTGCGACGTGTTCTCCGGCGAGGGGTTGACCGGCGGGGTGCGCATGCGGGTGGGCGACGTGGTGTTCATCCCGTCCGGCTGTGTGCACCAGGTGTTGGCCGGGCCGCACGGCTTCACCGTTTTCGAGGTCCGCTCCGGCGCCACGGACCGCACGGTGGTGGTCGGTCCGCCGTGACCGGGGCGGACCCGGGTTTCGAGCGGTGCCGAGCCGACCCCGGGTCTCCGGCGGAGCCGAGCATGACCCGGGCTGGCGGTGGTGCCGAGCACGCTCCCGTCATCGATAACCATCGGCTATCACCGTCGGTCTTGGACGGCGGGCCGGCCCGCGCGGCAAGGTGATCACACGGGAAGCGCCGCCGACTCGCCGAGTCGGCGGCGCGATGCCGAGGGGAACCACACGATGAGCATCCTGGCCGCGCTCGCCGCCGAGGTCACGCCGCTGCGGCTGCCGCTGGGCGCGGACGCGGTGGACGCGGTCGTCGGGCACCTCGACAGCGTGCGGTCCGAGATCGACACGTGGGAGAAGGTCGCACGCGCCACCACGTTCGACTCCTGAGCCGGGTCCTGAGCCGGGTCCTGAGCCGGACCCCGAGCCGGGACCGCCGGGCCGATCCGGGTTGCCGACTCGGGCCGACCCGGGCCGACCCGGGCCGGTCGGGAGGCCCACGGGTCGCGGGCGGGCTCCTGGCGGTCGATACGGTGAGGATCCGGGTCGTACGTCCCGGTCCCGGACCAGGAGGCAGCATGCAAACGCGCGTGGTCGACAACCCGGCGCAGTCCCGCTTCGAGATCCATGCGGGCGGCGAGCCCGCCGAGCTCGCCGGGTTCGCCGAGTACTTCCTCGGCGACGATCTGATCGCGTTCATCCACACCGAGGTCGATCCGCGCTTCGCGGAGCGCGGTTTGGGCGACGTGCTGGTCCGGTCCGCGCTGGACGTCGCCCGCGAGCGCAAGGTCGGCGTGGTGCCCAACTGCGCCTATCTGCGGGCCTGGATGATCGAGCACCCGGAGTACCTCGACCTGGTTCCCGAGTGGCATCGGCCCACGCTGGGCCTGTGACCCGGCCGGGGGTGTCGGGGTCGGGGCCGTCCTGGCAATCTTGGCGTGTGAACGCCGCGGTTCGATCCGGGCCGTCGCCCGACGTCGGGAGGGGTCGATGACGAAATCCTTGCGGGACGAGATCGGACCGGAGCGGTTCGACGAGTTGATCGCCGAAGGGGTCCGGAAGGCGGTCGCGGAGTTGCACGCGGCGGGGCTGCCCGCGGTCGGCGGCGAGAACGGGCGCGTGTACAAGGTGTACGCGGACGGTACCAAGGTGTACGCCGACGAGGAGGAAGAGGGCGCGCGCGAATACCGGATATTCGCCGACGGAACCAAGGTGTACGTCGACGAAGCTCCGGCGTGATCCGCAGCACGTGCGGCGGGCGGCACGCGGTTCGGGCGGGTGGTGCCGGGGCGATCCGGGCGATGTGTCGGCCGGATACGGTGGGGTGCGCGGGCACGGTCGGCGGTGGGATCGACGTGCGTACGTGTGGACAGGAATGCCCGGGCCGCAAGTCCCGATCGTGACCCAGGAGGCAGCAGCATGGAAACGCGTGTGACGGACAACCCGGCGCAGTCCCGCTACGAGATATTCGTCGGTGTCGAGGCCGCCCCCGGAGCGTCCGTGGCTCCGCCGCTGCGGGCCACCGAACTCGCGGGCTTCGCGGACTACTTCGTCAGCGGCGACGAGGTCGCCTTCACGCACACCGAGATCGACCCGCGGTTCGGCGGCCGGGGTCTGGGCGGTCGGCTCGCGCGCGCGGCGCTGGACGCGGTCCGGGAGCGGGGTCTCGCGGTGCTGCCCTACTGCTCGTTCATCCGGGACTGGATCGCCAAGCACCCGGAGTACGTCGACCTGGTCCCGGAGGACCGCCGCGACGCGTTCGGCCTGTGATCCCGCCGGCGTCGGCTCACGACTCGACGGCCATCCGGATGCCCAGCGCGACCATGACCCCGCCGGATGTCTGTTCCAACCTGCGCCGGACCTTGGCACGGCTCAGCACGGTGCGCATCCGGCCGACGAACCAGACGTACAGGCCGTAGTAGCCGATCTCGTACACCGCCCAGATCGCGGCCAGCGCCACCATCGTGGGCAACTGCGGCGCGCCGTGCGGGACGAACTGGGGGAGGAAGGACATCGCGAAGACGGCGGCCTTGGGGTTGGCCAGGTTCAGGGTCAGCGCGGCACGGTAGGCGCGTCGGCCGCTGCCCGGCTCGCGCTCGGCGCCCGCCTCGGCCCCCGCCCGGGCACCGGCGTCGGTCGAGCCGGCCGCGGTGAATCCGGTCAGGCCGTCCCGGCGGGCCGCGCGGATGGCCTGGACGCCGAAGCCCACCAGGACGACGGCGCCGACGATGCGCATGATGTCGTAGGCGAGTTGGGAGGCGGCCAGCAGACCGGTCAACCCGAAGGCCGCGGCGAGGCCCCAGACGAAGACCCCGGTCTCGTTGCCGAGCACCGCCAGGAAACCGGCCCTACGGCTCTGCAACGAATGTCGGATGATCAGCACCGAACTCGGCCCGGGACTTGCCGCGATGAGGGTGCAGGCGCCGAGGAACGCCAGAAGAGTGTGCGTCATGCCCGCATCCTGGCCCTCCACCAGTCCTCGATGCCATCGAATTCGGGCGGACGGCCCGGTCCGGCGCCCGCCACCGGCCGCCGAACCGGCACTACCGTGCGGTGACCGGCTCGACCTGCTCGGCCGGCTCGACCGGCAGCCAACCACGCGGGTCGGCCACGACCTGCTCGCCGGAGGCGAGTTCCTTCACCCGATGCGTTTCGCCGCGGTCCGCGCCCGCGCCCGCGTTCGCCTCGGCCCAGGGGAACCACACGTATGCGATGCCCTTGCGCAGCGCGTACCGCAGTTGCTTCTGCAGCTTGTCCGGCTGGTGGTAGACCTCGGTGCGGATTCCGCGAGCGCGCAGCGTCGCGGCGGTCCGCACCGACAGCGCGAACGACTCGGCGTCGAGCACCGCGACCAGCACCTGGGTGGGGCACTTCGGTCCGATCGGCAGCCGGCCCTCGGCGACCAGCTTGGCGAAGATCCGGGTGAGGCCGATGGAGATGCCCACGCCGGGCAGGGCGCGCCGGATGAACGACCCGGCGAGGTTGTCGTAGCGGCCACCCGAGCAGATGCTGCCGTAATCCGGGAATTCGACGAACTTGGCCTCGTACACCGTGCCCGTGTAGTAGTCGAGGCCGCGTGCGATGGACAGGTCAGCGACGACCGAGCCGGGCGACAGGTCGGCCAACGCGTCCAGTACGAAAGCCAGTTCCGTGAGCCCTTCGTCGAGCAACGAGTGTTCGACGCCCAGCGCGCGGACCTCGGTCACCACCGACGCGTCGGTGCCGCGAATCCCGGCCAACTTCAGGCAGTTCGCCACCTGGACGGCGTCCAGGCCGAGTTCGCCGGCGAGCAGGTCGCCGACCCGGCCGAGGCCCACCTTGTCCAGCCGGTCGACGATGCGGATCGCGGCCACCGGGTCCGCAATCCCGAGCCCGGCGTAGAAGCCCTCGAGGATCTTGCGGTTGTTGAGGTGGATCGTGAACGGGCCGATCCGCAACGCGGTGAGGATTTCGTGTGCGATGCGCGGCATTTCGGCATCGAAGTACAGCGGAACCCGGTCGACGTTGATCACGTCGATATCGCATTGCACGAATTCCCGGTATCGGCCGGCCTGCGGGCGCTCGCCGCGCCAGACGCGCTGGATCTGATAGCGCTTGAACGGGAAGACCAGGTCGTTGAAATTCTGCGCGGTATAACGCGCGAACGGCACGGTGAGGTCGAAGTGCAGGCCGAGACGGGCATCGCTGTCGTCGCCCGGGTCCGCCTGGAGTCGGTGCAGCGTGTACACCTCCTGCGAGGTCTCACCCTTCTTGAGCAGGACGTCGAGCGCCTCCACGGCGGGCGTCTCGACGGAGGTGAAACCGTACGACTCGAACGTGTGCCGAATGTGGTCGAGCCACCGCGTCTCGACCAGACGGACCTCCGGAAGCCATTCCGGAAAGCCGCTCAGCGGAGTCGGACGCAGTGGCGGGTCAGCGCGCACGATGGACACCATTTCCGGTCGGGGGCGCGAATCCGGGGTTCGGATCCGAGGTCGGGATCCGGCCTCGAATCCGGGCTCCGGATTCCGATTCGAGATTCCGATTCGAGATTCGGGTTCGAGATTCGGGTTCGGTAACCCTCACAGGACCGACCGGGGTTGGGCAAGGCAATTCATGGGCCGCGACCGTCGGTCGACGGGGGTCAGGAGGAGGTGGTGGTTGGCTGGGGAAGGCCTTCGCGTACCACGTCGAGGTATTCGGCGATCGCGTCCCGGTTGCGGATGAGGCAGTTGACGCGTTCGGTCATGCGATCGCGTTCGTGCTCCAGGGTGGCGATCATCTCCGGTGTCGCGTCCGGGAAATGGATGATGCGAGGCTTGTCGAGGCAGGGCAGGATCTGTTTGATGATCCGGGTCGGCAGACCGGCGTCGAGCAGGCCCCTGATCTGCAGCACCCGGTCGACGAAGAACTCGTCGTAGTCCCGATAGCCGTTGGGCGAGCGGTTCGCGACGATCAGGCCCTGCTCCTCGTAGTAGCGCAGTAGTCGGCGGGGGGTGCCGGTGCGCTCGGACAACTCTCCGATACGCATGTGATCCACCTCACGTCTCGTCGCTTGACCTTCACATCAATGTGAGGGTTCGAGCATACGCGGCATGACAAGTCAAAGTACGGCACCAGGCCCCTCCCACACGGAAACCGACGACCGCAAGTTGCCGATGGCGGCGCTGTTGGCACTGGCCACGGCGGTCTTCGTGACCAGCCTGACCGAGACCCTGCCGGCGGGCGTCCTGCCCGCGATGAGTTCCGACCTGGGGGTCGGCGAGTCCGCGATGGGACAGTCGGTGACGATCTACGCGGTCGGCACCGCGCTTACCGCGATCCCGCTCTCCAGGGCGACCGCCGGGTGGCGCCGCAAGCGGTTGCTGCTCGCCGCGATGGCCGGCTTCGCGGCGGCCAACACGGTCACCGCCGTCTCCGGCAACTACCCGCTGACCATGGTGGCCCGCTTCGTCGCCGGCGTGGCGGCGGGCGTGGCCTGGGCGTTGCTGGCCGGGTACGCCCGCCGGATGGCACCCGCGCATCTTCAGGGCAAGGCGATCGCGATCGTAATGGCGGGTATTCCGATCGCACTGTCGCTGGGGGTGCCGGCGGGGACGTTCCTCGGCGACGAGTTCGGCTGGCGGGTCACCTTCTCGTTGATGACCGTGCTCGCCCTGATCCTGATCGGCTGGATCGTCGCGACCGTCCCCGAACACCCCGGACAACGACCGGAGGAACGAACGCCCCTGCTGCGCACACTGGCCATCCCCGGCGTGGCCCCGGTCCTGTTCGTCACCCTGGTCTTCGTCCTGGCGCACACCATCCTCTACACCTATATCGCCTCCTACCTGGACCGGCTCGACATGGGCGGCTCCACCGACGTGGTGCTGCTCGCCTTCGGCGGCGCGTCGCTGGTGAGCATCTGGCTGGTGGGCGTGTTGATCCACCAACGACTGCGGGCGCTCACCATCGCGGCCACGTTGTCGTTCGGCGCGGCGGCGGCCGTGCTGGCGGTGTTCTCGGACAGCCATGTCCTGGTCTACGGCGCGGTCGTGCTGTGGGGGCTCGGCTGGGGCGGCGTGCCCACTCTCCTGCAGACCGCCGTCGGCGACGCGGGCGGCGCCGACGCGGACGCCGCGCAGGCGATGCTGGTCACGCTGTGGAACGCGGCGATGGCCGGTGGCGGCGTGGCCGGAGCGATCCTGCTGGACCTGGTCGGCACCGGCTCCTTCCCCTGGAGCGTGCTGGTCCTGCTGGTACCCGTACTCGTGGTGGTCCTCACCGCCCGCTCGCACGGGTTCCCGGCCCGGCGCCCGAGCACGGCTTCCTGACCACCCGAGGCGAGACACGGCGACGCGGGGCGACGCGGGCCCCGGGGCGATGCGGGGCGCCCGGTGGCCGTGGTAGGGCGAGGTGGTGGGCGAGGTGGATCGGTGGCGCGGCGCGATTGCCGGCGATGCGGCCGGCCGCGGTCCGTCTAGGGTTCCGTCATGAGCACGCACGCATACCTTTCCGAACTGTTCTCGCTGGAGGGTCGGGTCGCCGTGGTGACCGGCGGGAGTTCCGGCATCGGCCGAGCGATCACCCGGGCGCTGGCGCGGGCCGGGGCGAGCGTGGTGATCATTGCCCGACGCGAGGTGGAACTCGCGGCCACCGTTGACGAGTTGACCGCCCTGGGTGGCAAGGCGGCCTGGGTGAGCGCCGATCTGGGCAGCAGGGACGCCGTGCGCACGGCGGCCGACACGGCGGCCGAGGTGTACGGCGAGCCCGACATCCTGGTCAACTCCGCCGGGATCAACCTGCGTCCGCCGATGAACGAACTCGGCGACGACGTGTGGGCCGCCACGATGGCGGTGAACCTGGAGGCGCCCTACCTGCTGGGGCAGCGGTTCGGGCCCGGCATGGCCGAGCGCGGCTACGGGCGCATCATTCACGTCTCCTCGCAGCAGGCGCATCGCGCGTTCGTCCAGAGCGGCGCCTACGGCGTATCCAAGGGCGGCCTGGAGTCGCTGGCCCGATCCCAGGCGGAGGCTTGGTCGCAGTACGGGGTCACCAGCAACACGCTCGTGCCCGGGTTCGTGATGACCCCGCTCAACGCGAGGCTGGCCTCCGACCCGGAGAAGTCGGCTGCGCTGGCCGCGCGCACGATGGTCGGACGCAATGGCCTGGCCGAGGACTTCGAGGCTGCGGCGCTGTTCCTGGCGAGCCCGGGATCGGGCTACGTGACCGGCCAGTCGATCTTCGTGGACGGTGGGCTCTCGGTCCACTGACACGCGGAGTAGCCGGGCCGGCCGGTGCACCGCCGGCCCGGCTACGACGATCGGGCGCCTCCCCGACACCCCGACACCCCGGAAATGGTGTGGACGACCGGTCGGTTGTCGCCGATGATCCCGGGATGACAGATCCTCTCGATACCTCCGCCGCGCGCCCGTCGTCCGCCCCCTCGGAGCGGCAGGTTCGCTGGGTCTACCTGGTCGGTCGACCCCTCGGCGCGCTGGTGGCAGGCGACCTGGCCGAGGCCCGCCGGCAAACCGGCCTGGACCTCCCCGAGTTCTTCGTGTCCGACCGGGCGCGCGGCCTCTGGCGTCGCCGCTTCGACCAGGTGACGGCCGAACCCGAGAGCGCTCCGTGGCTCGCCCGGGCCGCGGTGTCCGAACCGGACGGCGCGGTGGTCGGCTATGCCGGTTTCCACGGGCCACCGGACGAGTCGGGCATGGTGGAGATCGGCTACACCGTGGTGCCCGAGGCGCGCCGCCGAGGATATGCTCGCGCGATGCTCGCGTCGCTGCTGGAGCGCGCGGCGCACGAACCCGACGTGTCCACCGTCCGGGTCACCATCTCACCGGACAACGCCGCGTCGCTCGCGACCATCCAGGGCTTCGGATTCGTCGAGACGGGCGAACAGATGGACGAGGAGGACGGCCTGGAGATCATCTTCGAGGTACCGGCCGACCACATCCTGGGATCCTGACCGCCGTGGGGCCGTGACGGCTGCGAGGCCGCGACCTTCCGTCAGTTCGGCCGGGGCCCGGATCGGTCGGTTGAGATGAGGGCGCGATGGAGGCGCTCGATGCCCTCGACCGGGCGCGCGGGGCCCTCGGCGCAGGCGTAGCCGACCCGCAGGTGTGGCGCGGGCGGCTCGGCGATGAAGTACGCGTGCCCGGGGGGCACCGCGACACCGGCTCGCAGCGCGGCCGAGGTGAGCTCTCGTACGTCCCGGCCGTCGGGCAGCCGCAGCCAGCAGTGGTGGCCGCCGTACGGCAGTCGCTCCGGCAGCAACTCGGGCGACAGCCGGGCCGGCGCGCCGGCCACCACCTGCCGCCGATCGCCCAGCGCGGCGCGGCGCCCAGCGTGCGCTTCCCGGCGACCGTGGGGCGCTGGACGGATTCGGCCCGTGGACGGTCACCGGTCTGCGCGGTCTGCTCGCGGCCGGGTTCGCCGGGGCCGCCCTGCTGGTCGTGCGGGCACCGCTGCCCACTCGGGTGGACCGGTTCGCTTTCGCCGTGGTCGCGGTCGGGTGCGTGCTCGGCTTCCCGCTGCCCACCACGCCCGCGTCGCAGACCTCGTCGACGGCGCACTCGGCGGCGTGATCGGCCTGCTGCCGCTTGCCACCACGGTCTGCTCGGTGCTGCGCACCGGCGAGCGGTCGAGCCGGACGTTCTGGGCGGCGGCGGTCGCGGGCGCGGTCGTGGTGTTCGCGTTCGCCGTGCGGCAGAGCAGCGGCGGCATCGGGCTCGCGGATGTGTACCTGTTCGGCGCGCTGGTGTTGTGTGCGGCCGGCTACGCGGAAGGCGGCCGACTGGCCCGGCACATGCCCGGGATGGCAGGTGATCGCGTGGGGCGTGGCGGCGGCGCCGGTCACCGCGCTGATCTCGGTGTCGGGGTTGGCCATCGAGCCGGTACACCTCGATACCCGCGGGGTGAGCGGGCTGCTGTATCTCGCGGCGGTATCGCAGTTCCTCGGCTTCGTCGTGTGGTGCCGGGGCATGGCGGCGATCGGCGTGCCGGCCGCGAGTCGGCTGCAACTCGCCCAGCTGTTGCCGACGTTGGGCTGGGCGGTGCTGATCCCGGGCGAATCGTTGACGCCCGCGATGCCGATGGCCGCGCTCGGCGTGCTCGCCTGCATCCTGCTGACCCAGCGGACCAGGACCGCGCGCCCTTGACCCATCGCGGCCCGAACGCGAGCCGGTTCCGGGCGGGTTCGGCGGAACCGGTCGGGGCGACGGTGCGTCACATCCGCGTTGCGCCGTTCGGCGCGCGGGTGTGAGGGGCGACGTGAGGTGGGGCGCGTGTTCGGAGCGGAAGCAGGACGGGGCGGCGGGCCCGCGTCGGTAGCCTCGGCTCTTGCGGGGGTGTTGCTGGTGGCCGGGTGCGGTGCCGGCGATGGTGGCGGCGAACCGCGTGTGATGAGCGACCCCGCGTCCCTGCTGTACGCGCCCGCCGCACCGGGCGCCCAGGAGGCGGGCGCCCGGGCCAGGACGGCCCAGGCGGCGCATCGATGGATCCGGGAGCGGCGGATGGACGCACCGCGCCCCTTCACGGTGACCGGCGGCTACCGGGACCAGGTCGGGGACCGGGAACCGGACCGGGGTGGCCTCGAGCCATCCCCGGTCGGCGGATGCATCGCCGTGGCACCGGAGTTGCTCCCCGCCCGGTCCCGCGACGCGGAAATCCGCTGGGCGGACGGGACGGTCGTGCACCGCACGTTGCTGCCGCCGGAACGGGCGTACGGGGAAAGGAGCATGCCGGGCCGACGCGACGGCGGGTGCGACCGCGGGAGCACGGCGGTGCCGACCGTGACCTCGGTCACGGCGGTGACGCTGGAGGTGGACACCACGTGGGGTCGGGCGACCGTGCCCGGATGGGAACTGGCCTTCGCGGATACGACGGTTCGCGCCGTGCGGATCGCGGTGGCGACGGATCCGTCGCCGCGCCGGGCCGGGGTCTCGGGTCCGGCGCCCGACCTGGTCACCGTCTCGGCCGACGGGCGCGAACTGACCCTGCGGTTCGCCGGCGCGCCCGACGTGCCGGGCCGGTGCGGCGCGGACTACCGGGTGGAGAGCACCCAACGTCCCGACGTGGTCGCGGTGGAGGTCGTCGCACGGGCGCGAGCGGCCACGCCCGGTGCGAAGGACGCGGCCTGCCCCCTGAACGAGGTTGCCCGCACGGTGACGACGACCCTGGCCGCGCCACTCGGCGACCGCCCGGTGATCGACACCACGGCGACGGCGATCCGACGCTGAACGGCTCGAATCCGGCCACGCGCGAGCCGGCCCGAAGCTCGGCGCACCGAAAGCCTCCGAGGCACGGCTTCCTCAGGCGGCAGTCCCCGTGCCGAGGCCCCGTCCGGCGCCGCCCCCCGGCGCCCTGATCTCCCCGCACGAGGGCTTCCGTGCCCGGAGCCCTCGTGCGGGGGCTGACACCGACGCTTTCGGCTCGCGGGGCCGCTCGGCCCGGTCCGCCCCGGCTTCCCGGTCCCTCGGGCGACCCAGCCCCGGGGATGCCGGTTGGTACCCGGTCGCAGGGGTGTCGCGCGATCCTCTCGGCCGGGTCAGGCCACCGGGCGGATGCGGTCGACGCCGGCTCGGCGCAGTGCCGTCGCCAGGTTGTTCCGGGCCTCGGTCTGGGCCGCGATGCGGGCGTCCAGTACGGCCAGTCGGTCCAGCGCGATCCGCACGGCGGCGGCGGACGGCGGGCGGGCGACGACGTCCAGGCAGGGCAGGAAGGCGCGTACGTCGTCCAGGGTGAGACCGACGCCGAGCAGGTCACGGATCGAGCGGACCCGGGCCACGTCGCGCTCGTCGTAGACCCGATAGCCGTTCGCCGACCGGGCCGACTCGATCAGCCCCGCCTGCTCGTAGTGGCGCAACGCACGCGGCGTCGCGCCGGTCGCCTTCGCCAGTTCACCGATCCGCATCCGGACACCTCCGCTGCAACCACACCTATCACGAGCGCGCGCCGCGCATCCCACCCGGCACGGTGCGGGGAGTGAGCGCCCACCCGCCGCCCCCGCCTCGAACCGCCGCCGACTAGGAGATCACCGCACCCCCGTCGACGGGCAGGATCACGCCCGTGACGAAGGACGCGCCCGGTGCGGTCAGAGCCGTGACGGCCCAGGCGACCTCCTCGGGGTCGCCGATCCGGCCCAGCGGGGTGTGGGCGAGTTGCCAGGCGCGGATCGCGGCGCGTCGTTCGGGGCTCCAGCCCTGGTGGTCGGCGATCGGCGTGGTGATCGCGCCGGGTGCGACCGCGACGACCCGCACGCCGCGCGGAGCCAGCTCGACCGCCCAACTGCGGGTGAGCAGTTCGAGGGCGGACTTGCTCGCCGCGTACAACGAATTCCCCGGCCACGCGCGCTGCCCGACCGAGGTGGTGATGTTGACGATCATCCCGCCGGAGCTCTCCAGCACCGGCAGTGCGGCCTGGGTCAGCAGCACCGGCGCGACCAGATTGGTGGCGAGCAGCGGGTCGATCATCTCGCGCGTGTACGTGCCCAGATTGCCGGTGCCCACGATGCCCGCGTTGTTGACGAGCACATCGAGCCGCCCGTGGGTCTCGGCGACGGTACGCACGATCCGCTCCGGCTCGCCCTCGGCGGTGATGTCGGCGGCCAGCGGCGTGATGCGCTCGTACCCGTCCGCGGTCTCGCCGAGCGGCTCGGCCCGGCGCCCCACCGCGATCACCCAGGCGCCCTCGGCGGCGAAGGCTCGTGCGGTGGCCCGTCCGATCCCGGTGCCGGCACCGGTGACCAGGACGACGCGGGCGGGGCGGGAGTCGTTGTCGTTCGAGTTCATGCCGTGATGCTCCAACCCTGCCGCCAACGACAGGGTCAAGCAGCCGAGCCCGGGCCACGCCGTTCGGTCTCGCGACCAGCGCGAACCGCCGCGATCACCGCGGACGCCGCGACCGGACTCGACCTCGAGGTCGGCTCCTCGGTGACGGCACTGCTCGAGTCGACCGAGGTCTCGCCCGCCACCGTCCGACCCACGGCAGGACGCCCGCCGCCGGTGCACGGCGGCGGTACCGTTGCCGAAGTCGGCGGTGCCGACCGCGAGCTCGAAGCGCGCTCCCCCGTCGCCGATTTCCCCGGTGCGTCCCGCCCACGACGTTGCCTTGCGGCCGGGGGATCCGGGCCTGTGCGGCGTCCGGCGCCCTGCCGGAGAGCCCGCGGATGTTCCTCGACCACAACGGCTCCCGGACCCGCACCGCACGTGACCCGCACGTACACATCGACACCGTGCATCACCGCGCCGTGCACAACCGCGCCGTGCACAACCGCGTCGCCCGGGCAGAGCGCCCGGCCGACCGCGACCTCACCCGCCTCGACCTGCGTGCGGCGCTGCCGTTCCTGCGTTGCCGCCGCGCGCGGCGGGCGCGGGTGGTCGGGGCCGGAGGCATCGAACGTGGGTGCGGGTGGGGACGTAGGCTTGCGGATCGGTTCGATGGCTGATTCATCCGTAGGCGGAGGCTGTACATGTCCCAACCCGCTCCACGTTCGCGGACCCGGCCCCGGGTCGCGGTCTTCGGTGCCGGCAGTGTCGGCTGCCAGCTCGGTGGTCGGCTCGCCGCGTTCGCCGATGTCACGCTGATCGGCCGGCCGTCCGTGCTGGACGCGCTGGCGGACGGGTTGACCGTGACCGGCGCGGGCCGCCCGCCGACCGTGGTCGCGCCGGAGCTGTTGACCCTGGCCGAGTCGCCGGACGCGGTGGCAGGCACCGACTTCGTACTGGTCACCGTCAAGTCGGCGGCGACCGAAGAGGCCGGGCGGGCCCTGGCCGGGCGGCTCGATCCGGCCGCGATCGTGGTCAGCCTGCAGAACGGCGTCCGCAATCCGGCCGTACTGCGGGCCGCGTTGCCCGGGCACACGGTGTTGGCCGGCATGGTCCCGTACAACGTGCTGCGCACCGAGCCCGCCGTCTTCCATCAGGGCACGTCAGGCGCGTTGATGATCGACGCGAACCCCCGGGTGATCCCGCTCGTGGACGTGTTGGTCGAGGCCGGCATCCCGGTGCAGGTGCGCGAGGACATGCCCGAGGTGCAACACGCGAAGCTGCTGATGAACCTGAACAACGCGGTCAACGCGCTGTCCGGACTGCCGCTGCGCGATCAACTCGGTCAACGCGACTACCGCACCTGCCTGGCGCTGTGCCAGGGCGAGGCGCTGGCGGCGTTCCGGGCGGAGGGCATCCGGCCGGCCAAGCTCGGGCCCGCGTCCGCCGCGCGCAATCGGCAACTGCTCGCGCTGCCCGATCCGCTGTTCCGCCGGCTGGCGGGTTCGACGCTGCGCATCGACGCGAAGGCCCGGTCGTCGATGTGGGAGGACCTGCAGCGGGGCCGGCGGACCGAGGTCGACAGTGTGCAGGGCGAGATATTGGCGATCGCCGAACGCAACGGGCTGACCGCGCCCGCCAACGCGCGCATGATCGAACTGATCCGCGAGGCGGAGGCCGCGCCGGCGGGGCAGGCCCGACAGTGGAGCGGTCCGGACCTGCTGGCCGAACTCACCACGGCGGTCGCCGCCGGTTGACCCGGGTGTCCGCGCCCGTGGGGGTCGGCGGTGTCACCACGTGCGGGCCGCCCGGACCAGATGTTCGTGGACCATGGTCAGGTGCGGGTGGTCCGCGGTGCCCGCGCGGCGGACCAGAAAGCCGGTGTTGATGGGTGGGTCGTCGGGCGTGAGCAGCGGGACCAGCGCGCCGGAGGCGAGTTCCGCCGCGCACAGGTAGCGGGGGAGTACGGTCAGGCCCGCGCCGGCGACCACCGCGGTCAGCACGCCGCGCAGGTCCGGGACCGTGATGGCGGCTCGTTCGGTGAGCCGGGTGCCGAACACGTGACGCCAGTAGCGGCGGGCGATCGGCAGGTCCTCGGCGTAGCTGATCACCGGTACGCCGCGCAGCGCGACCGGGCCCTCGGCGGCGACTCGATCCGGCCCGATCCGCTCGGCCCAGGTCGGCGCCGCGACCAACACGAACTCCTCGTCCATCAGCGGTACGGCCGCCAGCGTGCGTCCGCGCGGCCGGATCGTGGCCAGGACCAGGTCGTGTCGACCGGCGCGGAGTCCGTCGAGCAGGTCGTCGGTCATTCCGGTGGTGATCCGCAACAACACGCCGCGCTCGATCAGCGGCGCGAGCGCGGGCAACGCGCGCACGCACAGGATCTCGGCGGGACCGGCCAGGTGCACCGGCTCCGCGGGAGTGTCCGCGCCGAACCGGTCCCGCTCGGCGACCTCGGCCAGCGCGTCCAGCGGGTCCGCGACCCGGATCGCCAGGTCGTCCGCGATCGGTGTGGCGGCCACGCCCCTGGGCAACCGCTCGAAGAGCGCCCGGCCCAGTCGGCGCTCGAGCGCGCGGATCTGGGTGGTGACCGTGGGCTGGGACAGGCCGAGGACGCGTGCGGCGCCGGTGAACGAGCCGGCGCGGTGCACCGCCAGGAAGGTGCGCAGCAGGGTCAGATCCAGCGGGCCGCGCGCGACCGGGTCCGGTATCGACGCCGACCCGGTGTCCGAAGGCAACCCATCGGAATCTTCATGGCTCATGGTGGAGAGCCTATTTGAATCCCGATGGGTCGGCGATCTAGGTTCGAGTCCGACGGCGCGACGCCACCGACGGCGGGTCGCACCAGAGGGCGCCGCACCGACGCGCCGCACCGACGCGCCGCACCGACGCGACGCACCGGGGCCGCCGCACCGGCCGCGACGACCGACCGGGTGGATTCGACGGCGAACATCCGACGATCCGAACGCCGCGACGATCCGACGCCGCGACGCACCCACACACCGACGAAGCGATCACATGATGGCTCCCGAGCGCACCCGCTCGGCGGCGCCGAATGGAGAGACTCATGGCGAAGATCCTGTTCGTGCTCACCGGTTCGGACCACTGGACGCTGGCCGACGGCACGCGGCACCCGACCGGCTTCTGGGCCGAGGAGGCAGCCGCCCCGTTCGAGGCGTTCACCGCGGCCGGCCACGAGGTCGTGGTCGCCACCCCGGGAGGCGTGGAACCCACCGTCGACCGGGCGAGCCTGGCGCCCGAGGTGAACGGCGGCCCCGACGGGGTGGCCGCGGTGACCTCCGCGCTGGAGCGGTTCACCGCGCTGCGCACGCCGATCGACCTGGCCGACGTCGACCTCGCCGACTACGCCGCCGTCTTCTACCCCGGCGGCCACGGGCCGATGGAGGATCTCGCGGTGGACGCGACCTCCGGTGCGCTGCTCACCGCGGCTCTCGACTCGGGCAAGCCGCTGGGGGTGGTCTGCCATGGGCCGGCCGCGCTGCTCGCCGCGAAGCGCGCCGACGGCACCTCGCCGTTCGCCGGCTACCGGCTGACCGCGTTCACCAACGCCGAGGAGACCCAGGCCGACTTCGCGGACCGGGCCGAGTGGCTGCTCCAGGACCGCCTGACCGAACTGGGAGTCGATTTCCGGGAGGGCACTCCCTGGGCGCCCTACGTGGTCGTCGACCGCAACCTGTACACCGGCCAGAACCCCTCCTCCTCCGCCCCGTTGGCCGCCGAACTGGTCAAGGCCCTGGGCTGACCCGAGCGCCGACCGGCGCCGCCCACGTGCGGCGGCGCCGGTCGGTTCCGTGCTCGGGTGTCACCGGCCGTCCGTCGGAAGGGGTGACACCGAGGTCACCGCGCCCGAGGTGGACGTGCCGACCAGGGCGGGCGGCGCCAGGTTGCCCGGAACGGAGGGTGCGTCGCCCGGGCCGGCCGGCCCGGTGTCCGTGCCGCGCGGGGCGGCCGTGGGACCGAGCATGCGGGCGGCCGGGATCAGGATCGCGGTGAGCACGGCGACCACCGCGAACGAGGCGCTCAGCGACGCGCGGTCGGCGATGCCGCCGACGAGGGCGGGGGCGATCAGGCCGGACGTGTAGGTGACCGTGGCCACGCCCGCGATGGACTGACTCGGGTCGTCACCGATCCGCCCGGCCGCCGCGAAGGTCAGCGGGAGGACGGCGGACACGCCGACGCCGAGCAGCGCGAAGCCGAGCGCGGCGGGCAGGGGGGAGTGCGCGGTCGCCACCAGGATCGCGCCGATCGTGGCCAGCACCGCGCCGGCCCGGACCGTACGGGTCACCCCGAACCGGTCCACGACCGTGCCGGAGGCCAGCCGGGCGATGGCCATCGTGCAGGCGAAGCCGGTGTAGGCGAGGGCCGCGACACCGGGGGAGGCGTCCGCGACCTCCCTGAGGTGTACCGCGCTCCAGTTCATCCCGGCGCCCTCGGCGAAGATCGCGCAGAAGCCGACCGCGCCGATCACGAGCACCGGGCGGGACGGCAGCGCGAAGCGTGGCGGGGCCTTCGCGCCGGCGGTGGGACGCGCGTCGAGCAGGTTGCGGCCGGCGAACCAACCCGCCGACGCGAGCAGCAGGGCCAGGATGGCGAGGTGTACGCGGGCGTCGAGCCCGGCGAACGCGGCGGCCGCGCCCAGGCCGGCGCCGATCAGCGCGCCCGCGCTCCACATTCCGTGCAGCAGCGGGAGCGTCGAGCGACCGAGCCGCCGTTCGACCACGAGTCCTTGCGTGTTCATCGCCACGTCGGACATGCCCGCGCCCACGCCGAACACCAGCAACGCCGCGCACAGCCACGGCAGACCCGGCGCGGAAGCGGGCAGCAGCGGCACCGCGCACCACAGCGCGATCAGGCAGCGCAGCGCGGTCCGGCCGCCGTGTCGGTGCACCAGCGACGCGGCCAACGGCATCGCCAGCGAGGCACCGACGGCGGGCGCGGCCAGCGCGAGTCCCAATTGGCCCGGGCTCAGATCGAGGTGGTCCTGAAGCCAGGGCAGGCGGGACGCGAAGCCGCCGCCGACCGCACCGTGCACGGCGAAGATCAGGCTTGCCGCGATCCGGGCCCGACCGGCCTCGGCGACCTCGGTGGTGGACGGATCGGGCGGTGGCGGTGGTGCCTCCGTTGCCGTGGGCGGCGGGGCGGAGGAGGCGAGCGGCGAGACGTCGGGCGTGTGCGACGGCGATCGCGGCGGTGTCGGTGAGGTTGCCGGCGCAGGCGTCTGCGAACTCGCCTGCGCGGGCTTCTGCGAAGGCGGGGTCGAGGGCAGGCCGGCGGTGTTCGGCGACATGGAAGTCTGCGTCATGGTGCGATAAATTATCAGGCAGGGTTCCTGAAAGAAAGAGTCTGCGAGGATCGCTATCCATGACAGCCGCCCACACCGCGACGCCGAGCACCGCCCGTGCGATCAACGACCGCCTGGCGCTCGATCTGCTGATCGAGCACGGCCCGTTGACCGCCTCCCAGCTCAAGACCCTCACCGGACTGTCCCGGCCCACGGTCGCGGATCTGGTCGAACGCCTCGGCGGCGCGGGCCTGATCCACCTGGTCGGCGAGGCGGGCGAGCGACAGCGCGGCCCGAACGCGCGGCTGTACGGCATCGTCGCCGAGCGCGCCCACATCGCCGGCCTGGACGTGCGTGTGGGCGGGGTGGAGGTGGCCGTCGCCGACCTGGCCGGCCGGACCGTCGCGACCGGCGCGCTGGCGATACCGCCGGATCGCGATCCCGTACAAGCCCTCGCCGATGTGCTCGAACTGCTCGACGACGCGGCGACCCGGGCCGGCGCCGACACCCTGCACACCTTCGGGATCGGCGCTCCCGGCCTGATCGACCCGGTCTCCGGCAACCAGCGCTCGGCCGACTTCCTGCCGGGCTGGCACGCCCTCCTGGTGACCGCGCTGCGCGAGCGCGGGCGAGTGGTCCTGGAGAACGAGGTCAACCTCGCCGCCATCGCCGAACAGCGCCTGGGCGCGGCCCAAGGTCTGGACACGTTCGTGCTGGTCTGGCTCGGTCAGGGCATCGGCGCCGGCGTGATGCTGGACGGGCGGCTGCGTCGGGGAGCGTCGGGCGGCAGCGGTGAACTGGGCTTCCTCCCGGTCCCGGGCACCGATCACCTGCCCTCGCGCACCGACTGCAAGGGCGGTTTCCACACGCTGGTCTCCGGTGTCGCGATCGAGGAACTGGCCGCCCGACACGGCTTCACCGGCAATGCCGTGGAATGCGTCCGGGCGGCGGCCGAGCAGGAGGGTTCGACGCGGCAGGCGGAGGCGGGTGCGGCGTTCCTGGACGAACTCACCGGCCGGGTGGTGCTCGGGGTCGCCGCGCTGGCGGTCATCCTCGACCCGGGTTGCGTGGTGCTGGGCGGCGAGACCGGACGGGCCGGCGGCACGGTGCTGGCCGATCGGGTGGAGGCCGCACTCGCCGAGGCGACTCCGCTGACCACCCGGGTACTGGCGGGCACGGTGCCCGGCAACGCGATTCTGGACGGTGCCGTGCTGATCGCCCTCGACGAGGCGCGCGACGACCTGTTCGGCCGACCTCGGCGCTGAGTCCGCCGGATGTCACGCCTTCCGGTGGGCGCCCGAAGTGCCGGACGTGCCCGAGGCGTCCGGGGCTCGCGTACTCACACCCGGTGGGAGCCGGAGAGCAGACCGGCGGGCGCGACCGCGCACCACGCGTCGAAGAGTTCGGTGACGTTCGGGTAGCGCTCGGCCGGGTCGCGTCGGGTCGCCCGCTCGACCACGGCGAGTTGCGCCAGCGTGCCGCGCCACGCGCGTTCCTCGTCGCCCGCGTCCAGCAGCAGGCGCAGCGTGCGGCCGAGCAGGAACACGGTGCCGGTGCGGGTGACCAGCGCGCCGCGCCTACTGTGCTCGGGCGGCATGTACCGGGTGGACCCGGACAGCCGCGCGCAGTCGAGCACGAACGGCGCGCTGCGGTATTCGTCCAGGTCGATCAGGTGCACGCGACGCGCGTCGAAGTCGTACAACACGCACCCGTCGTACCAGTCCACGCCCACATAGCCGGCCGCGTCGATCAGCCGGTGTGCGTCGAGGATCGCGTCCAGGGCGGCGTGTACGTCGTCCAACGGCAGCGCCCGGAAGCGGGCGAGCGGCGAGGCCGCACCGGTGCGCAACTGCTTGCCCGCGCGCTTGACCGTCGAGTGGTACAGCACCTCGCCCGTGCGCCACGGCCCCACCGTCACCGGAACACCATTGGCGCTGAACGTGTGCAGCACCGGCACGATCGCCGGGTGTCGTACGTGCGCGTGCAGGTCGATCGCGCGGCGCAGGCTGAGCGCGGACGCGGGGTTGGGGCCGGTCTTGACGAACCAGTTCCCCTCGGCGTGCACGCCGTAGGAGACCGCGCCGGAGTCCTGGTCGCCGAAAGTGGTGTGCACGGTCCCGATCGAGCGCAGGAAGTCGGCAGGGTCCTGCGCGGTGTCGATGGCGTCGAGCAATGGGTGCGGCACGGCGGTGGGCCTTTCCTGGCGGGTGTTCCGGACCCGCCGCCCGGGTGTCGGCAGCGTGGAGACGGATCGAGCCTGTGGGCATCGGGTCCTTGTAGGCGACGGTAGCGCCCTCGGGAAGGGCGATGGGGCGTTTTCGGTGGAAGCCCCGCAGATGAGGGGCCTGCCAGGGGTGCCAGGAAGGCGGAAAGGAACACGAATTCGGGGGACTGTGTCAGCAAGCGCGGCAATTGCGCGGCCGCTCCCCGGAGCGACCTCGCACCGTCTCGCGGCCTCGGTTTCCATGCCGGATCGGCCCGAGGAGGCGGAGCGCGGTGGGCCCGCCACATCCGCCTCGTCCGCCGTGCCGCGGATGGATACCTCCCCAAAGGTTCTCCACAGCGCTCTCGGATCGGTTCGGGTGGTTCCCGGGCCGACAGACGATTATCGGACACAACCACCAACTCCGCTGCCCCACCCGCCGCTGCGAACGAGCGGGGACCGAAGTCAGGCTCCCTGAAACGAGGTTCGGCACACTGCAACGAGGTTCGCCACGTCGAGCCGCGCTTGCCGACGCCCGATACCGCTTGACGGGCGAGGGGCCGCCGATGCGCCTCCGACAGCGGGCGGTCGTCGTTGCGTCGGTTGGGGACCCGGGGAGTTGCCCGCGGGTGTGTGGGGGGCGGGGTATGGTTGGGGGATGCGGTTTACAGCGGGTCAGAGTTGGTGGCGCTCCACTTAGGGGCGACCACCATTCGTGCATGACCAGGGTCGTTCGGACGGACGGCCCTTTTTTGTGCCCTGGATCAGGGATGGGTGCCGTCGGGACGGCGATCCGCCCACAGACCAGGAGACAGATCATGACCGGCACGCCGAACACCACGATGCACACCTCCGTTTCGGTCCTCCCGACCGAGTCGGCAGTGCCCACCGCCCCTACTGTCCCGATCGATCCGATCGACCCGATCGACCCGATGGGCACGAACGCCGCGCAGGCTCGAAGTGCCGTTGTAGAAGAGCGGATTCGTCGCGAACCGGGGCGCTTTCGAGTGCTCACCGGGGACCGCCCGACCGGACGGCTGCATCTGGGCCACTACTTCGGCACCCTGCACAATCGGGTGCGCCTGCAGAATCTGGGTGTCGAGCAATACCTGGTCATCGCCGATTACCAGGTGCTCACCGACCGCGACGTGGCCGACCGGCTGATGGAGCACGTCGACGGGCTGCTGCTCGACTACCTGGCGGTCGGGATCGACCCGGACCGGACCACGATCTTCACGCACAGCGCCATCCCGGCTCTCAACCAACTGCTGCTGCCCTTCCTGAGCCTGGTCTCGGTCGCGGAGCTGGGCCGCAATCCGACGGTCAAGGACGAGATCGCGCACTCGCGGCAGGCGGCGGTGAGCGGGCTGATGTTCACCTATCCCGCGCACCAGGCGGCCGACATCCTGTTCTGCAAGGGCAATCTGGTCCCGGTCGGCCAGGACCAGCTGCCGCACCTGGAGCTGACCCGCACCATCGCCCGCCGCTTCAACGACCGTTACCCGGCCGGTGGGCATCCCGTCTTCCCCGAACCCGAGGCGCTGTTGTCGGCCGCGCCGCTGCTGCTCGGCACCGACGGCACCAAGATGAGCAAGAGCCGGGGCAACGCGATCGCACTGGCGGCGACGGCGGACGAGACGGCGAAACTGATCCGCGGGGCCAGGACCGACGCCGACCGGCACATCACCTACGACCCGGAGGCTCGCCCGGAGGTGTCCGGCCTGGTCCTGCTGGCCGCGCTCTGCCAGGGCCGCGATCCGCGTCGGGTGGCGGAGGAGATCGGTACGGCGGGCGCCGCCGCGCTCAAGCGGACGGTCACCGAGGCGGTGAACGAGTTCCTGGCTCCGATCCGGGCCCGCCGCGCCGAGTACGCGCGCGACCCGGCCCAGGTCCGCCGCATCCTGCGCGCGGGCAACGAACGCGCGGACACGGTGGGCCGGGCGACGTTGCGCGAGGTGCGCGAGGCGATGATGAGCCTCTACTGAGCACAGGCCGTCCCACGGATACGACCGATGCACACCGACGGTGACCCGCCGGCCGCGTGCTCGGCGGGTCACCGGTCGGTGTGGAGGATGAGGAGGTGGTCCCGGTGATCCGGGATTCGTACGCGGTGCGACCCATCGGCAGGGTCGAATCGGTGCTCGTGGACCGGCGTTCGGCGCCCCGGCAGGCGGACGAGGGGGCGCCGGACGCGTGGTTGGTGTTCGCGGAGGAGGTGCGCGCGGGACTCGGCGACCTGCGCGCGGGCGACGAGGCGGTGCTGCTGACCTGGCTGGACCGCGCCGCCCGGGACGTACTGACCGTGCATCCGCGCGGCGACCGGGAGCGGCCGGCCACCGGCGTGTTCAGCACCCGCTCACCGGACCGGCCGAACCCGATCGGGCTGCACCGGATCGTGATCGTGCGGGTGGAGGGCCTCAGGGTGCACGTACGCAACCTGGAGGCGATCGACGGCACTCCGATCCTGGACCTCAAGCCCGTCCTGGGCCCGACATCCGAACGCTGAGGACGCCGACACACCCCCGGCGTACCCGCCGGGACGGGGTCCTGCACCGCGTACCCGGCCGGCCTGCGGTCAGCCGACGAGGTTCGCGATCCGGGCCGGGTCCTTCGCGGCCGGCCGCTTCGGCCGATCCCGCATCAGGTACGCCACCAGCACCGCGGATACCAGCAGCATCGCCGAGCCCGTCCACAGCGCCAGGTGCAGGCCGTCCATGAACGCGGTCGTCGTGGCGTCGCGCACGACCGCTCGACGATGCGGCGCGCGTCGTCCGCCGGGACCCGCGCGTCGGCCAACACCAACACGAAGGCGATCAGCGCACCGGCGGCCCGCGTGGCCGCGGCGAGCACCCGGACCGAGCCCCAGCCCTGGGTCGGGCCCTCGATCAGCGCGAACACCAGCGCGCCGATGGCCGGCACGCCCAGGACGAGCCCCGGCACATCGAACCGGCCGCGACGCTCGGCGAATTCGGGCAGGACCACGGCGCCGACCAGGATTCCGGCGACGCCGATCGGTACGTTGATCCAGAACACACTGGCCCAGCCGAACGCGTCCACCAGCGGGCCGCCGATCACCGGGCCGAGCGCGAGTCCGGCGCCGGACACCCCCGACCAGATTCCGATCGCCCGAGCCCGCTCGCGATCGTCGGCGAACACGTGTCGGATGATCGACATGCTGCCGGGCAGCAGCAGCGCGCCGCCCACGCCCTGCACCGCGCGACCGGCGATCAGCGCCGTGAGCGATCCGGCCGGTGCGCACCCGATCGAGCCCGCGGTGACAGCGAACAGCGGCCGGTCTCGGCCGCGGCCGCCGCCGGAGTGCCGATCGGCGAGGCGGTGGGCGCGATCGGCGACACCATCGAGGCATTGCCCGCGGACACCTACCCGAACCTGGTGGCGACCGCGCGTGAACTCACCGGGCCGGGCATCGACGCACGCTTCGAGTTCGTCCTCGAACGTTTTCTGGACGGCCCGGCCATGCTGCCCCGGACGACGAGGGCCGACCCGGACCCAACCGACCCGACCGGTTCGCCGGAACCAACCAACCGACTCGACCGACTCGACCGGCAAGACCTGACGACGAGCCACGAGGACCGGACGGTAGGCTCGCGTGCCCACTCCGTCATGATTCGACGGTGAATCACGCCTCTAATTCGGCGAGTTCACCAGGAATTAACCCGCCCTGTGCCCAACTGGGCGGTATTGGGTGGACGGTAGTGCCATCCATCCAGGACAATCCGCCGTCGGGCTGTCGGCAAGCGATGAGTTTCGGGGCGCCGCGCAGTCTGAACTCCTGTATGCAACACAACTATTTCGACACCGTCCGGTTGGCTCCGGACGGTGTCGTGGACAGTCTCGATCACCGGCCGTCAAACCCGGCGTCGAGCTGACTCCATGTTGTCGATCGACCGCTGCTTCCTTGGAATCAGCCCATCAGCTGGGGGAAACATGAACCGGATCAAGGCGCTTGCGGCGTTGCCGTGCGGGCGTCGATCCAAGTGGGTCGTGCTGGCCTTGTGGGTGGTGTTGCTCGTCGTGGCAATGCCGCTCTCGAGCAAGCTGACCGACGCTCAGAACAACGAGGTCTCGTCCTGGCTGCCCGCCGAGGCCGAATCCACGAAGGTCATTCACGAACAGAAGGACTTCCGTCCGGACACGACGGTTCCCGCCGTCGTGGTCTACGAGCGGGAGTCCGGTCTGACGCCGGACGACACGAAGGCGATAGCCGAGGACCAGGCCAAGTTCGGCACCGCCAAGGGTGTCACGAGCCAGGTCGAGCAGCCGACGTTCGATCCGCTGAACAAGGCCGCGCAGACCCTGGTCCCGATCACCGTCAAGGACGGCGGCTGGAACGACCTCGGGGACGCGGTCGATCAACTCAAGGAAGCCCTGAAGGACAATCCGGAGGGCCTGAAGTCGTACGTCACCGGCCCGGCCGGACTCGGCTCGGACCAGGCCTCCGCGTTCGAGGGCATCGACGGGACGCTGCTGTACGCGACGCTGGGCGTGGTCGTCCTGATCCTGCTGTTCACCTACCGCAGCCCGGTGTTGTGGCTGCTCCCGGTGATCTCGGCGGTCGCGGCGCTGTTCATGGCGCAGGCCGTGGTGTACCTGTTCACCAAGGCCGGTCTGGTCGTCAACGGGCAGAGCGCGGCCATCCTGACCGTGTTGATCTTCGGCGCCGGCACCGACTACGCGTTGTTGCTGATCGCGCGCTATCGCGAGGAGCTGCACCGGTACGAGGACCGGCACGACGCGATGGCGGCCGCGCTGCTTCGCGCCGGTCCGGCGATCGTGGCCAGCGCCGCGACGGTCGGCGTCGGCATGTTGTGCCTGATGGCCGCCGAGATGCAGTCCACCAAGGGCCTGGGGCCGGTCTGCGCGCTCGGTGTGCTGGTCGCCTTGGTCGCGATGACCACGCTGCTGCCCGCGCTGCTGGTGATCGTTGGCCGCTGGGTGTTCTGGCCGATCCGCCCGGCGTACGAGCCGGACGCCGTCACGCACGACGAGAACGGCATCTGGGCCAAGGTCGGCCGGCAGATCGCCCGCGGTCCGCGTGTGGTGTGGATCGTGACCGCGGTCATCCTCGGCGTGATGACCATCGGTCTGACCAACCTCAACGGCGACGGCATCGCCAACAAGGACTCGTTCACCAACAAGCCGCAGTCGATCAGCGGCCAGGAGGTCTCCGAGCGCTACTTCCCGGCGGGCTCCGGCGACCCGATCGTGGTGATCGGCCGGGAGTCGGCCGGGGCGACGCTGATGCAGACGCTTCAGGCGACCCCCGGGATCGCCCCCAACGGCGTGCGCCAGACCGGCGCGGCGAACGGGCGGGTGCAGATCGAGGGCGTGATGAGCGACTCGCCCGACTCGGCGGCGGCCAAGGCGACCGTCAACCGGGTCCGCACCGCGATGCACGCGGTACCGGACGGCGCGGCCAAGGTCGGCGGCGGCACGGCGACCCAGATGGACATCGCCAAGGCGTCCGAGCACGACGACAAGGTGATCATCCCGCTCATCCTCCTCGTGGTGCTGATCGTGCTCGGCCTGCTGCTGCGGGCGGTGATCGCACCGCTGGTGCTGATCGCCACCGTGGTGTTGTCCTTCGCCGCGGCCCTGGGTATCAGCGTGTTCCTCTTCGAGCACCTGTTCGGCTTCAAGGGCACGGACGTGAGCTTCCCGCTGTTCGTGTTCGTGTTCCTGGTGGCGCTGGGCATCGACTACAACGTGTTCCTGATGAGTCGGGTGCACGAGGAGTCGAAGAGGCACGGGACCCGGCGCGGCGTGCTGATCGGGCTGTCCGCGACCGGTGGTGTGATCACCTCGGCCGGCCTGGTGCTGGCCGCCACGTTCGCGGTGCTCGGCACGCTGCCGATCGTCTCGTTCGCCGAGATGGGCTTCACCGTCGCGCTGGGCGTATTGCTGGACACCTTCATCGTGCGCTCGGTCCTGGTCACCGCGCTGGGTCTGGACATCGGCCGCAAGATCTGGTGGCCGAGCAAGCTCGCGCAGCGCCCGGACGAGGAGGACGAGCCGAAGGCCGGCGGCGACGGCGACCGGGAAGGCGTCCTGGTGAGCTGATCCATCGCGGGGCCGGTTCCACCGGCACCGGATGATCGAGGGTGGTGGGCGGATCGCATTCGCCCACCACCCTCTTCGTGTTCGTACGGGGAATCCGTCGCGCCCGGGCAGGCAACGCGCGGGTCCGCCCACGGTGAGGCCGAACGCCGCGAACCTGCGCCGCCCGCGGCGTGCCGGGGACTAGGCGGTGCCGTTCCGGGCGCGGAGCGCGGCGAGGAACCAGGTGAAGACCGGCGTCATGCTCGGCCAGGACGGCCATCCGTTCATCACGCCCAGCAACTGCCAATAGCGTTCGGCGCGCGGGTCGGTGCCGATCTCGAAGCGCTCGACCAGCCAGGCGACGAAGGCCGCGTCGGGAGTGCGACCGAACGTGCCGGCGTACCGCGCGAGCAGGTCGGCGACCACCGGTTCGGCCTCGGGCGAGGTCGGCTCGACGCCGGCCGTACGGGCCGCCTCGACCAGTTCGCGGGTGATGGCGGTCAGCCGCTCGTGCGCGTCCGGCGCGACGTCGTCGCCGCGGCCGCGCGCCTGCGCCTGGTACTCGGCCATCCGCCGAATCGACGCGCGGAAGTCGGGATCGGCGACCAACTCGCCGAGCTCGACCCACGCCTCGAGCTGCTCGGAGGTCGGGTCGTCGGGCAGGTTCGGCAATCCGCAGCGCATCTTGGCCAGGAAATCCGGGTCGACGTCCAGGTCGGCGAAGGTCGCGTCGAGGAAGTCGGTGACGATCTTCCGGCGCTCCTCGTCGGACAGTTTCGCGAGCTTGTGCATCAGTTCCAACTCCTCGGGACTCGATCCCCGCCGAGCCACCGCGCGCAGCACGGCCCGACGCAGCCGTAGGGTGCGGATCTGCGTGTCCACCGCGTTCGCGTGCGCCCGCGCGACCTCGCCGACGGTGACCTCGCGCGCCAACACGCGACGAATGGTCTCCAGATCGATGTCGAGGTCGCGCAGCGTGCGTACGAGTTCGAGGCGGACCAGCGCGTCGAGGTCGTACAGCCGGTAGCCGGCGGGACTTCGTTGAGTGGGCGGCACGACACCCGCGTCCGCGTAGAACCGGATCGTGCGAACCGACAGGCCGGTCCGCCGCGCCAGGTCGCCGATCGAATACAGGGTCGCGCCGTCCATGTCCCTCACCGTGCCGTCTCCACCGGGTGGAGACTCAAGTCCGGAGCCCGAGCCTACGAGTTCGCGGCCCGGGGAGCGGCCCTGATCAGCCCTTGAGCCCGATCCGGTCCATCAGCACCATGCCGTCGTTGGTGAGCACCATGCCCACCACCGTCGACCGGTGGAACCCGGTGACCACGGACGACTGGTACGTCCACAGTGGCGCGTCCTGCTTGAGCTGCGCGGCGACCGCCGTGTACGCGGCCTTGCGCTGGGCCGGGTCGTTGGTGGTCCGGGCCTTGTCCAGGTTCTGGTCCACGGTGGGGTTGGCGTACAGCAGGTAGTTGTTCGGGCTGGTGCTGTACAGGTTCACGTACAGCCCGGGTTCGGCGTCCGAGAGGTAGTAGCTGAACATCGCGGCCTGGTAGTTCTTGTTGATCACGATGTCGGTCTGGAACGCGGCGATGGGCATCGGCGCGATCTTGACGCCGATGTTCTTCAGGCCCTGGAGCGAGGTCATGATGTACTCGGCGGTCCGCTGCGCGTTCGCGTTCTGCGGGATCGAGTACGTGAAGTCCAGCGGCTTACCCTCGGCCGCCAACTCGTTCAGCAGCCGCTGCGCCTCCGCACGGTCGGTGCGCTGAACGGTCTCGGTACCCGGCTCCACCAGCGGGCTGTCCGGCGGGAAGATGCTGTGCGTGGGCGTGCCGTTGCCGCTGAAGGAGATCTTGTTCACCTCGTTCGCGTCCAGCGCGAGCTGCACCGCGCGGCGGGCCCGGACGTCGTCGAACGGAGCACGCTTGTTGTTGAAGTAGAGCGACTCGCCGCCGATGATCGTGACGACCTTGGTCTCCAGGCCCTTCTGCTTGGCCTTGACCGGGTCCTCCGCGTTGACCGAGACCTTCAGGTCGGCGCCGCCGGAGTAGACCGTCTCCAGCGCCTGCGTGCTGTCCTGGATGATCTTGAACACCACGGTGTCCGCGTACGGCTTGGCCGCGCCCTGCCAGTAGCCCGGGTTCTTGACGAACGTCATGTGGTCGCCGTTGGTCCACTCCTTGAACGTGTACGGACCGGCGCCGACCGGGTTGCGGGCGAAGCCGGCCGGGTCCTTGCGGTACGCGGTGGGCGAGACGATGAAGGACAGATTGGACGCGACGATGTGGTCGAAGTTGGCGTTCGGGCCGCTCAGCGTGATCTTGAGCGTGGTGGGGTCGACCACCTCGGTGGCCTTGACCGCCTGGATCGTGCCCGCCTGGTACGACTTGCGCGCGGGCGCGGCGTGCTCGTCCCAGGTGAACTTCACCGCCGCCGCGTCGTAGGGCGTGCCGTCGGAGAACTTGACGTTCGGCTTGAGCTTGAGCGTCCACGAGGCGTTGCCCGGGTCCGGAGTCAGGCTCTCGCCGATTTGCGGCATCACCTTGCCGGTCTTTGCCTCGTGCCAGAAGAGCGAGTCGTAGACCGCGTTGAGCCGGGTGTTGTCGGTATAGGAGTTGCTCAGCGCGCCGAACGGGTCCATCGAGCGCATGTCGCTCGCCATCGCCACGGTCAGCGTCCCACCACTCTTGGGCATGACCGTGGAGGTGTCCGTGTCCTTGGCCGCCTTGTCCTCGCCGCCGCCGCACGCGCCCAGCAGCAGGCACGCGGCGACGGCGGGGATCACGGTACGGAAGGCGCGCCCGCCGGCGGGGCCCCGGGCCGGGGCGTCGGGGCCCGGTATAACGCGTTTCGTGTCCATGTCTGTGCCTCGCTTCGATCTGTGCGTCGACCCCCGAGGGGCAACCGGTGGCGGAGCATAATCGAAGCCGTGAACGATCTTTGTCGCGCTTTTTCGGGTACTGATGGATGTTTCGCCCGGCGCGGCTCCGGCGCGGTCTCGGCGGGGCCCCGACGGTGCTCGCGGGCAAGTTCCTTATCGCCTGGTCCGGTTGATCGACCGCGCCCGGAAGCCCTCGTCCGTGCGAGGGCTTCCGGGCGGTGTGCCGAGGTCGGGTGCCTGATGTCTGTCGGGTGCCCGGTGCCCGGTGCCCGGTGCCCGGTGCCAGGTGCCAGGTGCCGGATGCGCGGCGCCGCGGGTGTCAGCGCACCGGCCGCAGGGTCTTGCTCCACAGCACGGTGGAGGCGCCGTCGCGCAGATTGATCGTCAGATCGCCCGAGGGGCCGTCGATCTCGACCTCGCCGAAGTGCTGGAAGCCTTCCAGCGGCGAGTAGTTCGCGCGCGGCGGCGCGTGCACGAACTCGGCCTTCGGGCCGAACGTGCCGTCCAGCGCGTTGGGGCCGAACGCGCCCGCGTTCAACGGACCCGAGACGAACTCCCAGAACGGGTCGAAGTCCTTGAACGCCGCCCGCGCGGGGTCGTAGTGGTGCGCCGCGGTGTAGTGCACGTCGGCGGTCAGGAAGACGATGCCGCGCACGCCGCGTCGTTGCGCGGTGCGCAGGATCGTGGCGAACTCCATCTCCCGACCCAGCGGCTTGCCCGGGTCGCCCTGCGCGACGCCCTCCTGCGCGGCGGCGCCGTCCGGCACCACCAGGCCCAGCGGCAGGTCGTTGGCGATCACCTTCCAGGTGGCCCGGCTCTGCGACAGGCCCTCGATCAGCCACCGCCGCTGCCGGTCGCCGAGCAGCCCGCGCTCGGGGTCGGCGTAGCGGTTGTCGCCGTTGGGGTCCTTGTAGGTGCGCATGTCCAGGACGAACACGTCCAGGTGCCGGCCGTAGGAGAGCTTGCGGTAGACCCGGTCGTTACCGATCGGTACCCACTCGCGGAACGCCTGCCTGGCGCGTGCGGCGAGCACGTCGACGCGCTTCTCGGTGTAGCGCGCGTCGTCCAGGATCTGGCCCGGGTACCAGTTGTTGCGCACCTCGTGGTCGTCCCACTGGACGATCTGGGCGACCTCGGCGGCGAACGCCCGGTAGTTGCGGTCGAGCAGGTTGTAGGCGAACTGGCCCCGGTACTCGGTCAGCGACTCGGCGACCTTGGACTTCTCCGGGGTGACCACGTTGTGCCAGATCCGGCCGTCGGGCAGTGGGACGCTCTCCACCAGCGGGCCGTCCGAATAGACCGTGTCGCCGCTGTTGAGGAAGAAGTCCGGACGCAGGCGGCGCATCTGCTCGAAGATGGTCATGCCGCCGATGTCCGGGTTGCTTCCCCAGCCCTGGCCGACGGTGTCGCCGGACCACACGAACCGCACGCCGGAACGGCTGCGCTCGCTCGGCGCGGTGAGCAGCGAACCGGTCACCGCCTCGCCCGCCGCGCCGCGCTCGCCCTCGACCCGGACACGGTAGTGGATCCGCCGCCCCGCCGGCAGGTCGCGCAGACGAACCCGGCCGGTGAGGTCACCGGCCGCAGTCAGCCACGGACCCCGCACACGGTGCGCGTCGCGCAGGTCGGGCCGGGTGCCGTACTCGACGATCAGCCGACCCGGCCGATCAGCGCGGCCCCACACGATCGCCGAGGACGCGGTGGCGTCGCCGCTCTGCACACCGTGGCTCAGGCTCGGCCGGCCGGAGGCCACGTACGCGGGCGCGTCCGACGTCGAGGCCGAGGCCGCGCCCATAACCGGGGCGATCGCCAGGCCCGCGCCGACGACGGAACCGGTGCGCAGGAGGGTCCTTCTGTCCACTGAGGTCATGGACATGTGTGTAGTGGCGCCGGGCGACGTACCGGCGAACGCCGGCTTGCCGGCTCGTCAAGTCTGGTCGGCGGGCCGGGGGCGACCGAGCGGTCCGGCGCGCGGGCGGCGGCCCGGGCGAAGGGTCTCTTGTTTCCGTCGGCCGCTGCGCCGATGATCCGTTCCACGCGGGCGCCGGCCGCGGCGGGTGGCCGGCCGTGACGAAGGGTGGGCCACGGCATGGGCGCACGGTTCGACGGACAGCGGGTGCTCGTGACCGGCGCGTCCTCCGGGATCGGCGCGGCGACCGCACGCGCGTTCGCTCGCGAGGGCGCGGTGGTCGGGCTGTGCGCGCGCCGGACCGATCGGCTGACGCGGGCGCTGGCCGACCTTCGCGAGGACAGCCCCGACTCGCGGATGTGGCCGTTGGACCTGGCCGCGTTGGAGGCCCTCCCGGACTTCGCGGCGACGGTGGAGCGGGAACTCGGCGGGGTGGACATCCTGGTGAACAACGCCGGCATCCCCAAGCGGCGGCGCAGCGCGAAGTTGTCCGGCGAGGATCTGCGCGAGGTGATGACGGTCAACTACGAGGCGCCGGTCCGGCTGACCGCCGCGCTGCTGCCCGCGATGTTGGCCCGCGGCACCGGACACGTGGTCAACGTGTCGTCGATGGGCGTGCACATGTTCAGCTACGGCGTCGGCGCCTACGCCGCCTCCAAGGCGGCCCTCGAACTGTGGACCGAGGCGCTCTATCTGGAACTGGCCGGCACCGGCGTGGCCGCGCACCTGTTCGTGCCCGGTACCACGCTCACCGAGTTCAGCACCGAACGCGAGGGCAACGACCCGCCGTTCCCGGCCGACCCGAGGAGCGCCGCGACGCCGGAGCAGGTGGCCGCCGCACTCCTGGACTGCGTGGGCGACGACGCGTTCGTCACCTACGCCACCGCCGGGGACGCCGAGACGGCGCGGACCAAGAACGCCGACCCGAACGCCTTCCTGCGCGCGATGCGCGACCGTCTGACACCGCGCTGACCGGGGGATCGAAGACACGTCCCAGGCACGCGCTACCCGGGTTCGTCGGTGGTGCCGTGCTCGCGCCAGGGGTAACCGTGTGCTCGGAACGCCCGGGCCACCGCACGCCGTCCGACCCGCGGCAGGCCCCCGCCGAGCGGGTGGGCGTCGTGGTCGAACAGGACCACCCGCTTGCCGTCGGGCCGGACCGCGCCTATCCCGGTCCGCTCGATCGTGGTGGTCCGGTCGTTGTGCTCGAGCAGGACCCGGGTGTCGGTGAGGGTGAAGCGGGTCGACTCGGCGACGGCGACGAACGCGACGCCCAGGCCCAGGATCAAGCCGAGGGCCGCGCCAATGGCGACCTGCGACGGCTGCTCCGCCGTGCCGACGAGGCGCACGACCGAGCGCATCGGCAGGACCGGCAGTTCAAGCGCCAACCGCGCCAGCGGCGGCAGTACGAACCCGAGCAACAGTCCGAGCGCCGGTAGCCCGCCGAAGATCGCCACCCGATCCGCGCGCGAGTAGCCCAGGACCGTGCGCCTCTCGGCGGCCTGCGCCGCCCACCCGCCCGTGTGGGCGGATCGCTCCTCGGCCATGGCGTGCCCTTCCCTTTTCCCGGTGGGCGGCCGGATCGGTCCGCCTCCACCTCGATGCTAGGGAGACCCGGTCGGCGCCCGCAGCGGCCGAAGGTCGATCACGCGCAGACTTATGTCGAGAGCGCCGAGCCGAACCGCCGCGCACGTCGCCCGGCGGCCCCGCGCCGAGCGGGGTGCGGCGTGCGTGGGGGCCGATCGGCTCGGCCCCGGTGGCCCGACTACTCCACCACGGTCAGCACGATCTTTCCCGAGGTGCGCCCGCCCTCGCCCAGTTCGTGCGCCTTGCCCGCCTGCTCCAGCGGCAGCACCGCGTCGATCACCGGCCGCAGCAGACCCGCCTCGACCAGTGCCGCGATCTCCTTGAGCCCACCCTGATCCGGCTCCACGATGGTGAACCCCGCGCGCAGCCCCGCCGCCTCCGCGACCGGCACCAGGCCCACCTCCGCCGGCGACGCCAGCGAGACCACCAAGCCGCCCGGCCGCAGCGTGCGCAGCGAGCGCGGCCCGTACTCGCCGCCGATCGTGTCCAGCACCACGTCCACGTCGCGTACCGTCTCGGCGAAGTCGACGGCCGTGTAGTCGATCACCTCGTCCGCGCCGAGCCCGCGCACCAACTCGTGCTTGGCCGCGCGGGCGGTGCCGATCACGTACGCGCCGCGCGCCTTGGCGATCTGGACCGCGAGGTGGCCCACGCCACCCGCCGCGGCGTGGATCAGCACCCGTTGACCGGGGCGTACCCCGGCCGCGTCCACCAGCGACTGCCACGCGGTGAGCGCGGCCAGCGGCAGCGCCGCGGCCTGCACGTGCGACAGGCCGGCCGGCTTGCGGGCCAGGTGGCGCGCCGGGGACGTGACGAACTCGGCGTAGGCACCGGCCGGCAGCGGCAGTCGGGGCATCCCGAACACCTCGTCGCCGGGCCGGAAGACGCTGACGCCCAGGCCGACCTCCTCGACCACGCCCGATACGTCCCAGCCCAGCGGGACGGGAGTGTCGCCGATCAGCCCGCCGCTCGCCCGGTGCCAGTAGTCGGTCGGATTCACCCCGGCCGCGTGCACCCGGACCAGGACCTCGGCCGGCCCGGGCGACGGGCGCTCCACCGCGACCACCCTCAGCACCTCGGGTCCGCCCAACGTCTCCTGTCGAATGGCGCGCATCGTCATCACATTCCCCTGCCGTGTTCGGGTCGATCGTGCCCGGCGCGGTGACCGGGACCGTTCGCCGGTTCTCCGCGCCCGGCGTGGGACCAACCCTGTCGGGGCTGCCGGAGCCCATCGAGTGGCCCGATGGCCAATATGTGCAAGGATCAGGCCATGCATCGCGTCGTGGTCCTGGCCCTGGAAAACGTCTATCCCTTCGAACTGGGCATCCCGGTCCGGATCTTCGGCACCGCCACCGGCACCGACGGGGAACCGCTGTACGAGGTGATCACGTGCAGCCTCGACGGCCGACCGGTGCGCACCAGCGCCGACTTCACCATCGCCGTCGAGCACGGGATCGAGGCACTGGCGACCGCGGACACACTGGTACTGCCGCCCTTCGTGTGCGGCGTGGACGAGAACGACGAACCGGACTGGCTCCCCGAACCGCTGGGCCGGGCCCTGGCCGGGCTGCGCCCGGGAGTGCGGATCGTGTCCATCTGCACCGCGTCCTACGTGCTCGCCGCCGCCGGCCTGCTGGACGGTCGCCCGGCGACCACGCACTGGAACGAGGCCGACCGGTTCCGCAAGCGTTTCCCCCGGGTCGACCTCGACCCGGACGTGCTGTTCGTCGACGACGGCGACATCCTCACCGCCGCCGGCGTGGTCGCCGGCATCGACCTGTGCATGCACCTGCTGCGCCGCGACCACGGCAGCGAGGTGGCCAACCGGGTCGCACGGCGCTGCGTGGTGCCGCCGTGGCGCGAGGGCGGCCAGGCGCAGTTCATCGAACGCCCGGTGCCGGAGCCGTCCTCGGCGGCCACCTCGGCGACCCGGGAATGGGCGCTCGAACACCTGCACCGCCCGCTGTCGTTGGCCGAGTTGGCGGACCACGCGCGGATGAGCGTACGCACCTTCACCCGGCGTTTCCGGGACGAGGTGGGCATGACGCCGGGCCAGTGGTTGACCCGGCAACGCGTCGAGCACGCGCGGCGGCTCCTGGAGACCACCGACCTGACCGTGGACCGGATCGCCGACCGGGCCGGCTTCGGCACCGGCGCCTCGCTGCGTCAACACCTGGTCGCCACCATCGGGGTGCCGCCGATGACCTACCGCCAGACCTTCCGCACCCACGACCGGGCGCCCGCCGATCAGGTGCCCGCACGCGGGTGAGGGACCGTCCGCCCGCGTCGCCCCGACCGCGAGCGGGGTGGTCGGGGCGTCCTTCCGACGGGTGACCGGGATCAAGTCGGCCGACCGGGCGGCCGATACCTCCGACAACGTGCATACGTTCCGGAGGAGATCCACTCGTGCCGTCGCCGTCCCGTGTCGCCGTCTCCCTCGCCGCCGCCGCGACCCTCGCGCTCGCGGGGATCGCCGCGCCCTCGGCCGCGGCACCCGCCGCCGTCACGGCGCCCGAGGGCGGTTACGCGGCACTGGGCGACTCGTACAGCTCGGGCGTCGGCGCGGGCGGATACCTCGCGGGCGGCGGCGATTGCAAGCGCAGCGCGAACGCCTACCCCGCGCTGTGGCAACAGGCGCACGCGGTGGCCGCGTTCGACTTCGTCGCGTGCTCCGGGGCGACCACGGCGGAGGTGCGCGCACGGCAACTGTCCGTGTTGGACGGCGACACCACGCTCGTGACGATCAGCGCGGGCGGCAACGACGTCGGCTTCGCCGAGACGATCAGGACCTGCGTCCTGGGCGGGGACCGGGACTGCTCGGACGCGGTGGCCCGGTCGATGGCGTACACGCGCGACCGGCTTCCCGCGGACCTGGACGACACCTACGCGCGGATCCGCCGGCAGGCGCCGAACGCACGGCTCGTGGTGCTGGGCTATCCGCGCCTGTTCGAACTCGGCACCTGCCTCCTGGGGTTGAGCGAGAGCAAGCGACGCGTGCTGGACCAGGCGGCCGACACCTTGGTGGAGACCACGGCGGGTCGCGCGGCGGCCGGCGGCGCCGATTTCGCGGACGTCCGGGATCGGTTCGCGGGGCACGGGGTGTGCGGCGCGCAGGAGTGGCTGCACGGGCTGACGTTGCCGGTCGACGAGTCGTACCACCCGACCGTCACGGGGCAATCCCGGGGATACCTCCCGAGCCTGGTGGCGATCACCGGCTGAGTGTCCCGCCGGGTCGGTCCGAACCCGCGGCCAACACCTCGCCGAGGGCGGTCTGTTGGTAGTGCACCGAGCGGCCCACCCGGATGCCGGTGATCAGATCGGCGCGGCGCAGCACGGCCAGGTGGTCGCCGACCGTTCCCAGGCCGAGGCCGAGCCGGGCCGCGAGCTGGGTGGTGGTGGCCCGGGTGGCCAGCGCGCGCAGGATCATCGCCCGCGTGGTGCCCAGCAGATCGGCCAGCGCGGCGTCGTCGGCGCGGGCCGGAGCACCCAGGAGTTCGGCCACGCCGCGCGCCGGATACACGATGGCGTACGGCCACGGCGGCTCCACGTAGGCGATGAACGCACCGAACGCCGACGGGACGAACAGCAGTCCGGCGCCGTCGAGCTTCACCGTGTCGGCCGCGTGGCCGGTCACCTCGATCACGCCCTCGTCGCGCCACCGCAGCCGCGGCGAGAGATCGCTCAGCGCCGCACCCCAGCCGTACGCCGCCAACCGCCCGGCGGTACGCACCAGATCGCGCTCCAACACCGCGCGCAGCGCCGGCCACCGCGGCTCCAGCAGCGTCGTCCACGCGGCCTCGATCGCGTCCGCCAATCGGGCGACCACGTCGGGGGAGTCGAGCAGCGCCCGGACCGAGGCCGAGGGCGGGCGCAACCCTTCCAGGTTGCGCGCGATCTCGCCGTGGGCGCGGGCCGCCGACGTGGCCCGCACCGCGGCGAGCTCGTCCCCGATCCCGGCCGGGGTCCCCGAGGGCGGCGGGTGCAGGAAGTCCGCGTTGTAGGCGCCGCGCCGATACAGCGTCGTCATCGCCGCGACCGCCGGCAGCTCCCGCCGCAGTCGCTCGTACGCCGGCCGCAGCCGCTCGATCCACGGCCGCAGCGGCCCGGCCTGATGGTTTCCCGACAACGTCCGCAGCACCATCACCGTCTCGCCCAGCGGGGAGATGCCGAACCTGCTGCGGGCCACGTCGGCCGGCCCGACCTCGATCCTGAGCATGCCTGGCCTCCCACTCGGCAGCCTGCCAGGTTTCGGTGCTGCCCGAAAGGTTGGCCGGCGCGCGGCGTGGCGCGGCACGCTCGCCCCCATGATCGGCGACGACGTCAAACCGGCGACCTACCGCGAGGTCTTCGCGGTGGGCGCCTTCCGGGTGCTGTTCGGTTCCTATGTCCTGCTGCTGATCGGCGACACCGTGCGGATGCTCGCGCTCGCGGTGCTCGTCTACGAACGGACCGGGTCGCCGGCGCTGTCCGCGCTCGCGTACGTCGCCGGGTTCGTTCCGCAGGCGCTCGGCGGTGCGCTGCTGCTCTCGCTCACCGACCGGGTGCCGGTGCGCGCGGCGATGGCCGGGTACGACCTGATCCGCTGCGCGCTCGCGCTGGTGCTCGCGCTCGACGTACTGCCGGTGTGGACGGTCCTGTTGCTGCTCGCGAGCGTCGGACTGGTCAGCCCGGTCGCGGGCGCCGCGCGCCAGCGCACACTGCCCGAACTGCTGCACGGCGACGCCTACGTACTGGGGCGCTCGGTGTTCGGGATGACCGCCGGCGCGACGCAGGTGCTCGGCTTCGCGGTCGGCGGCCTGCTGCTCGCGCTGGTCGGGTCGAGCGGCGCGCTGCTGTTCGCGGCGGCGACCGCGCTGGCTTCCGCCGTGGTCGTGCGCCTGGGCCTGGCGCCGGGGCCGCGCACCGAGCGCACCGGGTCGACCCGGGCCGAGGGCACGGTGCGCGCGACGCTGCGGGTCAATCGCGAACTGCTCGGCGATCGCACGGTGCGCGGCCTGCTGCTGGCCCAGTGGATCCCGGCCAACCTGGCCGTCGCCGCCGAGGGCGTGGTCGTCCCGTACTCCCCCGGTCACGCCGGTGTCCTGTACGGCTCGGCCGCCACCGGGATGTTGCTCGGCGACCTGGTGGTGGGGCGCTTCGTACGCCCGGCCCGCCGCGAGCGCCTGGCGCTGTGGCTCGCCCTGCAACTCGGCGTCCCGCTGCTGTTCTTCGCCGCGGGTCCGCCGCTGTGGGTGAGTGCCGGCCTGTTCGTCCTGTCCAGCGCGGGTCTGTCCTACCAACTCGGCCTGCAACGCCGCTTCCTGGAGGCTGTCCCGAAGGCCGGCACCGGCCAGGCGATGGGTCTGGCGATGACCGGCACGATGACCCTCCAGGGCCTCACGATGGCGGGCGCCGGAGCACTGGCCGGGGTGCTGGAACCGGCTCATGTGATCGTGCTGGTCGGGGCGGCGTCGATCGCCGGCACGCTGGCGATTCACCGGGTGCTGTTGCCGGGCCGGGTCGCGCGGGCGGTGATACCGGCTCCGGTGGCCGAACCGGGTCGGGTCGCCTGACCCCCGGACCCCACTCCCGATCGGGACCCGGGTCGATGAGGATCCCGGGTCCGGCCTTCGGCCGGAGCCCGGTGCGTTCGGGGGCATCCGGGGGCGGCGTGGGAGGTGGTCGTTCGGGGAACCCCGGAGGGGTCCGGGAGGGCGGAACTCCGGAGGTTCCGGGAGGGCGCGAGCGTCCTCGGCGCATCGATCCGACATTCTGTGCGCCGGGATGTCGAGAACCGTCGGCCGGCTCCGACCCGGTTGCGAGTGGCCCGCCGGGGGGATTCGGGAGACCGACCCCGAGCACCCCCGATCGGGCCGCCGCCCGGATCGGACCGAGCGGGGGCGCGGACCGCGTGGATCGTGTGCACCGTGTGGGCCGACCCGAACAGACCAGAGCGACCAGGAGGCACCCGATGAAGTTCATGCTGCTGATCCACAACCGCCCGGGATTCGTGGAGGAACTCTCCGAGGCGGAGCGCACCGAGTTGTTCGGCGGGGTCGACGCCCTGATGGCGGAGCTGACCGCGTCCGGGGAACTGCTCGGCGGCGAGGCGCTCGCCGATCCGGCGCAGACCCGGACGGTCCGGGTCCGTGACGGTGTACCGGCGGTCACCGATGGCCCGTTCGTCGAGGCCAAGGAGCACTTCGCCGGCTACCTGCTGGTCGAGTGCGAGAGCACCGAGCGAGCCGTCGAGATCGCCGCACGCTGGCCGGACGCCCGGTACTGGGCGATGGAGGTACGCCCGGTGATGACGGATTCCGGGACGGAGATGTGAGCCCGGACGCGCACGTCGAGGGCCTGCTGCGGGAACTGACCCCGCAGGTCCTCGGCGTGCTCGTCCGCCGGCACGGCCAGTTCGACGCCTGCGAGGACGCGGTCCAGGAGGCGCTGCTGGCCGCCACCGTGCAGTGGCCCGAGGAGGGGATCCCGGACAGTCCGTGGGGCTGGCTGCTCACCGTGGCCGACCGGCGGCTGATCGACCACTGGCGCAGCGAGCGGGCGCGGCGCAACCGCGAGGAGCGGCTCGCCGCGCGAGCCCCGGCCGACGAGCACGTCTCGCCCGCACCCGACGACGACGCGCCCGGCAACCGCGACGACACGCTGACCCTGCTGTTTTTGTGTTGTCACCCCGCGCTGACGGGGGCCTCGCAGGTCGCCTTGACGCTGCGCGCGGTCGGCGGCCTGACCACCGCGCAGATCGCCGACGCGTTCCTGGTGCCCGAGTCCACCATGGCGCAGCGCATCAGTCGGGCCAAACAGCGGATCAAGGCCGCCGGCGGTCGGTTCGGCGGTGCGGTCGGGCCCGAGTCGATCGAGCGCCTGGGCGCGGTGCTGCACGTGCTCTATCTGATCTTCAACGAGGGCTACACCGCCGGCTCGGGCCCCGATCTGCTGCGCACCGACCTGACCGGCGAGGCGATCCGGCTGACCCGCGCGCTGCGCCGGTTGCGGCCGGACGACGGCGAGGTGTCCGGCTTGCTCGCGCTGATGTTGCTGACCGATGCCCGCCGGGCCGCGCGTACCGCCCGGGACGGCGGACTGATCCCGCTGGCCGAGCAGGACCGGAGCCGCTGGAACGCGGAGGCGATCCGCGAGGGCACCGAGTTGGTCACCGACGCGCTCACGTGGGGACCGCCGGGGCCGTACCAGGTGCAGGCCGCGATCGCCGCGGTGCACGCGGAGGCGGCGCACGCCGACGATACGGACTGGCCGCAGATCCTCGCGCTGTACCGACTGCTCGCGCACCTGTCGCCGGGCCCGATGGTCACCCTCAACCAGAGCGTCGCGGCGGCGATGGTGCACGGCCCCCGAGCCGGCCTGGATCTGCTCGACACACTGGCCGAGGACGAGCGGATGACCGGCCACCACCGTTTCTGGGCGGTCCGCGGCCATCTGCTCGAACTGGCGGGCGACGGCGAAGCGGCCCGGGAGGCGTACCGCACGGCTGCCCGCCGGACCACCAGCCTGCCGGAGCGGCGCTACCTGGAGATACGCGCGGCGCGGATGACCGGCGAGGGGTGATCCCGATGACCGGCGGGGTACCCGGGCACGGGGCACCTTCGCCCGCCCGTGCACCCGTTCGTGCAGGGGTTCGAAAACTTTTCCCGGGAATCCGCCGGGAGGTGTCGAGGACCGCGACCCGGCTCCGACCTCTCCGTGAGAACACCGAAGACCGACACTGCGGGAGCCCGACATGCGCAAGATCCTCTACATGGTCCACCAGTCGCTCGACGGTTACATCGAGGGCCCCAGGGGCGAATTCGACTGGCCGGTGATGGGCCCGGAGCTGTCCGACTTCGGGCAGACGCTGAACGCGGGGGTCGACACGTTCCTGTACGGCCGGGTCGTGTGGGAGATGATGGCCGGCTACTGGCCGAACGTCGAGACGATCTCCACCGACCCGCACGACCTGCGGTTCGCGCCGGTCTGGCGGGCGACCCGGAAGGTCGTCGTCTCGGCCACGCTGGAGCGGGCCGAGTGGGGCGCCGAGGTGATCGGCGCGAACCTCGCCGAGGACATCGCCGCGCTCAAGCGGGAGCCCGGCAAGGACATCCTGCTCACCGGCGGGGCCGGACTGGCCAACGCGCTCACCGGGCTCGGCGAGATCGACGAATACCTGGTCTTCGTGCACCCGGTGATCCTCGGCGGCGGCAAGCCGGTCTTCCGAGCCGACGAGACCCGGCACCCGCTGGCGCTGGTCGAGTCGCGGACGTTCGACGCGCGCACCGTCCTGCTGCGCTACGAACGAGTGGGCGAGTAGCGGTCGTTCCCGTTTCGGCGGCGGCCCCCGGCGGTTCGGCCCGGGAGCCGGCGGGCCGCGGCCCCCAGTCCTCGGCCCCCAGTCCTCAGCCCTCAGCCCGGAAGATTGCCGGCCGCGCGGTCGGCGAGCCAGCCGTCCAAGGCGGTTCGGGCCTCGGCGGCGTCCTGTTCGGTCAACGGGCGGGACTGGTGGGTGATTTCCAGGTGCACGCCGTTGGGGTCGAAGCAGTACACCGAGTACCAGACGCCTTCGTGGTCGATCGGGCCCCGGACCTCGACCCCGTGTCGACGGATCTGCTCGGCCATCGCGTCGACTTCGGCGACGGAGTCCACGGCGAGCGCGACGTGCCGGGTCCACCATTCGAGACCGTCGGGCACGGGCGCGTACGCCTTCGCCACGTCGAAGAACGCGATGCACTCACCGCTCGCGAGCGCGTAGAAGACGTGCAGGAAGGGCGCGGTGACCTCGCCGCTGCTGGTGGTCCGGGACTCTTCGCGGACCGCGCCCACGAGTTCGGCACCGACCGCCTCGGTCCAGAAGCGGTGTGTCGCGACCAGATCGCGGGTCTGGTAGGCGAGGTGGTTCAGCGCTACCGGTACGGCCATGCCGTGCTCCTGTTCGCCCGACGGTGAGCAACTTCGGTGCACCATGCACGATATCGAGAACACGGCCGTCCCGACACCGCGTCGACGACGACAACGGCGCGCCCGCCGCACCCGACGTCGCTTCCTCGAGTCGCCCGAACTCAGGGCGGCCCGCCGGCGGGCACGAGACCTTCCGGGTGATCGCCGAGGTGCTGGACTGCGGGGACCCGACCCGATAGCGGCCGACGCTTCCGGCGAACACCCACCGGTCCTGCCGGCGGTGCGCCGGAACCCTGTAGCCACCGCCCTCCGCCCGCCACCTGCCACCGGTCGGCGGTGGATCGGGGGGAGGCGCCGGCGCGTGGTTGTCGCACCCCTGGGTAGGTTTCGATCATGACTGCCTCAGCCGCCCGCCCGACACCGGGTCAGGATTCCGGCGGCCCCCGACCACCCGTCGGGACCGTCCCGTTGGCCCCGCGCCTGGCCTGGGCCGGAATCGCGCTACCCGTCTTCATCGTGGCCGCCACGCTGTGCGCCGTGGCCGCCGACATCGACTTGGCCGCCGCCCGAGCGTTGTGGATCCTTGCCGCGGCCCTCTGCGCGACCGCGGCCCTGATCGCCTGGGCCGACATCCTGGTCGTCGTACATCGTCGCCGCCCGGACCCCCGTGCCACCACGTCCGCCCCGCCGGTCGAGAACGCCGGACCCGCCTCGACGGCCGATTGAGAATGACCACCGCGGTTCGAAGCAAGCAGACGGCTCACCCGGGACGCGTCTGCCGGATCGGCGTGCGACTTCGCTGTGGCCGGCCGCGTGGTTGTGGGCCCGCGCGGTTGGCGCGGTGGGCCGCTACGCGTACGTGGGTGGCGCAGCGGGTGGTGCGGTAGCGCTGGGGGCTCGGCGGCCGGCGCCTTCTCGCTCGGGATGCCGGCCCCCGCCGAAGCGCCGGCCCCGGCCGAAGCCCCGCCTCAGCGCCGGGGCCGGCCCTCCTTCGGCTCCAGCAACTGCGCCCGCAGGGCCGTCAGTTGATGGGAGTGCTCGACCGAGCGGGTCTCGTCCAACGAGGCGACCGCCAGCAGCAGCGCGTCGCTGAGCACGATCGCGGACAGTGACTCGGCGGTTATGCCGGTCGGGGTGTGCGGCGCGTACAGGACCGCGTCCGCGGTGTCGGCCAGGCGTTCGACCAGTTCGTCGGTGACCACCACGATGCGGGCGCCGACCACCCGGGCGTGGTCCAGGAGCACCTCCATGTCGCGCAGGAAGCGGCCCGGGACGAACATCACCACCACATCCGCGTGGCGCAGCGTGAGTAGTTCGTCGGCCAGTCCGAAGCCCGTGGTGCCGACGAAGCGGGCCCGGCGGCCCATCCGGTTGAGCTTGAGCGCGAGGTGGCGGCCGGCCAGTTCGGAGGCGCCGACGCCGTACGCGAGCACCTCGCTCGCGTCGGCGAGCAACTGGGTGGCCAGCCGGAAGGCGTCCGCGTCGAGGTTGGCCCGGCCGTGCTCCAGTCGCTCGATCGCCTCGTCGTAGACCCGGGCCCGGATTCCGTCGAGGTCCTGGCCGACCTGGCTGATCCGCTGCCGGAGCCTGACCTCGGGGGCCACGTCCGTGCTGAAGTCGGCGGCGATGTCGCGCTTGAGCGCGGAGAGTCCGCCCAGGCCCAGTCGTTGCAGAGTGCGCACCACCGTGGCGTTGCTGACGCCGATGCTCGCGCCCAGGTCCTGCGCGCTGGCGAAGAGCACCTGCTCGGGGGAGCAGTTGGTCAGATAGCGGGCCACGTTCCGCTCGGCCGGCGACAGGTCGGCCCACTGATCGCGGATCGCCGCCCGGAGCCGAGCCAGCGCCGGATTCTGCGGTTGTTGTTCGCTCACGCCTCTTGACTCCCCGGTATCAACCATTACTCTCCTCATGCAACGTGCAATACATGTTACCGCGAACTCGTAATGAACATTACGACACGTGGTGCGACGAGCAGTGCGACGAGCGTTACGACACGTGTCACGACACGCGTCGCGGCGATCGTCACCGGACTCGCGGACCCCAGGACAGCGTGCAGCACCCGCAACGCTGCCGAACCCCCAGCACCCCAGGAGACGACGTGAGTGGCGTGTCCCTTCCCACCATCGAGATCGCCGGCGAGCCTCGAACCCGCGGTCGCCAGTACGGCGAAGGGGCGAGCGCGCTGATTCGTACCGCCGTCGACTACTACACCGAGGCCTTCGGCGCGGCCGGTGGCCTGACCTGGCGCCAGGTCACCGAGCGGGCCGAACACTGGCTCGCCCCCTCCCGCGCCTTCGCCCCCGACCTGGTCGAGGAGATGGCCGGGATCGCCGAGGGCGCCGGCCTCGACCTGCTCGACATCCTCGCGCTCAACGCCCGAGGCGAGATCATCTACGACGACACCTTCGCCGAGATGGGAGTACCCGCGCCGGCGGAGAATCCCGACGGCTGCACCTCCTTCGCGTTGCTCGACCAGGCCTCCGGTGACGGCCACGTGTACGCGGGCCAGAACTGGGACTGGCGCTACGGCGTGCGCGAGACGGTCATGGTCGTGCGTGTCGTGCAGCCCGGCAAGCCCACCGTGGTGATGCAGGTCGAGGCGGGCCAGATCGGCCGGCAGGGTGCCAACTCGGCCGGCATCGCGCTCAACGCCAACGGCCTCGGCGGGCGCTTCGACCACGCCGTCGGCATCCCGCAGACGCTGATCCGCCGCCGGGTGCTGGACTGCGCCAACCCGGCCGAGGCGCTCGACGTGCTCTTCCGCACCCGCGCGCACATCGCCAGCAACGCCCTGCTCACCCACCGCGAGGGTTTCGCGATCGACATCGAGACCACCCCCGGCGCGAACGGCTGGATGTACCCCACCGACGGCCTGCTCGTGCACGGCAACCACTACCAGGCCTTCATGCCGGCGCAACTGGCCGCGAGCTACCGTCCCTCGGCTCCGGATTCGCTGCTTCGCGTACCGCGCGCCGAGGCCGGACTGCGGCGCTGCCGGGACGCCGGCGACCCGGCCGAGACCCGCAAGCTGATCCACGCCGCGATGTCCGACCACCTCGGCTACCCCGAATCGTTGTGCACCCACCCGGATCCGGCCCGACCGGCGGTCCGGCAGTGGGCGACGCTGCTCTCCAGTTGCGTCGACCTGACCACGGGCGAATACCGCGTCACCGCCGGCACCCCGTGCGACCACGAATACGAACTCCTGCCCTGGAACCTGCACGACGGACCCGGCGGCGCCTGAAGGCCCCGCCCCGGCGGCGCCCGGAGGCCACCCGCCCCGACAGCGCCCGGAAGCCACCGGCTCCCGTGGCGCCCGAAGCCCACACCCGTCCCGGGCCGCGCCCGAAGCACGCCCGCCCCGGCGCCCCACCCCACCCTCCCCCCGCATCCCCCGGAGAGTCGCATGTCCCGCACTCGCACCCTCACCGCGCTCGGACTGGCCGCCCTGCTCGGCCTGACCACCGCCTGTTCCGCCAAGAACGCCGGCGGCAACAACGCGGCCGGCGCCCCCGGCAAGCCCGCCGACCTCGCGCTGACCGACACCACCGCCAAGGCCGCCGGCGCGGTGGACAACGTCAAATGGCTGCTGGCCAAGGAACCCAAGTCACTGGACCTGGACGTCAGATCCGACAGCGACTCCAACGCGGTGCTCGCCAACGTCTGCGAACGACTGTTCCAGACCCAGCCCGATCTGAGCATGCGCCCGCACCTGGCCGACTCGGGCATCTACACCGACCCCACGACGCTCGTGCTCAAGCTGCGCGCCGGCGTCACCTTCCACGACGGTTCGCCGATGACCGCCGACGACGTGGTGTGGAGCCTGCGCCGGCACGCGGCCGACGGCAACAACGAGTCGGACGAGTTCGAGCGCGTGCAGTCCATCGAGCGCACCGGCGACGCCGAGGTCACCGTGCGGCTCAAGGAGCCCGACGCGCTGTTCACCAAGGCGCTGGCGGGCAACGCGGGCATCGTGCTCGACCGCGAGCAGGCCGAGCCCGCGGGCAAGGACTACGGCACGCCCGGGCGCACCGACGCCTGCTCGGGGCCGTACACGCTCAAGGAGTGGAAGGCCGGCAGCCGGATCACCCTGGAGCGCTACGACGCCTACTGGGACAAGTCCCGCAAGCCGCTGGTGCGTTCGGCCACCTTCGGTTGGGCGGACGAGAACGCCATGGTCAACAGCATGACCACCGGCGCCGCCGACGGCACCTACCTCACCACGATGAGCGCGGTGCCGCCGCTGGCCGGCAACGGCGCGCTCACCGTCTCCTACGGCTCCTCCTCACGTGCCTGGACGCTGATCCCCACCGAGCGCGGCGGGATGAAGGACCCGCGCGTGCGGCGCGCGCTCTCGCTCGCGCTGGACCGCCAGGGCATCGCCAAGGCCGCCTTCGCCGGACTCGCCACGCCGTGGAAGACCCCGCTGGGACCGGGCGCGTGGGGCTACGAGAAGGCCACCTTCCAGGCCGGCTACGACGCTCTGCAAGGCGCTCCGGCGCAGCCCACCGCCGCCGACCTGGACGCGGCGAAGAAGCTGATCGCCGAGGTCGGCCCCGCCGCGCCGACCCTGGTGGTCGCCAACGACGGCACGCCCACCCGCAACCTGATCGCCAACGCGGTGGTGGACGCCGCCCGCAGAATCGGCCTCAAGGCCGAGATCAAGACCATGTCGGGCGCGGACTTCACCTCGCTGTACACCGACCAGGCGCTGCGCAAGAGCGTCGACATGTTCGCCGACGACTGGTACATCTCCAAGGCCGACCCGGCCGGCTTCTACGACAACGCGCTCACCGGCTCGAACAACAACTGGGTCGGCTTCAGCTCGCCCGAGTACGACAAGGTCGTCAACGAGGCACTGCGTACCACCGACGACGCGGCCCGGGCCAAGCTGCTGGTGGAGGCCGAGCGCCGGTTCACCGCGGACGCGGTGTGGTTGTCGCTGGTCCAGGTGCCCAACGTGCTGATCACCAGCGCCAAGCTGACCGGCGCGCCGGCCTCGATGGCCAACGTCGCCTACCCGTGGCTGGCCGACCTCGGCGCCAAGGGCTGATCCCACCAAGCCCGTTCCCGTCGCCTTCGGAGGTGTCACCACCATGCCCGCCCGCGCCCTGCGCATCACCCTTGGGCTGCTCGTCACCCTGTTCGCCGCGTCCTTCGTGATCTTCGGCGCGATCTACGCCGCCCCCGGCGATCCGGCCGCGTTCCTGGTCGGCGGACAGGAGGACGCGACGCCGGAGAAACTGGCCGCCGTCCGGGCCGCCTACCACCTCGACGACCCGCTGTGGGTGCAGTACGGGGACTGGATCGGCGGCGTCCTGCACGGCGACCTCGGCCGCTCGATGCAGTACCACGACCAGGTTGCGGACCTGGTGTCCTCGCGCGTGCCCACCACGCTGTTCCTGGTCTGCTATTCCGCCGTGCTGTTCGTGGTGGTCGGGATCGCCCTCGGCGTGTTGTCCGCGGTGCGCGGCGGGCGGGTCGACTCGATCATCGTCGCCGTCACCACGCTGCTCGCGTCCATCCCCAAGTTCGTCAAGGCCCTGGCCCTGGTCGCCTTCCTCGGCGTGCAGTTGGGCTGGTTCCCGGTCACCGGCGCCGGTGAGGGCTTCGGCGACCGGCTCTACCACCTCACGCTGCCGGCGCTCTCGCTCGCGCTGGGCGAACTCGCCGTGGTCAGCCGGGTGACCCGGCAGAGCATGCTGGAGCAGTACGCGCAGGACCATGTCACCGTGGCCCGTGCGGCGGGCCTGTCCGAGTTCAAGGTGATCCGTCGACATGTGCTGCGCAACGCGCTGGCGCCGGTGGTCACCATGTGCGGCCTGATCACCGCGAGCCTGTTCGCGGGCACCGTGGTGGTGGAGACCGCGTTCGGGATCAGCGGGATGGGCTCGCTGCTGGTCCAGGCGATCAACACGCACGACTTCCCGGTCACCCAGGCCGTGCTGCTGCTCATGGTGCTCGCGTACATGCTCGTCACCACGCTCGTCGACCTCGTCCACCCGCTGATCGATCCGCGGGTGCGCCTCGAAGGAAGCGCCGCATGACTCTTCTCCAAGCCGGCGCGCGGCCCGTCCCGGCGGCGCCCTCGAAGCCGGCCCGTCCCAGAAAGCGGACTTGGCCGATCTCGTTCCGGATCGCGGCCGGATTCCTGCTGCTGACCGCGTTGGCGGCGGTCCTGGCGCCGCTGGTGGCGCCGTACGAACCGGACGCGATCGACCTGAACGCCTCGCTCGCGGTGCCGGACGGCGCGCACGTGTTGGGCACCGACCAGTCCGGGCGGGACCTGCTCTCGCGGGTGCTGCACGGCGCCGGGCCGAGCCTGGTGGCGCCGCTGGCGCTGCTCGCGCTCGCGTCGGTGATCGGCATCGCGCTGGGCACGCTGGCCGCGTGGCACGGCGGCTGGGTGGACGCGTTCGTCTCGCGCGTCACCGACGTGATGTTCGCCTTTCCCGGGCTGTTGTTCGTGATCCTGATCGTGTCGGTGTTCGGCGACGGGCTGACCACCGCGGTGATCGCGCTCGCGCTGGCCTATTCGCCGGTGGTGGCGAAGTACACCCGCAGCATCGCGCTGGCCGAGCGGGCCAAACCGTACATCGACGCCTACCGGGTGCAGGGCATGGGCGGATTCGCGATCTGCGTACGGCGGTTGGTGCCCAACCTGGCGCCGTCGCTGATCGGCTACCTGGTGCTGATGTTCGGTCAGGTACTGATGGGCATGGCCACGCTCAGCTACCTGGGCTTCGGCGCCCAGCCGCCGAGCTCGGAATGGGGCCTGATGGTCAAGGAGGGGCAGGCCGCGCTGGTGCAGGGCGCGTTGTGGCCTGCCCTGGTGCCCGGCACCGCGATCGCCCTGGTCGTGGTGGCCTTCAATGTCGTCGGCGTGCGGATCTCCGACCGCCTGGGGGTGAGGGAACGTTGATGGTCGAAAACAAGACGGACGCGGTGGACGAACTGCTGGAGATCCGGGACCTGACGGTCGAACTCCCGGGCACGGGCGCGCGACGCCCGGTGCTGGACGGGGTGGACCTGCGGGTGCGCCGGGGCGAGGTGGTCGGCCTGGTCGGCGAGTCCGGATCGGGCAAGTCCACCACCGCCAAGGCAGTGTTGCGGATGCTCCCGCGCGACGCGCACGTCCACGGCCGGGTGGACGTGGCCGGGCGTGACGCGCTCACCCTCGACACCGGCGAACTGCGCGAACTGCGGGCCCATCGGGTGGCTATGGTGCACCAGGACCCGCGCTCCTCGCTCAACCCGGTGCGCCGGATCGGCGACTTCCTGACCGAACGACTGATCCACACCCTGGACCGGCCGAAGGCGCAGGCGTATGCCGAGGCGCTGCGCCTGCTGGAGGCGGTCGGCATCGTGCGCCCGGCCGAGCGGTTGCGGCAGTTCCCGCACGAACTGTCCGGCGGGATGCTCCAGCGGGTGGTGATCGCGGCGGCGCTCGCGGGCGATCCGGAACTGCTGCTCGCGGACGAGGCGACCAGCGCGCTGGACGTGACCACGCAGGCCGAGATCCTGGCCATCCTGCGCGAGCACCGGACCGGGCGCGGCCTGGGTCTGCTGTTCATCACGCACGACCTGCACCTGGCGGCGGCCTACTGCGACCGGGTGTACGTGATGTACGCGGGGCGCGTGGTCGAGGAGCGCACCGCCGCGAGCCTGTTCGAGGATCCGCGTCACCCGTACACCGCCGGTCTGTTGGCCTGCACGCCCGAGCTGGGCGACCCGCGCCCGATCCGGCCCATCCCCGGCCGGCCGCCGTCGCTGGACGACGCCTTCCCCGGCTGCCCGTTCGTGGCGCGTTGTCCGGTGGCGGAGACCGCGTGCGAGACCTGGCGGCCGGTCGCCCGCGAACTTCCCGACGGCGGCCGGGTGACGTGCCGCAGCACCGACCTGGACCACCCCGCGGAGAAGGTGCTCGGATGACCACCCCTGCTCTTGAAGTACACGGCCTGTGCCGCGAGTTCGCGCTCCCGGGTCGGCGCGCAGAGCGCACGGTCGCGGCGTCCGACATCTCCTTCACCGTGCCGCCGGGCGGCTCGCTCGGCCTGGTCGGCGAGTCCGGTTCGGGCAAGACCACGATCGCGCGGATGCTGGTCGGGCTGATCCGTCCGGACGCGGGCACCATCGCGGTGGACGGGCGCCCGCGAGCGGCGCGGGCCAAGGGCGGTCCGGAACGACTGCGTCGGGCCCGGGAGATCCAGATGGTCTTCCAGGACCCGTACGTCTCGCTGGACCCCAGGCTCACCGCCGCCCAGTGCGTGGCCGGCGTCCTGCGGCTGCACGGCGAGGCGGATCGCGATCGACGAGTGCGCGAACTGCTGGACCAGGTCGGTCTGGGCACCCGCGAGGCCGACGCCCGGCCGCACCGACTCAGCGGCGGGCAGCGGCAACGGTTGTCCATCGCCCGGGCGTTGGCGGCCCGGCCCAGGGTGCTGGTGCTGGACGAGGCGGTCTCCGCGCTGGACGTGTCGATCCAGGCGCAGATCCTGCACCTGCTCACCGAACTGCGCAAGGAGACGAACGTCGCGTTGGTCTTCGTCAGTCACGATCTCGCGGTGGTTCAGCAGGTCACCGACGACATCCTGGTGCTGTATCGGGGGGTCGCGGTGGAACAGGGACCCACCGCCGACATCCTGACCGACCCGCGCCACGCGTACACCCGCCTCCTGGTCGGATCCGCCCCGCGTCCGGGCTGGGACCCGGCCTCGGTGGCCGGATTGCGCAAGGCACTCACCGTGTGAGCAGGGTGCGCGGAGAGCGGTGAAAAACGGGCGTGGGGACGGGAATCGGACCGCTGCGGAGCGTAACCGGTTGGGGACGGCGAGGTAAACGGAGTCGGATCGCGGGGAAAACCTTGACACGCTCTATTGGTCTGGACCACTTTGGCCTAGACCATTAGCGCGCAGGGCGGGCTGACGCGCACGCGGTCGCACGACTTCCACCTACATCGCTTCTCCACGCACGGAGGCAGTAGTGGCACGCGTTTCGCACGTTCCGCGAGCGAAGTCCCCTCGCCGCGGACACCCCACCCTCGCCGCACTCGCGGCGCTCACCCTGGCCGGCGCCGGACTGACCGTCGCGGTCGCCGGCAGCGCGCAGGCCGCGGACAACCTGGTGAGCAACCCCGGCTTCGAGAACGGCCTCGCCGGCTGGACCTGTTCGGCCGGTTCCGGGGCCTCGGTGAGCACTCCGACGCATGCCGGCACCGGCGCGCTCAAGGCCACTCCGGCGGGCTCCGACAACGCCCGTTGCGCACAGACGGTCACGGTGCTGCCCAACTCGGCCTACACGCTGAGCGCCTGGGTCCAGGGCAGCTACGTGTACCTGGGGGCAACGGGCACCGGCACCACCGACCCGTCCACCTGGACGCCGGGTGCCGGAACGTATCAGCAACTCACCACCACGTTCCGCACCGGCGCCTCGACCACCTCGGTCACCGTCTACACGCACGGCTGGTACGGCCAACCGGCCTACTTCGCCGACGACATCGTGCTCTCCGGCCCCGGCGGCAGCACCCAGATCCCGGCGGTGCCCACCGGCCTGGCCGCCGGCGCGCCGACCTCGTCGAGCGTGCCGCTGTCGTGGAACCCCGTTCCCGGCGCCACCGGTTACAACGTGTACCAGAACGGCACCAAGGTGCAGTCGGTGACCGGGACCACCGCGAACATCACCGGGTTGACCCCCTCGACCGCGTACGGCTTCCAGGTCAGCGCGACCAACTCGGCGGGCGAGTCGGCCAAGTCGGCGACGGTCACCGCGACCACCACCGGCGGCGGCACCCAGATCCCGGCCACCCCCACCGGCCTCGCGGCCGGCGCGCCGACCGCCTCCAGCGTCCCGCTGTCGTGGAACTCCGTTCCCGGTGCCACCGGTTACAACCTCTATCAGGACGGCACCAAAGTGCAGTCCGTGACCGGGACCGGCGCGACCGCCGGCGGTCTGACCGCGTCCACCTCCTACAGCTTCCAGGTCAGCGCGACCAACGCGGCGGGCGAGTCGGCCAAGTCGGCCGCGGTGACCGCGACCACCACCGGCGGCGGGGGCGGCGGCCAACTGCCCAAGCACGTACTCACCGGCTACTGGCAGAACTTCAACAACGGCGCGACCGTGCAGACCATCGCCCAGGTGCCCGCCGAGTACGACATCATCGCCGTCTCCTTCGCGGACGCCACCGGCACCCCGGGCGGCGTCTCGTTCACCCTGGACCCGGCGCTGAACTACTCCGAGGCGGCGTTCAAGGCCGACATCGCGGCCAAGAAGGCGGCCGGCAAAAAGGTGATCATCTCGGTCGGCGGCGAGAAGGGCACCGTCTCGGTCAACAGCTCCGCGTCGGCGACCAACTTCGCCAACACGTTGTACACACTGATCCAGAACTACGGGTTCGACGGTGTGGACATCGACCTGGAGAACGGCATCAACTCCACCTACATGACCCAGGCGCTGCGCTCGCTGTCCGGCAAGGTCGGCGCGGGCCTGGTGATCACCATGGCGCCGCAGACGCTGGACATGCAGTCCACCGGCACCGAGTACTTCAAGACCGCGCTGGCGATCAAGGACATCCTGACCGTCGTCAACACCCAGTACTACAACAGCGGCGCGATGCTCGGCTGTGACGGCAAGGTGTACAGCCAGGGCACGGTCGACTTCATGACCGGCCTCGCCTGCATCCAGCTCGAAGGCGGCCTGGCCCCCTCGCAGGTCGGCCTCGGTCTGCCCGCGTCGCCGCGCGGCGCCGGATCCGGCTACGTGCCCCCGAGCGTGGTCAACAACGCGCTCGACTGCCTGACCAAGGGCACCGGCTGCGGCACGTTCAAGCCGAGCAAGACCTACCCGGGTCTGCGCGGTGCGATGACCTGGTCGACCAACTGGGACGCCCTGAACGGCAACCAGTTCTCCAACACGGTCGGCCCGCACCTCGACACGCTCCCGTAGCGCGTCGCGCCCGGGCCGGACCACGCGACCGGCCCGGGCGCGGCCCCATCCCGCTCGGCCCGGGCCGGCCCCCGCTCGGCCGGCCCGGCTCAGCTCAACCACGCTCGGTCCCGCCCCGCCCAGTCCCGTTCCGACCACGCGAGGATTCCCATGTCCGGATCCACCAGCGTTCGTCCCCCCAAACGGCTGCGCCCCCTCGTGGCCGCGGCAAGCACCGCCCTGTTGACCGCCGCCATGCTCACCGCCGCCGGCGGCACCGCCGACGCGGTCGATGCCGCCGAACTCGTCCGCAACGGCGGCTTCGAGTCCGGCATGTCCGACTGGACCTGTAGCGCCGGCAGCGGAGCCACCGTCAGCACCCCAGTGCACGGCGGCACTTCCGCCCTGAAGGCGACCCCGGCCGGCAGCGACAACGCGCGCTGCGTCCAGACCGTCACCGTGCAACCCTCCTCCGACTACGTGATCTCCGGCTGGGTACGCGGCAGTTACGTATACATCGGCGCGAGTGGCACCGGCACCACCGACCCGGCCACCTGGACCGGCTCCGCGCCGGACTGGACCCGGCTGACCACCACGTTCCGCACCGGCCCCAACACCACGTCGGTGACCCTGTACACGCATGGCTGGTACGGCACCGGCGCCTACTACGCCGACGACCTGGCCCTGACCGGCCCCGGCGGCGGCACCCAGATCCCGGCGGTGCCCACCGGGCTCGCGGCGGGCACGCCGACCGCCTCCAGCGTGCCGCTGTCGTGGACCGCGGTGCCCGGCGCGACCGGCTACAAGGTCTACCGCGACGGGGTGTTGGCCCAGACGGTCACCGGCACGAGCGCGACCGTCACCGGCCTGACCCAGGCGACGACGTACGGCTTCCAGGTCAGCGCCACCAATTCGGCCGGCGAATCGGCCAAGTCGGCGACCGTGAGCGCGACCACCTCCGGCGTCGTCGTGGTCCCGGCCACCCCCACCGGCCTGGCCGCCGGTACGCCGACCGCCACGACCGTGCCGCTGTCGTGGACCGCGGTGCCCGGCGCGACCGGCTACAACGTCTACCGCAACGGCACGTTGGCCCAGACGGCGACCGGGCCCAGTGCCACGGTGACCGGACTCACCCCGGCCACCGCCTACAACTTCCAAGTCAGCGCGACCAACTCGGCGGGCGAGTCGGCCAAGTCGGCGGCCGTCACGGCGACCACCGGCACCGACGGCGGAGGCGGCCAACTGCCCCCGCACGCGCTGGTCGGCTACCTGCACGCGAGCTTCGCCAACGGGGCGGGCTACACGAAAATGGCCGACGTACCCGCGAGTTGGGACGTGATCAACCTGTCCTTCGGCGAGCCGACGTCGGTCACCTCCGGCGACATCCGGTTCGTGCGCTGCCCGGTCACCGAGTGCCCGAGCGTGGAGAGCGACGCCGACTTCAAGGCCGCCATCAGGGCCAAGCAGGCGGCCGGCAAGAAGGTGCTGATCTCGATCGGCGGGCAGAACGGCCAGGTGCAACTGTCCACCACCGCCGCGCGGGACAAGTTCGTCGAATCGGTCGGCAGGATCATCGACGAATACGGACTGGACGGCCTGGACATCGACTTCGAGGGCCACTCGCTGTCGCTGAACACCGGCGACACCGACTTCAAGAACCCGACCACACCGGTGATCGTCAACCTGATCTCGGCGGTCAAGACGCTCAAGGCCAAGTACGGCAGCCGATTCGTGCTCACCATGGCGCCCGAGACGTTCTTCGTGCAGATGGGTTACCAGTACTACGGGTCGGGACAGTGGGGCGGCCAGGACCCGCGCTGTGGTTCCTACCTGCCGGTCATCTACGCCCTGCGCGACGACCTGACCCTGCTGCACGTCCAGGACTACAACTCCGGCTCGATCATGGGCCTGGACAACCAGTACCACAGCATGGGCGGTGCCGACTTCCACATCGCGATGACGGACATGCTGCTCGCCGGCTTCCCGGTCGCGGGCAACACCAACAACGTGTTCCCGGCACTGCGGCCCGAACAGGTCGCGATCGGCATGCCGGCCTCGGTCCAGGCGGGCAACGGCTGGGTGTCCACCACCGAGGTGAACAAGGCACTCGACTGCCTGACCAAGGGCAGCAACTGCGGAAGCTACACGCCACGCGGCGGCGTACGGCCGAACCTGCGCGGGCTGATGAGCTGGTCGATCAACTGGGACCGATTCAACAACCTCGAGTTCTCCCGCAACTTCGACAACTACTTCGGTAGCTGACCGGAGCACGGTTCCGCCGCTGGGGCGTGCCCCGGCCCGATCCACCCGATGCGACTCGGCTGCCGCCGTCCCCCGGCAGCCGAGTCTCCCGAAGCGACCCCCGCCGCCGGCACCCACGAGAGACCGGCGGCGGGCCGGTCCACCCCGCGTCCGGCGCGCCGGCCATTGTTCCCGTCGACCCGATGCGGCACCATCCGGCGGCATGGACATAGCGATGACCCTGCCGACCATGCTGCCCCACGGACGCGACGAGGTACTGCGCTGGTGTCGCGGCATCGACGAGGGTCCGTGGTCGAGCCTCGCGGTACCGGAGCGCATCACCTACACCAGCCACTCGCTCACCGTGCAACTCGCCGCGGCCGCCGCGCTGACGGAGCGGGTCCGGCTGTGGACCACGATCGTGATCCTGCCGTCGCACAACGCGGTCCGGATGGCCAAGGACCTGGCCTCGGTGGACCGACTGAGCGCGGGACGACTGACCGTCGGGATCGGGGTCGGCGGTCGTGAACAGGACTACCGCGCGGTCGGCGCCCCGTTCGAGCGGCGTTGGCAACGCATGGACGACCAGGTCGCGACGATGCGCTCGATCTGGGCCGGCGAGCCGCCCGCACCCGACCTGGAACCGGTCGGACCGCCCCCGATCCAGGCGGGCGGACCGCCGCTGGTCGCCGGGGCCATGGGCCCGATGGCGACCGCCCGGGCGGCGCGTTGGGCCGCCGGCGTCGACGACGGCTCCGCCGTGGCGGCACCGGATCCCGACACGCTGCGCGACGTCGCCGAGCGGGTCCGGGGCGCGTGGCGCGACGCGGGCCGCACCGACCGACCACACCTGTCCACGAGCCTGTGGTACGCCCTGGGTACCGACGCCGAATCCCGGCTGCGCGCCTACGCGTTCGACTATCTGAAGGTCTTCGGTGAGCAGATCGGCGAGGCCGTCGCCGAGAACGTCACCGCGTACACGCCCGAGGCGCTGCGCAAGGCCGTCGACACCGTCCGCGAGGCCGGTTTCGACGAACTCTTCCTGGTCCCCACCACGGCGGACCCCGACGAACTCGAGCGCACGCGCGAGGCGTTGGAGTCCTAGGACACGCCCCGGACGCACGGACCGCGAAGTGCCGGGATCCCACCGGCGGGAGCACTCCGGCCGGTGGGTGCCCGCGGCGGTGCCGGCTACGGAACGAGCCAGGTGCCGTCGCGCAGGAGGTCGCGGCCCTTGATCTCGTTGGCCTCGCGCCAGGCCTGGACCAGACGCGGACGGACCCGGAAGTAGTGGTAGGACGTGGTGAGTACACGCGGATCGAAACCGATCCTGGCGGCGAACGTGTCGCCGAGGTCGTCGGCGATGTCCGCCGCCGGGAACGCCTCGGCGGTGGCCTCGATCAGCACTACGTCCCGAGTGGGTCCGATACCGAGCCGCAGGGTGCCGCCGGCCAGCAGGTTGCGAGCGGTGGGGCTCGCCGAGGCGGTGGCCATCAGCAGCGTTTCGCCCTCCCACAGGAAGGACAGCGGTACCAGGTACGGCGTTCCGGTCTGCGCGTCGGCGGTGGCCACCCACGCGTCGACGTCGTTCTCGAGCCGATCGAGGGTGTCCTGCTTGCGCTGCTCGGCGGTACGGGCGGAGGGTGGCGGTGGGGTCACGATGACGGTGCCTCCGGATCGGTGCTCTCGGCTGTCGGGCGGTTCTCGCGAGTGATCGTCGCGGGTGGCCGAACTCGGTCGCGAGCGCGTCGAGTTCGGGCGTACCGAACTCCGCCTTCAGCGCCTCGAACGTGACCACCTTGTCGTCCCCGAAGCGGCGGATCCTGGCCGCGAACGTGTCGGGGCGCAGGAAGCGCGGCGGATTCGACTTGCTGTGGAACTTGTCCGCGTACATCACCAGCCGCTCCTCGGCGGACTCCGCGACGTAGTCGTCGACCGGGATCGGCAACTGTTGGCTCACCACGTCGTGTCGGGTCAATCCGACACCCGTGTGGCACGAGCAGAAGCGGTGCAGCGAGTCGTCCAGGCCCTCCTTGCGCAGGATCTCCGCACCGAGCAGCCCGTGGCGCACGTAGTTGGCGCCGTCCAGTCGGCCGTTCTCGTCGTAGAGGCGGTAGACCCCGATGTCGTGCAGCAGACACCCGGCCCGGACCAGATCGCGGTCCACGTCCGCGCCGCCGGGGCCGGCCGTCAGGTGATCGGCGATCCGCCAGACGATGTGGCAGTGCGTGTGCACCTTCTCGAAGATCGCCCGGCTCGGTGCGTAGGCCTTGTGCAGTGCGGTGATCTCGGCGACCGTCGGAAGTTGTGCCATTCGGGGAGCCTAACCGAGAGGCCGTCGGGTTTGTCCCCATGGGCGGCGGGCCCGCGTGGCGGCAACTGCCCGCGGCGCGACCGGCCGTCCCGTCGCGGGCTCGGCGCCGTGCCGGGAACGGTCCCGGAATGCGCCGTGTGCCCGTGTGAACGTGGCTTCACGCAGCGCGAGTTCGATGTTCGGCCGCCCCGACGGGTACCCTCGTGGTTGCCTGATGTTCGCCCGGTCGATCCTGCGGGGGCATCCCGGGATCGGGCAACGTGGAGGGGCGACGGCCGGCGACGTGCTCGCACGCTCGGGCGGGTCCGTCCGCGACCGACGGCCATCCCAGCGAACCAGGACACCGCGATGACCCCGACCACGCTCGCAGGGCGCGCTCCCGCCGGGCGCACCGACCACCACACGTTCATCGCGATCGAGGGACCGCCCGGAGCCGGCGGCGCCGCGCTGGCGGACACCCTCGGCACCGCGCTCGGTTGTACGCCGATCGCCGGGCGCGCCGAATCGATCCGCCTGGATGCCCGACCCGGCTACGGCCTGGGCCTGGCCGGGCTGCTCCGGGCCGACGCGCTCGTCAAGCGGCAGCGGCCGGCCGGGCCGGTGGTCGTGCACACCTGGGCGGCCGGAGTCGCCGCCGACGGTGCGGCGATCTACCGCGCCGACGGGACCCGGCTCAGTGCCCAGGTCGCCGAGTACCGGGCCGTGTTGGAGCAGCCGACCGTCACCGTCCACCTCACCGGGTCGGCCCGCACGCTGCGCGACCGGTTGTCCGCGCAGCAGGTGCTGTCCGCCGACGACCGGGGCTGGCTCACCCGCCGGGGCGCGCTCGAACGGGTCGCGGAGGCGCACGTCGCGCTCGCGCTCGAGGCAGATCCCCGGCACGCGATCGTGGTCGACATCGACGGATGCGGTTCGCGGTCGGTGGCGGACGTGGTGTTCGCCGGACTGCACGCGCGCGAGATCGGGGTCGTGGACGCGGCATAGGTCGTCGCGGGCCCGGCCGGCGATGGTGCCCCGGACCCCGGGGGAGTGCGCGTCGCCCGGCGCAGCACCCGACGCCCACCGCGGCGGTCTCCCGTAAGGTGCCGCGCATGAGCGGTGAGATGGGGCTGCGGGAGCGGAAGCGGTTGCGGATGGCGGCGAACATCTCCGACGTCGCGATCGGATTGTTCCTGGCCAGGGGCTTCGACGCGGTGTCGGTGGCCGAGGTCGCCGAGGCCGCGGAGGTCTCCAAACCGACGCTGTTCCGGTACTTCCCGACCAAGGAGGACCTGGTGCTGCATCGGTTCGCCGACCACCAGGACGAGGCCGGCCGGGTGGTGGCCGGGCGACCCGAGGACGTCTCCGCGCTGACGGCGCTGCGCCGCCACTTCCTGGCCGGGCTGGATCGGCACGATCCGGTGACCGGACTCAGCGACGACCCGCAGGTACTGGCCTTCCACCGACTGCTGTACGGAACCCCCGCGCTGCTCGCCCGCGTGTTCGCGTACACCGAGGGCGCCGAGGAGGCGCTGGCCGCCGCGCTGGGCGGCCCGGACGAGGTCGAGGCGCGCCTGGCGGCCGGCCAGATCATCGCGGTGCAACGGATCCTGGCCCGGGAGAACTGGCGGCGGATCGCGGCGGGCGAGCGCGCGGCGGACCTGCGCGCGGTGGCCGGCGCGACCGCGGAACGGGCCTTCGACCAACTGGAGGCGGGGCTGACCCGCTACGGAAGCGTTACTCGGTAACATATTTAACCGAGTTGCATTACCCTGGTCGGTATGACGTCACTCGATGCCGCACTCGATGCCGAACTCGGTCGGGAACGCGACTACCACGAGGTCTGCCGCGAGGCGATGGCCGCGATGGTCGCGGGCGCCGCCGAACACGTCGTCACCGGTGCCGACGTCTCCGCGTCCGGCGCGGACGCCGAGGCGCTGGGCTACACGCTGCGCAGCCGCGCCAAGGAGATGGGCGAACTCGCGCAGACCCCGCTGTTCTTCGGCCGACTCGACTTCGCCGGGACGGCGGCGGCGGGCGAGCACCGCGGTCGCCGCTACCACATCGGCCGGCGCCGGATCACCACCGACCTGGCCGCCCCGCCGCTGGTGGTCGACTGGCGCGCGCCGATCTCCCGGGCCTTCTACCGGGCGAGCGCCCGCGACCCGCAGGGCGTCGCGGTCCGCCGCCGGTTCGGCTGGGCGCCGTGGAGCACGGGCGCCGCCGAGGACCTGACCAGCCTGGAGGACGAACACCTCGACGCCCGGCCCGCACCCGGCGCGAGCGCACCCGGCGTCCCCGGCGCGATCCTGGCCGGCGAAATCGGCCGGCCCCGGGTCGGCCCCATGCGCGACATCGTCGCCACCATCCAGCCCGAGCAGGACGACCTGGTCCGCCGCGACCTGACCGCCTCCATCTGCGTCCAGGGCGCCCCCGGCACCGGCAAGACCGCCGTCGGCCTGCACCGCGCGGCCTACCTCCTCTACACCCACCCGCAACGCCTGCAACGCGGCGGCCTGCTGATCGTCGGCCCCAACCGGGCCTTCCTGCACTACATCGCCGAGGTGCTGCCCGCCCTCGGCGAGACCGGCATCCGCCAGGCCACCATCGACGACGAGGTCGGCCGACACCCGATCCGGGCCCGGGACGAACCGGCCGCCGAACTGGTCAAGCACGACGCCCGGATGGCCGGCGTGCTGCGTCGTGCGCTCTACGCGCGGATCGCCCCGCCCGGCGAACCGGTCGCCGTACCGGACGGCTCCTATCGACGGCGGATCACCCTGGAGGAGCTGGCCGAGATCGTCGAGGGGGTACGCGCCGAGGACACCCCCTACCAGGTCGGCCGGGAGCGGGTCCGGGCCCGCGCGGTGGCCGTGCTGCAACGCCAGGCCGAGCGCAACTCCGGCCCGCCGACCGGTGATTGGCTGCGCCGAATGGGCCGATCCAAGGCGGTCGGCGGCTTCGTCGACCGGTGCTGGCCGCAGACCGGCCCGGAACAGGTCCTGGCCGGGATCCTCGCCGACCCGGACGCGCTGGCCGCCGCGGCGGACGGCATCCTCACCGCCGACGAGCAGCGCGTGATCGGCTGGGCGAAGCCGCCGCGTTCGTGGCGCAGTGCCCGCTGGTCGGCCGCCGACCTGGTGCTGCTCGACGAGGTCGCCGGGCTGATCGAGCGCCCGGCCGGCTACGGCCACGTGGTGATCGACGAGGCCCAGGACCTGTCCCCGATGCAGTGCCGCGCGTTGGCCCGCCGGATCGGCTTCGGTTCGGTCACCGTGCTCGGCGATCTGGCCCAGGGCACCACGCCGTGGTCGGCCCGTACCTGGCCCGAACTGCTCGCCCACCTGGGTCGACCCGACGCCGAGGTGGCCCCGCTGACCGTGGGCTTCCGGGTGCCCGCGGTGATCGTCGCGCTGGCGAACCGTCTGCTCGCGAGCCTGGACGTGGACGTACCCGCGGCCCGATCGTTGCGCGAGGACGGCGCGCTGACCGTGCACGAGGTGGCCGACCCGGTCGCCGCGACGGTCGCCGCGGTGCGCGCCGCACTCGCCCACGAGGGCTCGATCGGGGTGATCGCGGACGGCGCGGGCACCGAACCGCTGCGCGCGGCGCTGGCCGAGGCGGGCATCGCCACCGGCACGGCCGACACGCCGGATCCCACCGGCGAGGTACGGGTGACCGTCCTGCCCGCGACGCTGGCCAAGGGCCTGGAGTACGACCACGTGGTGGCGGTCGAACCGGCCGCGATCGTGGCCGCCGAGGCGCGGGGCGCGGGCCGCCTGTACGTGGTGCTGACCAGGGCGGTGTCCCGATTGCACATCGTGCACAGCCGGCCGCTGCCGGACGTACTGCGCACGGCGGTCGGATGACGGGACGGGCCCGGGCGCTCACCACCCGTTCGCGGTAGTCGGGCGGGCGGCCCGGGGCAGTCGAACCTACCGTTTGGGGGAGGACCGGTGCCCGGACGCGGCCGGTGGATCGACCCGGGAGGCACGATGACGGGTGCGAGGCACGAGGTCCCGGTGATGATCGCCGGTGATTCGATCGGTCACGTCGGCAGCGGCGACCGGACCTGGCGCTACCGGCTGTGGCGCCACCTGCGCGCCCACGACGTGCGCCTGGACCTGGTCGGCTCCAAGGATCCGCTCGGCGACATCGGGGCCGAGGTGGCCGAGTACCGACCCGACTACCTCCTGGTCCTGATGAGTGTCGACGACCTGCGCCGACCCCCGATCGAGCCGGCCGCCTTCGAGGCCAAGCTGCGCGACTTCATCACCGAGGCCCGCCGAGCCGGGCCGAGCCTGCGGATCGTGCTCGGCCACGTCCTGCCCACCCACCAGGCGGGCCCGGATCCGGAGTTCGCCGCCCGCGCGGCGAGCTTCAACGCCCGCATCGACGCCATCGCGGCCGACCTGAACACCGACGAGTCCCCGGTCGTGGTGGCCCGCACCGACGCCGAATTCGTCGCGGCCGACCACACCGGCGACGGCCTGCACCCGAACCCGGCCGGCGAGTACCGGATCGCGGCGGCGTTCGCCGACGTCCTCGCCGACCGATTCCACCTCGGCGTGCACTACCCGCGCCCCTTCCCCAGGGTCCTGGACGCCTCGACGGACGCCCCGCCGCCGGACGACTGAGCACCGGGCCCGGGTCGGCCCGCGCCGCGCCGTCGGGCGACGCGCGGCTACGCCGGAGGGCTCCCGGCGGAGACGGGGTCGACGCCGCCCTACACGGAGGGGACGAGGGTCGAGTAGCGGTCGAGCACGTCGCGGTCGCCGGTGATCTCCAGCCGGTCCGCCGCGAGGCGTCCCCACACGAAGAGCATCAAGTCGGAGGCGGTGCCGGCCAGTTCGACATCGCAGGGTCGGTCGGTGTCGCCGAGCAGGACCCGATCGCCGGCGAAGCGCGCCGCCCAGACGCCCGGACCGTCGATCCGCCGCAGCCGCAGGCGCTCCCCGGACCCGGCCGCGGCCGCCACTCGGGCTCGCCGGGCCGGGATCATCACCTCGAAGTGCTGACCCACGGCGTCCGCCGCCAACTCGGCGTGCATCGGCGCCGCGGGCCCGACCGTGTTCTCGGCGTCCCAGCGGTGCACGGCGGCCTCGATGGTCTGCACGCGCAGCCAGAAGCCGACGGTCTGCTCGTCGGACCAGGTCCAGACCCGCTCCTCGGCCGCGGTCCGCGCGAACGCCCGAGCCAACTCGTCCGCCCCGGCGGCGAACCAGTCGACCAGCCCGGGCGCGAGCGGTCCCCACGTGGGCGTGGGCCCCACCGGGTCCGGCCAACCGGCGCGGTCCTCGGGCAGCGCGAAGATGCCGACGTCGGAGACATCCGGCGGTTCGCCCAGCCGCGCGTCGACGACCCGCGTCACGAAGCGATGTACACCCCCGAGGTGGACGACCAGATCGGACATGGTCCACTCCGGACAGGACGGCACGACGGGCGCGTCCCCGCCGTCGAGGCATCGTCGCGCGGCGGCCTCGAACGCGCGGACCTCACGACGGAAATGGCTGATGCGATCCATGCCTCGATTATCGGGTGGTTCGCGTTGCCGGACAGGTGGTTCCGTTCAGCCGGACGGGTGTGTGGTCTCGCGGGGGCGGGGATTGTTCGCGAGGGTGTTGGCGAGGCCGTCGGAAGAGAGCGCGTGTGTGGCGCGCGTCGGGTCGGTGGCCTATCGAGATCCAGCCGAGGAGCAGCGATGCAGCAGGACAAGCACCCGTCGTACGGTCCGGTGGTCTTTCGGGACAGGTCCGCCGGATACGCCTTTCTCACCAAGTCCACGGCGGTCAGCGAGGAGACGATCGAGTGGGACGACGGGAACACCTACCCCGTCGTCGACGTGGAGATCTCCTCGAAGAGCCATCCGTTCTACACCGGCAATGCCCGCACGGTGGACCCCGAAGGGGCGATCGCCAAATTCGAGCGCCGCTACGGCGGCCAGGGGAGCGAGGATACCGACGCGGGGGGCGAATCGCGGTGATCCGGGCGTGTTGATCTCCCGTCATCTCGCTTTATTCGCACGGGAGTTCGAGGACATTCCGGAGTGACGGGGGAGGGTGGGCGTTGGTCCTTGCCCCGGCCAACAAATCGAGTCCGGCACCAATAGGCTTGCCGTCAACGGGAACTGGTCATCACTCACCCCATGGTTGGAGCCTTTCATGGCAGACGACTCGCAAGCGGCGGGCAACTCTCCGGTCGGATCGGACGACGACTGGCGACCGGTCGGCATCGACATCTCCACGCCCAGCATCGCGCGGGTCTACGACGCGGTGCTCGGCGGCAAGGACAACTACCCGGTGGACCGGGCGATCGCCGAGGCGTCGCTGGCGATCGTCCCGGAGATAGGCGATGTCGGCCGGTACAACCGGGCGATACTCGGGCGCGGGGTCCGGTACATGGCGGAGCAGGGCATCCGTCAGTTCCTCGACCTGGGATCCGGCCTGCCCACCGTGCAGAACACCCACCAGGTGGCGCAGGAGCACTCGCCCGAGGCCCGTGTGGTCTACGTGGACAAGGACCCGATCGTGCTCGCGCACGGCCGGGCGCTGCTCGCGGAGAACGACCGGACCACCGTGGTCACCGCCGACCTGCGCGAGCCCGCCGAGATTTTGTCCCACCCGGACGTGCTCGCGCTGATCGACTTCGACCAGCCGATCGGCCTGATGCTCGTCGGTGTCGTGCACCACCTCAACGACGACGAGGGCCCCGAGGCGATCGTGGAGGCCTACAAGAAGGCGCTGCCGCCCGGCAGTTTCCTCTTCCTCACGCACTTCTGCGCGTCCAGCCCGGACGCGGTCGCGCTGGAGAAGGCGCTGCTCACCGACCTGGGTTCGGGACGATTCCGGACCATCGAGGAGATCTCCGCGTACTTCGACGGCCTCGAACCGGTCGAGCCGGGCGTGGTCTTCCTGCCGCTGTGGCAGCCCGAGGAATCGGTCGAGGAGCCGCTGACGGTCGGTCAGAAGCTGATGGCCGGTGGCATCGGCCGCAAGCCGACGGCCTGATCCGCCGGGGCGGAGCGTCGCGGCGCGCGACTCAGCGTGCCGCGGCGAGTTGTTGTTCGGCGCGGGCGACGATCTCCTGGAGGTACAGTCCGCGACGAACATCGCACACGTGCCGGCCGCCGTCGCGGACCAGGCTCGCGAACTCCGCGCGCAGCACCGCGAAGGCGGACCCGTCGATCGCCGTGGACAGGTCCAGCGTGGCGGCCCCGGCCGATCCGTATACGTCCACGTCGTAGCGGTGACCGCCTTCGGCCGAGCAGCACAACACCAGTTGGGACACCGCGCCGCCGGCGTGGACGAGCTGAAGCGCCGCCCAGCCCGCGCCCGCGGAGTCGGCCCGCAGGTCCACGATGTCGCCCAGCGCGACGCTCATCAGGTCGAACGCGTGCGGCCCCACGTCCAGGATCGCGCCGCGCGCCTGTCGCCACGGCGACGCCGCGAACGGACCGCCGAGGAACGCGCCGGTGACGCAGGTCAACCTGCCCGTGCGCCACGGCGTCTCGGCGCTCTCCAGGTGGGCCAGGAACTCCCGTACACGCGGCGCGTATCGTGCGCTCAGCGCGACCATCGAGCCGACCCCGGCCGTGTCGATCACATCGGCCAGGCGGCGTGCGGTGTCCGGGTCGGCCGCGATCGGCTTCTCCAGCAGCACCGCCTTGCCCGCCCGCGCCGCGCGCTCGGCGAGCGGGGGTTGGGCCTCGGGGGCGATCGCGAAGACCACCGCCTCGCACGCGTCGAGCAACTCGTCGAACTCCGCGCACGCCCGGGCGTCGTAGGACTCGGCGAGTTCCCGGGCCGCCTCCGGCCGGCGTGCCCACACCGCGGCGAGCCGGGTCTCCGGCCCGGCCGCGAACACCGGCGCGTGCACCAGCCTCGCCCACGGTCCGGCCCCGACCAGACCCACCGCGACCTGCTCGCTCATCGTCTTCGCCTCCGGTGTCGTGCTGCCCGCGCCCGCGGCGCTTCCCGCCGGCCGAGCGTACCGGGCGGTTCGCGTCGTGCGACCGCGCCACTCGGGTATCGAACGACGGACGGTGTCATGGCTCTGGAGAGCTCGCGAGGTCGCTGCTAGCTTCCGCCCGCATGAGGCTCTTCGGATGAGGTCGTGCGCATGAGGTTCTCCATGTCCCTGCCCGTGCTGCGCGATCCCGGTCACGCGCAGCCCTATCACCGCACGTTCGCGCTGGCCCGGATCGCCGAGGAGGCCGGTTTCGACACCGCCACCGTCGGCCACCACCATTTCATGCCGGGCAACATGAGCGACCCGCTCACGCTGCTGGCCGCCGTGGCCGCCCGGACGGACGTCCTGCGGGTGGGCACCGGCATCTTCCAACTCCCGGTGCACCATCCCCTGCGGGTCGCCGAACAGGTCGCCACGATCGACGAGATCTCGGGCGGACGGGTCACCCTCGGCGTCGGACTGGGCTGGTGGCCGCTGGAGTACGCGGCGCACGGATCCGAGTTCCGCACCCGGGGTGCGCGGATGGAGGAGGCGTTGGAGATCCTCCGTCTGGTCTGGACCCGGGAGAACGTCGCCTATCGGGGCCGCTTCCACGACTTCCCCGAACTGACCGTGTACCCGCGCCCGGTGCAGGAGGGCATCCCGCTGTGGGTGGCGGGCGTCGCGGACGCCGCCGTCGAGCGCGCCGCGCGCCTGGGTGACGCGTGGTTGTGCGGCCCGGTCCAGTCCCTGGCCAAGGCACGATCCTGCCTGGCGGTCTACCGGGCGGCGTGCGCGCGGCACGCCCGGCGACCCGACTGGGTGCTGCGCCGGTACGCGTGGCTCGGCAAGGACCGCCGTACCGTCGCCGAGGAGGTGCTGCCCGCGTACGTCGGCGGCCTGCTCGAGCACTGGCGCGAATCGGCCGAGGACGCCACGGAGCGCGAGTTGTTCCACCGCCTGGACGCCGGCGAACACGTCCCCGCCGAGGAAATCGCCCGGGACCGGCTGTTGTGGGGTGGCCCCGAGGACGTGATCGCCCAGATCGCCGACTACCGCGACCGTACCGGCAGCGACCACATCCACGCCGCCTTCGGCGCGGGCCTGCCGGGCGACACCGGCCCGACGTCCACGCGCGGCTCCTTCGACGAACTGGCCTCGATGATCGCACTGTTCGGCAAGGAGGTGATCCCGGCGTTCCGGTGACGCCGGCCGGGCGGCGCTGTCACCCGCCCGGCAGCGGGTGGGAGTGCCCACGGCGCTCGTGGCACGGCGCGGCATCCGCGGATCCCTCGTGATGGTCGGCCCGTCGCCGACTCCGAACCGGTCGCTCGAATGATCTACTGGACGTGGTCGGGGATGGGTGTCGGACGAAGGGTTCGCAGCGTGTTGATCGATCTTGCCGGGAAGAGCGCGTTGGTCACCGGGTCGACCCAGGGGATCGGGGCGGCGATCGCGGTGGGGTTGGCCCGGGCCGGGGCCCGGGTCGCCGTGAACGGGCGCACCCCCGAGTCCGTGGACGCGGCGGTGGAGCGCATGCGCGGCGAGGTGCCCGGCGGGGAGTTCCGGGCGGCGCCGGGGGACATCGCCACCGACGAGGGGGCCGCGCGGGTATCGGCGGCGGCGCCGGACGTGGACATCCTGGTGAACAACCTCGGCATCTTCGGAGCCCGGCCCGCGCTGGAGATCGACGACGCCGAGTGGCGGCGCTACTTCGAGGTGAATGTGCTCACCGCGGTGCGGATGATCCGCGCCCACCTGCCCGGGATGCGCGAGCGCGGCTGGGGGCGGATCCAGAACATCGCCAGCGACTCGGCGGTGGTCATCCCGGCGGAGATGATCCAATACGGCATGTCCAAGACGGCGTTGCTCGCGGTGTCGCGCGGATTCGCCAAAGAGGCGGCCGGTAGCGGGGTGACGGTCAACTCGGTGATCGCCGGGCCGACCCACACCGGCGGAGTCGAGGACTTCGTCTACGAGTTGGTCGACCCGGCGCTGCCGTGGCCACAGGCACAGCGCGAGTTCATGCGGCGCCACCGCCCCCAGTCGCTTATCCAGCGGTTGATCGAGCCCGAGGAGATCGCGCACATGGTGGTCTACCTCAGCTCGGACTTCGCGTCGGCGACCACGGGCGGTGCGTTGCGGGTGGACGGCGGGTACGTGGACGCGATCCTCCCCTGAGCGAGGCCGGGCCGGGTCGGGCCCGAGCGAACCCGGCCTCCCGGACAACACGGCGGTACCCCCACCGCAGATCCCCGGCACCCCCGGCACACTTCCGGCGTCCCCCGCCCCACCCCCATCCCACCCCCGGCACCCCCGGCCGCGGCGGGGCAACCCACCTCCCCTGTGGCCCGGCTCTCGGCCCCGCTCGACTGGAGCCCCATGCAGTCCCCCGACCCCCGGCTCCCGCCGGCCCGGCGCCGCACCACCCCCCGACGCGGCCTGCGGATCGCCGTTTCGTGCGCGGCGCTGCTCGCCGGCGTCGCCGGCACCCTCGTCGGCACCGACGCACAGGCCGCCTCCGGTGCCGACGCGAACGCGGGCGCGGTCAACCCGTACGGCTCCCTCGGCGCGCAGCGTCCGCACTGGCGGGTGTGCGACTGGTACACCTCGCCCGGCCCGCGCGATCCCGACTGGCGGGACCACCCGGTCACTTCCTGCGCGGACGTGCGCGCGCCGCTGGACTGGTACGACCGGAGCAAGGGCACGATCACCGTGCGGGTGACCCGGGTGGCGAGCACCGGCGGATCGGCGCGGCGCGGCGTGCTCCTGGTCAACCCCGGCGGCCCCGGCATCGACGGCTCGGCGTCGGCGACCCGGATCGCCCGGTCCCAGCCCGAGTTGTTGCGGACCCACGACATCATCGGCTTCGCGCCCCGGGGAGTCGCGCCCTCCACGAGCCTGGACTGCGACGTGGACTGGACGCGATACGACTCGGTCGCCGACGCCCGCGACCGCTCGCCGGCCAACGTCGCACGGCAGCTCGCGAACGCGCGCCTGGTCGGACAGGCCTGCGCGGACGCGGCGTTCGCCCCGTATGTGACCACCGATCAGACCGCGCGGGACCTGGACCTGATCCGAGCCGTGCTCGGCGAGCGCCGCATCGACTACCTCGGCTTCTCCTACGGCACCTGGCTGGGCGTGTGGTACGCGGCCGCGTTCCGCGATCGGGTGGACCGCTTCGTGCTCGATTCGAGCATGAACTGGTTGTCCACGCCGGAGGAGGTCTTCGTCGAGTCGTGGGCCCGCGGCTTCCGGCGCCGCTTCGACGTGCAGTTCCTGCCCTGGCTCGCCCGCCACCACGACCGGTACGGGTTCGGCGACACCCCGGAGGCCGCGGGCGCCGCGTACGAGGAGTTGCGCGCCGCCGTCGCCGGGCAGGGGCGCGGTACGGCGCTGGACGCCACGCAGGCGACCGTGCTGTACAACTCCGACGGTTGGCCGCGGTGGGCCGAACTGCTGGTCACGCTGCGCGGCGATCCGACCCGGGCGGTGGACCTGCTCGCCGCGCCCAGGGTGCCGGTCGGCATGCCGGACAGCGGAGCGCACTGGGCGATCCGGTGCGGCGACGCCCGGTGGCCGCGGGACCCGGCCCGCTGGGTCGCCGAGGGTGACCGGCTCGGCGCGCGCTATCCGTTGGCCGGCTCGCTCGCCACCGAACAGCCTTGTGCCTTCTACCCGTTCGCGACCGCGCACCCGGTCGTGCCGAACGCGGCCACGCTGCCCCGGATGTTGATGGTGCAGAACCAGCTCGACCCGGCGACGCCCGCCGACGGCGCGCTGATCGCCGCCGCCGAGTCGCACCAGCCGATGATCTTCGTCCGGGACGCGGGCAACCACATCGCCTACGACAGCGGCAACGCGTGTGTCGACGCCCGGGTCAACGCCTACCTCGCGCGCGGCGCCCGGCCGGGCACGGTGGTCTGCGAGGCACTGCCGCTCCCGCTGGACGACGTCGTGCACCCGGTCGGCGCGGCCGGTCCGCAACCCCCGCGTCCGGGCCGCGACCCTCGGCCGCCCGGACCCGGATAGCGGTCCCGGACACGGCGCGGGCCCCACCGCCGACGGCGATGGGGCCCGCGACCGAGGTGCCGTGAGGTCCGGAAGACCCGGCGGCACCGATCGTGCGGTCAGTGCACGAGCACCGGAACCGGCAACTCGTCCGCGTCGGTGTCCGCGTCCTTGTCGTTCGAGGCGACCACCGTGCTGTCGCCGTGCCCGACGGTGATGAACGTGAAGGCGATCGCCGAGGCCAGCGCCAGGATGCCGACCGCCCACCAGATGGCGGTGGCGTAGCCGTGCACCATGGCCTGCATCTTGAGCTGCTCCAGGCCGGCCGAACCGGCCGTGTGCGAGGCCACGTAGGCCGTGGTCGCGCTCGCCGCGATGGTGTTCAGCAGCGCCGTGCCGATCGCGCCGCCGACCTGCTGCGAGGTGTTGATCATCGCCGAGGCGACACCCGCGTCCCGCGGCTGGACGCCGTGGGTGGCCAGGCTCATCGCCGGCATGAACGCCGTGCCCATGCCCAGGCCGAGCAGGATCTGCGCGGGCAGGATCAGCCCGACGTACGAACTGCCGACCTCGATCCGGGTGAGCAGCAGCATGCCGACACCGGCGGTCAGGAAGCCGGGGCCCATCAGCAGCCGGGCCGGGACCCGGGTCATCAGGCGCGCGCCGATCTGGGTCGAGCCGGTGATCATGCCCGCGATCATCGGCAGGAACGCCAGGCCGGTCATCACCGGCGAGAAGTCCTTGACGATCTGGAGGTAGTAGGTGAGGAACAGGAACATGCCGAACATCGCGATGATGGCCAGGCCGAGCGAGAGGTAGATGCCGGCCCGGTTGCGCTCGGCGATCACCCGCAGCGGCAGGAGCGGGGCCTTGACCCGGCTCTCCACGAAGACGAACGACGCGAGCAGGACGGCCGCGGCGATGAACAGGCCCACCGTGCTGCCCGAGGTCCAACCGTGGCTCTCGGCGCGGGTGAAGGCGTAGACCAGGGTGCCCAGGCCGACCGAGGACAGCACCACGCCGGGGATGTCCAGCGGCGAGCGGTTGCGGGTCCCGGCGGGCTCACTGATGACCAGTACGGCACCGGCCGCGGCGACCGCGGCGAACGGGATGTTGACGAAGAAGGTCCAGCGCCAGTTCAGGTACTCGGTGAGCACGCCGCCCAGGATCAGGCCCACCGCGCCGCCACCACCGGCGATCGCGCCGAAGATGCCGAACGCCTTGGCGCGTTCCTTGGCGTCGGTGAACATCACCGCGAGCAGGGACAACGCGGACGGGGCGAGCAGCGCGCCGAACGCGCCCTGGAGCGCCCGGGCGCCGAGCAGCATGCCGGTGCTCGCGGCTATGCCGCCGAGCGCGGACGCGGCGGCGAAACCGGTCAGGCCGACGATGAAGGTGCGGCGTCGACCCCACAGGTCGGCGATCCGGCCGCCGAAGAGCAGCAGCCCACCGAACGCGAGGGCGTACGCGGTGATCACCCATTGCCGGTTGCCGTCGGAGATGCCCAGGTCGGTCTGGGCGGACGGCAGCGCGATGTTCACGATGGTGCCGTCGAGGACGACCATCAACTGGGCGATGGCGATGAACAGGAGCGCTTTCCAGCGCCTGGGATCGGGCACGGTGGTCTTGGGCGGGGCGGTTGCAGACATGGGGGTACTCACTTGGGGGGTGCGATGCGACGACGGACGTCGCGAGGGTGGACGGTGCTCCCTCGCCCGCGCGGAAACGGCGGGGCGACGGTGAGGTGTTCGTGGTCGTTACGCGGTCACGAGGTGCTGCGAAGGTTCGGGAAGTCGGTGGGGCGCGTCAGTGCCCGGAAGGCCGCCCCTCGTGTTCGGCGGCAAGCCGTTCGATGTCCCCCAGTGCCACGGCGGTGCCGGACAGCGGGGTGGGGTCGGGGGTGCTCAGACCGTCGAGCAGCACGTCCAGGTGACGGTGCACGAACCGGTCGTTCACCACGCAGCCGCCCATCCCGGGCAGCGGTCGGGTGAGCTGGGTGATCGCCATCAGCAGATCGCCCGAGCCGACGTCGGTACGCAGCCGGCCCTCGGTACGAGAGCGCTCCATCAGCGTCTCGACCAAGTGCTCCAACCGTGCCCGGGCGGCGACCATCTCGGGGTGCGTCTTGTCCACTCCGGCGGACATGAGCGTGCACAGAGCCCCGATCCGCTCCTCCGTCGCGCCGTGCGCGAAGCGCCGCAGGGCCGTGAAGGCCTCCGGCTCCTCGGCCAGGGCCAGCTCGCCCCGCTCGGTGATCCGTTCCAGGACGGAGAGGATCACCCGCTGCGCGAGCTCGTTGCGGTCGGCGAAGTGGCGGTACAGGGTCGCGTTGCCGACTCCCGCGCGGCGGGCGACCTCGTCGAACGGCACCTCGGCGCCGTGCTCGACGAACATCTCGCGTGCCGCGGCGACGATCCGCTCGCGGTTTCGCCGGGCGTCCGCACGAAGTCGCGGGCCACGGTCCTCGGCGACGTCGGTGGCAATGACGGTGCTGCCCATGATCCGGCTCCTTCCTGTCGGTACCCGAGCGATAACCGGGGAGTGATTCCCCGATTGTTGATTCGCTGGGTTAAACGGACAGGAAGTCCCCGGATATTTCGATCGATGATGTGACCTGGGTCACATCTCATTCCACCCGCTTGCGACCGGGTGACGGTGGGCCCGGCACCCGGTCGGCGACCGGCCCGCTACCAGGCGAAAGACTCCGGCGCGGGTCCCGGGCCGGGGAAGATCCGGTCCAGTTCGGCGAGTGTCTCCGGGCTCAACTCGACGCTCGTGGCCCGCAGCGCCGAGTCCAATTGGTCTCGTGTGCGCGGGCCCACGATCGGGCCGGTCACCCCGGGGCGGGTGAGCAGCCAGGCCAGCGCGACCTCCCCCGGCGGCGTACCGATCTTGCCGCACAGGTCCTCATACGCCTGGATCTGCTCGCGCCGCTCGGCCACCTCGCCCGCCGCCCGGTCCCCGGCGGAGCGGTGCCGACCGCCCGCGCGCTCCTTCTCCAGCACCCCGCCCAGTACGCCGCCGTGCAGCGGCGACCACGGGATGACCCCGAGGCCGTAGGCCCGCGCCGCCGGCAGCACCTCGGCCTCGGCGGCCCGCTCGGCCAGGTTGTACAGGCACTGCTCGCTGACCAGACCCAGCGAGGATCGGCGGGCCGCCGCCTCCTGGGCCTGCGCGATGTGCCAGCCGGCGAAGTTCGACGACCCGACGTAGAGCACCTTGCCCTGCGTGACCAGCAGGTCCATCGCCTGCCAGATCTCCTCCCACGGGACCCGGCGATCGATGTGGTGCATCTGGTAGACGTCGATGTGGTCGGTGCCCAGGCGGCGCAGGCTGTCCTCGCAGGCCCGGCGGATGTGCCGGGCGCTGAGCCCGCCCGAGTTGGGCCAGTCGCCCCAACTGCCGTAGACCTTCGTGGCCAGCACGACCCGTTCGCGCCGGTCGCCCCCGGCCAGCCAGCGGCCGACGAGTTCCTCGGTGTCCCCCCGGGCGCCGGCGCCGGTCAGTTGGGAGCGCCCGTACACGTTCGCGGTGTCGAACAGGTTGATGCCCGCGTCGAGCGCGGCGTCCATGATCTCGCCACTGTCGCGTTCGTCGGTGGCGGGCCCGAAGTTCATCGTGCCGAGCACGATGCGACCCACGGTCAGGCCGGTGCGGCCCAGTTCGGTGTACGGCATGGCGGAGGCGGAAGAGGTCATGTCCTTGTCGCTGCCCGGCCCGAGCAGGCCGGAACCCATGGGATTCACCACGCCGGCCGACGAAGGGGTCGGTGCCCGTCAGCGACTCGCCGCCAGTCGACGGGTGTGCTCCTCCCACGCGGCGGTCAGCCGGTCGACGGCCGACTCGAGGGTGGCCGCCGACTCGGCGAAGGACAACCGCACGCCGCGATGGTGTCGGCCGTCCACGCACGCGTCGGCGCCGGGCAGGACCAGCACGCCGTACCGCGCGGCCAGGTGCGCGAACGTCGTACTGTCCGCGACCGGCAGGTCCGCCCACACCGACAGCCCGGCCCGCGGCGCCTGCACCCGCCAGGCCGGCAACTGACCGGCCAGCAGGTCCAGCAGCAGATCGCGGCGTTCGGTCAGCGCTCGACGCAGTTCCTCCTGCCAGTGCGCGTCGGCGGCTCGCAGCAGGCGGGCGGCGAGCACCTGCGCGGGTACGCTCGCCGCCGCGCCGGTCGCGCGGGTCCGGGTCAGCCGGCCGCGCAGCGCGTCCGGCGCGCGCAGCCAGCCCACCCGCAGGCCGGCCCAGAACATCTTGGACAGCGAGCCGAACGCGATCACCGTGTCGTCGTCGGCCGCGGCCGGCGGTACGGGAGGGGCACGGTCCGGTCCCAGGCCCAGTCCGGCCTGGGTCAGGTCCTCCACCAGCACCGCGTCCCGGGCGCGCCGCACCGTGAGCAGGGCGCGGCGGCGGAGCTCGGCCAGCGGAGCGCCGGTCGGGTCGTGCGCGGCCGAGGCGGCCAGGATCACCGGTGCGTGCAGCCGGGCGGCGGCCCGGTCCACGGCGGCCACGTCCAGGCCCAGGGCGTCCACACCGACACCGATCGGCCGACCCCCGGCCGCCGTCACCGCCGCGGCCAGGCCGGGCGTGCCCGGGCAGCCGGTCAGGACCGCCCGTCCCGGTGACACCAGCGCCGCGAGCACCAGGGACAGCGCGTGCCGGGCACCGGCGGTGACGATCAACCGGTCGGGTGTGGTCGGCAGGCCCAGGTGCGTGGTGAGGTGGTCGGCCAAGGCCGCGCGCAGTTCGGGCAGGCCGTCCGGGGGCAGGCCGTGCCCGTCGTCCTGAGACAACACGAACGCGCCGTCCGCGGGCGGCAGATGCCCGGTCCCGGCGGGTACCGACAGGGACAGGTCGAGCACGTCGGCGTCGGCGACCAGGCGCCGCCGGACCGGGGCCGCGACCGGGGTGGGCGGATGCGTCCACCCGGGCCGGGGACACACGAACGTGCCCGCGCCCTGGCGCCGCTCCACCAGGCCGGCCTCGGCGAGCGTCTCGTAGCCGCGCACGACGGTGCCGCGGCCGACCCCCAGGGCGTGCGCCAACGGGCGCTCGGCGGGCAGCCGCGCGCCCGGGCCGGCGAGGCCGCGCTCGATCGCCTCGGCCAGCGACTCGGCGATCCGTCGATGGCGCGGTCCCGCGCGGGTGTGCCAGTCCTCCAGCGCGACGCGTACCCACCAGCTCGGATCCTGGTCCATTCACCCAGATTGGCACTGTTCCGGGAGTGGGACAACGGGCAGGCTCGTCGACGGGGCCGGCTCGTGGCTCGTGGTTCGTGGCCTGCCACGCCCGATCGTCGACCGCCGCCCCCGCTCCCCGTCGCCCGGTGAAAGGTGCCCATCGTGTCGGCCGCTCCCGCCCCCACCCTCGCCAGACGCTTCTGGGAGGCGATCGAACCCGTCCACGCCGTCGTGTACTTCGCGCCGGAACCGGCCGAGGCGGCCCGCGCGCTCGGGCTGATCGGGTGGTGGATGGGCTACTTCGCGGGTCGGCTCGCCCCGCTCGGCGCGGTCCGCGCCCCCGAGGCGAGCGCGCTGTGCTTCGCGTTCGCACCCGGCCGGGTGGCCCGTGCGCTGCCCGACGCGTGGGCGTACACGACGCCGGAGAAGATGCTCGACACCCGGATCGGCGCGGTCGAGACGGCGCTGGCCCGAAGCCTGCCGGCGGTGGGCGAACGGCACCTGGAGGCCCTGGTCGACCTGCTGGAACGCGCGGTCGAGGGCTGCGGGTACGAAGGACGCGCGCTCGCCGCGGCGTGGGCGGGTGTGCGGCGCCCGGACGGGGTGGCCGGCCGGTTGTGGTTGGCGAGTACGGTCCTGCGCGAACACCGCGGCGACGGCCATGTGATCGCGGTCGCGCACGCCGGCCTGACCGGCATCGAGGCGGGCCCGACCCACGCCGCCACCGGCAACGTCCCGCGCGAACTGCTGCAGAGCACCCGGGGCTGGAGCGACGCGCAGTGGGAACAGGCGCGCCGCCGCCTGGTCGCCAAGGGCCTGCTGGACCGCGACTCGCGACTGACCAGGAGCGGCGGGGCGCTGCGCCGCGACGTGGAACACGCCACCGATCGACTCGCCGCCGACCCCGTCACGCTACTGGGCGAGGCCGGGGTCGAGGAGGCCATCCGGCTGGCCGCGCCGCTGGGCCGACACCTCGTGGACAGCGGCCTGATCCCGGTACCCAACCCGATCGGGGCACCCCGCCCATGACCACGCACCCCTATTCCCGGACCGCGTCGAACCCGCGCATGGAACGGGACGGGCCGATCGCCGGGAGGCATCACCGCCGAGTGGAACGGTTCCGTACCCGAGCGCGTCCGTAGCAGGGGGAGTCGACGCAGATCTCCCGGGCCGGCGACCCGGGTCGCCGGCCCGGACACCCGTCCGCGGTCATGTGCGGCCCGCCGGCCACGACCGAGCGGTTCGCCGGCCCCCGACCCGGGCCCGAGAGCCACGACACAGGGGGGAGATCCGTATCGCCATCGCCGAACCGGGGCGGATTGCCGAGGAGAGCACCGCGCCAGGCCCGGACGAGCCCGCGGAGGTCGGTGCACACGCTGCGGCTGAGGGCGGGGTCGGCGACGCCGCCGAGCGCGACGCTCCCGCGGCGGAGCCCGACGTCCCCCCGCCACCGCGTGGGGGCCGGCTGCGGCGACGGTGGCGGTCGTGGAGTCGCCGGCGGCGGATCACCGTGATCCTGCTGATCCTGGTGAGTCTGCCGCTGCTGCCGGTGGGCGCGGCCGCGCTGGCGCTGCGGCTGGAGTACGCGGGCGATCCGTCGGACCAGGCCCGCACCCGCGGCCGGGACGCGATCTGGCTCGGCCACGCATGGGTGGACGGACGCAAGGGGGCGGCCGAACTGGCCGCACTGGCACAGCGGTTGCGGGGCACCGGCATCCACGACCTGTACGTGCACGCCGGGCCCCTGGAACACGACGGCACGCTGCCGCCCTCCGCCCACCCCGGGGCGCGGCAACTGGTGGACGCGGTCCACCGCGAACTGCCCGGCGTACGGGTGCAGGCCTGGCTCGGCGACATCGTCTCGCACGGCGGGCCCGGGCTGCGGCTGGAGCGCCCGCCGGTGCGCGCGGCGATCACCGCGTCGGCCGCGCAGATCCTGGACGCCGGCTTCGAGGGCGTGCACCTCGATCTGGAACCGGTGTGGTCCGGGAACGAGGACTTCCTGACCGTGCTCACCGCCACCCACGCGCTGACCCGTGCGCGCGGCGTCCCGCTGTCGGTCGCCGCCGCGCAGATCGATCCGCTGCCGTCCCTGCACAGCGTCTTCCAAGCGCTGCGCGATCACCCCAAGTGGTGGTCGCAGCGATACTTCGGCCAGGTCGCGCGGCGGGTCGACCAGATCGCGCTGATGTCCTATGACACCGCGATGCCGCTGGAGTCGCTGTACGGCGGCTACGTCGCGCAGCAGACCGAGCTCGCCCTGGAGGCGACGCCGGCCGGGGTCGACCTGCTGATGGGCCTGCCCGCCTACTACGCGAACAGTTGGGGTCATCACGGCTCGGCCGAGACGGTCGCGGCGGCGGTGCGCGGTGTCCGCCTGGGCCTGACCAGACACGACCCGCGCCGACCGAACTTCGGCGTCGCACTGTACGTCGACTTCGCCGCGACCGACACGGACTGGGCGTCCTACCGCCGGGATTGGTGTCGTCTCGACGGTCGAGCCGGGTGAGGCCGGGTGCCGAACGAGGTGTCCGATTGCCGCCGGCACCGTGTCCCGGCCGCGTCCACGCTGGAGGCATGACCACCTCCGCGGATACCCGCACCTTCGTCGTCCGAGCGATCCCCGCCGAGCTCCTCGCCTCGGTCCGGGCCACCGGCCTGGACGTCTCCGGCCACCCGGTCGAAGCGCACACGGCCGGCGGCGGCGAACCGTTGCGCTGCTGCCTGCGCGACGCCGAGCCGGGCGAGCGGCTCATGTTGTTCGGCTACGAACCGCCGCTCCCGGCGAGCCCGTACCGCGAGATCGGCCCGGTCTTCGCGCACGCCGACGCCTGCCCCGGCCCGAGCACCGACGCCTACCCGCCCCAGTGGCGGGCCCGGCCCCAGGTCTTTCGCGCCTACGACGCCCGGGGACGGATCCACCCCACCTCACGCCTCCACGACACCGACAACCCCGAGCCCGCCCTCGCCGAGATCCTCGCCGACCCCGAGGTGACCGAGATCCACTGCCGCAACATCACCTACGGCTGCTACATGTCCACCATCGTCCGCCCGTCCACCCCCGACCGCTGATCCCACGACCGGATCCCCGGTGGCGCTCGCCCCCGGCGCCGGGGGCGAGCGCCCGGCGCCGGCGCGTCCACCGGGGCGGCGACACCGTCGCGCCGGTCTCGGCCACGCCCGGGACGATCACCGTGTCGGGCCGGATTCCGTACCGGCCCGCGCGCGGGCGGCTCCGAGCCGATCGCTACCGTACGCGGATGGACAACGCAGTCGTGCGGAGCCCGTCGGCCCAGGTCGCGGCGCACACCGCCGCTCCCGGTCCGGGCCGTGTCCGGGGCGCCGCCCAGGTGGTCACCGACATCCTCCAGCCGCGCAACACCATCCTTGCCGGACTGTCCGGTTTCGGTGCGCTCGTCGCCCACTCGTGGACCGGCGCCGGATGGGGTCTGTTCGCGGCACTGTGCGCGGGCATCGTTCCGGCCGGGTACATCGAGTGGGAGCGTCGCCGCGGTACCTGGGGCGACCGGCACGTGGTGGACCGCCGGCAGCGTCCGCGCATCTTCGCGGTGATCCTGGCCTCGATCGGCATCGGCGCGGCGGTCATGCTCGGCGCCGGCGCGCCGTCCCGGCTGGTGTTCGCGATGTTCGCGCTGTGGGGCATGACGGTGGTGCTGCTGGTGGTGAACGCGGCGTGGAAGATCAGCGTCGACTGCGCGGTCGCGTCCGGCATCGTCGCGTTGCTCGCCGTCGCGGGCGGACCGTGGTGGTCGACCGGTTATCTCGCGGTCGGCGTCGTGTGCTGGTCGCGTGTCGCACTGCGTCACCACACCGTCGCGCAAGCCGTGGCTGGTGCGCTCTTGGGCGCCGCCACCGGGGCATCTCTGGTTTTCGGATGACCGATAGCGGTACATATCGGGCGGCCATCGACCCTCTCTATGGTGCACGTCACATGCCGGGTACCGATGGTCAGGAGGTCGTACGCACCGTAAACCGTCTTTTCACGATTCCTGCCCTGAGTAATCGAATACCCACTATATGTCATCGATTCGGGCACAATGCGTACGCTTCTCGGGACTTTAGGTCCCGATATTCCACCCTTCCGCCCTGATTCTTCTGTTTCGGCGAAACGTGATGTTTGGATCCGAGTCGAGGGTGTGCGTAGTTTGGTGCTTCGCCACACCGGTCCGGTGCTCGGCGAAATGGTCTCCCGGTTCGCCGAATCCTGCCGCCGGAGCGAGGCCACGGTACGAAACCCGAAAGGCAGGAGCGGGGGAACCAAGTGGAATGCCGTCCCGGGCGTCCGTGACACGGACGCCCATGACGACGGCTTGGGGTGAAGCCGTGCCCGTCCCTTCCTCAGGAGGGCCGAACACGGCCGGGCGAGACTCTCCAGCCCGAATCCGACAGCTCACTTCGTAGGCGTGGGAGAAGGAAAAATCTTCGTGCAGTCGTTCATCACCCCTGCCCGCATGCCCAAGAAGACGCGTCTCGCGCTGACCCTCGGCATGGCCGGCGCGATCGTCGCCGCCCCGCTGGTCACCGGTCTCGCCACCGCCAACGCCGCCTCCGTCTCCACCTGGGACAAGGTCGCCATGCTCGAGAGCTCGGGCAACTGGCACATCAACACCGGCAACGGTTTCTACGGTGGTCTGCAGTTCACCATCAGCACCTGGAACGAGTTCGGCGGTCAGCAGTACGCCCCGCGTGCCGACCTGGCCACCAAGGACCAGCAGATCGCCATCGCCGAGAAGGTTCTCGCCGTACAGGGTCCCGGCGCCTGGCCGAACACCTCCGGCCCGGCGGGCCTGACCAAGGGCAGCGCCGCGCCGGCCGTCTCGCCCGGCACCAAGTCCACGGTCAAGGTCACCCCGAAGGCCGCCGAGAAGCCGGCCGAGTCCGCTCCGGCCCCGAAGATCGAGGTCGTCCCGGCGGCCGCCGCGAAGTCCGCGTCGACCAGCACCTCGTACTCCGTGGTCAAGGGCGACACGCTCTCCAAGATCGCCGCCGCCAAGGATGTCGAGGGCGGCTGGCACAAGCTGTACGCCGACAACCGCTCGGTGATCGGTGGCAACCCGAACGTCATCCAGATCGGTCAGAAGCTCTCGCTCTCCGGTAAGGCCTCGGCCTCGACCGAGTCCGGCAGCACCAAGACCGAGACCGCTCCGGCCGCGCCGAAGACCGAGACCAAGACCACGGCGTCCGTGAAGGTCGCGCCGAAGGTCGAGGTCAAGGAGAAGGCCCCGGTCGCGGCCAAGGAGTCCTCGGCCAAGGCCGAGTCCACCACGGCCAACGCGTCCGGTTACGTCGCTCCCGTGAAGGGCGGCCTGGGCACCGCGTTCGGCACCGGCGGCAAGCTGTGGTCCAGCGGCAGCCACACCGGCCAGGACTTCGTGGCCGCCACCGGCACCTCGGTGAAGGCGATCACCTCGGGCACCGTGGTCAAGGCCGGCAACGGCGGCGCCTACGGCAACGAGATCGTGATCAAGCACGCGGACGGCAAGTACTCGCAGTACGCCCACCTGTCCAGCATCGGCGTGCGTGTCGGCGCCACGGTGAGCACCGGTCAGCAGATCGGCCTCTCCGGCGCGACCGGCAACGTGACCGGCCCGCACCTGCACTTCGAGATCCGCACCACGCCGAACTACGGCAGCGGCATCAACCCGGTCACCTACCTGCGCGCGCACGGCGTCAACCTCTGAGCCGAGCGTCATCAGGCGGTAACCACACCGCGATAGCCACACCAACGCGGTAGCCGTACCAGGGCCGGGCCCGTCGACCGAGTGTCGACGGGCCCGGCCCTTTTCGGCGTCCCCACCCCTGCGGACGCCGAAGTCTCCGGCGGATCGCGCCGATCAGCCGCGCGCCGGGTAGCGCTTGGGCAGCGACAGCCCACGTGCGGCCATCAACTCCCGCAGCCGGTCAGGGTAGTCGGTGATCAGACCGTCCACGCCGTCGTCCATCAGCTTGGCCATGGTCGCCGGGTCGTCGACGGTCCACGGCACGACCTTGATGCCCGACGCGTGTGCCCGGGCGACCATGTCGCGGGTCACGTAGGGACGGTAGTTCGGGTCGGTGACCTTGCCGTCCTGCGGGAAGCCGTGCACGGGCGAGAACGTGCCGGCGCCGAACGAGGAGATCGCGCGCAGCGGATCGCCGTCGAAGTCGTCGATGTCCAGGCCGCCCAGCCAGGGCGAGGCGCCGGGCTTGCCGACCTGGAGGAAGTCGTAGTTGGTCAACGCGACCAGCGGCAGGCGCGGTTCGACCTGCCGCATGCGCTTGAGCGCGCCCCAGTCGAAGCTCTGCACGGTGACCTGGCGCAACAGCCCGGCCCGGCGCACCTCGCGCGCCACGACCTGTACGAACTGCTCGCGCGGCGCGGTCTCCTGCGGCGCGCCGGCCTCGACCTTGGTCTCCACGTTGAGCTTCACGCCGCGCGCGTGCCGGTGGTTGACCAGGTCGAACACCTCGGTGAGCAGCGGCATTCGGGCTCCGGGCGAGGTGGTCTGCGCGGGGAAGCCGGGGAACTGCCGCGATCCGCAGTCCAGCGTGCGGACCTGCGCCAGGCTGAGCGTGTTGACGTACTTGCCGACGTAGGGGAACTCCGGGTCGCCGGCGCGTACCGGCTTGGTGTCCGCGCACTTGCGTCCGTCGACCTTGCGGTCGTGGGTGACCACGGCCCGGCCGTCCTCGGTGATCTGGACGTCCAGTTCGAGCGTGGACACCCCCAGGTCCAGACCCTTGGCGAAGGACGCGAGCGTGCTCTCCACGGTCAGCCCGAGACCGCCTCGGTGCGCTTGGAGGTCGAAGGACTTGCGGTGGTGGCCACCGTGACGATCCGCGGCGGCGGCCATTCCCGGGGCGGCGACAACGGCGGCCCCGGCCAGGATCGCGGCCGTGACGGTCTTCCATCCGGACATGGACGTCTCCTTCTCGCTCCGGTCGACGACGATCGACCGTCGACGCCCACACCCTGGCCCGCGCGAAGTGATGCGCGGGGAGTCGGATCATGGCGGTCGGGCGAAGAAGAGACGAAGAAGTGGCGAAGTACCCCGACGCGAGCGCGAATCCGGGCCCGAGCCGGAACTCGGACCGGCCCGGGCTCGCATCCGGACCGGGCCCGGGCTCGCATCCGAACCCGGGCCCGAGTGGAACCGCAGTCGCCCGGCGGGCGCCTCGATCCAGGCGCCGCACCGAAGCGGCCGCTCAGCAGCTCGCGTCGGATCCGTCGTCGGACCACCCGGGACGATGCGCGGCCAGCAGCCGGCCGGACGCGTCGTGCACGATCCGCCGGTCCTCGGCCGAGACGGCGGCGAAGAACGCGTCCTCGGCCGCGCTCAGCAACCGGGTGCTCTCCGCGACCAGTTCGCGTCCGGAGGCGGTGACCTGGATGACGTGCCGCCGTCGGTCGTGCGGGTTGCGCCGACGCTCGGCGAAGCCGCGCTCCTCCAGGTCGTCGAGCACGCCGACCAGGACGTTGGGGTCGATCCCGAGCAGTCGGCTGACGTCCTGCTGGGACAACGACTCGTAGGTCAGCAGGGTCTCCAGCACATGCACGTGCTTGGTCTTGACGCCCAGCGAGGAAAGCGTCTGATCGGCGAGCGCCAACAGGAGATCGGCCAGCTTGACCAGCCGGTACCCGGTCCGTGCTCCCATCGGCGGCCGCCCGGTGTTGGGTCGGTCCGTCATGTCCACATGTTAGCGGTCCGCGAACATATGTCATCTAGACGAAAGGCTTTGCATATCGTATGTTCCACATACGATCCATCGACTCTACGGAAGGGTTCGGCGATGTTCGCTGCCCTGGCCCGCCTGACCACCGCCCGGCCCCGGCTCTTGTTGATCACGGCCCTGTTCCTGCTGATCGGCGCCGGACTGCTCGGCCGCGGCGTCGGCGACCACCTGCTCGGCGGCGGCGCCGTCGACCCGAACTCGGCCTCGGCCCGTGCCGCGACCGCCCTCGACCGCGACTTCCCCGGCAGCCGCCCCAACCTGGTCCTCCTGGTCGGCGCCGACCGCCCCCTTGACGCACCTGAAGTCGCGCTCCAGGCAAAGGAGTTGACCGACCGACTCGGCGCCGAACCCGATGTCGCCGGGGTGGTCTCCTATTGGAACGGCGGCGCACCGACCCTGCGCACCGCCGACGGCCGACACGGACTCGTCCTGGCCCACGTCCGGGGTGAGGAGACCGCCGCCTCCGACACGTTCGAACGCCTGGCCGCCGACTACCGAGGCACCCGAGGCGCGCTGAAGGTCGAACTCGGCGGCAGCGTCGCGGTGCGCCACGACATGCAGAAGACCATCTCCGAGGACCTGGTCCGCGCCGAACTGATCGCGCTGCCGATCACCCTGCTGATCCTGATCCTGGTCTTCGGCAGCCTGGTCGCCGCGCTGCTGCCACTGGGCGTCGGCATCCTGGCCATGGTCGGCACCAACGCGGTGCTGCGCATGGTCTCCTCGGTCACCGACGTCTCGGTGTTCGCGCAGAACCTGACCACCGTGCTGGGCCTGGGCCTGGCCGTCGACTACGGCCTGTTCGTGGTCCGCCGCTACCGCGAGGAACTCGCCGCCGGCGCCCCGCCGATCCGCGCCGTGACGGTGATGCTGAACACCGCCGGGCGCACCGTGGTCTTCTCCGCACTCACCCTCGCCGTCTCCCTGGCCGCGATGCTCGTCTTCCCGCAGTACTTCCTGCGCTCGTTCGCGTACGCCGGAATCCCGGTCGTACTGCTCGCCGCGTTCGGCGCGCTGGTGATCCTGCCCGCCGCGCTGGTCCTGCTCGGCGACCGGGTGGACAGGGGCGACCTGCGCGTGCCGCTGCGCCGACTCGTCGGCCGGGCGCGGCCCGTGCGCCCGGCCGCGCCGCACGCGCAGCCGGAGAGCCGCTGGTATCGGATCTCCCAGGCGATCATGCGCCGGGCGCCGATCGTCGCCGTCCTCACCACCGGCGTTCTGGTCGCGCTCGGACTGCCTTTCCTGGGCGTGCAGTTCGGCACCGGCGACGATCGCCAACTGCCGAAGTCGGCCGAATCCCGGCAGGTCCAACAGGTGATCCGGGACCAGGTGGACGGACGCCCCACCGGCGCGATCGAGATCGTGGTGGGCGCGGCGCGGCAACCCGACGGCACCGCCGACTACAGTGCCCGACTGTCCGCGATCGACGGTGTGGCCCGCGTGGTCGGGCCCGCAGGCACCTTCGAGCACGGTGCCCGCAGCGCGGCCCCGGGTCCGGCCGAGGCCGGTCGGCGAGCCGCCGGCAGCGCGTACATCTCGGTGGTGCCCGCCGTCGAGGACCTCTCCGCCGCCGGTCAGGATCTGGTGCGCGAGGTGCGGGCCGTGCCCGCGCCCGGCCCGGCCCTGGTCGGCGGACAGAGCGCCGAGTTGGTCGACGCCAAGCACGCGATCGGCAGCCGACTGTGGCTCGCCGGCGGCCTGATCCTGCTCACCACGTTCGTCCTGGTCTTCCTGCTCACCGGCAGCGTGGTCCTGCCGATCCTGGCGATCGTGTTCGCCGCGCTGAGCCTGACCGCGATGTTCGGCGCGGTGGTGTGGGTGATCCAGGACGGCCACCTGTCCGGCCTGCTCGACTTCACCCCGACCGGGTCGATCGAGACCGCGCTGCCGGTGCTGATGTTCTGCATCGCGTTCGGACTGTCCATGGACTACGGCGTGTTCCTGATCTCCCGGATCAAGGAGGAGCACGACCGCACCGGCGACCACCGGGGCGCGGTCGCCACCGGACTGGCGCGCACCGGCGGCATCATCACCGCCGCGGCGTGTGTCCTGGCGGTGGTGATGTTCGCGATCGGCACCTCGCGGGTGACCAACACGATGATGCTCGGCGGCGGACTCGCGCTGGCCGTCCTGGTCGACGCGTTCGTGGTGCGCAGCCTGCTCGCGCCGGCGGTGTTGGCCCTCACCGGCCGGGCCACCTGGTGGGCGCCCGGGCCGCTGCGCCGGCTGCACGATCGCTTCGGACTCTCCGAGGGCGGTCCGGTCGAGCCGCCGACCGTGCCGGAGCCGCGCGTGCCGGTGCCCACACCCTGAACGGACCGGGCGCCGGGCGGGGCCGATTCCGGCCCTCCCGGCGCCCGATTTCCGACCGCGGCTTGAGAACACCCCATCAAGCCCGGCCGGTGCCCGATGCCGACCGGCTCATCGGCGGTACAGCACCGCCTCCGGCGCCGCCGCGGTCAACGTGACCGGCTTCTCGGGACGGACCGGCACTGCCCGCCCGGGTCGGTCGTCCTCGCCCAGCAGGAACGCCCGATTGACCCCGTTCACCGTGACCGTGGTGCCCGGGTCGACACCCGCCACCGTTCGGATCGCCACCACCTCGACGATGTCCGACGCCCGCGTCCCGTGCGGGAGTCGTACCGTGGTCGCCGCCGGATCGTCGCGCTGCAGCGACCAGTCCACCCGCCCGCGGTCCGAGCGGTACAGGGTCGGGTCGCCCTTGATCCGCACACCGAGCGCGACACCGGCCCAGCCGGCCGCGCCGGGCGGCGGTGCCGAGGTGGTCTTGCGGACCACCGCGTACAGGTAGTCCCGGGGGTCGGCGATCAGCGTCGTGGTGTCCGCCGGCGGGTCGGCGACGACCCGGCCCTCGCGGCGCACCTCGTCGGTCATCACCTGATACACCCACGGGTGCCGGTCCACCATCTCCTCGCGCGCGGTCTTCTTCGGATCGACCAGCCGCTCGACCGCCGCCGGCGCGAACCGCATCGGGTTGTCCACGACGTCGCACAGGTTGTTGTTCAGCGTGCACGTCTGCAGCAGCGGGTGGCCGTCCTCGTAGCGGCCGGCGAACAACTTCGTGCCGTGGTCGGGCGACTGGAAGTACGCGGTGCCCGGCACCGCCTTGCCTCGGCCGTCCACCTCGACGCGGTAGGCCCACTCGATGTCGGTGGTGCGGCCCCAGCGGGCCATCAGCGCCGGTGTCGAGGTGCCGCCGTCCTCGTTGCTCCACACGATCGTGTAGGTCAGCACCCGGTTCCCGGCGGTCGCCGCCGGGGTCTCCTGGTACCAGGCCGACACCGGCGTGTCGGAGACCGCGTTCTGGAACGGGCCGGTCGCCCCGCCGGGCACACCCGGGATGCCGCGGCCGTACAACACGGGCGCGTTCGCGGCCACGGCGTGCTCGCGGTCCGTCGTGGCGATGGTCTCGGTGCGCAGCCGGGAGACCCGGACCACCGATCCGGCCGGCGACGAGCGATCGGCCGCATAGCTCAGCGTCAGTTTGTGCCGGCCCCTGCGCAGCGCGCCGAGGGCGAAGCTACGCTCGGTGGGCGTGGCGCCGAAGACCACCACGTCACCGGCGGGCCGCCCGTCGACGAGCAGTTGCAGCACCGCCGACTCCTTGCCCGGCGTACCCCAGTCGAGGCCCGGTGCCGCGACGGTGAGCGTCACCAGGGCCTCGCCGTCGCGTCCGGTGCGGAACGGCACCACCACCGGGCGGCCGTCGCGGTGCACCCCGAAGGTGCCGTGCGCGCCCGCCGATCGGTCCGCCTCGGCGGCCTGCGCGGACGGACCGGGCCGACCAGTGCGGCCGAGGCGGCGAGTACGGCGGCACCGATCACGGATCGGCGCAGGCCATGGGTACGAGAACCAGCGAACACGAGCATCCCCCGAAGCACATCGGTGAGGCTGACCCGTCCACCGTGGTCGGCCGGCGGTGCGCGGGCCAACCCCCGGGCGGGCAAATTCCTCCAACCGTCACCGTCGGTCCGACGCCCCGACACGCCCCGGCCACGCAATCGGTGCCACGGCACGCCCCCGGCCGCGGCACGCCCGGTGTCCGATTCGTTCAAGACCGAGCGCGCTCGGCGGCCTAGCGTCGAGTCATGGACTGGATCACCCGAGACATGCTCGAGCGGGCCGAACGTTTCCTGTGGACGTCGGGACGGGTGCTGGAACAACGCCGTTTCGCATACCTGTTCGGCACAAAGGACGGCAAGGCCGAGCACGACGGGGCCGAGCACGACAGAGCGAGGGACCGCACGGGCGCCGGGCGCGGGAGCGGCAAGGTGGACGACGAACGGGCCGGAGTGCTGGCCGCGTTGTACGCCTACCGGAGCCCCGACGGCGGCTTCGCGTACGGCTTGGAACCGGACGTGCGCGGTCCCCTTCCGCAACCGGCCACGCTGCGCACCGCGATGCCGATCCTGGCCGAGACCGGCGCGCTGCGCAGTGCGGAGACGGCCCGACTCTGCGACTGGCTGGCGAGCGTGGCGACCGCGGCGGGCGGGGTGGCGCCGGCGTTCGCCGGCCTGCGCGACTATCCGCACCCGCCGTGGCTGGTGGTGCCGGACCCGCCGACCGCGGGCCTGATCCCGACCGGCTGGATCGTCGGGGCGCTGCTTCGCGCCGGCGTCGAGCACCCGTGGCTCCCGAGCGCGACACAGTTCTGCCGGACCGCCGTCGAGACTCTGGCCACCACCCATCCCTACGAGGTGGAGGCGGCCGTCACCTTCCTCGACGGCACACCGGATCGAGCGTGGGCCCGGCACCAGGCCGCGCGGCTGGGCGAACTGGTGCGGGAGCAGCGGCTCGTGCTGCTCGACCCGGCCCATCCGGAACAGGTCCGGCTCGCGCCGGGCTACGCGGTCGGCGAGTATCACCTGCCACACGACTTCGCGCCGTACCCGGACAGCCTGGCCCGGGACTGGTTCACCGATGCCGAACTGCGGGTCGGCCTACGGGCGCTGGTCCAAGCCCAGGAGGAAGACGGCGGTTGGCCGTTGCGCTGGGCCGAGTGGTCGCCCACCGTTCGGGCGGAGGCCCGGCCGGGCCTGACCATCGCGGCCCTGACCATCCTGCGGGCCTACGGGGAGGCGGTGCCGCCCAGGGCGGACTGAACGCATGTCGGGTCGGCGCAGGTCCGACCGGGCGCGGGCCGGGGGACCGCACGTGCGGCCGAGCACACGTACACCGCGCGTACGTCCGGCCCGGCGCCGGCCTCGAGTCCCGGCTCAGCAGACGGTGGCCCGCGCCCCGTCGATCAGCAGGGCCTGTCCGTCGCGCAGCGTGCGGTGCGGCACGCCGTGGGCACGATAGTCGGCCACGACGGCCGCGAGCAGCTCCGCCTCCGGGTGGCCGGGCGAGTCGATGTGCGGCACGACGGCGTGGTCGAGGACGGCCAACCCGTCCCAGGGGGCGGGTTCCCCGTGCAGCGCGGTGACCGCGTCCGCGTCGTCGCACCGTTCGAGGCCGCGCAGGCTCGGTGCGAGCACGCACGCGCCGGCGCTGTACCCGGCGTACACCAGCGCGTCGCGGCGCAGCAGGTCGAGGAGGACGCGGTCCGCGCCGCTGCGGGCAAGCGCGTGGCGCAGCACGAACACGTTGCCGCCGCGTACCCAGACCGCCGCGAAGTCGGCGAGCACGGCGCCGACTTCGGCGAACGGGCGGTCGAAGAACGTGCGCAGGTCGAGTTCGCTCGGCCGCAGTCCCAGGGCGCGGAGGCCGGCGACTTCCTGGTCGACGCCGGCCGCGCGGACGCCGGCCGGCCGATCGTCGGTCGCGTTGGCGATCACCGCGATCCGAGCGCCCGCCGGCGGGTCGAGCAACGCGAGCAGACGGTCGGGGTGTTCGCCGAATCGGAACGAGGAGAGATACATCCGCATCATCGGACCCTAATACCGCGACCGGAGACCGGGTCCGCCGGGCGGTACCTCGAGACGGTGCGCCGGTCGACACCGGAGCACTCCGGCGGTCGCGACACTGCTCCATCGGGGTGGCGCACGCGGTTCGGGGTTCACCCGCGCGGGTCGATCGGCATGCGACCCCGTCCTCGGCAATCGCCGGGAATCACACAGCGAACGTGACACGACACGCAGCGTGGCCGAGCGTACGCATACCGCTCTCTTGCGGTCGCAGCCCGTAAGGTCGCCGGCGTGACGCCTCTGGATCGCCGAAGCATGCTTCGCCGGCTCGCCCGGGCCGCCGCGCTGGGCGCTGCCGCCGGCGCGGCGGCGAGCGGGTGCGGCGACGGGTCCCCCCGCGCGTCGACACCCGCGTCCGCTCCGGCGTCCACGTCGGCCGGCGGCGGCAACAACCCGACGTCCGCCGCCGTTTCCGGTGCCCCGAGTGCCGCCGCCGGCGTCGGAGCGGGCCGGGAGCAGCCGCCGCTGCCTGCCGGTCTGCCGTTCGAGATCGGCTCGGGTCCACCGGATCGGCCCCAGGTGGCGCTGACCTTCCACGGGCAGGGCAGTGCGGAGACCGCCGACTCGCTGCTCGGCCTGATGGAGGCGGCCGGGGCACGCGGCACCGTGCTCGCGGTGGGCTCCTGGCTCGACGAACAGCCGCGGATGGCCCAGCGCGTGCTGACCGGCGGCCACGAACTGGGCAACCACACCATGCACCACGGCGACATCTCGTCGATGTCCGCCGATCGCACCTACGCCGAGATCGCCGACTGCGCCGACCGGCTCAACCGGCTCACCGGCTCGATCGGGCGCTGGTTCCGGCCCTCCCAGGCCAAGGACTGCACCCCCACCGTCGTCGCCCAAGCCCGCCGCGTGGGATACGCGCACTGCCTGGGCTACGACCTGGACTCACTCGACTTCACCGATCCCGGCGCCGCCACCGTCACCCGCACCGTGCTGAACGAGGTTCGGCCGGGCTCGGTGGTCAGCCTGCACTTCGGACACCCGGGCACCGTAGCCGCGATGCCCGCAATCCTCGACGGCCTACGGACCCGCGGACTGCGGGCGGTCACGATGTCGGAGCTCGTCACCTGATGACCACTCATCCCTTCCCCTCCCGCCGCCGCCCCGGCCGGACCTCGCTGTTCCTGGCGGGCTGTTGCCTGGTGGCGTCCGCCGCGTGCGGGTCCGCCACGAACGACGCGGCGAAACCCGAACCGGTCAAGTCCTCGATCGCCCCCGTCGACCCCGCACCCGCTCCCGCCGTACCGGTGGCGGAGAGCGCGAATCTGCTGCCCGGCATGCCGCCGCCGCTGGACCCGAACGACCTGTACGCGGCCGACCGCCCCGGCATGCTCGCGGACGTGGTCAAGGACTTCCCGTCCCGGGTGTACGTACCCAACACCGAGTCGAACACGGTCAGCGTGATCGACCCGACCACCTACAAGGTGATCGAGACGATCAAGGTCGGCCACCAGCCGCAACACGTGGTGCCCTCCTGGGACCTGAAGACCCTGTGGGTGAACAACGACCTGGGCGACACACTGACTCCGCTGGACCCGGCCACCGGCAAGGTCGGCACGCCGGTTCCGGTGGAGGACCCGTACAACCTCTACTTCACGCCGGACGGCAAGTACGCGGTCGTGATGGCCTCGATGGACCGCCAGGTGGTCTTCCGCGACGCGCACACGATGGCCGTGGTCAAGGCCATTCCCAGCGAGTGCGCGGGGGTCAACCACGCGGACTTCTCGCCCGACGGCAAGTACTTCATCGTCTCCTGCGAGTTCTCCGGCGAGCTGCTCAAGATCGACACCGCCGAGATGAAGCTGCTGGCCAAACAGAAGATCCCGATGTCCGGTGCGATGCCCCAGGACGTCAAGATCTCCCCGGACGGCCGCACCTGGTACATCGCCGACATGATGGCCGACGGCCTGTGGGTGCTCGACGGCGACACCTTCGGCAAGCCGACCAGGCTGCGCACCGGCAAGGGCGCGCACGGGCTGTACCCGAGCCGCGATTCCAAGAGCCTGTACATCTCCAACCGAGGTGAGGGCTCGATCTCGGTGCTCGACTTCGCCACCGGCGCGTTGACCGCCAAGTGGCACCTGCCCGGCGGCGGCAGCCCGGACATGGGCGGCGTCTCCGCGGACGGCAAGGTGTTGTGGCTCAGCGGGCGCTACGACTCCGAGGTGTACGCGATCGACACCACCGACGGCCATCTGCTCGCCCGTGTGCCCGTCGGCGCCGGCCCGCACGGGCTGTGTGTCTACCCGCAACCCGGCCGCTACTCGCTCGGCCACACCGGCGTCTTCCGCTGACCGAGGACGCGGTGCCGTGCCGAGACGGGCGGCGGGGTGCGACTCCCCGCCGCCCGCTCATCGCCGACTCGGGCGGGCCGGGCGGCCCGACCCGCGCTCGGCGAGATCCGGGTCGCCCGGTCCGAGGCCGTTCAGGACGAACGGACGTCCCGGGTCGAGCGCGTGTCGATCAGTACGGCCGCCACCGCGGCGGCGCCCAGCATGATGCCCGTGGCCACGAGCAGGGCCACGCCGAATCCGTGCACGGTGCCCGCCGTGATCGTGTCCGGCCCGCCTTCGTGGGTGCGCAGATAGCTCGCGGTGACGCTGGTGGCGACGGTGTTGAACAACGCCGTGCCGAGCGCTCCGCCCACCTGTTGACCGGCGTTGAAGGTCGCCGCGGCGGTCCTGGACTGGCGGGCGACCATGTTGCGGCATCCGTGGTCGGCCGCGCTCCTGCAGCGACCCACCCTGGGCCCGAACGTGCTCGCCCGCATGGAGTTCCTCCAGGCGGCCCTGGTCCGAGCCGGCTTCACCGGCCGCCGGCTGAACTCGGCGACCTGGGCGCTGTACAACCACCTCATGGGCGCGACGGTGGCCCGGGCCGGCTTCGCGTTGTCCGTCGAGGACCGCGAGGCTGCCCAGCGGCAACTGCACGACCTGAGCGACCGATACCCGACGCTCAGCGCAAACGACTACATGCTCCAGGACGACTGGGACGCCACCTTCACCAGCGGCCTGGCCTACGTCCTCGACGGCATCACGACATCTTCCGACGCCGCGTCGGACGCGCCCTCCGCGACCTGAGGTGTGGCCCGTGTCCCGGCGGCGAGGGCCGGGACACCCGGCCGGCGGTCCCGGCGTGGCCGTGGTCGTGGTCGACTCGCGCAACGACGCGGCCCGGCCCCGGGGACGCGTGCCCGCCGCCGGGCACGTCCGGCCGCGCCGCGCTCGGGTGTCGCCCGCGCCTGCCGAGTGGGACGGGGCCCGGGCCGGGCACGGCGCACGCGGCTCCCCCCGTGTGGAGTCGCATGCGCCGAACTCGTCCCGGGCCCTGCGGCTTTCGGGCTCAGCCCGGTCCCGCACTCCCGTCGTCCACGCGGAACTCGGTGAGGAACTCGGCGAGATGGACCGCGCGCACCCGCGACTTGCGGCGGCGCAGGCCGGTGCGGAGTTGGCGCAGGCAGCCGGGATTGACCGCGACCACGACGTCGGCGCCGGTCGCCTCGATCGCGGTCAGCTTGCGGTCCAGGATCCGGCGGGACTCGGCCGGCCGCAGCAGCGCGTATGTGCCGGCCGCGCCGCAACATTCGGCGGCGCCCGGGGTTTCCACGAAGTCGGCTACCCGGGAGAGGAGTTCGCGCGGCCCCCGCCACACGCCCAGACCGTTGCGCAGGTGGCACGAGTCCTGGAGGGTGACCTTGATCCGACGCCCGGACGGCCCGCCCTCGGTGAGCGTGGCCGGGTCGATCGCCTCGGAGAGTTCGGTGACCCGGTCCCGGCCGAGTACGTCGGCCAGGTGCGCGGCGCAACCACCGGAGGTGGTGACGATCCGGCCGGGCAGCCGTTCGCCCAGCCGGCGGGCGAGTGCGCGGCCCTTGTGCAGCTCGCCGTTGTGCGCGTGCAGAGCACCACAGCAGCCCTGGCCGTCGGGTACCGCCAGACCGGGCAGCAGGGTGCGCGCGGCGCGGGCCACCTTCGGGAACAGGGCCCGCTCGAAACAGCCCAGCATGAGCGAGGCACCGGCGCCGGTACTCGTGGCGGTACTCGTGGTCGTGCCGCCATCGAGACCGGGAGCCGGCGCGTCGGTCGTCACGGTGGGGGCCGGCGTCGTCGGCTTCGATCGCCCGGGTCCTCGGCCCGACGGCAATACGAACCGCCCCCATCCCATCGCCCTCACCACCGCCGGCATGCTCACCACGACCGTCAGCAGCCGGGCCAACGGCGGTCGACGCCGGCCGCGCCACTGGTGTTCGCGCCACTGTTCGAGCAGCGAGCCGTACGGCACGCCCGCCGGGCAGACCGGTTCGCAGGCCCGGCAGCCCAGACAGGCCGAGGACTGTTCGAGCAGGGTCGGGTCGTCGCCGTCCAGCCGACCGGTCTCCAGTGCCCGCATCAGGTTGATCCGGCCGCGCGGCGAGGACGCCTCGTCGCCGGTCTCGGCGTACGTCGGGCACGCGGGCAGGCAGAAGCCGCAAGAGATGCAGCGGGAGAGTTCCTCGGGATCGAACACACCGGTCATGAGCCGAGCTTTCCGGGATTGAGGATGTGGGTGGGATCGAAGGCGGTCTTGATCCGGCGCAGCAGATCCGTCTGGGCATCCCCCAGTTGGGCCCGCAGGTGGGGCAACTTGGCCGCGCCGACGCCGTGTTCACCGGTGATCGTGCCACCCAGTTCGATCGCGGTGCGGAAGATGTCGTCGAACGCGGCGTGGGCGCGTTCGATCGACTCGGTGTCGTTCGGGTCGGCCACCACACAGGTCGGGTGCAGGTTGCCGTCGCCGGCGTGACCGAAGGTGGCGATGGTGACCGTGTGCCGGTCCGCGATGGCGTCGATCCGGTCGACCATCTCGGCGATCCGGGGCCGGGGCACGGTGGCGTCCTCCAGGATGGTGAGCGAGCCGAGCCGGGACAACGCGGGCAGTGAACAGCGGCGCGCGGTGAGCAGCGCCTCGGCGCCGGCCACGTCCTCGGCCAGGGTCCACTCGGTGGCGCCGGCCCGGTCGCACAGGTCGGCCATCCGGGCCAGGTCGTGACGTACCGCGTCCGGCGCGCCGTCGTCGCCGAACAGCAACAGCGCGCCCGCGTCCCGGCGCAGCCCCAGGTGGGCGAAGTCCTCGACCGCGCCGATGCAGCGCCGGTCCAGGAATTCCAGGGTCGCCGGGACGATGCCGGCGGAGAGGATGTCGGCGACCGCGCGGCCCGCGTGCGCCAGGTCGGGGAAGTAGGCGATGCCGGTGCCCGTGTCGGCGGGCGCGGGCAGCAGTGCCATGGTGATCTCGGTGATCACCGCGAGGGTGCCCTCCGAGCCGGTGAGCAGCCGGGTCAGGTCGTAGCCGGCCACGTCCTTCCAGAGCCGGCCGCCGGTGCGGATCACCTCGCCGGTGGGCAGCACCGCCTCCAGGCCCAGTACGTAGTTGCGAGTCACCCCGTACTTGAGCCCGCGCAGCCCGCCCGCGCAGGTGGCCACGTTGCCGCCGACGGTGGAGACCGTGCGGCTGCCCGGGTCGGGTGGGAACAGCAGGGCGTGCTCGGCGACCGCGCTCGCCAGTGCGGCCGTGGTGACGCCGGGTTCGACCACGGCGAGCAGTTCGGCGGGGCTGATCTCGCGGATCCGGTTCATCCGGGTGGTGACCAGGACGATGCCGCCGTCCAGGGCGACGGTGGCCGCGCACAGGTTGGAGCCCGCGCCCCGGGGGACGACCGGGATGCGGTGGCCGCTCGCCAGGCGCAGTACGGCGGCCACCTCGGCGGTGTCGGCGGGAAAGACCACGGCGTCCGGGAGCCGGTCGAACAGCGGCGTGGCGTCGCGCGCGTAGGGCACGAGATCACCAACGGCGTGCCGGACGTGTTCGGCGCCGACGATCGCGCCCAGGCGGTCGATCAGGTCCGTGGACAGGGGCATGCGACGTGCTCTCCCTCGGGTGCGGCAGGTGGATCCGGCAGGCGGTCGGGCAGGCGGGGGCAGGCAGGGGCGATTCCCGTCACATGACCGCGAGTTGGCCGCCGTCGACGACCAGTTCCGCGCCGTGCACGAAGGCCGCGTCGTCGGAGGCGAGGAACGCGTACGCGGCGGCGACCTCCTCGGCCAGGCCCGCGCGCCCCAACGGGATCCGGTTGGCGATGTAGTCGCTCTCGAAGTCGTCATCGCCCATCGCGCCGGCGATCGAGGCGTTCAGTGGTGTACGGATGTATCCCGGGCACAACGTGTTCACCCGGATCCCGTGTCGACCCAGTTCCACCGCCATGGTCTTGCCGAGCAGGAGGACACCTCCCTTGGAGGCGTTGTAGTGCGCGTAGTCCTCCTCGCCGGCGATCCCGTTCGTGGACGACATGTTGACGATCACCCCGCCGCCGCGGTCGACCATGTGCCGGCCGACGGCCTGGGCGACCAGGAACATGCCGCGCAGGTTGACCGCGAGCATGCGGTCGAAGTGCTCGGGGGTGATCTCCAGGAAGGGTTCGCGCCACGCGATGCCGGCGTTGTTCGCGAGCACGTCGATGCCGCCGAGGGCGTCCACGGCGGCGGTGACCAGGGCGCTCACGTCCGGTTCGTGGCTGACGTCGAAGGCCTGACCGGTGATGTCGCCGTACGGGTGAAGCGCGGTGACGGCCGCCTGGACCTCGGCGGGGTCCAGGCCGCTGACGAAGAGGCGACAACCCTCGTCGAGGAAGCGCCGGGCGGCCGCGAGGCCGATCCCGCTGCTGCCGCCGCTGACCAGTACCCGCATACCGATGAGTCCGCGCATCGCTTCTCCTCCGTGGGCTCCGATGAGCCGGGACGGTATCAGCGCTACGCGATACGGTCTATCATTCCATCAGACGGAACGCCATCCCATTACCGACTCGTCCCTAGGGGGGACCTTGACCGGCAACAGCGATTCGCCCGTGATCAGCGTGGATCGAGCACTGCGGATCCTGATGCGTATGGGGGAAATGCCCCGAGGCATCACATTGGAGGAGCTCGCGGGGGACCTGGACGTACCCAAGAGCACGCTGCACCGCCTGCTCGGTGCGCTCAAGCACCGGGGTTTCGCCTCCCAGCCCGAGCCCAACGGCCCGTACTTCATCGGGAGCCAGTTGCTGGCGACCGCGTTCCGCTTCCACGACGACATAGATCTGCGCTCGATGGTGCATCCGCTGCTGGCGGACCTGCGCAGGCTGATGGACGAGACGGTGCACGTGGCCATCCTGGACGCCGGTGAGGTGGTCTATCTGGACAAGGTCGAGGCGTCCGGCGCGATCAAGCTCTCGTCCGTGATCGGCGGCCGAAATCCCGCGCACAGTACGGGAGTCGGCAAGGCGTTGCTGGCCTGGACGTACCCGACCGACGAGGCGCTGCGGGCCTGGGCGACGCCGCGGCTGCCGCTGCGCGCGGCGACCCGGCACACGCTCACCTCGGTGCCCAAGCTGGCCGCCGAACTCGAGGAGGTGCGCGGCCGCGGGTACGCGACCGACCTGGAGGAGAACGAACTGGGCCTGCGGTGCGTGGCGGTGCCGCTGTTTCTGGGGCGGTCGGCGCCTGCGGCCGCGATCAGTGTGACCGGACTGAAGTCGCGGATGACCTCGGCGCGGATGGCCGAGCTGGCCGAGGCGCTGCGCTCGCGCGTGGCGGAATGGGCCGGCGCCGCCGGCTAGGACGGCGTGCGGCCGAGTGTCGTCGAACGCCGGGCGGGCTGGAATGTTCGACCCGGGCGCGTCTCGAAGTACCCGGAAGCGACACGCAGTGTGATCTGAATTCCCTGCACAGTAAGCGAATTGCCCGAGACCCCCGAACCGGAGAGTTGCCGGTTCGGGGGTCTCTTGACATCTTCGACGGCCCGTTGTTTTACTCACCACGCCACTTGGAATTGCGTTCCGCTAGACGGAACGGCGAATGACGGGGGAGTGGGAATGAGACTGGCGACAGTCGAGTACGAGGGTCGGCCGGTGGCCGTCGTCGAGCGTGAGGGCGGGCTGTACCGACTCGACGGGCCCGGCGACGGCACGCTCGGCGCGCTGGTCGCGGCCGGTCCCGAGGCGCTGCGCGACGCGGCGCTCGGCGCGACGGAAGAGATCGAGGCCGGCCGGCGGCTGGCCCCGTTGCGGCCCGGGAAGATCGTCGCGATCGGGCTGAACTACCTGGACCACATTCGCGAGGCCGGGGTGCAACCGCCGGAGAGCCCACTGGTGTTCGCCAAGTTCCCGTCCAGCGTGATCGGCACCGGGGAGGCGATCGTGATCGACGCCGAACTGACCGGGAACGTCGACTGGGAGGTCGAGCTCGGCGTGGTGATCGGCCGCACGCTGCGGCACGCGGACAAGGACGAGGCGATGGCCGGCATCGCCGGCTACACCGTCGCCAACGACGTCTCGGCACGCGATCTCCAGTTCGCCGACGGCCAGTGGGTGCGCGGCAAGAGCCTGGACACCTTCTGCCCGCTCGGGCCGGTTCTGGTCACCCCCGACGAAATCGCCGATCCGCAGGCGCTGGTGCTGCGCACCCGGGTCAACGGCGAGACGGTGCAGGACTCCTCGACCGCCGAGATGGTCTTCGGCATCGCCGAGTTGTTGTCCTACTGCTCGCGGGCCTTCACCCTCGAACCCGGCGACCTGGTGCTCACCGGAACCCCGTGGGGGTGCGGCGCGTTCATGAACCCGCCGCGCAGGCTGGTGCCGGGTGACGTGTTGGAGACCGAGGTCGAGGGCATCGGGGTGCTGGTCAACCCGGTCGTCGACGTCGACGCGTTGCCGGGCCGTCGGTGATCGTCGGCGGTTCCGTCCCCGGCGCGGGGGCGGGGCCGACCCTGCTGTCGCCGCCGGCGGCGGTGCTCGGCGAGAGCCCGTGCTGGGACCCGCACACCGCCCGCCTCCTGTGGGTGGACATCCCGGCGGGCCGGATCCACTACCTGGTGCCCGACACCGACCTGCACGGCTGGTACGACGTCGGCACACCGGTGAGCGCGGTGGTCCCGCGCGCGGCCGGCGGCTACGGCCTGGCGGTGCGCGAGGGGTTCGCCGTACTCGACCCAAACGGCACGGTGCGCGTGGTCGCCGAGGTGGAGGCCGACCGGCCGGGCAACCGGATGAACGACGGGGCCTGTGACGAGGCGGGCCGGTTCTTCGCCGGCACCAAGGCCGAGGACGACACCCCCGGCGCGGGCGCCCTCTACCGACTCGACCCGAGCACCGACACCGGCCACCGGCGCGAGCCGGTACGGGTGTTCGCCGACGTGACCAACTCCAACGGGATCGCCTGGAGCCCGGACGGGCGACTCGTCTACTACGTGGACACCGGGACCCGGCGGATCGACGTCTGCGACTACGACCCGACGACCGGCACCGTCTCCGACCGCCGACCCTTCGCCGAGATCGGCGCCGAGGCCGGTTGGCCGGACGGACTGGCCGTGGACGCCGAGGGCGGTGTGTGGGTCGCCCTGTGGGAAGGCGGCGCGGTCCGCCGGTACACCCCCGACGGCCGACTGCACCGGACCCTGTACGTCCCGGCCCGCCGGGTCACGAACTGCGCGTTCGGCGGCGCCGACCTGGATGTGCTCTATGTGACCACCGCCGCGACCGACGACCGGGAGCCGCTGGGCGGCCGGTTGTTCGCGTTCCGGACCGGGATCCGCGGTCTGCCCGCGCACCCCTACCGAGGCTGACCTCCCGTCGCGGGCGCACACCGCCGCGACCCACGAACGACACGACGCCCGCCCCAGGGTGAGATGGAGAGTGCACGTGAACCGCAACCGCACCGGCAACGGCGCGACACAGGGGGCACGACGGTGAGGGCGCTCGTGTTCACCGGCCCCTCGACCGTGGAGATGGACGACGTCGCCGAACCCGAGGTGGGCGAGGACGACGTGCTCGTCCACGTACGCAGCGCGGGCATCTGCGGCAGCGAACTGCACGGCGTGCGCACCCCGGGTTTTCGGGTCCCGCCCCTGGTGATGGGCCACGAGTTCGCGGGTGTCACCGACGACGGCGTCCCGGTGACGGTCAACCCGATCCTGTCCTGCGGCACCTGCGACCTGTGCCGCGACGGTCTGCGTCAGGTCTGCCGCGAACGCCGGATCATCGGCGTGCACCTGCCCGGCGCGTTCGCCGAGCGGGTCGCCGTCCCGCGCTCCGCGCTGCACAAGCTGCCCGAGGAGATGTCCTGGGAGGCGGCCGCGGTGGTGGAACCGGCGGCCAACGCGGTCCACGCCTGGCGGCTGGCCGACGTCGCGCCCGGCGCCCGGGTCGGCGTGATCGGCGCCGGTGCGATCGGTCTGGTCTGCGTGCTGGCCGCGCTGACCGAGGACACCGCGAGCATCGCGGTGGCCGACCGCTCGCCCGAACGCCGCCGGATGGCCTCCCTGTTGGGCGCCGCCACGGTCGGCGGCGAACTCTCCGGCGAGTTCGACGTGGTCCTCGACGCGGTCGGCACCGGCGAGACCCACGAGCAGTCGGTACGGCTGCTGCGCCCGGGCGGGGTGGCGATCTGGCTCGGCCTGGCCGACGCCGGCGCGGGCTTCGACGCGACCATGCTGGTGCGTACCGAGAAGCGGGTGCTGGGCTCGTTCGCCTACACCGACGACGAGTTCGCCCGGGCCGCCGAACTCGTCGGCGGCTGGGGCCTGGGTTGGACCGCCAGTTACCCGCTGGAGTCGGGCGCGGAGATCTTCACCGATCTGATGCGCGGTGGCAGCCACCCGGTCAAGGCGATCCTGCGCCCGTGACGCGGCCCGTGACCAACCTCCCGCCCGACCCGACGCCCACAGCGAGGTGACCCGAACATGGCAAGGATCGTGCTCATCGGAGCCGGCAGCATCACGTTCGCCAAGAACCTGCTTTCCGACCTGCCGACCTACCCCGAACTGACCGACGAGATGACCGTCGTGCTGCACGACATCGACGTCGATCGGCTGAACACCGCGGAACGGATGACCCGTTGGATGATCGAATCGCTCGGCGTCGGGGCCCGGGTCGAGGCGCACCTGGGCCGCCGCCGGGCGCTGGCCGGCGCCGACTACGTGATCAAAACACCGGCACGCAGCGGGTGGCCTTCCACGGCAGCCTGCCGGAGAGCTGGGTGCCCAACCTGACCGTCGTCCAGCAGTAGGCCCCGAACGGGCATCCCGGCCGCCGTCCATGGCCGGGATGCCCTCGACGACACGACAACGCCTGCCCGGCCCCGGAACCTCGGGGCCGGGCAGGCGTTGTCGTGTCACGGCCGACCCGCTCGTGGCCGGCGCGGGTGGGGGCGTCCCGTCCGGCGGGACGGAACGCGGCACCGGACCGGGCCGGCCCGGGCCGACGGTTGGTCCTCAGACCGCGGCCGACAGCGCCTCGAACTGCTCGTCGGACAAATCGATCCCGGCCGCCTCGATGTTCTCCTCCAGGTGCGCGACGCTGGAGGTGCCCGGGATCGGCAACATCACCGGGGAGCGGTGCAGCAGCCAGGCCAGTGCCAACTGCGACGGCGCCGCGCCGTGTTCCTTGGCGGCCTGGTCCAACGGTCCGCCCGGGCGGGCGAGTTCGCCGGTGGCCATCGGGAACCACGGGATGAACGCGATGTTCTCCCGCGCCGCGTAGTCGAGCACGGCCTCGGCGTTGCGCTCGGCCAGGTTGTACAGGTTCTGCACGGAGACGATCTCGACGATCTCCCGGGCCTCGCGCAGTTGCTCGACGGTGACCTCGGACAGGCCGATGTGTCGGATCTTGCCCTCCTCGCGCAGCCGGCCGAGTTCGCCGAGCTGGTCCGCGAGCGGGACCTGCGGGTCGATCCGGTGCAGCTGGTAGAGGTCGATCCGGTCCAGGCCGAGGTGCCGCAGGCTCAGTTCGGTCTGCTGGCGCAGATACTCGGGCCGGCCGAGCACGCGCCACTCGCCCGGCCCGGTGCGGGCGAAGCCGCCCTTGGTGGCGATCACCACGTCCTCGGCGTATGGGTGCAGGGCCTCGCGGATGAGCTGTTCGCTGACGAACGGGCCGTACGAGTCGGCGGTGTCGATCAGGTTCACCCCGAGTTCGACGGCGCGGCGCAATACCCGGATCGCCTCCCGGCGGTCCTTGGGCTCGCCCCAGACACCGGCCCCGGTGAGCTGCATCGCGCCGAACCCGAGTCGGCGCACCGGCAGGTCGCCGCCGATCGGAAAGACACCGGACGCGTGGGCGGGGCCGGACGCGGACGAGACGGTCATGTGTGCTCCGTAGGGGTCGGGCGGCCCGGGCGGGCCGGACGGTTCGGACGAGGTCGTGGCCATTGTGCACCGGTGGGGCGAGTGCGGTCGCTGGGCGTCACCGACTCGCATGTCACGGCTACGGGCCGGAATGTCCATCCGCACGGTGACCAAGTTCGCGTGTCTATTTGTACACAACGACGCGTTCGCGGCACCGCTACCCTCCCTACTGTTTGCCACTCGTCGAGGCACTCGATCCACGGATGGAGCTGTTCATGGTCTGGCTCATACAGGACTACCGCGAGGAGGACCTCGCAGCGGTGGTGCACCTCATCGACACCACGACCGGCCTCGGCCAGGAGTCGGTCTTCTCGCTGTCGGAGTGCATCAACGCGCTGACCTCGCGGCAGCCCGCGATGGTGGCGCGCCGGGACGGCGCGGTGGTCGGGGCGGCGCTGGCCACGGTGTCCGAGGGGCGGGCCTGGGTGATGCGGATCGCCATCTCGCCCGCCGCGCGCGGTCTGGGCCTGACCAGCACGCTGTTGCTCGCGCTGGAGCGCAGGCTGGTCGAGGAGCGGGTGCGGCGGATCGCCTACGTGCTGCCCGAGGAGGACTCGCGGGAGCAGGGCCTGCGCAACGCGGGCTACGAACGGCGCCCGGCGGTCGCCTACTTCGAGAAGGTGGAGCCGGTCGACGACCACGCGGCGGAGACCCTGGACCGGCTCGGCGGGCGGATGTTGCCAGGCGACCTGTGGTCGAAGGTGGCCGGCATGGAGGTGGAGAAGAACCTGATCGAGCGGCGGGTGGTGCTGCCGTTGGCCGACCCCGAGCGCGCGCTTCGGCACGGGGTGGAACCGCCCAGCGCGATCGCGTTGTTCGGCCCGCCCGGAACCGGCAAGACCACCTTCGCCCGGGCCATCGCCTCGCGCCTGGGCTGGCCGTTCGTGGAGTTGTTGCCCTCGCGACTGGCCGACGGCGGCAACCTGGCGGCGGCACTGCGCGAGGCGTTCGGGCGGCTGGCCCGGCTGGAGCGCATCGTGGTGTTCATCGACGAGGTCGAGGAGATCGCGCCGGTACGGCACGCCCGGGCCGGCGCCGTGCACGCGGTGACCAACGAACTGCTCAAGCTGATCCCGGCGTTCCGCGAACACGGCGACCGGCTGCTGGTCTGCGCGACCAACTCGGTGCGCTCGCTGGACCCGGCGTTCCTGCGACCCGGCCGGTTCGACTACATCATCCCGGTGGGCACGCCGGACGCGGACGCGCGCCGGGCGATGTGGACCCGGTACGCGTCCGCCCGTCCGGACGTGGACCTGGACGCGTTGGTGGCGGCGAGCGAGTTGCTCACGCCCGCCGACATCGGCCACGCGGCGCGGATCGCCGCCCAGGCCTCCTTCGAACGCGACCTGTTCGACGAGGCCGCCGGCGGCGACGGTCCGGGCGCGGGCACCGACGACTACCTGGACGCCCTCGCCCAGTCCCGCCCCACGGTGACCGCGAGCATGGTCGAGCTCTTCGAGGAGGACATCACCACCCACGCCCGGGTGTGACGGCTTCGCCGCGCCGACCGGGACTCCCCGGTCGGCGCGGCGACGACGGCGTGCACCGGATCGGCAACGCGCACCCGTGCGCCGAGTTCGCTGACCCGACGGTCGCGGATCAGCAACTCGCGTACAGGTAAGCCGAGTTGCCGGGTGCGGTGACCTGACGGTCGCGGAGCACGACGGAGACCTTGCCGCCCCAGCCGCGGCACGCGGTGTCGAAGTCGGCCCGGGAGTACTCGACGACGAAGACACGATTGGCGAAGGCCGAGGCGTAGGCGCCGCACTCGTCGTAGTGGCCGCACTCCTCGGCGACCGCGAAATCGAAGCCGATCTCGGCGCGGCGGCCGGCCAGTTCGACGGTGTTCTTCTGCCCGATGGCCAGGCCCGCGGCATGGGCGCGCCCGGTCAGCAGCCGGGCGAACGCGGCGTCGTGCTCGAGGGTCAGCAGGCCGCCCGAGCGGCTGTAGGAGTCCAGGTTGTCGGGTTCGACGGCCTGGAAGCCGCTCTTGGCGCAGTCGTCGATCCAGGGCCCGACCACCCCGATCAGCTTGGCGCGCTTGGCCTCGGTGGACACGTCGAGCAGGGCCTCGCCCCAGTCCTCGTCCAGCACCACCTTGCCGCCCTTGCGCAGGAGCAGGTCCGGGTGCTCCTTCTCCCACCACGCCCGCGCGTCCGGCTGGGTCTGGAAGGCGTTGACGTAGCAGATGTTGTATCGCCCGGGTTCGGGTCGCGCGCCCCGATCGCGGATCAGCACGCGCACGTTCGCCGGCGGCGGGTAGGGGCCGCCGATCTGGTAGTCGAACGGGGCGTCGGCGGCGGGCGGCACGACCTGCTTCGCCGAGCCGCCGGGTGCCGCCTGCCCGGGCGGCGCGGGGGTGTTCGGGGCCGGGGCGGCCCCCGGCGCCGTCGGATTCGCCGTTGCCGTCGGGCTCGCCGACGTGGTCGGGACCTCCGGAGCCGTCTCGCTCACCGGCGCGGCCGGGCTCGCCGCCGTCGATGCCGCCGACGGCGAACCGGCCGCCACCCGGGGCGGATTCGCGTCCGCGTCCGACCCTCCTTCGGACCCGCAACCCGCCACGGCGGCCAGCGCCAGGGTCAACGCGACCGCCGCGCGGGCGACTCCGCGGCGTCCGTGGCGTCTGCGGTGGCCGTGGCGTCCGCGGTGGCCGCGGAAAATGAACGAACCTGACACGTGCACTCCTTGCGTGACGGGCCGAAACCGCGCTCACCCGGCGCGGCGAATTCCCGCCGGTGGATATCTGATCCCGGTAATAAATCGAGGTTCGCGCGGGAACGCTTCCGCGTTCCACGACTATAGCCCGATTGCCGGGAGCAAATTATCGCCGAGAATGATCATGCCCGGGAATCACGCATCCGGATAAACGACCCTGCCGGAATCCACCCGCGCCCGGCCGAATCCGTCATATCAGGCCGCGGTGCGCATCGGTGCGGAAAGGGCTTTCGGGTCGAAACCGCTCGCGGTGACCGTGCCATTCGCATCCAGCAAACCGAACACCGGATATCCGGCGACCGCGAATCCCCGGCCCAACGGCCCGTCGGCAGGCTCCACCACGACCCGCGCGACCGCGGTCAGCGCGGCGACCTGCTCACGGGTGTCCGCCTCGTCGCCGTGCACCACCGCGAGCACCCGCCGGCCCTCGCCGCCCGCCTTGCGCGCGGCCTTCACGAACAGCGGCAGCCGCTCCGCGCAAGCCGGGCACCCCGGCGAGAAGAAGCCGAACAGCACGGCCCCCAAACCGTCCCGGGACACCGCCTCACCTGCGGTGGTGACCGCGGCGAAGGCGGGCACCGTCGCGCCCACCGGCAGCACCAGGTCCGCGATGTCCGCATCGTGTCCGCCGTGCCCCTGCCCGCGTCGCGCGCGCAGCTTGCGCACGACACCGAAGGTGAGCAGCAGGTTCAACAGGCACAACACGGTGACCAGGACCACGGCGGCGATCAGCAACGGCATGGCGACTCTCCCGAGGCGGCGAAGGATGTCGGCCGACCTCAGGGCCCGCCACACACGGGCGAACGGGATCGGCGTAGAGGATCCGTGAACGGGACCGCGAACACGACCGGGCGAAATGTATCCCCGGGCCCGCCAATGGCATCAGTGCTCACCCGGAGCCGTTCCGAAACAAAGAAGATACTCGTCGATTCGGGCCGCTCGCATTCTCTTGCCACTCGGCGTCGAACGGGTTTAGCGTCGCCTCCGGCAGAAGCACACCCCGCTTCCGTCGAATCGACCCTGCAATGGAGGTCCACGATGAACCGTGTGATCGGCACCATGGGCGACAAACTGTTGGGGCTCGTCCTCCGCGAGAAACGCGCCGGGGCGTGTGTCCCGGAACACGGCCAGTTCTGCGCCTGCCGTAGCCACTACCGCTACGTGTACAGCTGCAACGGTCCGTGCGTGAAGACCGCCACCCGCTGTTGATTCCGCCATCGCACGGGACCCCGGAGGGCGGTACGCCCCCGGGGTCCCGGTTGCGCCCCCGCGCGGTCAAGGTCGCCCTCACCCTCCAGTTCCGGGCCGCGCCGGTGGGCGCCGCGCTTTTGTTGGCCTGTACCGTGCTGATCGGCGTGCTGCCCGCCCTGGTCGCCTGGTCGACCAAACTGCTCTTCGACGAGTTGGGCCGAGGCGCGCAGGTCGACTCCGGACGGGCGGTGGCACTGGGCCTGGTGCTCGCGACGCTCGGCGCGGTGCTCGCCGTCCTGATGCAACTGGCCGCCTACCTGGACGAGGTGGTCCGGCGTCGACTGGTGGTCACCGTCGAGCGGGACCTGTTCGCCAAGGTCAACGAGTTCCGCGGACTGCGGCGCTTCGAGGACCCGGCGTTCCACGACCGGCTGCGGCTGGCCCAGCAGGCCTCCGAGGACGCGCCGCACAACATCACCATGTTCAGCCAGGAGGTGGTGCGTTCCGCCGCCGCGCTGAGCGGGTTCACCGGAGTGTTGTGGGCCGTGTGGCCGCCGATGGTGGGCCTGCTGTTCCTGGTGGGCGTCGCCGCGTTGTCGGCCCGGCTGTCGATGGCACGCGGGCAGGTGGCGGTGCTCGAACTGACCTCCGGGAAACAGCGCCGCCGGCTGTTCTACCGGTCGCTGCTGACCGACCCGCGTGCGGCCAAGGAGATCCGGCTGTTCGGGTTGGGCGACTTCCTGCACGGTCGGCTGGTACGCGCGCTCGCCGAGGCAACCGACGCCGAACTCGCGGTGGCCCGACGCGGCATGCTCGTCCAGGCCGGATTCGCCGCGCTGAACGCGGTGGTGGCGGGTCTGGGCATGGTCGTGGTGGTCGCGGGCGCCGCGCGCGGGCGATTCACCGTCGGCGACGTGATGCTGTTCACCGCCGCCGCCGCGGGTGTGCAACAGGCCTTCACCGGCGTGGTCTCCCAGGCCGGGATGGCCGCCGAGGCGATCCGGCTGTTCGGCCACTTCCTGGACCTGATGGACACCCCCGACGACTTGGCCACCGCCACCACCGGTACCGGGCAGGTGCCCGCGCTGCGCGGAGCGGTCGAGTTCGACGACGTGTGGTTCCGCTACGACGAGCACGGGCCGTGGGTGCTGCGCGGCGTCCGCTTGGTGATACCGGCCGGCGGCGCGGTGGGACTGGTCGGGCGCAACGGCGCCGGCAAGAGCACGCTGATCAAGCTGCTCTGCCGGTTCTACGACCCGGACCGGGGCACGATTCGCTGGGACGGCGTGGACATCCGCACGATGGACGTGGCCGCGCTGCGCCGCCGGATCGGGGTGACCTTCCAGGACTACATGACCTACGACCTCTCGGCGGCGGAGAACATCGGCATCGGCGACCTGGCCCACCGCGAGGACCTGGTCCGGATCCGGGCCGGCGCGGTGTCGGCGGGCATCGACGCGGACCTGTCCGCGCTGCCGGACGGCTACCGCACCCAGTTGAGCCGGGTACACCTGGACGAGGACGACGACAAGGCCGGCGTCACGCTGTCCGGCGGCCAGTGGCAGCGGGTCGCGCTGGCCCGCTCGCTGATGCGCGCCGACGCGGACCTGCTGATCCTGGACGAGCCCAGTTCGGGCCTGGACCCCGAGGCCGAACACGACGTGCACCGCACACTGCACCGGCATCGGGCCGGCCGGACGAGCCTGCTGGTGTCGCACCGGCTCGGCGCGCTGCGCGACGCGGACACCATCGCCGTGCTCGCCGACGGCCGGATCACCGAACTGGGCTGCCACGATCAGTTGATGGCGTTGGCCGACGGGCACTACGCCCGGCTGTTCGGGCTCCAGGCGGCCGGCTACCGGGACTCGGACGGACAGGACGACTCGACCAGGATCGCGGAGGACGCGCAGTGAACCCGAGAACACGCGGCGCCCTGGTGCTCGCCGCGGTCGTGGCGACCGCGACGCCGATCCTCTGGGCGGTGCGCTCGCGGGTCGCCCTGGTACGGGTGACCGGAATGAGCATGGCGCCCACGTTCGTGCACGGCGAGCGGTTGATCGTACGCCGGACCACCACGGTGCGACGCGGCGACGCGATCGTCTTCCGCAACCCGGTCCGGTTCGGTGCGGAGGACGAACTGCGCTGGTTGGTCAAGCGGGTGGCGGCGGTCCCCGGCGATCCGGTGCCGCGCGAGGTGCGCCAGGCGGTGCACGCGGTGCGCGGGACGCGGGTGCCGCAGAGTTCGCTGGTGGTGCGCGGGGACGCGGCGCGGACCCAGGACTCGCGGCACTTCGGGTACGTGCCGACCTCGACCGTGCTGGGCGTGGTGGTCGGCGGACGCTGAGGCCCGGCGTGCCGCGCCCCGACCGGGGCCGCCGAGGGACCGCTCCCTTGACGGGTTCGACCGTGGGGTCGTACGTTCCCTTGCATCGAATTGAAACGTTTCATTTTCTGTGCGTCAGGAGAGTGCTCCCATGCCGGACCACACGATGGTGCGGGCCGCCCTGCGCGCCCAGCGGATCGAGACCCCCTCGTGGGCCTACGGCAATTCCGGCACCCGGTTCAAGGTGTTCGCCCAGGAGGGCGTGCCGCGCGATCCGTTCGAGAAGATCGCGGACGCGGCCCAGGTGCACGCCTTCACCGGGGTGGCGCCGATCGTGTCGCTGCACATCCCGTGGGACCGCGTCGAGGACTACGCGGAACTGGCCGAACACGCGCGGAACCACGGCGTACGGATCGGCGCGATCAACGCCAACGTGTTCCAGGACGACGACTACATGCTCGGCAGCGTGACCAACCCCGACGCACGGGTGCGGCGCAAGGCGATCGACCACCTGCTCGCGTGCGTGGACGTGTTGGACGCGACCGGATCGCGCGACGTGAAGTTGTGGTTCTCGGACGGCACCAACTACCCGGGGCAGGGCGACATCGCCACCCGGCAGGGGCACCTGGGCGAGGCACTGGCCGAGGTGTACGCGCGACTCGGCGCGGACCAGCGGATCCTGTTGGAGTACAAGCTCTTCGAGCCCGCGTTCTACATGACCGACGTACCGGACTGGGGCACGGCTTACGCGCACTGCCTCAAGCTCGGCCCCAAGGCCGTGGTGTGCGTGGACACCGGACACCACGCGCCGGGCACCAACATCGAGTTCATCGTGGCGTTCCTCTTGCGTGAGGGCCGGCTCGGCGCGTTCGACTTCAACTCCCGCTTCTACGCGGACGACGACCTGATGGTGGGCGCGGCGGACCCGTTCCAACTGTTTCGGATCATGCACGAGGTGGTACGTGGCGGTGGGCTCGATCCGGCCGTCGGAGTCAATTTCATGCTCGACCAGTGCCACAACATCGAGCCGAGGATCCCCGGCCAGATCCGCTCGGTGACCAACGTCCAGGAGGCCACCGCCAAGGCGCTCCTGGTCGACGCCGAGGCTCTGGCCGACGCGCAGCGGGCCGGCGACGTCCTCGGCGCGAACGCCGTGCTGATGGACGCCTACAACACCGATGTCCGCCCGCTGCTGAGGGAGTTGCGCGAGGAGCAGGGGCTCGCGCCGGATCCGGTCGCGGCGTATCACGCGTCGGGTCACGGCGATCGCATCCGGGCCGAGCGGGTCGGGGGCACACCGGCCGGCTGGGGCGCCTGAGCCCGGGTCCGCTTCGCCCGCCTCCGGCACTGCGCCGTGACGCGTTTCCGCACCGCCGCACCGCGTCGTACCACACCGCATCGCACCGCATTTCCGCATTTCCGCGCCGCGCCGTACCGCATTTCCGCGCTTGCGCGCAGCGCCGCAGTTCCGTACTTCCGCACCGCGCCGTACCGATGTACAAGGAGCCCGCCGATGTCCGGCACCCCGTCCGAGGTCGATCGTCTGCTCAGTCGTTCCCGTGCGCTGGGCGCGGATCCGCGCAACACCAACTACGCCGGAGGCAACACCTCCGCCAAGGCCGACGGGATCGACCCGGTCACCGGCGCGGCGGTACCGCTGATGTGGGTCAAGGGGTCGGGCGGAGACCTGGGCACGCTGACCGAGGACGGGCTGGCCGTGTTGCGGCTCGACCGGCTGCGCGCGTTGGTGGGGGTGTACCCGGGCGACGAGCGCGAGGACGACATGGTCGCCGCGTTCGACTTCTGCGCGCACGGCAAGGGCGGCGCCGCGCCGTCCATCGACACCGCGATGCACGGTCTGCTCGACGCCGCGCACGTGGACCACCTGCATCCCGACTCGGGCATCGCCCTGGCCACCGCGGCGGACGGCGAGAGGCTCACCGCCGAGTGTTTCGGCGACACCGTGGTGTGGGTGCCATGGCGCCGACCCGGATTCCGCCTCGGCCTGGACATCGCGGCCATCCGGGCGGCCAACCCGCACGCGATCGGGTGCGTGCTGGGCGGGCACGGGATCACCGCATGGGGTGACACCAGCGCCGAGTGCGAGCGCAACTCGCTGCACATCATCCGGGGCGCGGAGAAGTTCATCGCGTCGCGGCGCGACCCGGCTCGGCATGCGTTCGGCGAGCTGCTGGCCGAACCGCTGCCCGACACGCAACGGCGGGCCCGGGCCGCCGCGTTGGCGCCCGTACTCCGCGGACTCGCCGGCACCGACCAGCGCCGGGTCGGCCATTTCACGGACAGCGCCCCGGTGTTGGAGTTCCTGTCCCGGGCCGAGCACCCCAGGCTCGCGGCGCTGGGCACCTCGTGCCCGGACCACTTCCTGCGTACCAAGGTGCGGCCGATGGTGGTCGACCTGCCGGCCCACGCGCCGATCGAGGACGTGCTCGCCCGACTGCCCGAGTTGCACGCGAAATATCGTGCCGAGTACGCCGCGTACTACGCCCGGCACGCCGAACCCGACTCGCCGGCCATCCGCGGCGCCGACCCGGCGATCGTGCTCGTGCCCGGCGTGGGCATGTTCTCCTTCGGCCCGGACAAGCAGACCGCCCGGGTGGCGGGCGAGTTCTACGTCAACGCGATCAACGTGATGCGCGGCGCGGAGACGATCTCGACCTACGCGCCGATCGACGAGCGGGAGAAGTTCCGGATCGAGTACTGGGCCCTGGAGGAAGCCAAGTTGGCCCGCCGCCCCGCGCCGCGGGCGCTCGCCGGTCGGGTGGCCCTGGTCACCGGTGCGGGTTCGGGGATCGGCAAGGCGATCGCCGAACGGCTGGTCGCCGAAGGGGCGTGCGTGGTGGTCGCGGACGTGAACGCGGCGACCGCCGGCGAGGTCGCCGAGGCGCTCGGCGGTCCGGACCGGGCCGTCCCGGTCACCGTCGACGTGACCTCCGAGGAGGGCATCCTGGCCGCGTTCGCCGCGGCGGCACTGGCCTTCGGCGGCGTGGATCTGGTGGTCAACAACGCGGGCCTGTCCATCTCCAAACCGCTCCTGGAGACCACGGCCCGCGACTGGGACCTCCAACACGACGTGATGGCGCGCGGCTCCTTCCTGGTCTCGCGCGAGGCGGCCCGGACGATGATCGCGCAGGGCACGGGCGGCGACATCGTCTACATCGCCTCCAAGAACGGGGTGTTCGCCGGCCCGGACAACATCGCCTACGGCGCGACCAAGGCCGACCAGGCACATCAGGTGCGGTTGTTGGCGGCCGAGTTGGGTCCGCACGGGATTCGGGTCAACGGCGTCAACCCCGATGGTGTGGTGCGCGGATCGGGCATCTTCGCGGCCGGGTGGGGTGCGCAGCGCGCCGCGGTGTACGGGGTCGAGGAGGACAGGTTGGGCGAGTACTACGCGCGGCGGACGTTGCTGGGGCGCGAGGTGTTGCCGTCGCACGTGGCCAACGCGGTCTTCGCGCTGACGGGTGGGGAGTTGTCGCACACGACCGGCCTGCACATCCCGGTGGACGCGGGCGTCGCGGCGGCGTTCCTTCGCTGAGTCCGTCGAGTCCGTCGAGTCCGTGGGCCCGTCGGGCCCGTCCGGTTCGGCGAGACCATCGAGTTCGTCGTGTAAGTCGCGTCCGTCGAGTCCGTATCGACGAGGTAAGAGGAGGTGTTGGGCATGCATACGCCGCGGACCTTTGTGGCCGTCGATCTCGGGGCTTCCAGTGGGCGAGTGCTGGCCGGGCGGGTGGGTCCGGAGTCGCTGACGGTGAGCGAGGCGCATCGTTTCGTCAACCGGCCGGTGCGCGTCGCCGGCACACTGCACTGGGACGCCCTGGCGTTGTACGGCGGCGTTCTGGACGGGCTGCGGGCCGCCGGACGCACCGCCGGGACGCCGGTGAGCGTGGGAATCGACGCGTGGGCCGTCGACTTCGGGCTGCTCGACGCAAGCGGGGCGCTGCTCGGCAATCCGGTGCACTATCGCGACGGTCGCACCGAGGGGGTGCCCGAGCGGGTGTACGCCCGCGTGCCCGCTGCCGAGCTGTACGCGATCACCGGGATCCAGCACGCGGGCTTCAACACCGTCCACCAACTCGTCGCGGCGGCCGACACGCCGCAATTCGCGGTCGCCCGGCAGGCGTTGCTGATTCCGGACCTGATTTCCCACTGGCTGACCGGGGTGGCCGGCACCGAGGTGACCAACGCCTCCACCACCCAGCTCCTGGACCCGGTCTCCGGGCACTGGTCGACCGCGATCATGTCGGCGCTCGGGCTGGATCCGAACCTGTTCCCACCGCTGCGGTTGCCCGGCGAGGCCGCGGGTGTGCTCGACGCCGAGGTGCTGGCCGAGACCGGACTGCGCGGACCCGTCCGGGTCACCGCCGTGGGATCGCACGACACCGCGTCGGCGGTGGTCGGCGTGCCCGCGCGCGGCGATCGCTTCGCGTACATCTCCAGCGGGACCTGGTCCCTGGTCGGTGTCGAACTCGACGCGCCGGTGCTCACCGAGGAGAGTCGGCGGGCCAACTTCACCAACGAGCTGGGCGTCGACGGCACCGTGCGCTACCTGCGCAATGTGATGGGGCTGTGGCTGCTCCAGGAGTGCATGCGGCACTGGGACCGGCTCGGTCGACCGCATTCGCTGGAGCGCCTGCTGGACGACGCGGCGAAGGTGCCGGCGCTGCGCTTTCTCGTGGACGCCGGTGATCCGGTGTTTCTGGCGCCCGGCGACATGCCGGACCGGATCGCGGCGGCCTGCCGTCGCGCCGGTGGGCCGGTGCCCGGCACGCCCGGCGAGACGGTGCGCTGCATCGTGGACAGCCTGGCGCTCGCCTACCGCACGGCCGTCCTGGACGCGCAGCGCCTGTCCGGACACGTCGTCGACGTCGTACACGTGGTCGGCGGCGGAGCACTGAACACGCTGCTGTGCCAGACCACCGCCGACGCGTGCGCACTGCCGGTGGTGGCCGGGCCGACCGAGGCCGCGGCGCTGGGCAATCTGCTGGTGCAGGCGCGGGCCGCCGGGAGCGTGACCGGTTCACTCGCGGACCTGCGCCGGCTGTTGCGGACGACCCAGCCGCTGCGCCGGTACGAGCCGCGGGACGGGGCCGGCGGGGGCGACTGGGCGAGGGCGGCGGATCGGCTGCCGGTGCGACCGGCCCCGGTCGGCTGAGGGGGCGGGGCGCGGCGTCCCGGGCGGTACGGGCTCGGGCGGTGGGGGCTCGGGGTGCGAATCGTGCGGACGTGCCCCGGGTGTCGCCCGGTCCGCACGTGCGGTCGGCGCCGATCCGGGGCGCGCGGCGACAACCGTTAGGCTGCCCTGATGGCGCCCGCCGGAGATTACCGGCCTGGAGGAGCGGATCGATCCCGGATGACGACGTCGAGCATCAAAGAGGTGGCCCACCGGGCCGGTGTGTCGGTGGGCACCGTGTCCAACGTGCTCAATCACCCCGAGCGGGTGGCCGAGTCGACCAGGACCCGGGTGCTCGAAGCGGTGGCGCTGCTCGGGTTCGTCCGCAACGACTCGGCCCGTTCGCTGCGTTCGGGCGTCGCGAACACCGTGGGCCTGATCGTCCTGGACGTGGCGAACCCGTTCTTCACGGATGTCGCGCGCGGTGTGGAGGACGCCTGCAACGAGACCGGCTCGGTGGTCATCCTGTGCAACTCGGACGACTCCGGGGCCAAGCAGGAGCGGTATCTGCGGGTGCTCCAGGAACAGCGGGTCCGCGGCGTGCTGGTCACTCCCGCGCGGGACGCCGAGTTGCCGGTGGCGGAGTTGCGGGCGCGGGGCCTGGCCGTGGTGCTCCTCGATCGCACCGACGACCGGGCCGACCTGTGCTCGGTCGCGGTGGACGACGTGGTCGGCGGCCGGTTGGCCGCGGAGCACCTGGTGGCCGAGGGGCATCGCGAGTTCGCGTTCGTCACCGGTCCCCTGGGCATCCGGCAGTGCGAGGACCGCCGTCGGGGTATGCGGGCCGCGCTGCGGGACGCGGGACTGCGACTGGGTACGTCCACCCGGGACGTGGTGGTGCCGGCGATGAACGCGCGCTCGGGCGCGGAGGCCGCCGGGCGGCTGCTCGCGGCGGGCCGGCTGCCGTCGGCGGTGTTCTGCGCCAACGACCTGCTCGCGATGGGGCTGATGCGCGAACTGCTGCGCGCCGGGGTGCGGATTCCGCGGGACGTCGCGGTGGTGGGCTACGACGACATCGAGTTCGCGGCGGCGTCTGCCGTCGCCTTGACCTCGGTGCGTCAGCCCACGTATCGGCTCGGGCGTACCGCCGCCGAACTGCTCTTCGAGGAGAGCGGGCAGCCGCGCTCGCATACCCATCGACAGGTGGTGTTCCGGCCCGAGTTGGTGGTGCGCGAGTCGACGACGAGCGGCGGCGGGACCGGGTAGGTCCCGCCGCCGCACGGTGTGGCGCTGTGCTGTCGCTCGGTGGTGTCGGTCAGAAGGTCGTGGTGACCGATGTGCCGGCGAAGGTCTGCTTCGCGTGCAGGGTGATGTAGTGGTACCCCTCGTGCGGCGCCGTGATGGTCAGCGTCTCGGCGTTTGTGCTCTGGGTGGACTTGGCGGTGTAGGCGGTGTTCGTGGCCCACACGGTGCTGTTGTAGTAGAGATCGGCGTTGCCGGTGCCGCCGGCGGTGGTGATGTTCAGGCGGGCGGTACCCGCCGGGATGTAGATGTAGAAGTAGAGCTTGTCGTTTCCACCCGTCGCCGCGGACAGCGCGCTGCGCCGGCAGTTCTTGGCCAGGGCGCGGATGTCGGGATCGGTGCACTCGGCGGTGCCGCCGCCGGTGACCGTGACGTTGTGGGTGACGGTCGCGGTGGCGCCCCCGTTGTCGGTCACGGTCAGTCGTACGGCGTAGGTGCCGGCGGCGTAGGTCTTGGTCGGGTTGATCGCGGTCGAGGTGGTGCCGTCGCCGAAGTCCCAGGCGCGGGTGGCGATGGTGCCGTCGGGGTCGGTGGAGGTGTCGGTGAAGGCGACCGAGGTGCCGTTGACGGCACTGGTGAACTGCGCCACCGGCGGCCGGTTGGCGGGAGTTCCGCCGCCGCACTCGCCGGCCGCGCAGGCGGCCAGCCACGTGTACCAGTCGCTGTCGTAGCGGTTGCCGATGGTGCTCGTCAGGAACGTGCGGGCGCCGGTCCAGTCGCCCGCGCGGTAGTAGCCCAGCAGCCGGGTGACGTCCGCGGGGTGCTTTTGCAGCATGTACCGCACCGCGAGGTAGCCCCAGCGGTAGATGCGGGTCGTGTCGTGGGAGTAGGTGGTGTCGAACACCGTGCTCAGCGCGTAGGTGTGCTTGCCCGCCTCGGTGATCGCCGCGTCGTAGGGCAGGTTGCGGTAGGAGTAGGAGACGTACTCCGCGAAGCCCTCGATCCACCAGATGGTCGGGGTGCTGACGCCGGCGTCGAAGTCGCCGGCCATGTCGAAGCGGCCGTCGAGATAGTGCGTGTACTCGTGGTTGAGGTTCCAGATCTCGAACGCGGGGCGCGTCCACTCGGCCTCGTAGGCGATGAAGCGCGGCTGGTTGCCGGCCGCGCTCGGGTCGCCCTCCAGGTACATGCCGCCGTTGTTGGTGTCGATGCCGAAGATCGCGCCGGCGTAGGTCTGGTAGTCGGTGCTGGAGTCGAAGACCACGACCTCGATCTTGGTGTTGAGATCGCCTGCCACCGGGCCGTTGTCCGCGACCACGCCGTGGAAGTAGGCGTCCTGGTTGCGCAGGCTGGTGCACGCGGCGGTGAGGTTGGCCGGGGTCATCTCCTGCGCGCGGATGCGGATGCTCGTACTGCACGTGTAGTCCACGGTCAGCACGGCCGCGGTCAGTCGGGCCTGGAGGTTGCAGGTGTTGTAATAGGCACACTGTGCCTTGTCGTAGTAGTCCGTTCCCGAGGCCAGTGCGACCCACAGCGGCGCGGTCGGCCCGGTGATCGAGGTGGCCGCCAGGTGCGTGCGCACCATCGGGCGCACCTTGGCCTGGAGGGTCGGATACTGGACGAACCGGACCAGTTCGCGACCCGCGTTGGTGGTCAGGTATGCGCGGTCGGTCCCGAGCAGGTCGCGGTGCGCGGTCGCGAATCTGTCGACCGCGTCGATGACGCTCTGGTCGGCCTGCACCGCGGTGACGAACTCGGGAACCTGGTGGCCCCGGAAGAGCACGGTGAAGACGTTGTTGACCGCGGCCTTCATCCACCAGGACGCGTCGTACGAGCTGTTGTAGCCCGCCAACAGGCGCTTGACCACGGACAGGTAGCGGGCGTTCTCCTGGGCGCTGTCGATCAGGGTGACGGCCTCGGCCAATGTCTCGCCGTTGGCGTCGGTGACGTCGGAGGAGTGTGCGTTGGCGTAGAAGGCGTCCAGACCGGACCGGATGGCGGTCTGCAACGTGGGGCCGTAGGTGCCGACGGTGGATTCGTTGTACCAGTGCACGTAGTAGCCGGCCCGCAGGAAGAGCACGATCTGCGGGGCGCCGGTGCTGCCGTTGCCCGGATAGGAGCCGGCGAGGTCGCGCAGGGCGTAGGCGACCGTGGTCATCTGCGCCTCACGGAAGATCGAGGCGGCGTCGGGCCCGGTGACCGTGAACAGCGTGTTGACACAGTCCGTGGTCGACGCCTTGATCTGCTGGACGAGCGCGGCGCCGGTGCGGCTCGCGAAGTCGGCGACCGTGCAGGCCGCTGCGGCGCGTCGCTCGCCGGCCATGGACGGGCGAGCCGGCAGTACGGCGCTCGACGGGTCGCCGTAGTCGCGCCGGGCGCTGTCCGGCGCGCTCGCGGACAGCGGCGGTTGGTCGGGTACCGCAAGCGGTTTGCCCTGGGTGTGCGTGGTTCGGTCGGCCGATGCGCTGGGGGCGGTGCCGGCCGACGGGCCGGAGGTGGAAGCGGAGGTGGAGGTCGCCTGGGCTGTCGACGTCGTCGCAGCCGGATCGGAGGGGGCGGCCGATCCGGGCTGGGTGAACAACCCGAAGCCCATGGCGAGCGAGATGGTGACCACCGCGATGCGGCGAAGTCCCTGTCGTGCCGGTTTGGTTCGCAAAGACCGTCTCCTTGCGGAACAGAGGTCGCGCGCACGCGCGCCTCCGATGGGGGTGGTGCCACGGCATGAGCGGTTCGACGTCGGCCCCGATCTGGGACTTCGGAGTCGGCGCGAGTGTGGTCCTGGTACCTGCCTCACCGCAAAGTCCAACGGTGGCAAGGCAGTTGGTGCCGTAGCGGACCGGAAGGGGAGCGTCCGGGCCGCTGCGTGACATGTACCATGTCACAAATCACATTTTGCGTGAAGGCCTGTCGAACACCGAATGCGGCCAACGAAACGGCAGCCGTCGGGGCGGCGTTCGGCGACGGTGGGGCCGTCGGGATCGACGGGGGTGGTGGTGCTCCCGTGGCGACAGGGACGGCGGGGTGGCAGTCGGTCGCGCGGGCGATCCGATTCGGTCGCGGGCGTGTGCCGAATCGATCAACGGCCCTGTGTCCAGCCGGAATTGCCGCGTCGGTGGGTGCATTCCGATCGATCCCGGTCCGCGCTGATCCCTACTGGTCTAGACCTTGATTATTGGTCCAGACCTTCACTACGCTCGCTCTACTGTGTGAGCCGGACATCCCGGCTCATTGTGGGGCGCAGGTTCTCCATCGGATCCCAAATCCAGGAGCACCCATGGCCATCGGAACCGTGAGGCGCACCAAACGCACCAAGCCGGGCAAGAGGTTCGTCGCGATCTTCGCGGCCCTGCTGCTCCCGCTCGCCGCGATGGTCGGCCTGTCGGCCGCGCCCGCGCAGGCCGCCGCGGGCGCGACCGCCACATTCGTCAAGACCTCCGACTGGGGCAGTGGCTTCCAGGCGGAGTGGACGATCAAGAACACCGGTACCGCCACGATCACGGGCTGGACCGTCGAGTGGGACTTCCCCACCGGCACCAGCGTGGGTGCGTACTGGGACACGCTCATCACCAAATCCGGAACGCGGATCACCGCGAAGAACCGGGAGTACAACGGCTCTCTCGCGCCCGGCGCCGGCGTCAAGTTCGGCTTCGTCGGCAGCGGACCGGGAAGTCCGAGCAACTGCAAGGTGAACGGCGGTCCCTGCGACGGCGCGCCGCCGACGGACAACCCGCCGAGCGCCCCCGGGCAGCCCACCGCGACCGCGACCACCGTCGACTCGATCTCGCTGAGCTGGGCGGCGGCCACCGACGACAAGGGCATCCAGAACTACGACGTCTACCGAGGCAACACCGTGGTCGGCACGACCGCCGGCACCGCCTACACCGACACCGGGCTGACCGCCGACACCGCCTACGTGTACAAGGTCGTCGCCCGGGACACGATCGGCCAGACCGGGCCCGCCGGGCCCACGGGCACGCTGCGCACCAGGCCCACGGGCGGCCCGGACACCCCACCGACCGCGCCGGGCACGCCGACGGCGAGCGCGGTCACCGACACCTCGCTGACGATCAACTGGGCGGCGGCGAGCGATGATCACGGCATCAAGAACTACGACGTCTACCGGGGCGCGACCAGGATCGCGACGGTGACCACCACCACCTACGGGGACACCGGTCTGACCGCGAACACCACGTACACGTACACGGTGGTCGCCCGGGACACCATCGACCAGACCGGCCCGGCCAGTGCGCCGCTGACGGTCAAGACCACCGGTGGGGGCACCCCCGGCAACGACTACGTGCGCGTGGGCTACTTCGTGCAGTGGGGCATCTACGGACGCGCCTACACGATGAAGTCGCTGGACACCTCCGGTGCCGCGGCCAAGCTGACCCACCTCAACTACGCCTTCTCCAACATCGATCCGACCAACCTGACCTGCATGAACGGAGTCACCCGAGCCACCCTCCCGGGGCCCCAGGATCCCAACCAGGGCGACGGCGCGGGCGATTCCTGGGCCGACTACGAACGCTCGGTCGGTGCGGGCGAGTCCGTCAACGGGACCGCGGACACCTGGAACCAGCCGCTCGCCGGAAGCTACAACCAGCTTCTTCAACTCAAGGCCAAGTACCCGAAGTTGAAGTCGCTGATCTCGATCGGCGGCTGGACGTACAGCAAGTACTTCTCGGACGCCGCCAAGACCGACGCGTCGCGGCAGAAGTTCGTGAAGTCCTGCGTGGACATGTACCTCAAGGGCAACCTGCCGGTGACCAATGGACGCGGCGGCACCGGTGTCGCGGCCGGCGTCTTCGACGGGTTCGACATCGACTGGGAGTGGCCCGGCGCCGAGGGCCACGCCGGCAACCACATCTCGACCGCCGACAAGAACAACCTCACCCTGCTGATGGCCGAGTTCCGCAGGCAGATGGAGGCGCTGACCGCGACCACCGGCAAGAAGTACCTGCTCACCGCGTTCACCCCGGCCGACCCCGGCAAGATCGACGCCGGTTGGGACATCACCACGAACGACGGCACGCCCGGCGTGTTCGACTACATGGACTTCGCCAACGTGCAGGGCTACGACTTCCACGGTTCCGGCAGCGACAACAGTTGGGAACCCAACCGCACCGGCAACCAGGGCAACCTGTACGTCGACGCGGGTGACCCGTACCCGACCAAGTTCAGCGTGGAATCCACCGTCCAGTACTACCTGGACCAGGGTGTCGACCCGCGCAAGCTCGTGCTCGGGCTGGCCTTCTACGGCCGTGGCTGGCAACAGGTCACGGACGGCGGGGCGCACGGCGAATGGCAGGCCGCCAACGGGGCCGCACCGGGCCAGTTCCCGGAGGAAGCCGGCACCAGGGGCTACGCCAACCTGGTCGCGTCGGTACCGAACCTGACCGTCTACCACGACGAACAATCGGTCTCGACCTATGGCTACACCGGCAACAACGGCCAGTGGTGGACCTTCGACGACACGTGGTCCATCGGCAAGAAGACGGCCTGGCTCCGTACAAAGAACCTCCTGGGCGCGATGCTCTGGGAGATGAGCGGAGATACCGGGGTGTTGATGACCGCGGTCGACAACGGGCTCAAGTAGCCCACCTGATCGGAAGGTCGGGACGCCGGTGAGTGGCCGCTCCCGACCTTCCTTCCGTCCGGCCCGCCCGGCGGACCCCGACCCCGCCCACCGCATCCGGTGGGCGGGGTCGGGGTGTGCTGTACGCCGGGGCGTGCCGGGGCCAGGGGTTGGCTCGTTGGAGTTGGGCGGCGATCGCGAGCAAGAGGGGTTCGCCGGCGGGGCGGCCGACGAGTTGCACGGCGGTGGGCAGGCCCTTGGGGCCGGTACCCATCGGCACCGTGGCCAGGCCGCAGTTGGCGGCCGGTATTCGGATCGAGCCGGCCCCGTCGTTGCCGTGCGCGAACCGGCGGTCAGTGCTCCGCGTTGCCGGCGGCTGCCGGGAGGGACTCGCGCAGGGCTCGCTTGAGGATCTTGCCGGTGGGGCCGAGCGGGAGTGCGTCGACCGGGCGGATCACGCGTGGGTACTTGTGCCGCCCGAGGTGCTCGCGGGACCAGGCGATCAATTCCTCGGGGGTGGGCGCCGGTGTGCCCGTCGGCGCGGGGCGCAGCACGACGGCGGCGTGTACCTCCTCGCCGAGCGCCTCGTGCGCGGCCCCGTACACCGCGACCTGGGCGATCGCCGGGTGGCGGGCCAACACCTCCTCGACCTCGCGGGGATAGACGTTGTAGCCGCCCCGGATGACCAGGTCCTTCTTGCGGTCGACGATGGACAGGAACCCGTCCTCGTCGACCACGCCGAGGTCGCCGGTGCGGAACCAGCCGTCCACGATCGCCGCCGCGGTCGCCTCCGGGTCGTCGAGGTAGCCCGCGAAGACGTTGTGACCGCGGATCACCACCTCACCGACCGTTCCGACCGGCAGCAGGTCGATGCGCGCCTCCACGTCGGCGGCGGCCACCGCCACCTCCACGCCGCGGATGGCGTGCCCGACCGTCCCGGGCCGGCGGCCGAGCACGCGCTGATTGAAGGTCGCCGCTGGGGACGTCTCGGTGAGTCCGTACCCCTCGAACACATGCGCGCCGAACGCCGTCTCGAAGCGTTCCAGCACGGCGACCGGAAGGGCCGCGCCGCCGGACACCGCCAGGCGCAGGCTCGGCATGGTGCGCCCGCTCGCCGCCTCGGCGAGCGCGTGGAACATGGTCGGCACGCCCATGAAGACGCTCACCCCCTCGCGGACGATCAGGTCGAGCGCGTCGGCCGGGTCGAAGCGCGGCATCAGGACCAGCGTGGCACCGGCGCGCAGCGCGGCGTTCATCGCGCAGGTCTGGCCGTAGCTGTGGAACAGCGGCAGGCAGCCCAACACGACGTCTTCGGGGCCGAGTTCGTGCAGGTCCTGAGCGCAGACGGTGGCGTTCAGCACGAGGTTGAGGTGGGTCAGCCTGGCGCCCTTGGGCCGACCCGTGGTGCCGCTGGTGTACAGGATGGCCGCGATGTCGTCGGCCGCGGTCGGATGCGCGGCGGCCGACGGCTCGCCGGGCTGCTCGTGGTCGGCCTCCAGCACGGGTATGCCGGCCGCTTCGGCGGCGGCCAGCGCGGTCGGCCACAGCGGCCCGCCGCTCACCGCGAGCACCGAACCGCTGTGCCGCAGGACGAACTCGACCTCGTCCGCGACGAGCAGCGCGTGGATCGGCACGACCGAGGCGCCGGCCGCGATGATCGCGTAGTACACGCGCGGGAACAGCGCGATGTTCGGCAACATCAGCGCGACCCGATCGCCCGGCCGGACGCCGCGTGCGCGCAGCGCCGCCGCGCAGCGCAGCACGTCGTCCCACAACTGCCGGTAGGTGACCCGGGTTTCGCCCTCGACGACGGCGACGTGGTCCGGGAAGCGCAGCGCGGAATCGCTCAACAGAGCGGCCACACCGAGTTGTTGCTGCACGAGGCACTCCAGGGGTATGCGGCGCCGGGCGCCGATCGGGGAGCGGAGCAGGGCAGGAAGCGGAGCAGGGAAGGAAGCCGAGCGGAGCAGCGGGATCAGGGCTTGGCAGGGCAGGGCTTGACCAGTCCGGGCGGGGTGTGCGGGGTGGCGGTGGTCATGGCCGACCGCGATTCATGCCCCGGGCCGGGCGCTCGGCCGGGGGGCCTCCAGGAGCGCGTCGAACGTGCCCGCGGGATGCTCGGCGACGCTGCCGTCCCGGGCCACGAGCACGACGGGGGCCGGGGATCGCACGTGTACGCGGGTGCCCTCGACGCGGACGTGGACCGGCCCGTGCGGGGTGGGTACCACGCCCTCGACCCAGTCCAGCCCGCCCGGTCGCGGGGCGACGCGGACCTTGGCGTAGCCGGGTTCGGCCGGGGTGACGCCGAGCGTGTACACCAGCAGGTCGCGGCTGGGCGTGGAGGACCAGCCGTGGCAGTAGGTGCCGCCCTCCCAGGTCTCCCGCCACGCGGTGGGACCGGTGGCCAGCAGGCGCTCCCAGTCGCGGTACAGCCCGGTGAGCGTGTCGGCGGCGCCGAGCAGGGCCAGCGCGTCGTGCACGACGTAACGGAAGAAGGGCTGGGCGCCGACGACCCGACCGCTGACGTCCCAGGTCACCGCGGGCGGCACGAAGAGCGCGACCTCGTGTCCGGTCGGTGCGCCGTCCGCGTCGCCACCGTGCGCGGCGACCGGGGCGAGGGTGAACATCGCCTCGCGGTCGAGCAGGAAATCCCGTACCCGGTCCGCGCGTTCGGCCGGGACCAGGCCCGCGCAGACGGCCGCGGCGGTGGTGTGCTCGCTCATCGCGGGCCGCACCACGTCCCGGACCGCGTGATCGCGATAGCCGCCGCGTTGGTGATCCCAGAAGATCTCGAAGCCGGCGCGCACCGCGTCGTGCAGACCGCGGGCCCACGCGGCCCGGTTGGCGTCGCCGAGCCAGTCGGCCATCTCGGCGAAGTCGCCCAGGGCGCGCGCCCACAGCGCGTTCAGTGCCGCGCTGGTCCCCTCGACCTGTACGGGCGACCAGTCGATCAGGACCCATCCGGTGACGTCCCGGGCCAGGCCGTCCGGGCCGAGGAAGGCGGTGAACCAGTCGAGCACCGCCTCCGCGGTGGGCAACAGCCGGGCGACCAGCGCCCGGTCGCCGGTGTAGCGGTAGAGGTTGTGCACTGAACGCACCCAGTGCAGCGACCAGTCCGGAATGGTGACCAGGTCCGGATCGCCGGCGTCGCCCGCGACCGCCATCGGCAGCAGGCCGTCCACCCGCGGGGTCGCGGTGAGCAGCGGCTGATGCCGGGCCAGGCTCCAGTCGGCGTTGTTGACCAGGTCGACCGACTGGTGCACGACCGCGTCGCCGGTCCAGGCCCGCTGTTCGCGACTGGGGCAGTCGATGTAGGCGTCGTGCGCGGTCAGGTCCACGGTGCGCAGACCCACCCGGTGGATCTCCTCCAACAGCGGGTCCGAGCAGGCGAAGTACGGGCCCGGTGGGCGCGGGCGCAGCCGCTCGGCAACGGTCGGCGCGATCCGGGTCGGGCCGGTGCCGCAGACGACGAGCACGATGTACCGTCCACCCGCCGGATCTCCGAGTTCGAACCGCTCGCCGTCGCCGCCGCGAGCGGTGTAGGCGAACAGCGCCGCGCCGGCGAGCGCGGCCAGGGTCGGCGACTCGGTGAGCGCGCCGAACAGCAGGGTGTCCGGGGCTGCTTCGAGGTCGATCCGCAGCGTGCCGCTGACCATCATGCCGAAGTCGGCGACCACCAACCGGTATCCGGCCGCCAGCGCCAACGACGGGGGCGCGGGTGCGTCGCCCGCGTCGGGCAGGCGGTCGGGCCGGGCCTCGGGGCGGATCTCGGCGAGTGCCTCGGCCAGGGCGGCGTGTATGTCCGTGAAGCCGAGCGGGCCCTGCGGACGCGCGGTCGCGGTCGGTGTGGCGGTAACGAAGGAGGCGGGCTCGCGGATCGAACCGCCGGGCTTGGACAGCGGGTTGGGCAGCAGTGCGCCGTACGGCTCGGCGGGCGGCCGGGTGGCGCCCGCGCTGCCCACGTGCGAGGCGGGCAACACCGTTGCCGCGGGCCAGTGTTCGTCGTCGAACTCGGCGCCCTTCCAGGCCGGGTCGAGCCGTCGGCCGTCCAGGATCTCGGGGATCTGTGGGGAGACGGTGGACTGCGGCGCGCACGGTGTCCAGGCGTGCGATTCGAGGCAGCGCCAGGACGTGTCGGTGGCGATCCAGGTGTCCGTGCCGACGCCGAACTCGGCGACCAGCGCGCCGCCGCCGAGAGTGTAGGTGGTCGGGGAGGGCGCCCACCACGCGGTGCGGTGGCCGTAGAACCGGACCAGGACCGCGATCACGTTGCGCCCGGGGCGCAGTGCCGCCGCCGCGTCGCCGACGTCGTAGTACAGCCGCCGCGCGCCGTGCCGGATCGGGCCCCGGGTCAGTTCGACGCCGTTGACGTAGAGCACGTGCCGGGAGTCGGAACTGATCCGGAACGGCGCGAGCCGGGGAATCTCGGTCAGTTCGAAGGTGCGCCGGAACAACACCCGGCGGTCGAATCGCTCGGGGTCGAGGGATCCGTTCATCGGGTTCTCGGGTGGTGGCGCCCCCACCGCGCCGTGCTCCGTCCAGAGCCACTGGCCCTGCCAACGACGGTTCGCGAACGTGTCTCGCATCGCGCGTGTCCTCCCGATTTCTCGACCCTCGGTTCCCGGCATCGCACGCGGGACTCCCGGATCCCGAACGGCGGGGACCCCCGGACCGCCGCTCGGCGGACCACACCCTAACCCCGTTTTTTACTAACCACTAGATAAAAATGCTAGGGTGCTCACCGTGACTGAGAGAACACGCGGAGATGACGAGGGTCGCGGGAAGCCGTCCCGGCAGAGCCCCCAGCCCCGCCGCGGCCCGGGGCGAAGCGAGCGCGGCGCGCGCCGGCGCGAGGAACTGGTGACCATCGCGAGCGAACTCTTCGCCCGCAGCGGCTTTCGCGGCACCGGGCTGGCCGAGGTCGCGGCCCGCGCCGGGATCACCCAGCCCGCCCTGCTGTACTACTTCGGCAGCAAGGAGGGCCTGTTGCAGGCGGTGATCGAGCGCCGCGGCGCGCAGAGCATCGAGTTCGCCCAGGAGTCGGTGGCCGTCGGTGGCCTGCGGGCGATCCGGGAGCTGCCCGCCTCCGCGCATCGCAATCGGCGCGAACCGGGTCTCGCGCGCCTGTTGGCGGTGCTGACCATGGAGAACCTGGACCCGGAGGATCCCGCCCACGACTACTTCGTGCAGCGCTATCGGCGACTGCGCGCACTGGTCGCGCGGATCATCACCGATGCCCAGGCCACCGGCGAGATCCGCGCCGAGATCGACCCGGCGCACAAGGCCGCCGAGCTGCTCGCCACGATGGACGGCCTGCAACTGCAATGGCTGCTCGACCCCACCGAGGTCGATTTGGTCACCGCCATCGAGTCCTACGCCCTCACCCTGATCCGCGACCTGGCCGCCGACCCGGCGGCGTACGCCACCGCGACCGCCGGCACCGCCGGCACCGCCGCGGACCCCGCAGACCACGATTGATCCCGGCGCCGGGCACGCGAAAGGGCGCCCTCGACGGCGAGGGCGCCCGGTGGCGCGGTGGCGCGGTGGCGCGGTGGGCGGGATGGGTTCGGTGACCGGACGAGTCGACGCGCAGCCGCTCGCGCACGGCCGCGATGTGCTCGACCGTGACGCCCGAACGCGGCGAGCAGGCTGGTGAAACCACCCCGAGTGGTGCCCGGTTCGCTCGGGCACGTGCGCATGGCGGCAGCCGGCGCACGCTGGATGACCGCGGGCATCGCGGCGTGGTCGAGGCCGGGAACGGCGATGCCGTTGCCGGCCCGGAGCGCGGGCAGCGCGTCCTCGGCGCGGGTGTAGTCGGCGGTGATCGATTCGGCGGTCGCGCCGACCGGTGATCGATTCTGCGGTCGCGCCCCGGAGTTCGAGCACGGCGGCGATCACGATGCCGGTGCGGTCCCTGCCGGCGGTGCAGTGGATCAGCGTGGGGCGGGCAACTCGGGGCGGCCGGGAGGTGCACGGCCTCGGCCGGGAGGTCGGCGTAATGCACGGCCGACTCGGCATACCAGCGGCCGAATTCGACCGCACCGAAGGGTTCCGGGCAGGCCGTCGCGCCGGTGCTCGGCGCCGGGGTGACGGGCAGCGGGTGCACGCACACGCCCGAGGGCAGTTCGGGCCACGGGCGGGCGGTGCCCTCGATCGGGCCGCGCAGGTCCGGGAGCAGGCCGATGCCCAGGCCGTCGAGCAGGCTCTCGGCCTCCGGCGGGCCGGGTTCGAGCCCGACGGCCGGCGGACCGTGCTGGTACAAACGTGACCGCGGCTCGGGGACGCGGCACCGGGACGCGGAACCGGGACGCGATCGCATCGAAACGAACGACGGGGGACGGCCATGGACGACAAGGACACGGGTGCGCCGGGCGCGCCGGACCGGTGCCCGGCCGGTGAGGAACTGCGGGAACTGTTGGGGAAGCTGACAGGGCGTCGGATCACCGGGCGGGATCGGGAGGCCCTGCGCGAGTTGGCCGGGCGACTGCGCGCGGCCGGCGAGGTCGCCGACGTCCTGGCGGCGGTCGAGGTCAAGCGCCGGGGCACCTTGCCGGACCGGGACGTGGACCTGGATCTGCTGGACGCCGCGCTCGACGCCGGTGTGCCGGTGGCCGACCCGCCGGCCGACGTCGCGCTTCGTCTCGCGCCGTGGTTGGACCTGCGCAAGCGTCGGGGCGGACTCGCCGCCGTGTGCGCCGACCCGAGATTTCGGCCGCTGCTGCGGGACGCGGTCCTGGATCGGCGGGCCGACCTGCTCGCGCTGGGTTGCCCGGTCTTCGCGCTGCTGCGCACCCGCCCCGAGGCCGTCGACGCGGCCCTGGCCTCGCCCGGCCTGCTGGACGTGCTGCTCGAAGCCCTGCACACCTGGGTCGCCGCGGTCCGGGCCGGCAGCCTGCCCGCGCTGCACGAGGCGGTGTACTACCTGGACCTGTTGGGTCCGGCCCGGCTGGTCGACGCGCACCCGGCGGCGGGCCCGCCGGTCGGCGAGTTGCTGGGCACCGACCCGGCCGCGCTGCTCGCGCGCACCTGGCGCGCCGGACTCGTCGACGAACTGGGACACCGGGCGCTCGACCGCTTCACCGGGTTCGACTCCGGTGACGACGTCCACCCCGTGGATCTCGTGGACGGGGAGAACGCCGACGCACGCGCCGGGTTCGCGGTGATCGGTGGCATGCGCGCTCTGGTCTTCGACGCCCGACGCCGGGTGGCCGGCCCGCTGCGCGTCCGGCTCCCCAAGACCGGGGGCTCCTCCGTCGTCGCCACGCACCGCCACCGCTTCGAGGCCGGCCTGCTCACCGCGGTCCGGATCGGCCCGAAGGAACCCCGGCCGGCCGATTGCTCGACCTTCGTCCCGGTCGGTGGCGAGCGGGTCCGGGCACTGCGCCGGACCGTGGCCGGGTGGTGGGAACTGGCGGACGCCGACGGGGTGATCACCGCCCGGTGGTACCAGGGCCCATCCCGGCCGCACGGCTCGTCCGGGTCGCACAGCGTGGGTCGGCGCAGGCACCGCTGGGCGGCCGGTAGCGAACTCGTGCCGCCCGCGCACCTGTGGGCGGACCTCGTCCCCCGCGACAAGGCCGGCTCGCGGGTCCTGCGGGCCGCCGACCGGGCCCTGGCCGACCGCATCCTGGCCGCCGTGGACCGCGAACTCGGCGCCCGACTCACCGAGATCGGCCGCCGGATCGAGGTCGGCTCCCCGTCCCGCGAGGTGGCCGACGCCTATCGGGCGCTGCGCGAAGTACTGGACCCGCTGCTCCCGGGGATCCGCGCGGACCGCCTGCTCGAAGGCATCGCCGGTACGGTCTGGACCGCCGTCGAATGCCGCGAACTGGCGGCGCGTCACCTGGACCGGCCCGCGGCCGGGGACGCCGCTTCGACCGCCGTGGTGTTGCGTACCGAGCCCCGGCCCCATCCGCGGGCCGACGCGGGCGACCTGCGGGCGCGGTACTACACCTCGATGCAGGACATGTTCGAGCGCGTCGTTCGGGTCGCGACCGTGTGCGCCGACCCGACCGTCGACGTGCCGCCGCAGACGGTGCACCTGGTCGACGCCCTGGGCTGGGAGAGGACGTTGGGCCGGCTCGGCAATCGGGCGTTGCGGCTCGCGCTGATCCCCGGCTCCGGGAGCCTCGAGCACCAACGCGAACTCGCCCGCGACCACCTGCGGATCTGGGCGGTACCGGAACTGGGGGACCCCGGCGGTCGCTGGCGGGTGCTGGAGGTCGAGGTGGACTCCGGGTACCCACCCGAGCAGGACACCGTGTGCCGCACCGTACGCGGTTGCGCGATCGTGCTCCAGCGTTCGCGTGCGCCGCGCGGCAAGATCGTTTCGGTGCTGGAGTACGAACCCGACGGCCGGTTCGGCGCGGCGCCGTTCGGGGCGATCGTCACCGAGCGGGTCTGCGCCGGCTGGGGCGGCATGGCCCGGATCGCCGCGCTGTTGCGCCTGCATCACGACCGGGGAACGGCGCGGTGGCCACACCGTTCGGTCGCCGCGTTCGCCGCCGCGACCGGGATGTCATCGGCCCGGGCGGCCGTCCTGACGGCGGGATTCGACCCCTACGACACGTATTTGGTCCGGAGGGGCCAGGGCGTGGACGCGGGTCTGGCCGAGTGGTCCGGGACGGATCCGGGCGAGATCGCGGACGCGGCGCGGGAGTTGTCGCGGGAAGTGGAGCCCGAGCAGCGGTTGACGATTCCCGAACTGCTGATGCCCGACGACCCCGAGGACGTCTGGGCGGACCGACTCGCGGTCGATCGGGCCGCCGCCTGGTGGCACGCGACGACCGGCACGCCGGCGGCTCGGCCCGGCGACCCGGGTACGTCGGTTTTCTCCAATACCCGCCCGTAGCCGGCCCGGCAGCCTGGTCACGCCCCGCACGGAGCCTCACCCCCCGAGGTCGGGCGGCCCGACCGGTGCCCCGGTCGGGCACGGGCATTACGCGGGGCGGGCCCGATGGGGGAGGCCCGCCCCGCGTTCCGCCTCACGGCCGGGGAGGCGGCAGCAACACCGTGGTGACCGTGCCGTCGAGGCGCGTGGGTCGGGCCGACGTGTGCGGTGCGTGGGCGAGGAAGCCGCCGGGAGTGAGCCCGGTGGCGGCCCTGACCTCGCGGTTGAGGTGAGACTGGTCGTAGAACCCGGTGCGGGTGGCGACCTCGGCCAACGGCCGCCCCGCCATCACCATGCGCAGCGCGTCCTGCAACCGCAGCACCCGGGCCACGGCCTTGGGCCTCAGACCCAACTGCTCCCGAAACCTGCGCTCCAACTGCCGCTCACTCCAACCCAGTTCCGCAGCCAGGCCACCGATCGACAACCGACCCGCCGACACGGACAACAACTCCCAGGCACGCAGTACCCGGGGCGCGGGCCCGGGACCACTCGCCTGCCAGCGCAGCAGGGTGGCGTCCAGCAGCGCGAACCGGGCGGGCCAGTCGGGCAGTTCGGCGAGCCGTTCGGTCAGTCGGCGGATCCGCGCGTCGGCGAACTCACTCGGATCGACCAGATTTTCGGCCAACTCGTGCATCGATACCCCGAACATCGCGTACGCCGCCCACGGATGCATCACCACCTCGATGCCGTGCACGAACCCCCGATGCTCGCCGATCACCGCCTTGGTCCGGATGCCCGCGAACAACGATGTGAACGTGCCGGCCCGGCTCGACGCGGCATCCGCGGCCACCGGCCCGACCCGGATCCGCTGATCGAACCCGAGCACCAACGTGGCGAAGCCCACCGGCAACTCCAGCCGCCGTCGCGGCCGATCGAACGCGACCCGCAAACCCCGGTAGAACCGCACACCGGGCCGCAGCAACGGATGCGGCAGAACCTCGACGATCGGCGCGGCGGCGCGGGATCCCCGATCGAACGCGCAGGCGGCCGAGGCGCCGAGGCCGGCCGGGGCGAAGGCGGGTGCGAAAGGGCCGGACGAGAACCTGTCCGGCACCGAGGATCCCGACCCGAGCGGGTCCGGCGGAAGGAGAACGGGCCTCGCGGGGACGGGCGAGCGGTGCGGCATGACCAACGCCTCCGGGACGATCGGACCGTGCCGCGCCCGCCCGAGACGTTCCCGATACCGGGTGTGGTATCGATGTTCGACCGTTCGTGGCCGGGCGACGTCACGGAGTAGCGGAATCCCGGCATGCTAGCGACGCCCGCCCCGTCCCGACAGCCCTCCGCCGGCACTTTCCCGTGCCTTGCCGGAACCCTTGCCTCCGCTGCGCACGGCCGACCGGGGCGACGCCGTTCACGGCGCACGATCCGGTCGGCGAACGGGCGTCGTGGTCACTCGCCGTCGTACGCCTTGCGCAGGGCGGCGATGTCGAGCTTGCCCATCTTGAGCATGACCGCGGTGGCACGGGCCGCCTTCTTCTGATCCCCGTCGGTGAGCATGTCGATCAATTCGGTGGGGACGACCTGCCAGGAGACGCCGTACTTGTCCTTGACCCACCCGCAGGGGCCCTCCTGGCCGCCCTCGGAGAGCTTGTCCCAGTAGTAGTCGACCTCTTCCTGGTCGGCACAGGGCACCTGGAACGAGATGGCCTCGTCGAAGGTGAACTGGGGTCCGCCGTTGAGGCCGACGAACTGCTGCCCGTTGATCTCGAACTCCACGGTGATCACCGAGCCGGCCGGACCCGGGCCGGCCTCGTTGTAGCGGGCGATCCGGCCCAGCTTGCTGTCCTCGAAGATGGTCAGGTAGTGGTTCGCGGCCTCCTCGGCCTGTCCGTCGAACCACAAGCAGGTGGTGAGGGCCTTGCCGGTCATCGCGACCTCCGGTACTGGGTGCTGGGATTGTGTTCACCAGTACCGACCTGTCCCGCACCACAAACTCATCGGTGCCCGGCCGACGAATCCCCCGAATTTCCCGACCCGGTCGACGGGGCCGTCGATCAGCGCTTGCGGGCGGCCTCGACCACGTCGCGGATCCCCTCCGCCGAGGTCACCCGGCGGGAGTATTCCGGTTGGCGCAGCGCACCGCCCATGTACGGGTACGGGTTGCGGTGGGTCGCCGTGCTCTCCAGCACCGCACCCGCCGCGAAGTGCACCTCGCGCGCGCCGGTGGCGGCCAGGACGCGGTCGATGTTGCGGGCGGTGATCCCGCCGCCCGGCATGATCACGATCCGGCCCGCGGCCTGTTCGACCAGCCGGGCGATCAGCGGTGCCCCTTCGAGCACGCTGCTGTCCTGACCGGAGGTGAGCACCCGGTCGACGCCGAGCTCGATCAACTCCTCCAGCGCGGCGTGCGGGTCGCGGGTCATGTCGAAGGCGCGGTGGAAGGTCACCGAACGGTCGCCGGCGGCGGCCATCAGCTCTTCGATCGCCGGCCGGTCCAACTCGCCGTCCGGGGTCAGCGCGCCGATGACCACCCCGTGCGCACCGGCCGCCCGGATCGCCTCGACGTCCCGGCGCATCGCGGCGACCTCGTACTCGTCGTAGACGAAGTCGCCGCCGCGCGGACGCACGATGACATGGACCCGGATGGCCTCGACGGCGGCCAGGGTGGTCTCGATCAGGCCGAGACTCGGCGTGATGCCGCCCTCGAACAGGTCCGCGCACAGCTCGACGCGGTGCGCGCCCACGCGCTCGGCGGCGAGCGCGCCGGGAACGTCGTCGATGCAGATCTCGTAGGTCAGGGCGGGGGTGGGACCGGCGGTGACGATCATGTCGTGAGTCTCCTGGAGGACAACGGGAGTAGGGGGAGCCAACGGATGTACGGGAGAGCTTGGGGGCGGGCCGGACCCGGACGGCCCGGCGAGGCGACCGCGTCGGGAGGCCGCCGGGCAGGGCCTAGTTCGGGAGGTCGGCCGTCACCCGGACCTCGCCGACCGGCAGACCGCCGCCGAGCACCGGTACGGAAGCCCACTCGCGCGCCGCCTCCGTGTCCACGCCCAGCGCGCGCAGTGCCGCCAGCGCGAGAGCGGTGGTGGCCCGCGGGCTGCCGTCGATCACCTTGACCGCGACCGCGTGCCCGGCCGTCGTCGCGGCCACGAACACGCCCTCGGCGCCGCCCTTGACCAGCGCGCCGGGCAGCAGCCGCATCACCTCGGTGTTGGCCTGCCCTTCCCCGCCCACGAATTCCGGGTGCGCACGCATCGCCTCGGCGACCGTACGCTCGGGCCCGCTCGTCGCGACGGCCAACGCGCGTGCGCCTCGGGCCAGTCCGGTCAGCGTCATCGCGAACACCGGTGCGCCGCAGCCGTCCACGGCGGTGTGCGCGACCGGTTCGCCGGACAGTTCCTCGATGCCCTCGCGGACCAGCCGCTGCAACGGGTGCGCCGGATCGAGGTAGCCGTCGGTGGGCCAACCGGCCGCGACACACGCGGCCAGCATCGCGGCGTGTTTGCCGGAGCAGTTCATCCGCTCGCGCGAGTCCCCCTCACCGCGCCCGATCATCGCCCGGTACGCCGCCTCGTCCTCCGGGCGGCTCGGCGGACACCGCAGCGCGTCCGCGGTCAGGCCGGCCGCCGTCAGGATCTCGTGCACCGCGTGGACGTGGAAGTCCTGCCCGGTGTGGCTGCCCGCCGCGATCGCCACGTGCGCCCCGTGCAGCGGCGCGCCCGCGCGCAGGCAGGCCAGCGCCTGGAACGGTTTGGCCGAAGAGCGCGGGATCACCGGGTCGTTCGGGTCGCCCACCTCGATCGCGGGCCGCCCGTCCGGGGCCAGCGCGACCAGACTGCCGAAGTGCCGGCTCTCCACGAAGCCGGAGCGGACCACCTCGGCCAACTCGGCGTAACGCGGGCTGGGTTCGGGGCGCACGGTGTCCTCCTGGCGGATCGGGTCCTGCGGGGCCTGCGACCGAGTGGCCGCCGGTGACGGGGGTGTCGCGGGTGTTCGAGGGCTCGTCGTCGCGGCGGTCACCACCGGCACGGTCGTCACAGCCGCGCGTCCGAGCGCGCACGAGCGCGCACCAGCGTGCGCAGGCTCCGGCGACCCGCCGGTCGGAAGCCCTGCCGGGCCTCCAGCGTGCGGGCCAGCTTGGACAACGACGCGTTGAGCACGATGTAGACGAGCGCGATGATGATGTAGGTCTGGATCAACAACCGGTTGTAGCTGGCCAACACCCGCCCGCTGTACAGCAGTTCGGAGTAGCTGACGATGAAGCCGAGCGAGGTGTCCTTGAGCAGGCCGACCGACTGGCTGACCAGGGACGGCAACAACCGGCGTACCGCCTGCGGCAGCACGATCAGCCGCATCGTCTGTGTGTCGGTCAGCCCGACGGCCAGGCCCGCCTCGCGTTGCCCCCGGTCCAGGGACAGGATCCCGGCCCGGAAGATCTCCGCGAAGATCGCCGCCGCGGACACCGACAGCGGCAGCACCAGCTTCCAGAACAGCGGCAGGTCCACGCCGTAGTGCGGCAGCCCGAACAGGACCAGATACACCAGCAGCAGCACCGGAACCGTGCGCATCACCTCGATGTACACGGTGGCCGGCCACCGCAGCGCGCGCCGCCGGGACAGCCGGCCCAGGGCCAGCACGATGCCACCGGCCACGGACAGCGCGGTGGCGACCGCCGCGGCGCGCAGCGTGGCCCACAGGCCCTCCAGGAGGTAGCGCCACATCGGCCACGTGGTGTACGGCCGCCACTTGTCCGCGTCCAGCTGACCGTGGTCGGCGAACCGCCGTACGGCCAGGGCCAACAGCGCGGCCACCGCGACGGCGACCACGATGCCGGCGATCCGCATCCGGCGTCGCGCGATCGGGCCGGGCTCGTCGAACAGCACTCGGGACGCGCTCATCGCACGATCGCCACCTTCCGCTCGATGACGCCGGTGAGCAGACCCGCCGCGGCGCAGATGACCATGTAGCCCAGACCCGCACCCACGAACACCGGGATGGGCTGGGCCTCCAGCAGGTTGACCCGGTTGGCGGCGGAGGTCAGCTCGACCACCCCGACCGCCGCCGCCAACGAGGTGTTCATGGTCAGCGCGATGAAGATGTTGCCGATCGGCTGGACCACGCCGCGCAGCGCCTGCGGCAGGATCACCAGGCGCAGCGACTGGCCGAAGGTCAGTCCCAGCGCCCGCGCCGCCTCGGCCTGGCCGATGGACACGGTGTTGATCCCCGAACGCACGGCCTCGGCGATGTAGGCCGCCTCGTAGAGCGCGATCACGATCACCGCGGTGGTGAACAGCGGGAAGATCACCCCGACTTCGGGCAGGCCGAAGACGAACAGGACGAGCAGGACCAGCAGCGGGGTGTTCTGGAAGGTCTCCACGTACACGGTGCCCACTCCGCGCAGGGCGGCGACGGGGGACACCCGCATGGCGGCCACCACGATGCCGATCACCAGGGCGCCGGCGAAGGACAACGCGGTGAGTTCGAGCGTGGTGGTGATGCCGTCGGTGAAGGCGGAGAGATGTCGCAGCACGACATCCATCGGCGATGGCCTTTCGGGAGAGGGCGGAGAGAGGGCGCGGGCGGGTCCCGCCGCGCGGGAAGACCGCTTCGGGGCGCCGGCCGGCGGCTTGGGGCCGGATGCCCGGGCCGGCAGGGGATCCGGCCCGGGGCGGCCCGGGCCGGGAGGGCGTGGCGTGCCGCCCTCCCGACCCGGGGGATCAGGAGCCGGGGACGCCGCCGATCGCGGGCGGCGTCGGCGGGTTGCCCTCGACGACCGTGCCGAGGGTCTGCTTCCAGACCGTCTGCCACGCGCCGTTCTGGCCGATCTTGCGCAGCCAGTCGTTGACGAACGTCTTGAACGCGGCGTCGTCGTGCTTGAGCCCGATGCCGTACGGATCGGCCGTGAACGGCTCGCCCACCACCGTGGTGTCGGGGTTCTGCTTCACGTCCGCGACCAGGAGCGCCTGGTCCTGGACGTACGCGTCGCCGCGGCCCTGGCGCAGCGCCGTGACGCACTCGGGGTCGCTGCCGAAGGTGACCACCTTCGCGTCCGGCGCGACCTGCTTGATCGCGGCGATCGCGGGGGTGTTGGCGCCGGCGATGACGGTCTTGCCGTTCAGGTCGGCGGGCAGCTTGATGCCGCCGGTGCCCTTCTTGACCAGGATGGCCTGGCCCGACGAGTAGTACGGGCCCGCGAACGCGACCTGTTCGGCCCGCTTGGGGGTGATCGTATAGGTCTGGAAGACCACGTCGACGGTGCCGTTCTGGAGCAGCGCCTCACGGGTCTCGGTGGCCGAACTGACGATCTTCACCTCGGGCTTGCCGATGATGTACTTCGCGAGCAGCCGGCCCATCTCGGCGTCGAACCCGTCGGTCTTGCCGGATATCGGGTTGAGCTGCGACCACAGCGGGGCGTCCTGGGAGCCGCCGACGATCAGGTAGCCGCGCTCCTTGATCTTGGCCATCGTGGAGCCGGGCAGGATCGCGGTGTCCGGCGCGACGTCGGCCTGCTTGGCGACGTCCTCGCCGGCGGGCTTGGCGCCGCCGGGGACGTCCGAGGAGGAGCCGCCGGAACAGGCGGCCAGCGCGGTCAGGGACAGTGCCGCGAGGACCGCCGGGGCGGCGGTGCGCAGGCGACGCGGGGACGCGGCGGTGCGCAGGCGACTCAGGGGGAAGCCGGACATCGGGGGGCCTTCCTTCGCAGGTGGGTGTGGGGGACGAGGGCGTTCGGGGCCGGGGAGCGGAGCGGTGGCCCCGACGCTCGGCGGTGCGGTGCCGCGATGGGCCGGGGTCGGTGCCGGCGCGGTGACCCGGGAACCGGGGCTGCGGACTGGCCGGCGGGCGGTGGCGCGGCGGCCGGGGCGGTCAGTGGTTGAGCACCTTGGACAGGAAGTCCCGGGCGCGTTCGGTGGTCGGGGTGGTGAAGAAGGTCTCCGGCGTGCCGACCTCGACGATTCGGCCGTCCGCCATGAAGACCACCCGGTCGGCGGCCCGGCGGGCGAAGCCCATCTCGTGCGTGACCACGACCATGGTCATCCCCTCGCGGGCCAGGTCGACCATCACGTCCAGGACCTCGTTGACCATCTCCGGGTCCAGCGCGCTGGTCGGCTCGTCGAACAACATCACCTTGGGTTGCATGGCCAACGCCCGGGCGATGGCCGCGCGCTGCTGTTGGCCGCCGGACAGCTGCGCCGGGTAGTGGTCCGCCTTGTCGGCGATGCCGACCCGGTCCAACAGCGCCCGGGCCTGCCGGTCCGCGTCGCTCGCGGACAGCCCCTTGACCCGGGTCGGCCCGAGCGTGACGTTCTGCAGCACGGTCTTGTGCGCGAACAGGTTGAACTGCTGGAAGACCATGCCCACTTCGGTGCGCAGCCGGGCCAATGCCCGACCCTCGGCGGGCAGTTCCTCCCCATCCAGTAGAACCACGCCCGAATCGACGTTTTCCAGCCGGTTCAGACAGCGGCACAGCGTCGACTTGCCCGCGCCGGAGGGGCCGATCAGCACGACCACCTCGCCGGCGGCGACGGTCAGGTCCACATCGGTCAGCACGCGGACCGCGCCGAACGACTTGTTGATGGCGCGTGCCTCGACCATGGGCGTCAGTACGGCGGAAGAAGGCGACGCGGACTTCATCAACGCTCCATCTTTGTTCGGAATCGAAGTTTCGTGTGACAGTAGAAGCGAAATTCGAAGGAAGTCAATGCCTTGCTGGTTATTACCTGGTGTGCTATTCCTGTCACAGCCGTACCGCAGCAGGTGTGCCTCGAACGGGAGTGGGACGTTGGCTGGAAGCGCGGGTGACCTGGTGCGACTGGTGGCCAAGGGGCACGGTCGATCCCGGGCGGAACTCGCCCGATTGAGCGGCATGGCCCCGTCGAGCGTCTCGCTGCGCGTGGAGGAACTCATCGACGCGGGCCTGCTGCGCGAGGACGGCGAGGGCGCCTCGCGGGGCGGCCGTCGTCCCCGGCAACTACGGCTGCACGAGAACGCGGGCGTGGTGGTGGCCGTCGACGTGGGTACCCACCACGTGCGGATGGCGGTGCTGGACCTGGCCGGCCGTGTGCTTTTGGAACACGAACTCCCGGGCGACATCGCCGAGGGTCCCGAGCGGGTGAGCGAACGCCTGCTGGAGCACATCCGGGTGACGCTCCGTCAGGCGACGGTCGAGCGACTGCCGCTGCTCGGGGTCGGCATCGGCATGCCCGGTCCGGTCGACCCGGGCGCCGCCAAGGTGGTCGCACCCTCGCGGATGCCGGGCTGGAACGAGTACCCGATCGGCCGCCGGATGAGCGAATTGCTGGGCGTACGCGTGGTGGTGGAGAACGACGCCAATCTGATGGCGGTGGGCGAACACCGCTACGGCTGGCCGGACCGGGACAACCTGATGGCGGTCAAGGCCGGCACCGGGATCGGCTGCGGCATCATCGCGTCCGGGAAGCTGCACCGGGGGCGGGGCGCGGCCGGCGACATCAGCCACGTCCCGGTGCACGTCCCCGAACCGGTCACCTGCTCGTGCGGCCACTCCGACTGCCTGGAGGCGCACGCGAGCGGCGCGGCGCTGCGGCGGACGCTGCGCGCGCAGGGGATCGAGGTCTCCTCGTCGCGGCAACTCGTCGAACTGGTCAACGACGGCGTCCCGGAGGTGACCACACTGGTGCGCAACGCCGGCCGCCTGGCCGGTCAGGTGCTGACCCCGCTGGTGAACTTCTTCAACCCCGACGTACTGGTCCTGGGCGGCGGCCTGTCGGCGGCCGAACCGTTCGTCGCCGCCGTCCGCGGAGCCATCTACGAACGCTGCCTGCCGCTGGCCACCCGCGACCTGGAGATCGCCACCGCCGTGACCGGCCGAGACGCGTGCATGCTGGGCGCCGGGGCACTGGTTCTGGACGAGGTACTGGCCAGCGAATGGGTGGACGACACCCTCAGCGCCCGCTGAGCCGCCGCGGCCGGTGCGCGCGGACGGATCTGTGCAACCCGGTGGTATGGAGCCATCGTGGCGTGCGTTAAGTGACGCTATGTCACCGCGTGGAGGTCCACCGCACCGCCCTGGTGGTCCTGGCCCAGTCCACCGCCGACGTGGTCACCGCCGAGGAGTTCCTCGCGCGGGTACGAGAGCCCGCGGTCGACCGGGAACGGTAGGGCGCCGGCTCAGGCGCCGCCCTCCAGCGCGGCGCGCGCCGGCAGCAGGGCCAGGAGTTGCCGCGTGTGGCCCGGGAGTTCCGCTTCCGCGAGGCCGGTCAACAGGTCGCGCAACGGTACCGGCCGATCTACCAGCGCCGCGTCGTGGGACAGGAGCACCGTGGGCATCGGGGTGTCGAGTTCGGTCTCGCTCAACGTCGGTCCGCTCAGTGCGCACAGGGCTTCGCCCTGGACGCGGATGCGTTCTCGGATCCCGGTATTGCCCCCGGCGAGCGTGAAGACGCGGTCGAGGGTCCAGGTGTCGTGCGCCAGTCGGTTGTCGTACGTCGCGATTGTTCCGGTGGCGACGGAGGAGACGGCCGCGATGGCGCCGGCGCCGACGATGGCGATGTGCGCGAGGATCTCGTCCGCGTTCCACTCGCCCGTCGGTGGGACCGGGCTCGGATCGCCGGAGTCGGCCACCGTGGCGGCGGCGTCCAGCAACGCACGGTAGGCGTCCCGAAGCGGGGTGGTGTCCATTGTGTCCTCATTCTTTGTGATCCTGCGCGGAAGGGGGAGCGCCGGCCGGGAACGGCGGGAACGACTGCGGGACGGGCGGCGACGCCCGCCCGCTCAGTCGTGCGCGGGGGACATCTCCCACGGCGCCTGCGGAAGGACCTCGCCGGTCTCCAACAGGGACTTGAGGTTCGCCAGCACCGCCGGCCACCCCCGGGAAATGCCGCCGAGCATCTCCAGGTTGGGGAGGTTCTCGTGGGTCACGGTGAGTCGGACGATGTCGTGGTGTGGTTCGACGAGGAAGGTGACCACGGACGGCTCCCTGGGCGCCTCGGCGTCGGGGGTGTCCTCGAAGGTGACGACCAGGCGCGTCGGGGGCTCGGTCGCCAGCACGCGACCGACGGCGTCGACGGCACCCGACCCGTCGACGCGTCGGTGCTCCCAACCCGAGCCCGGCTGCCAGTCCGAGACGTTGGCGTGTCCCCAATAGCGTGCCGTCAGGTCCGCGTCGGTCAGGGCCCGCCACACCTGCTCCGCGCTCGCGCGGATGTAGGTGACGTAGACGTAGGTCGGCACGGATGCGGATTCGTCGGTCATGGCGTACTCCTCTGCCCGATTCCTGATGGCACTGATCGTTTGTAGGCGCGGCTTGTCGAACCCCGAGATCCAGCGCTCCTCGATCTCGTGGATCGGCCCGGGATTGAGGTAGTGCAGCCGTTCCCGTCCGCGTCGCACGACGGTCACGAGGTTGGCCCGCTGGAGGATGTCGAGATGTTGCGTCGCCGACTGGCGTGCCATGTCCAGGCGCTCGCACAACTCGCGCAGAGTCTGCCCGTTGTGCTCGTGCAGGCGGTCGAGCAGGAGTCGCCGCGTGGGGTCGGCCAGCGCCTTGAAAACCGAGTCCATCGCTCTCCCTTCCAGGCTCACGCCCAATTATGCAGGTGAATGCCTGCCTATTGTCAACGACGCCGCCACGCCCCACCTCACGCGCTGCCCACCCACGCCTCGGCGCCGAAGGTCGCCTTCACCTCGGAGGCGATGCCCGCCGCGTGCACCGTGGCCGCCAGGGCGTACACGGTGGTCTTGTGCACGCCGCGCACGGTGAGCTGGACCGGGCTGTCGCCCGGATGGGCGGCGAGGATGCGCTTCAGCTCGGCCACCGCGTGCTCGGTGACCCGGTGCTCGGGCAGCGCGAGCCGCACGGGAGGTCGCCCGCCGTGCTCGGCGGAGGACACGTCCAGCACCGTCACCTCCCGGCCGAAGACGTTCACGGTCCCCTCCCGGTCCTCGACCCTGCCCTTGACCGAGACGACGTGGTCCTCGACCAGCGTGTGCTGCACGAGTCGATAGGCGGCCGGGAAGAACAGGACCTCGACGGTCGCGTCCCGGTCCGCGAGGTTCGCGATGGCCCACGCGTTGCCCTGTCTGGTCATCTTGAGCTGGACACCGGTGATCAGCCCGGACAGCCGTACCTCCCCGGTGGTGCGCTCGGAGGCGAGCAGTTCGGCGATCGAGCAGTCACGCGCGCCGGAGAGGATGTGTTCGGCGCCGTCCAGCGGGTGGGCGGAGACGTACAGACCCAACATCTCGCGTTCGCCGGCCAGCAGTTGCCTGCGCGGCCACTCCGCGTCGTCGACGGGGAAGTCGAGGCCGAAGGCCGGCCCCGTGCTCGCGTCCCCTCCCGGGTCGGCGAAGAGATCCTCCTGCCCGAACCCGGCCGCGCGCTTGACCGGGATGATCGCGTCGATCGCCTCCTCGTGGACGGCGGTCAGGCCCTTGCGCGAATGACCCAGCGAATCGAAGGTGCCGGCCTTGATCAGCGACTCCACCGCCCGCTTGTTGAGCGCGGGCAGGTCGGCCTTGGCCAGGAAGTCGGCGAACGAGGCGAACTTCCCCTTCCGCCGACGTGCGTCCACGACGGCCTCGATGACGTTGTCGCCCACGTTGCGCACGGACCGCAGCCCGAACCGCACGTCCTCGCCGACGGCGGTGAACTCCGCGACGGACTCGTTGACATCGGGTTGCAGGACGCGAACGCCGTTCTTGCGGGCATCGGCGAGGTAGACCGCCGCCTTGTCCTTGTCGTCGCCGACGGAGGTGAGCAGCGCGGCCATGTACTCGGCCGGGTGGTTGGCCTTGAGGTAGGCGGTCCAGTACGAGACGAGACCGTAGCCGGCGGTGTGCGACTTGTTGAACGCGTACCCGGAGAACGGCAGCATGACGTCCCACAGCGCCTTGATCGCCTCCTCGCCGAAGCCGTTGGCCCGCATCCCGTCGTGGAACCTGTCCCACTCCGCGGCCAGCACCTCCGGCTTCTTCTTGCCCATCGCGCGCCGCAGCAGGTCGGCGCCGCCGAGCGTGTAGCCGGCCAACTCCCGGGCGATGGCCATGATCTGCTCCTGGTAGACGAGCAGATGGAAGGTGTTCCCCAGGATCGGCTCCAGCGCCTCGCGCAGTTCCGGGTGGATCGGGGTGATCGCCTGGCGACCGGTCTTGCGATGCGCGTAGTTGGTGTGCGCGTTCGCCGCCATCGGGCCGGGCCGGTACAGGGCGTTGACCGCCGCGATGTCCTCGAACCGGGTGGGTTCCATCTGCCTGAGCAGCACGCGCATGCCGCCGCCGTCGAGCTGGAAGACCCCGAACGTGTTGCCCTCCGCGAGCAGTCGGTACGTCCTGGCGTCGTCCAACGGGATCACGACGGTCGCGGGGTCGCCGTCCATCGGGTCCACGGTGGCCAGCGCGATGCCCCGGTTCTCCCGGACGTTCTCGATGGCCTGGTCGATCACGCCCAGGTTCCGCAATCCCAGGAAGTCCATCTTGATCAGCCCCATCGCCTCACACGAGGGGTAGTCGAACCCGGTGATCCGCACCCCGTCCGAGGCGCGCATGTGCAGCGGGATGCGGTCGGTGAGCCGGGTCTTGGACAGGATCACCGCGGCGGCGTGCACTCCGGTGCCGCGGATCAGACCCTCCACCCCGCGGGCGGTGTCGATCACCCGCCGCACGTCCTGCTCTTCCTCGTACATCCGCCGCAGCTCGCCGGCCTCGGCGTACCGCTCGTGCGCCGCGTCGAAGACGGCGGCCAGCGGAGCGGACTTGCCGTTGTTGTCCGGCGAAAGCGCCTTGGTGATGCGCTCGCCGTGCGCGTACGGATAACCCAGGATGCGCGAGGAGTCCTTGATCGCGTTCTTGGCCTTGATCCGGCCGAACGTGTTCACCATGGCGGTGTACTCGTCGCCGTACTTCTCGGTGACGTAGCGCACCATGCGGTCGCGCCGGCGGTCGTCGAAGTCGAGGTCCACGTCGGGCGGGTTGATCCGCTCGGGGTTGAGGAACCGCTCGAACAGCAGGCCGTGTTCCAGCGGGCACAGCTCGGTGATGCGCGTGGCATAGGCCACGATCGAGCCGGTGGCCGAGCCGCGTCCGGGACCGAGCGGGATCCGGTTCTCCCGGGCGTGCCGGCAGATGTCCGCCACGACCAGGAAGTACGAGCTGAAGCCCATCGGGCCGATGACCGACATCTCGGTCTCGAAGCGGTCCAGCACATGCTCGGGGACGGGGTCGCCGTAGCGCAGGGTCAGGCCCGCCAGGACCTCCTTGCGCAGCCACGACTCCTGGCTCTCGCCCGCCGGCACGTCCGGAAAGTGCGGCATCTCGTCGACGTAGTCGAAGACGTCCTCGTAGGACTCGACGCGCTCGGCGATCAGCAGGGTGTTGTCGCAGGCCTGGGGCAGCTTCGCGAACAGGGCGCGCATCTCGGCGGCGGTCCTGAGGTGGTAGCCGGAGCCGTCGAAGCGGAATCGCCGGGGATCGTCCTTGTTCTTGCCGACACCGATGCACAGCAGGCTGTCGTGCGCGTCGGCCTGGTCCTCGGTGACGTAGTGCGCGTCGTTGGTGGCCAGGAGCGGGAGGTCCAACTCCCGGGCCAGGCGCAGCAGGCCGTCGCGGACATCGCGCTCGATGGCCAGGCCGTGGTCCATCAACTCCAGGAAGTAGTTCTCCCGGCCGAAGATGTCCCGGTAGGCCGCGGCGGCGGCCCTCGCCTCGTCGTACTGGTTCAGCCGCAGTCGGGTCTGGACCTCGCCGGACGGACAGCCGGTGGTGGCGATGATGCCGTCCGGCCGTTCGGCGATCAACTCCCGGTCCATCCGCGGCTTGCCGGCCGGGAACTGGCCCTGGTAGCCGGCCTGGGTGCTGAGCCGGAACAGATTGCGCAGGCCCTGGACGTTGCGCGCCCACATGGTCATGTGCGTGAACCGGCCGCCACCGGAGACGTCCTTGGAACCCTCGCCGTCGTTGCCCACGGCGCGTCGGCCGCCCGGTCCCCAGAACTCCTGCCTCCGGGAGAACCGCGAGGACGGCGCCACGTACGCCTCGATGCCGATGATCGGTTTGACGCCCTCGAAGCCCTTCGCGACCTGCGCGAACTCGTAGGCACCGAACATGTTGCCGTGGTCGCTCATGGCGATCGCGGGCATCCGCTGCCGGGCCACCTCGGCGAACATCGGCTTCAGCTTCTGTGCGCCGTCCAGCATCGAGTACTCGGTGTGGTTGTGCAGGTGGACGAAGGAATCGGGCATGCGTGAGTCATCTCCGAGGGCGAGGGGGCGGGCGCCATCCGCGAAACCGAGCGTTGACCGGAGACATCCAATCGGGCATCGCGCAGGGGGATCAAACAACCATCTCGCCCATTGCCTACAACCCTTGGTTGTGTCCCTAGGATGTGCGGCGTGGACCCCATCGCCGTGCGCACCTTCGTCGCCGCCGTGGACGCGGGGCAGTTCCAGACCGCCGCCGCCCGGCTGTCGATCACCCAGCAGGCCGTCTCCAAGCGCATCGCCGCGCTGGAGCGGGAACTCGGGGTGCGGCTGTTCGTGCGCACCGCGCGCGGGGCCCGATTGACCATCGACGGCCAGGTGTTCCTGCCGCACGCGCGGGCCCTGCTCCTGGCCGAGGAGCGGGCCGCGGCCTCCGTACGTCCGGGCCGGCGCATGTTGCGGGTGGACGTGGTCGGCCGACGGGCCGCGCCGGCCGGTCTGCTGCGCGGCTTCCACCGCGCGCACCCGGACATCGGGCTCGACGTGGTGACCCTGTTCGGTGCCGACGCGGCCGTCGACGCCGTGCGGTCCGGTGCCATCGACGCGACCTTCCGCGCGGTCACCATGCCCGGGCGACAACTGCCGGACGGCGTCGAGGCCACCCCGGTCCTGGACGAGCCGCTGCGGCTGTTCACCGGTCCCGACCACGAGTTCGCCACGGCGACGGCGGTCGAACTCGGCCGGCTCGCCGGACACCGAATCTGGATGCCGAGCAACACCCGCGGCACCGAGTGGGCCGCCTACTACGACGAACTCGCCGCCGCGTTCGGGTTCACCATCGACACGGTCGGCCCCGACTTCGGCCTCGAGGCGCTGCTCGACACGATCGCCGACTCCTCGACCCTGGCCACCTTCCTCAGCGAGCGCACGCCGCTGGTCTGGCCCGTCGGGCACGATCTGCGGCTCATCCCGCTGCGCGATCCGATCCCGGTCTATCCGCACTCGTTGGTCTGCCGCGCCGACAACCCGCACCCCGCGCTGAGCACGCTCCGCGAGTACCTCGCCGGCCTGAAACCCGAACGCCTCGACTCCCAGGTCTGGACACCGACCTGGGCCCGGCGCCGCAGCCGGGCGCGCCGGCCGGACGGCGGCAGCGGCGGCCGTGCCGCCGGCCCGGTGAGGCATGTGGGCGGAGCCGGCATCTAGTGTCCCGACCCGCGCGTCCGCGACCCGTACGGTCGTGCCGACCGGGTCCTGTGGGCGCCGATCGTGGCCGGTGGGCACCGGCCGGTCGATCTCCCGGTCGGGGTCAGCGTTCGAGCCGGCTCAGTTCCGTCTCGATCGCCTCGGTGAGGAGGTCCCGGGCGTGCGATATCGGGAGGATCCCGGCCAGCCAGCGGCCGCTGAGGCCTTCGAGGAGGGCGGTCAGGCGCTCGGCGGCGGCCCGGGCCGCCCGCGGGGGCGCGCTCGGGACGGCCTCGGCGATCAGGTCGCCGATCTCGACCGACCACTCCGCGGTCGCGTTCGCCAGGTCGGTCCGGAGGGATTCGTCGAACACTGCACTGGCGCACAGTTCGTTCCACGCGGTGCTGTTCTCCCGGACGATCGGGTCGTCCTGCAACTCCAGCAGCAGCCGGTGGCTCAGCTCGGCGCGCGCCGGCATCGGTGCCGCGCCCGGCTCCCGCTCGGTCGTGTACCGGTCGGCGCGGTCGTTGATGAAGCCCAGGGTGGCCCGCAGGACTCCCGTACGGTCCTTGAAGTGGTAGTAGATCAGGCCCGTCGAAACGCCGGCTTCGGCCGCCAACTCCTCGACGCGCAGCCCTCGTACCCCCCGGCGTGCGATGACGCGTGCGGCGGCTTCCATGATCGTGATGCGACGGTCGGACACAAATCGACACCCTAGCGCGTGTCCTCATTTCCCCATCCGACCCTCGCCAGGACATCCGGGAGGCGCCGGTCACGATCGCCACCGCGTCACGATCGAGACCGGCCGCGAGCGATCGTGGTCGGACAGGAAACGCGAGCCGTACAGCAAACTGTCGCCCAAACGAATCAACCGGTTACCGGGTGTCGTGTGTGCCGTGGGGCGGGGTAGCTATCGAGATGCTCGACGGGCAACCACGGGACGTCGATGTCGACTGGGGGGCGAACATGATCCGGGTTCTATTGGTGCACGACACGGAGCTGATCCGTTCGGCGCTCGCCGCGCTGCTCGATCGGGAGGAGGACATCGAAGTGGAGGCGGAGAGTTGGGACGGGGCCGCTCGACGGGCGCGATCCCAACTTCCGCACGTGTGCGTGGTGGACGTGGACTGTCCGGGGGCCTCGCTGTTACCGATGCGGCCGGTCGACCCGGACTGCGCGCTCCTGGTCCTGGCCACCACCGCCCGGCCCGGCAGTCTGTGCCGGGCGGCCGAGGCCAAGGCCCTCGGCTTCGTGGACAAGGACGCCCAACCACCGCAACTACCACGTGCGATAAGACTGGTGGCCGCCGGTCGGCGCTACGTGGACGGCTCGCTCGCGCTCGACCTGTTGCAGGCCGCGACCGCGCCGCTGACCCCGCGCGAGCTGCGCGTACTCTCACTTGCCGCCGAAGGGGCCTCGGCCCCGGAGATCGCCCGCAACTTGCGGCTGAGCATCGGCACGGTGCGCAACTACATGTCCGCGATCACCCGAAAGACGGGTGCGCGCAACCGGATCGACGCGATCCGGATCTCACAGGACGCGGGCTGGGTTTAGACCGGCCCGGTCGGATTCGGGCACCGCGCCGGAGCCCGGGTTCGACCGCACTCGGCGTGCGGGTATCCGCACGGACGCCCCGCCGAGACCGCGATCCGGACGCTGTTCGACTCGGATCCGTTCGACTCGGATGCGTTCCCCGCAGGACCGTTTCCCTCGGATGCATTCCGCCGGGATCCGCCGTGTCCGGATTCGCCGCCTTCGGATCCGCCGCGTCGGTCGCGTCCGGGGATCCGTTCCGCTCAGATGCGTTCGGCATGCCAGTGTCCGACCAGATCGCGGTAGAGCGGTGAGCGGTCCAGGAGTTCGCGATGGGTGCCACACACCGCGTGTGCGCCGTCCAGGACCAGGATGCGATCGGCGCGGCGGGCCGACGTGATCCGGTGGGCCACCACGATCAGCGTCCCGGGCCGGGCGGCGAAGGCCCGTTCGGCCCGCTCCTCGGCGATCGGGTCCAGATGACAGGTCGCCTCGTCCAACAACACCAGCGGGGCCGGCGACAGATGTGCCCGGCCCAGCGCGATCAACTGGCGCTCGCCCTGGGACAGGGACGCGGGGTCCACGAGCGCGTCCAGGCCGCCCAGTCGACGAACCAGCGGAAGCAGGCCGACCGCTTCCGCCGAGGCGGTCAGCGCCGCGTCCTCGGCGCCGTCCGGGCACAGGTACAGCAGGTTCTCCCGCACGCTGCCGGTGAACACGTACGCCTGCTGCGGGATGAGTACCCGCAGCCGGGACGGATCGCCGCCGACCGGACGCACCGAGCGACCCCCGACGCGCACCTCGCCCCGGTCCGGGGCCAGTAGAGCGGCGACCAGCGCGACCAGCGTCGACTTGCCGATCCCGCTCGGGCCGACCACCACGACGTGTTCGCCGGACTCGATGCTCAGATCGAGGTCGCGCAGGACCGGCTGCGCGTTCGGCCCGTAGGCGAAGGTCACCCCGCGCAGCTCCACCCGGGGTGGCCCATCCGCGTCCGGGACCGCCCGCGCGGCCGGCGCCGGAGGGTTCGCGGGGGGCTCGGTGAGCCGGTCGAGCACCACCAGGAGCCGGGTGCCGGCCGCGCCGAGCGCGTTCATCAAGGTGTGCAGGGCGGGCAACAACGACTGGGTCAGGTAGGTCAACGCGCCGAGCAGGGCCCCGGCGGTCAGTCCTCGGCCCAGCAACCACGGGGTGCTGATCAGCAACAACAACACCGGAAGTTGCCCGGCCACCGCCAGGGCCAGGGCCCGGGCGGCGGCCCAGCGGGCGAGCGAGCGCGCCGCCCGGGCCTCGGCCTCGATCAGCGTGTGGGTCCGGGCCGCGACCGGCTCGCGAGCGCCCGCCGCGAGCACGTCGCGCAGGCCCTCCGCGACCTCGCCGAGGCGCGTCGACAGTGCCTCGTCGGCGTCCAGGAAGGTGCGCTGCCGGGCCGCCATCGGCACCAGCGTGGCCACGAAGAGCAGCAGACCGAGCACCAGCGGCGGGCCCACCACGAGCAGCAACTCCGGCGCCAGCGCGCCCAGTCCGATCAGCGCGCCGAGCGCGGTGAAGACGAACGAACGGGCCACCAGGACCAGTCCGGCGAAGCTGTCCCGGGCGATCTCGGTCTGATTGGTCAACCGGGACACCACCGCACTGTCCGACCCGCGGGAGGGCGCCGCGATCGCATCGCCCAGCGCCCGTGCCGCCACGCGCCGCACCAGACCGTCGCGCAACGGCTCGACCAGATCCGCCAGACCGCGAAAGATCCCACCCGTGGCCAGGCCGCCGAGCACGATCGCCGCCGCCGCGACCGCCAGCCAGACCAGGCCGAGCGCGGTATTCCCGGCCAGGAACCCCTGATCGACGGCCATCGCCACGCCGTAACCGACCAGGAACGTCTGCGCCGCCTCCAGCAGCGACCAGGCCGCGAGCCGGGCCACCACCAGCCGCCGTCGGCTCACGAACCGCCGAGCCAGGGCCCACACGCGAGACCGTTCGCCCCTCATGCGCGGTCCCCGTCGGGCCCGGTCGCGTCGACCCGTTCGCCGGAAGTCCGCCCCACCGCGTCCGGATTCGCCGCAGCCGGATTCGCGAACACCGCCCGGTAGTCCGGGTCCTCCCACAACAGTTCGTGCGTTCCGATCGCCCGCACCCGGCCGCCGGCCAACCACACGACCCGGTCCGCCCGGGCGGCCGAGGAGGCCCGGTGGGCGACCAGCAGCCGGGTGCCCGCGCGCACGTCTCGGACCAGCGCCCGGCCGACCCGCAGTTCGGTGACGCTGTCCAGACTGGATGTGGCGTCGTCCAGCACGAGAAGTCGACCGGCGTGCGCGAAGGCCCGGGCCAGACCGAGGCGTTGCAGTTCGCCGCCGGACAGTGGCGCGGTGCCCAGGGGCTCCGCGTATCCGGCCGGCAACAACCGGATGAAGGTATCGGCCCCGGCCGCCTCGGCGGCGGCCTCGATCTCGACGGCGGATGGCGCGTACGGCCCGAAGCCGATGCCTTCGCCGATCGTGTCGCCGAACAGCGCCGGTCGCTCGAACGCGTAGCCGACCTCCCGGCGCAGCAGCTCCGGTTCGATCTCGGTCAGCGGCACCCCGTCCAGCAGCACCGTGCCCGCGTCCGCGTCGGTCAGCCGTCCGGCCACCGCGGCGAGCACGGACTTGCCCGCGCCGGAGTGGCCGACCACGGCCATCGTGCTCCCGCCGGGCACGACCAGGTCGACGCCGCGCAGCACCGGTGTCCCGCCGCGTACGACGGTGACCCCGCGCAGTTCCAACCGGCCCGGGCCCCCCGGCGGCAGGTCGCGGTCGCCGGAGCACAGCGCGGGTACGGCGAGCAACTCGGCGATCCGGCCGGCGGCGGCGCGGCTGCGCACGAGCGAGTCGAGGGCGCCGACGGCGGCGCCCAGACCGGCGGCGAGCACCGCGTAGCGTGACGCGGCGAGCAACTCGCCGACGCTCAACTCGCCCTGGGCCAATCGCGTTCCGCCCATGGCGAGGACCGCCGTGGTGAGCAGCGGCACCAGCACGCCGGTGCCGGCCATGGCGCGCCCGTAGACCTGCCACATCCGCCGCCCCTGCGCGCTCAGTTCGGGCAACGGGGCCAGGATTCGATCGAGCTCGCGCCGTGAGCCGCCGGCCGCGGCGACCGAGCGGGCGCCGCCGAGGGCCTCGACCAGGCGGGTGGCGATCTCGGCCTGGACGCGCTGATAGTGCGACACGCTGTCCGAGGAGCCGCGGACGAAGACCCGCAACAACCAGAGCAGCAGCGGTACACCGGCCAGGAACACCGCGAGCAGGCGCAGGTCGATCAGCGCGAGCGCGACCAGTCCGCCGAGCGGCACGCACAGCGCGGCCAGTCCGTTCGCCGCGGTGGTGGGCGCGGTGCTCGCCTCGGCGACGTTGCCGGTCAGCCGGGTGACCAGGTCGCCGGGTGTGCAGCGGGCGGCGGCGCGATGGGGGGCCAGGGTCAGCAGATGGTCGACGCCCCGGCGGCGCAACCAGGCGGCGGTACGCGCCCCCGTGACCCCGCCGAGCAGGGTCTCCAGGGTGTCGAAGACGACCCCGGCGACGATCAGGAGCACGCACAGGGTGACCGCGCCGCGCTGCCCGGGGGCGTCGTCGAGCAGCAGGTCGAGGGTGTGGCCGAGGACGGCGGGCAGTGCGATCGCGACACCGGCGGAGCCCGCGCCGCAGACGAACCCGGCCGAGATGCGGCCCGCGCTGTGCCGCAGCGCGCCGGCCAAGAGCCGCCCGGTACCGGAGTACGCGGGCGGCGGCGGGTCGGGGGTCCGGCGCGAGTCGGCCATGCTGGTGCGGTTCCTCGCCTTCGGGAGAGGGGTACGGCATGGGCAGGTCCCGGGCGGAATGCCGCCGCCCGGGACCGCGGTGCCCTCGTCACCTCGGGGTACTCACCCCTGGGTGCGGGTGCGTCAGTGGCAGGTGATCAGGCTCAGGCTGCTGTTGCCGCAGAGCAGGACGCTGAGGTAGCTGCCGCCACCGCCGCCACCGCCGCCACCGTTCAGCTCAACCTCTTCGGTCTCCATCGTCTGCAGGTCGAGAAGTGCCATGGTGTTGTTTCCCTTCGGTTGTCGTACTCGATGGTTCGAGATGGTGCGCCGGCCCCGTGCGGGGCCGGTCTTGCCTCGATCCCGCAAGGGATCGGCTTCAGGGCCGCCGGGTCGGCGGCGGGAGGAAGGGCAGGTGCACGGGTCGGTCGTGCAGCGCGCTGCCCAATGCGAGCAGGCAACCGGCGGTGCCGGTGCTCAGGTCCATCGACAGCCGCATCATCTGCTCGCCGGCGAAGGCCAGTTCCCCCCGATAGGGGAGCGCCCCCCAGGCCAGCGAGTCGATCTGGCGGCGGATGTCGCCCGGTTCGACGCCGGGTCCGTCGGTGGTGGTACGGCTCAGGTGCAGAACCATGCCCGCCGCGCCGCGGAACAGTCCGGGTTGGGCGTAGAACCTGGCCTGCGCGGCCCGGACGATCTCGCCTCGGGCGGCCTCGAACTCGGCGTCGGCACGATGCGCGAGGTAGTCGTCGAGCACCATGCCGATGCCGACGCTGCCGGCCCCGAGGTAGGGCATCGTCCGTCGACCCTCGTCGACCTGGAGGGTACCGCCGACGGCGACCACACAGCGGGCCAGATCACGGCGCAGCGCCTCCGCAGCGGCTTCCAACAGATCCGGCTCGCCCACGCGTTCGTACAGCCGCAGGTACAACAGCGCACTTCCGGCGGCGCCGTACAGCAGCCCGGCCCGGGTCGGTGCGGGTTCGCTGCGGGTCCGCTCGGCCAGCTCCTCGGCGCACGCGAACGCGTGCGCTTGCAGAGCGTGTTCGCCGGTGGAGGCAGCGAGCGCGTCGAGCGCCAGGCCCAGGCCGGCCAGGCCGCTGTGCAGATCGCGGGCCAGCGTGCGTCGGTCCTGGGCGAGGATCAGGTCGACCAGTTCCAGGGCCTGTTCGCGATGACCGAGTCGGTCCAGCGTCCAGGCCACTCCGGCCAGGCCGTCGTAGAACCCGATCGGGGTGCCGGACCGCGGGTTCTTGGCGGCGCGCAGCAGCCATTCCTCGCCCTCCGGACAGGCCGCGGCGCCGGTCTCGGCCAGCGCGTACAGCACCCCGGCCGCGCCGTGTGCGAAGCACGCGCCTCCGCCCGGAATGGCGAACTGCGCGATGTCGCCCGGGAAACAGCGGTCCTCGCGATCCGGGGTGGCCGACGCCCGGATCGCCCGCGCCATCGAATCGCGGCTCTGCGGCCAGTTCGCGGGAGTCACCGGAAGGTAGTCGTGCGTCGACCCCGTCCCGCGCGACACCGCCGGCACCGCGAGCCCGGCCTCGCCGGCGGGCCCGTCCGGGTGCGGGTCGCGCAGGATCTCCTCGACCGCGGAGTCCAACCAGCCCTCGGGGATCGGGAATTCCGCCATGGCGATCCGGACCAGGTGCCGGGCCTTGCCCCGATCCACGGTGAACAGGCTGGTCAGCGGTAGGAACAGGGCGATGCGCAGGCACGCGAGCGCGTACCGGTCCACATCCGCGCCGCGCCGGTCGGCGGGAGCCAAAAAACCCGGGTTGGCGACCACTTGCCGGCGGGTCTCGTCGTCGACCGTGGCGGCCTCGAAGTCGAGCAGCGTCACCGAGCTCTCGTCCTCGGACATCATGATGTTGAACAGGTGCAGGTCGTTGAACACCACACCGCGTGCGTGGATCTCCGCCACGGCGTTCTCGACCAGCCCGTACACCCGCATCGCCCACTGTGTGTACTCGGCGAGGCGCTCGGGCGAGGGATCCGTCTCGATCAGCGGGTGGCGGTGCGCGAAGAAGGTGTTCAGCGGGCTGCCCTGGACGAACTCCAGGACCAGGAAGCGATGATCGCCGAGGGTGAACCAGTCGTGCACCTCGGGCGTGCACACGAGCCCGCTCAGTCGGCGCAGGGCGTCGCGTTCGCGCTCCAGGCGGGTGACCGCGTCCGCGCCGTCCGCGCCGAGTCCGGCGTAGGGGCGGGCCTCCTTGAGCACGACCTGCTCGTCGGTGCGCAGGTCCCGGCCGATGTAGACGCCGCCGCCATTGGAGAAGTGCAGCGCGCGCTCGATCCGGTACGGGAGTTCACCGACGGTGGTGGCGGTACGGGCGGCCAGGTGTGGGGCCAGGAAGGCGGGCAGGGTGAGCCACGAGGGTACGTGGAAGGTGGGTTCCCTGCGGTCCGGGACCAGGGTGCCGGTGTCGTCCTCGATCGCGGGGCACAACACGCCGTTCGCGTCGTGACACGTGCGGTCGGCGAAGCTGCCGTAGCGCACGAACACCGGGCCCTCGCCCCAGCGCAGATCGCTGAGGATGTACGGCCCCGGTTCGCCGGCCAGCAGCGCGGCCAGGTCCGTCGCGACGACCCGACACTGCTCGTCGTCGGCCGGGTAGACGGTGACGAACTTGCCGCTCGCGGCCCGATCGGCGTACTTGGCGTTGCGGGTGTGCAGCAGGTACGGACTCGGCATGCACTTGAAGGCGATGCCGCGCGGGACGCAGTGGTCCCAGATCGCGGCGAGCACCCTGTCGGCGTTGTCCAGGCACGCCGACACGTGGATCTTCCAACCCTGGTCGGGCAACCGGCAGTCCACCGGGCGGAACGCGAGCCAGTCGCCGGAGCGGTGGCGCAGCCAGCCGTCGGGGAGTTCACGACGGGCGGTCTCGTAGTGCGCCGCCGGGCCACCCTCGTCCGTGCGAAGGCGATGCGGCGCGTCGTAGAACTGCCGATCGGCGTCGCAGTAGGCCGCGTAGCCCTTGTTCATCGTGCTCCCTTCCCGGTGGCCGGGGTGCCGTGGGGAACACTGCCGGCGGGTGGGAGCGGCGGACAGTCGCAAACGTCACGAATCATCGGTGAGGAACGAATGCCTCCGGTCGTGAGGAACTCACGTTCGCGGCGGTCGAGTTGCCGGTCACCTGCGGCGGAGTACCGGACCGACGCACCGGCGTCGCCGGTGCGCGGTGCCGGTGAGGCACACACGAAAGCGCCGCGCCGTCGATGCACGATGCCGGTGAATCGCACGGAAGCGCCTGTGCGGTCGGTGCGCGGTGACGACGACGATGATGACGGCGAGCGTGGGCGCCCGTGCCCTCGGCACGTGGTGACGGCGCCGCGGACGGGCGCCCGCGCCGTCAGCGCGCGGTGACGGTGAAGCGCACCGGAGTGCCCGGAACCGCCTGGGCGGCGTGGGCGAGGTACTCCTCGGGGACCACGCCGATCACCGGATAGCCGCCGGTGACGGGGTGATCGGCCAGGAAGAGCACCGGACGCCCGTCCGGAGGCACCTGAACCGCACCCAACACCATTCCCTCGCTGGGCAGTTCGTCGGTGCGTGCCCAGCTCAGCGCAGGTCCCTCGGTGCGCAGCCCGATCCGGTTGCTCGCCGACGCCACCGTGTAGCGCGCGGCTCCGAGCGAGGCGAGGGCGCCGGGAGTGAACCAGTCCTGCCGGGGGCCCGGGATCAGCGGCAGCACCAGTTCGGTGGGCGGCCCCGGCCGCCGCGAGACGTCCGCGCCCGCCGGAGTGGGTCCGGACGGCTCGCCCAGCGCGAGCACGTCGCCGTCGGCGAGCGGCGCCGGTCCCAGGTCGGACAGCAGGTCGGTGGAGCGGCTGCCCAGGATCGGCTCGACCGCCACCCCGCCGGCGAAGGCCAGATACCCGCGCAGCCCGGCGGTCGCGGGGCCGACGTCCAGCACGGCACCGGCCGGCACCCGGATCGCCGCGCCCCACGCGACCGGGCGGCCCTGTACCCGGACCGTGCAGGGTGCGCCGACCACCGCGGCCACGGTGGTCGTGCGCACCCGCACGGCGGTGCCGGTCAGCGTGGTCTCCAGGGTCGCCGCGCCGGACGGATTGCCGACCAGATGGTTGGCATGGCGGTGCGCGGGCTGGTCCAGGGCCCCCGAGCGTGGCACACCCAGGTGCGCGAACCCGTCCCGGCCCAGGTCCTGAACGGTGGTCAGGGCCCCGGCCCGGACCACCTCGACGGCGCGCGCGTTCATCGCTCCACCGCCACGAAACGCACCCGGACGCCGGGCGCGAACAACGCGGCGGGCTCCCGGGCGGCGTCCCACAACACCGCGTCGGTGCTGCCGATCAACTGCCAGCCGCCGGGCGACGAGCGCGGGTACACGCCCGCGTACTCGCCGGCCAGCGCCAGCGAGCCGACCGGCACGGACGTGCGCGGGGTGGCCCGGCGGGCCAGGTGGTAGCGCTCGGGCAGGCCGGTCAGGTAGCCGAAACCGGGCGCGAAGCCGCAGAACGCGACGCGGAAGGTGATCCCGCCGACGATCTCGGGGACGCGTTCGACCGGCACCCGCCACAGGTCGGCCACCTCGGCCAGGTCGGGCCCGTCGTAGCGGACCGCGATCTCGATCCGGTCGCCCGCCTCGGCGGACAGCGGCGGGATCCGCCAGCCGGGCACGTCGGCGGCCAGCGCGGCGGGGTCCGCGAGCCCGTCGAGCAGCACGGTGCGCGCGGCCGGGACGATCTCGCGTACCGCCGGCAGCGTGCCCGCGGCGCGTCGGCGAAGCAGCTCGGCGTGCAGCGCCTCGGCCCGGTCGGCCGTGTCCACCTCCAGGAGCAGCGCGTGTCGGCCCACCGGCAAGGCCCTCACGCGAACGGCTCCAGGGACACTCCGGCGGCCGACAGCGCGCGGCGGACCCGCAGCGCCAGCTCGGCCGCGCCCGGGGTGTCGCCGTGCAGGCACAACGACCGGGCCGAGACGGCGACCCGCTCTCCCGTGATGGCGACGACGGCGCCCTCACGCGCCATCGTCAACGAGCGGGACACGACCCGGTCGCCGTCCTGGACGACGGCACCGGGCTCCCCGCGCGGCACCAGGGTGCCCTGCGCGGTGTATGCGCGGTCCGCGAACGCCTCGGGTACGCAAGGCAGTCCGGCGGACTCGGCGGCTTCGAGCAGACGTGAGCCGGGCAGCCCCAGAACCGGCAGCGCACCACCGGCCAGCAACACGCCGGCGACCACCGCGCCGGCCTGATCCCCGTCCCACACCGTGCGGTTGTACAACGCGCCATGCGGCTTGACATAGGCCACACGGGCTCCGGCGGCGCGCGCGAACACCTCCAACGCGCCGATCTGATAAGCCACTTCGGCGGCCAGCTCGGCGGCCGGCACGTCCATCGCGCGGCGGCCGAAACCGGCCAGGTCGCGGTAGGAGACCTGCGCGCCGATCCGCACGCCGCGTTCGGCGGCCAGTTCGCACACCCGGCGCATGGTGACCGGATCCCCGGCGTGGAAACCGCATGCGACGTTGGCGCTGGTCACCGCGGACAGCAGCGCCTCGTCGTCGGTCAGCGTCCAGCGACCGAAGCCCTCGCCCAGGTCGGCGTTGAGGTCGATCACGGTGTCACTCACGCGCCGTCCATTCGCATCGCCGCGCAGATCATCTCGCACGCGTCGTCCAGATACCGCTCCAGGACCACCGCCGCGCCGGGCGTGTCGCCGGCCGTGAGCAGGTCGACGATCTCCCGGTTGCGCCGCAGGAACGGCTCGTGCAGCGCGCGGGCCGAGGGCATGGCCAGGAAGGCCAGGCGCAGTTCGGCGATCAGCCGGGTCATGTACTCGTCCAGGCGCGGGCTGCCCGCGAGCGCGACCAGCGCCCGGTGGAAGCGCAGGTCGGCGGTGCCGACCTCGGGCCAGTCGCCGATCTCGGCCGCGGCCTCGCCGCCGGCGACCGCCGCGTGCAGCGTGGCGAGCCGTTCCGGGCCGGCCGACGCGGCTGCTCGCAGGCCGGTACCCTCCAGGGCCCGACGGACCGCGTAGATGTCGGTCACATCGTCGGGGTCGAGCATCCGGACGAAGACGCCGCGATTCATCTCGTGGACGACCAGGCGGCCGTCCACCAGCGTGCGGAACGCCTCGCGCAACGTGTTGCGGGAGACGCCGAGGGCCGCGCCCAGGGCCTGTTCGGACAGTCGGGTGCCGGGTGGCAGCGCGCCCTCGGCGATGCGATCCCGCAACACCTCGGCGACGCGTTGTGCGGTGCCGGCGCGTCCGAGCAGGTCGCGATCGGCGGCAAGGCGTCCGAGCGTGTCGTCGGCCGACGGCCGGGCGAGGTCGACGTCTTGGCCCATGTGGGGTCCCCCAGAATGCGACGAGCGGTGCGGGAGGAGTAGATCAAGTTCCCGTACCGTTCACAAGGTCTTGTGGGATTGTTCAACAATAGCTTAGCCTCCTCGGCACCTCCTCGTCCCCCTGTTCGAGGACCCGAGCGTGGAAGGCTGCGCAATGATTGTGCTCCTCGGCGTCCTACTGGTGATCGTAGGGTTCGCCACACGACGCAACCCCCTGCTGGTGGTCGGTGTCTCCGGCGTGGCCACCGGCCTGCTCGGTGACCTGTCACCGCGCGAAGTGCTCGCCGCCTTCGGCAACGGCTTCGCGTCCAGCCGGGGCGTGACGATCTTCGCGATCACCCTGCCGGTGATCGGCCTGCTGGAGCGCAACGGCCTCCAGGAGCAGGCCCGGACCCTGATCGCACGGTTCGGCAAGCTCACCACCGGGCGCTTCCTGGTGTTGTACCTGGGCCTGCGCCAAGTCACCGCCGCCGTCGGCCTGGTCAGCCTGGGCGGCCCGGCCCAGACGGTCCGGCCGCTGGTGGTTCCGATGGCCGAGGGCGCCGCCGAGCGCAGCCACGGCGCGCTCCCGGACAAGACGCGCGAGAAGATCCGTTCGCACGCCGCCGGCGCCGACAACGTCGGCCTGTTCTTCGGCGAGGACTGCTTCCTCGCGGTCGGCTCGATCCTGCTGATCACCGGCTTCGTGAACACCACCTACCACCAGCACATCGAGCCGCTGCACGTGGCGCTGTGGGCGATTCCCACCGCCGTCTTCGCGTTCCTCATCCACGGCGGACGACTGCTGCGGCTGGACCGCACGCTGGCCCGCGAGTTCGCGGCGGTGTCCGCCGCCGGGCCGCCCGCCGAGACCGCCGCCGTATCCGCCGCCGCAGGTTCCGCCGCCGGCACCGTCGCCGAGGGGAAGCTCAAGTGATCAAGGTCGAGTGGTTCTTCTGGCTCGTCGGCGCCGTCTTCCTGGTGATGGCCGCGCAGATGCTCGTGGACCGCAGCAATCCCAAGCGATTCGGCAGCGCCGCGTTCTGGGGCCTGCTCGGCGCGGGTTTCATCTACAGCACGCGGGTCGTGGAGAAGACCTCCCCGGCCGAACCGCTGGGCGTGGCCGTACTGGTGATGGTGTGTCTGGCCGGCTTCGGCTTCACCGGCAAGGGCACCGTGCACACCACCGACCGCGAGCAACGGGTGGCCATCGCCGCCCGACTCGGCAGCCGGATCTTCATCCCGGCACTGACCATCCCCGTGGTGGCGATGGTGTGCGCGGTGCTCGTGAAGAAGTGGCACATCGGTTCCGAACCGATCCTGCAAAAGGGCAGCGAGACCATCCTGGGCCTGGGAGTCGGCGCGATCGTCGCGCTCGTGGTGGGCATGCTCGTGGTCCGCGAGAAGCGGGTCAGCGTGCCGATCCACGAGGGCCGTTCGATGCTGGAGGCGATGGGTTGGGCCCTGCTGCTGCCGCAACTCCTGGCCACCCTCGGCTCGATATTCCAGGTCTCGGGGGTCGGCAAGCAGGTCGGCGTGATCACCTCGAAGGTGTTGCCGGACGGCAAGATCTACATCGCGGTGATCGTGTACTGCCTGGGCATGTTCCTGTTCACCACGATCATGGGCAACGCGTTCGCCGCGTTCCCGGTGATGACCGCGGCGGTCGGCTGGCCGGTGCTGGTGGTCGAGGGCGGCGGCGACCCGGCGGTGGTCCTCGCGCTGGGCATGCTCGCCGGCTTCTGCGGCACGCTGTGCACCCCGATGGCGGCCAACTTCAACATCGTTCCCGCGGCACTGCTGGGACTCAAGGACCAGTACGGACCGATCAAGGCGCAACTGCCCACGGCGGGCGCGCTGCTGGTCGTCAACATCGGCATCATGTCGGCATTCGCCTTCTGAGCCGACCGCACTCCGCCCCTCCACCCGCCCAGCCGTCCCAGGAGACAGCAGCCATGACCCGCGTACTCGTCACCGGATTCGACACCTTCGCCGGTGAGGCCACCAACCCCTCGTGGGAGGCGGTCCGCCTGCTCGCGGACCTGCCCGAACCGGGCCTGGAGGTCACGGCGGTACGGCTGTCCTGCGTGTACGGGGTCGCGTTGGAGGAACTGCGGGCAGCCGTGGAGCGGGTAGATCCCGACCTGGTGCTGTGTGTGGGCCAGGCCGGCGGCCGGCCGGACGTCACCGTGGAACGCGTCGCGATCAACGTCGACGACGCGCGGATCCCGGACAACGCCGGCCGGCAGCCGATCGACGTCCCCATCGTCGAGGCCGGTCCCGCCGCGTACTTCGCCACGCTGCCGGTCAAGGCGTGCGTGGCCGCGGCCCGCGCGGTAGGGGTGCCCGCGTCGGTGTCGCAGACCGCGGGCACCTTCGTCTGCAACCACGTCTTCTACGGGCTGATGCACCTGCTCGCCACCGAACGCCCGACCACCCGGGGCGGCTTCGTGCACGTCCCGTACTCCTCCGACCAGGTCACCGAGCGTGCGGCCCCCTCCCTCCCGCTGCCCACGATCGCCGCCGGCCTGCGCGCCGTGATGACCACGGCCGCGACCCGCACCCAAGACATCACCGCCGCCGGCGGCGCCACCCACTGAATCCAGGCCGTCCGGTCAGGCGTCCGCGGCCGACCAGAACACCCCGACCTCGTCCTCGGCGACCACGACCGGTCCGACATCGCCGGCCACCGTCACCAGGCCGTTCGAGCAGCGCACGGGGTCGTGGTCGCGGGCCGCCAACGGGGTGGGGCTGTCGTTGGCGTAGTAGCGGGCGCGGCGACCGAAGCGGCCGAGCAGCGTCTCCGCGGCCTCGATCGCCCGCTCGTCGGCACGGGCGACCGCCTCCCACGCGAGTGTCCTGAGGCACTCCGAAGCCGCGCGCCAACCCACCTCGTTCAATTGCGCCATCAGCGTGTGCCCGTCGGTGACGGTGAACTCGACCCAGTCGGTGACCAGATTCGCCCATCCGCGCGGGTCACCGTCGTACGTCACGGTCGCGAACCACGAGCGGGGGCCGCGTGCCCGCCGATCCGGCTCGGGCAACTCCGGGTTGTGTCGCCGCATCACCTCCGCGGCCACCCGCGCCCAACCCCGGTTGTCGGGCAGGTCCGCGACAGGGAACGGATACGTGTCCGCGAGCTCCAGCGCGGACGAGCGCCACGGACTCCGACGCGCTCCCCGGGCCGCGACGCGAACCACCTTGAGGTGGTCCCGCAACTCGCCCGACGCGGCCTCCCAGGCCACGGCCTCCCGTGTCGTGCCGGTGCTCATGACCGCGAAACGATCACGACCCGGGACCTGTTCCCACCGGCGGCGCGCCCCGGTCGATACTGGTGATCGGTCATCGCGCTCGCTCCCGAAGCCGATGGCTCGATGGTCCGGGCCGACCGCCGACGCGTCCCCGACCGGCATCGCACGCCGGATGCGGCCGTCGGGCACCGGGGCGGCATCGCGACAGGACCCGCCACCGCGCGTCGCGGTTCGGCGAAACCCGGGTCATCGACGAAGGACCCAAGCCGGGGGAACGGCCTCGAATCCCGACGCCGGAACGCCTCGCGGCGTCGGTGGTCACCCGTTCGGGTAGGCCGGCGCCGAGTTGTGCGAACCGCGCTCGCGGACCCGGTCTCGCGCGGAAACTCCGGGGCCGTGCGCGTGACACAGTGTAGCCGGCCGGCCTCGCCACGGCATTCTCGGCATGCGTGGGGTCGGACGCCCGGCTTGGCTGGAGGTCGCGAGCACGGCTGTCCCAGCGGTAGGTCGCTACCGCGTCCGGGCTCGCCGGAGGTTGCATCATGCGTTCGATGAACAGGCTTGCGGGCGCCGCGCTGCTCGGCACGAGCCTCGCGCTGGCCGCCCCGGCGGTCGGCCACGCCGCCCCCGCCCGGTCCCAGGTCAACCCGGCCGACTGCGCGAAGGCGGTCGCCGCCGCGGCGAAGGCCCAACTGCAGTACGACGCCGCGCTCGCGGAATACGGCAAGGACGCGGCCGCCGCCGGCGGGAAGCCCGACAGGTCCCGGCAGGAGCAACTCGAGCGCGCCAAGCACGAGTTCGACGCCGCGGCATCGGCCGCCGCCAAGGCGTGCCCGAAGGTCGAGTCCGCCGGCGAGAAGAACGGTTCCGGCGAGAAGGCCGGCACCGGCGAGAGCGGCCACGACAAGGACCGCGCGGACTCCGCCGAGGATGCGCAAGGCGGCACCGGCGGGTACCAGGGCAGCCACGCCGCGGCTCCCTCGGGCAGCATGCACACCGGTGCCGGCGGGACCTCCACCGGCGCCGGCGGCAGCGAGATCGCACTCGGCGCCGGCCTGTTCGCGGCCGGCGCCGGCGTCCTCGTGCTGCATCGTCGTCGACGCGCGGGCGGCCGGATCTGAGCGGATCCTTCCCGGCCGCAACGCCGCAGCACCGCAACGCCGCAACGCCGCAGTACCGCGTTCCCGCACCGCCCGACCACGGTCGCGCGGTGCGGGAACCGGGCGGAACACACCCACCACGCGGGCGACTTCAGGCCGAGGCCGGTCGCCGGGCACAGTTGTTCGGGAGCATTCGTGGAACCTTCGGCGCCGGCCGACGCCGCACCCGAGCGCAAGCGCGGCAGGGGACCGGTGGGCGCCGCCGCAGCCGCGATGTGCCTGGGTCTCGTACTGATCGTCAACGGCACCGGGGCCGTCGACCCGCCGCCGCAGCCCGGCCAGGCCCGGGTCTATCCGGACCAGCCGCGCCCGGCGCCGCACGATCCGCCTCCGCTGGCCCCCCTGCCGACCGCGGCGCCGATCCGGGTGCGGATCCCGGCGATCTCGGTGGACGCCCCGCTGACCGGGCTGGCGCTCGAGGACGGCGGCCGACTCGCGGCCCCGCCGGACGACGAGGGCAATCTCGCCGGCTGGTACCGCGAGGGCACCGCGCCGGGGGCCGGCGGCACCGCGATCATGGCCGGACACGTGGACACCCGGCAGGGTCCGGCGGTCTTCTACCACCTCGGCGAGCTGCGCCGGGGGAACACCGTCGAGGTCGATCGGGCCGACGGCGACACCGCGATCTTCACCATCGACGCCATCGAGGTCTATCGCGCCGAACGATTCCCCGATCGACGGGTCTACGGTGCCGCGAAAGGGGCGGAGTTGCGGCTGATCACGTGCGGGGCGGGCTTCGACGAGGTCGAACAGCGCTACCGGGGCAACGTGGTCGCGTTCGCCCACCTGACCGGCCGCCGCCCGGCCGACGCACCGGACGGATGACATGCCGCCGCCCCGCCGACCGGGTGGCCGTCGGGGCGGGCGAACAGCGTTGCGATTCGGATCAGTTGGCCGTACCCGCGGCGACGGCGAGCTTGTTCGTGTCCGCCTGGTCCGTGTCCGTGTCCGTGTCCGCGCCGGCGCGTCGGACCCGGACGCGTCGGACCTGGGCTCGCGCATCAGGATCAGGGCGAGTGCGGCGGCGGCCCGGAAGTCGGCGGCGCCGGCCCGGAAGCCGGCCGACATCGCGCTGGTGAAGGCCTCGCGGGCGGCGTCCGCCAACCCGTGGTCACCGGAGGCGACCAGGATCCGGCACGGGTCCGCGACGAGAACTTCGACGACGGCCTCCAGCGCGTGCCGGACGGCTTGGCCCTTCGGCTGGGCCAGGTCCTGTCCGGCGGATCCTGGTGGGTCCGCGCCGCCCGGCACCGCGCCTCGCCGCACCGGAGAAACAGCCGAAGAGAACCACTATGCGGCTGCTTCTCCGGCACGCCGATGCACGGCATCCGCCCTTCGGGCTCCTCGCTGCGCTCACGACGCGGCCCGATCCACCAGGATCCGCCGGACAGGGCCTGTCCGCACCGGCGGGTCCCGCGGTCCGGCCGCGGTCCCCGGCGGCGCATCATCGAATGCTCGGCCGGGTCCCGGCGCGCACCGGTACCCGGCTCGCGGCCGAGGCCGGGGATCGATGATCCCCGGCCTCGGCCGTGCCGTGCGCGTCGGTCAGTCCCGGTGCGAGCCCTTGACGTCGACGAAGATCGGGTTGCTGTAGAACCAGATGTCGCGCCACGGGTCGCCGTCGTTGTTCGGGTGCTGGATCGGCCCGGCCGGGTCGACCCGCGGACCGAACGGGCCGACGCCGTGCCGGTTTCCGTCGCTGCCCCGGAGCCGGATGTAGTACGGCTTGTTCCGGCGCGGCAGCTGCACCTTCAGGGTGTAGGTGCCGGTCCGGCCGGCCACGTCGATGCGCTTGCTCACGCGTGTGTCCGGGGCCTGCCACGAGTCGGCGTCGCGGGACTTGCCGGTGACGGTTCCGGTGATCACGTCCACATGCGCGAGTCGGGGAATCTCGCCGTGGTAGTTCGGCCGGCTCGCCGTGGTGACCCGGATGTAGAGCGTGGCGCCCCGGTTGGCCGCCAGCGGCAGCCGGCCGCCCAGGGTGACCGGCTCGGTGCGACCGTTGTCCGCGACCAGCCACACGTCCAGACCGTCCAGCAACTGGCCGTGGTCCACCCACACCCGCCCGGCGCGCAGGCCCGCCATCACGTCGCGGTAGCCGAAGCGCTCCACACCCACGTGGGTGCGGCTGAACTGCCCCGGCCAGAAGTCGCTGCCGGGCTGCGGGACCCCGGTGTCCACGGGCAGCGGCTTGGAGCCGAGATCGTCGAAGCCCTTGCCGGGCGGGTAGGCGCCGTCCGCGTAAGTGTCGAACATGGTGCGGTGGTTGTCCGAGTTCGAGGTGACCGACCACAGCCGGCCCTCGGCGAGCAACGCGTCCCACATGCCGCCGACCGTCGCGGTCATCCAGTCGAAGCCGCCGTGCGTGCGATAGCTCTCGATCGGGTACCTCGGCCAGCTCTGCGGCGACGGCGCGTTCTGGTACTCGCCGCGCTGGAAGCTGCCCGGCCCCGACTGCCCCTCGCGAAACTTCACCCATTCCGGGTCGGCGTTGGCCTGCGAACCGGGCGCGCCCTCGAAGCCGAGGAAGATCGACGGGTCCGCGTCCTGCCACGCGCGCAATTCGTGCGGGGAGACGATGCCCAGCCGGCTCGGGTGGTTGGCCAACACCAGCACGTCGTCCACGTAGCCCTCGCGCCGGCGCTGCCCGAGCCAGCGGATCGCCTCCACGGCCTTGGCCTCGTTTGCGGCGGTGGCCGGGTCGCCCACCGCGCCGACGTCGAACTTGTTCAGCTTCGCGTCGAACTTCAGCTCGAACTGCCGCAGCAGCTCCACCTCGTTGGCGCCGGGCGCGACCATCAGGGTGGCGTGCTCGGCGGCGGGCACGTACCACTCCAGGCCCTGGAAGATCAGGACCCGGGGGTTCTCCTTGCGTGCCTTGACGATCTCCTCGTGCTCGCGCTGGGCGCCGCCCGCATTCGCGTGGCCGAAGTTGGCGTGCTCGGTGTAGACGATCCAGTCCAGGCCGAACTGGCGACCCTGCGCCGCCGACTGGGCGAAGCCGTACTTGGCGTCGTGGCTGTAGACGGTGTGCACGTGGTGGTCGCCCACCAGGTAGGCGTACTTGGCGGGCGGACCGTCGTGACCGGGACGCGAACTCGCCTGCACCCCGTCGTCGGACTCGGCCGCGGCGGCCGAGCCGGCGCCGACCGCACCGAGCGCCGACGCGCCCAGGAAACCGGCCCCGAACAGCCCCGCCCGACCGATCAGGTCGCGTCGGGACACGCCCTGCGCGTCGAGCCGGTCCTCGGCCACCTCCGGGTCGGCCCACTCGGGCAGTCGCACTGCGGGGTGATCGGGTTGGTTCGAGTGATCGGCGGTCGCCATGTGGGGTCCTTGCGGTCGGGGGCGTCGGGGGATGCCGCCGTGACGCTATGGGCCGCAGGTGGCGAACGGGCGACGAACATCCCGCGCGCACGTGACGGGCGGAATGATCTTCGGGTGCGCGCCCCCCGCGAGCCCGGGCCTTGCGACGAGACGGAGGGCCCCTGCTCGACGTCGCCGTGTTCCCTCCCCCGCACCGGGGCCCGTCTCACCCGGTCCGAACCAGCGAATCGGGTGTGTCGCCGGGACGCCGCCGCGACGTCGACCGGCCCCGCCCGTTCCGGCGCAGCAGCAGCTCGACCACGATCAGGTTGGGCACCCAGCACAGGAACGGGACCACCTTGTACGCGCTGTCGAAGTCGGTGAACGGGACCAGGATCACCAGCCACAGCCGCAACGTCACCGCCGCGTAGGTGAACGCGAAGGTCCGGTGCATCCACCGGCGGTGCTCCTCGACCGCGCCGCGCCGAATGGCCCGTACGGCCGCCAGCGCGCAGGTCGTCCACAACACCGCGAGCATGCCGAACCCGGCCGTGCCCACCGCGCCGGCGTAGCTCATCGGCGCGAGGGTCAGGCCGGCGACGCCGCCGACCACGATGCACGCCACCACCACCCGACCGCAGACCCGGTGCAGCCTCGGCGCGCGGGCCCGGGCACGGGCCGAGAGCTGTGCCGGGGACAACAGCAGGGCCACGGCGGCGGGCACGATGTGGGCGTAGAAGGCGGCGCGGACCCACGCGGGTCGGTCCGCGTAGTTCGCGGCGATGTCGCCGTCGTCCGCGGCCAGCTCGGCCAGTGAGGTGGTCAGGTAGGGCAGCGGCGCGAAGACCGCGATGGCCAGGGCCGTCAGGGCCAGCCACCAGACCCCCGCCGTGCGCCCTCGGGTCGAGTCGTGCGTCACCGCCGTCATGTCCGTGCGTCCTTTCGCTGCATGCCGGCAACGCTAGGAAGCACGGGGTGCCGCGCTCGCCCCTCGGGGCGGGGGAACCGTCTCCCTCCTGCGAGGGAGGGTGGTCTCCGCCGAGGGGAGGTGGACCGATCCGGCTCCGATCGGTGCAGGATGGGCCATGCGCATTTCCGACGCCTGGCTGACCGTGGCATTCGTGGTCTGCGCGGCCTCGGTGACCGTGTTCATGCCGGCCGGTTCGCCCTATCGCGGCCCGGACGCGGCCGGCCTGGCACTGGCGGTCGCGGCGGCGGTCTGCCTGTGGTGGCGCCGGACCGCGCCGGTCGTGGTGGTCGTCGTCGCGTCGGTGCTGGTGGTGGTCAACTCGGTGGTGGGTTATGCCACCACGGTGACCCAGTGGCCCGCGTGGATCTCGCTGTTCACCCTCTTCTCGCTGCGCGGCGCGCTCGATCGATGGGTCGGCGCGGTGGCGGGGCTGGCCGCGGTGAGCGGCTACGTGTTGTCCGATCGCGAACCGGTCGGCGCGGTGGAGGTGTTCAGCCTGTTGGTGTGCTTCCTGATCGCCACCGTCACCGGCGACGCGGCGCGCAGTCGACGGGCCGCCACCACCGCCGAGCACGCCCGGGTCCGGGCCGAGGAACGCACCGAGTTGGCCCGTGAGCTGCACGACTCGATCGGGCACGCGGTGAACGTGATGGTCATGCAGGCGGGGGTCGGCCGCCGGGTGTTCGCGGCGGATCCCGCCTTCGCGCGCGAGGCGCTCGGCAACATCGAGAGCGTGGGCCGCGAGGCGCTCGGTGAACTCGACCGTCTGGTCCGGGTGATGCACGCGGCCGAGCCGGTGACGGACCTGACCGGCCTGGTCGATCGGGTCCGGGCCGCCGGACGGGAGCTGCGGCTGGACGCCGCGGAGGTCACGATGAGCGCCGGTGTCGCCCGGGCACTGCACCGGATCGTCCAGGAGGCGCTGACCAACGCACTGCGCCACACCGAGGCGGGCCGGATCGACGTGCACCTGGCCCAGGTCGGCGCCACCGTGGTGCTGGAGATCGTCAACCACGGCGGAAACCTTCGGATCGGCCGGCCAGGTCGCGGTCTGGCCAACATGCGCGAACGCGCCCGCCTGGTCGGCGGCGAGGTGGAGGCGGGCCCGATCCGCACCGGATTCCGGGTACGCGCGACCCTGCCCGCACAGGCGCCCTCGTGATCCGGGTCCTGCTGGCCGACGACGACGCGCTGGTCCGCGGCGGCCTGAAGGCGCTGCTTCGGGCCGAGCCCGGCATCGAGGTGGTGGGCGAGGCCGCGAACGGCGTCGAGGCGGTGCGCGCCGCGCTCGCGCTGAAACCCGACGTGGTGGTGATGGACATCCGGATGCCGGTCCGCGACGGGGTCTCCGCCACCCGCGACCTGATGGCCGCGCCGGATCGCCCGAGGGTCCTGGTGCTCACCACGTTCGACCTGGACGAGGTGGTGGACGACGCGATCACCGCCGGCGCGGACGGATTCCTGCTCAAGCGGGCCACCCCCGAGGAACTGGTCACGGCGATCCGCGCGGTCGCCGCCGGCGACGCGGTGGTGTCGCCGGCGGTGGCCCGCAGGTTGTTCGCCTCGCACGCCGCGCGGGTGGGTCCCGACCACGAGCGCGCGGCCCGGCTCACCGAGCGTGAGGCGGACGTGCTGCGGGCGATGGCGCTGGGCCTGTCGAACACCGAGATCGCCCGTTCGCTGCACCTGTCCGTGGAGACGGTCAAGACGCACGTCAAACACGTGCTGGCCAAGCTCGACGTGCGCGATCGCACCCAGGCCGTGGTGTGGGCCTACCGGACGGGCTTCGCCTATCGCGGCACGTCCACCGTCGTGGAGTGAACCGGGATCCCGTCCCCCGGGACGGGACCCGGGTGCGGGGCTGCGCCCGCAGGCGGAGCCCCGCACCCTTCTCGACCGCTACGCCGTGCCGGCCTTGGCCAGGATCGTGTCCGCGACGTGTCCGGGCACCGGTGCGTACGAGTCGAACTCCATCGTGTAGCTCGCCCGACCCGAGGTCCGGCCCCGCAGGTCGCCCACGTAGCCGAACATCTCGGCGAGCGGCACCAGCGCGGCGACCACCTTGGCGCCGGAGCGCTCCGACATCGTCCTGACCTGTCCGCGACGGGCGTTGAGGTTGCCGATCACCTCACCGAGGTAGTCCTCGGGCGTGGTCACCTCCACCGCCATCATCGGTTCGAGCAGGGTCGGCGACGCCAGCCGCGCGGCCTCCTTGAAGGCCAGCGATCCGGCGATCCGGAAGGCCATCTCGGACGAGTCGACGTCGTGGAAGTCGCCGTCGAGCAGGGTGACCCGAAGTCCGGTGAGCGGGTAGCCGGCCAGCACCCCGAACTCCATCGCGGCCCGGCAGCCCGCGTCCACCGACGGGATGTACTCCTTCGGAATCCGCCCGCCGGTGATCTTGTCGACGAACTCGTAGCCGTCTCCCTCCAGTGGTTCGATCGCGATCCGGACCTTGGCGTACTGGCCCTTGCCGCCGGTCTGCTTCCGATAGGTGTAGTCGTGCCCGGGTACCGCCGCGCGCACCGTCTCGCGGTAGGCGACCCGTGGCCGGCCGACGTCGGCGGCCACGTCGAACTCCAGCCGCATCCGGTCGACCAGCACCTCCAGGTGCAGTTCGCCCATGCCCGATACGACGGTCTGGCCGGTGTCCCGGTCGGTCTTGACCCGGAACGACGGGTCCTCCTCGGCCAGGCGCTGGATGGCGGCGCCCAGCTTCTCCTGGTCGGCCCGGGACTTGGGCTCGATGGCCACCTCGATCACCGGGATCGGGAAGTCCATCGATTCCAGCACCACCGGGTGCGCCGGGTCGCACAGCGTCTCGCCGGTGGTGGTCTGGCGCAGCCCCATCACCGCGACGATGTCGCCCGCGCCCACGGACGCGATCTCCTCTCGTTTGGCGGCGTGCATTCGGTAGATCTTGCCGACCCGCTCCTTGCGGCCCTTGACCGAGTTCTGCACCTGGTCGCCGGTGCGGAGCCGGCCCGAGTACAGCCTGATGAAGGTCAGCTTGCCCAGGTGCGGATCACTCGCGATCTTGAACGCGAGGGCCGCGAGCGGCTGTTCGTCCGAGGGCAGGCGGACGACCTCGGGCCGCGTCGGGTCGACCGCGTGGCCCTCGATCGCCCGCACGTCCAGCGGGGACGGCAGGTAGCGTGCGACGGCGTCGAGCAGAGGTTGAACTCCCTTGTTCTTGAACGCTGTTCCACAGAGCACGGGGGTCACGGTGCGACCCTCGTGGAGACCGGAGGCGATGGTGATCCGGCGGATCGCGGCGTGCAACTGCGCCTCGGTGGGCTCCTCGCCCGCCAGGTACGGCTCCAACATCGCCTCGTCGTGTTCGGCCGCGGTCTCCAGCAGTCGGGCACGCCATTCGAGCGCGGTCGCGCGATGCGCGGCCGGGATCTCGACGTCCTCGTACGCCTCGCCCAGTCCGGTCTCGGCCGACCAGAGCAGGGCACGCATGCGCACCAGGTCGACGACGCCGCGGAAGTCGGCCTCGGCGCCGATCGGCAGTTGCAGCACCAGGGCCACCGCGCCCAGTCGTTCGCCGATCATCTCGACGCAGCGACGGAAGTCGGCGCCGGTGCGGTCGAGTTTGTTGACGAAGCAGATCCGGGGCACCCGATAGCGGTCCGCCTGACGCCACACCGTTTCCGACTGCGGCTCGACGCCGGCGACCCCGTCGAAGACGGTCACGGCGCCGTCGAGGACGCGCAGGCAGCGCTCGACCTCGACGGTGAAGTCGACGTGGCCGGGCGTGTCGATGAGGTTGATCCGGTGCCGCACACCCTCCAGTGTCCAGTCGCACGTGATCGCGGCGGACGTGATGGTGATGCCGCGATCGCGTTCCTGGGGCATCCAGTCCGTCGTGGTGGTGCCGGCGTGTACTTCGCCGATCCGGTGCGAGGCGCCCGTGTAGAACAGGATCCGCTCGGTGGTGGTGGTCTTGCCGGCGTCGATGTGGGCCATGATCCCGATGTTGCGGATGCCGGCGAGGTCGCGGGCGGTTCCGGTCATGACTGGTTCTTCTCTCCTGCTCGATGGATGGGTGGAGACGAATCCGGGCAGCCGCCATCGACCCGTGACCCCGTCGGCGAGACCCGGCACCCGGCGGCGCCGCGTGCGGTGGGCGAACGGTACGAAGGGGAAACGGACTTCGTCACATGGCAGGTGCGGTGCGGACGCAAGCGCAGACGCAGAGGCAGGCGCAAGCGCGGACACACAGGCAGGCGCAGGGGCCGCCGGGGCCGGTCGGGACACGACCGGGCACACCTCATCGACCCATGGGCGCACCGCGTGCAGCGGTCGACGACACCGGCGCGCGCCGTCGGGACGGCGTGGCGGTGTGGCCGGACCGGTGCGGCGCGGGGGCGCGGCATGGGGGCCGGTGAGGGTTCGACGTGCGCCGGCGAAGCCGGGACGAGCCGGGCTCAGCGCGGGGCGGCGGCCTTCGGGTCGGCTCGGTGGCGGCTGTGGCGTCGCGGGCCGGCGGGTGGGACGACGGGTGTCGTCCCCCTGGCTACCGGTGGCGAATCAGCCGCGAGGCGACCCGGAGCGATCGGGCCAACGGCCCTTCCACGGCTCCCGGTTCGACGTCGGACGCGCGCTTCGCGGCCGGGTGCCGAACGCGGGGCGCGGCGCTCCGATCCGCTTGCAGGTCACGTCCATGCGGCCACCATAGATCGACAACTCCGGCGCGGTCACCTGGATTTCCGGAGGGACCGGCCGAGGGGCCCGCGGGTGGGGAGGGTGATGGGTCGGCAGGCGGTTCCCGCACCCGCCGTCGGGCCGGGGCGTGCCGGTGTCGGATCGGGCTCGCCCACAGGAGAGCGGGCGAGGAAGCGATGCCGCACAGGGCGGCGAGGGCGCCCCGGTTGCCCGGTCAGGTGGCGGTCGGACCCACGGTCGGCGCCCGATCGCCCCCGGACGGGCCGCGGCGAACCGGTCGAGCGGCAGCGCGCAGGCGGCAGCACATCGGGTCATGCCGGGTCACGCCGAGTCGTGCGGGCGTCGCGCGATGTGGTCGAGTTCGGCGAAGTCGGCGTGTTCGAGCGCGGATGTGGGCAACAATGCGCGCAACGGCGGGCCCGGGAGGACGGACTCGGCGACGACACGGTTCGGGCGGGGCGCGCGTGGGTCCACCCGTCCCGGTGCGGACGGCTACGGGGGGCGGCGTGGAAGCGGAACTGATGACGCTGGCGACATCCGGCGCGACCACGATGGTGGGCCTGATGGTCTCCGAGTCCTGGGCTCAGGCCCGGGCCCGGATCGCCACCCTGTTCGGTCACGGGGATCCGGCCCGAGAGACCGAGATCGAGGAGGACCTCGAACTCTCGCAACGCGAGTTGATCGTGGCTCGGGACGCCGGCGACGACCTGGTGGCGGCGGACATCGAGGCCGAGTGGCGGACCAGGCTGCGTCGACTGCTGCGGGAGGATCCGGTCGTGGCGGCGGAACTGCGCGCGCTGCTGGACGAGTTGGCCCCGGCGGGAGAGGGCGGGTCGGGCGCGGTGCACAACACGATCAGTGGCGGGACCCAACTCGGTCCGGTCGTCCAGGGCCGGGACTTCGACAGATTGACCTTCAACGCGCCCGGAATCCCGCCATCGGTCGATCGGGACCCGGGCGGTCCGGGAGCGCGCCCCTGATCGAGGTCGCCGGATCGATCGGTGACGTGGTGCGCACCGGCCGTTGTCAAGACCGAGTGGGCCCGGTCCGCGCCGCCGTCTCGCCGCGCGCGGCGGGCCCGGGCGTACCAGGGTGGGATGTGGCGGCCTCGTATCCCGTGCCACCCGCCGCACCGCAATCGCCTGGATGTCGAGGACCTCGAGATGAACGACTCCCACGACCACGACCACGGTCTCGGCTCCGGCCGATGGATCACCGTGCCGACCGGCGACGGTCCGATGCGGGTCTACGCGGCACACCCGCACGGCCCCGACGGCGGCCACGACAACCCCACCGCCCGAGTCGCCGGTGCCGTCGTGGTGCTCCAGGAGGCGTTCGGAGTCAACGAGCACATCCGGGACATCACCCGCCGGTTCGCCGCCCGCGGCTACCTGGCCCTGGCACCCGACCTCTTCCATCGCAACGGGGTGCGTACGCTCGACTACGAACAGCGCGCCGAGGCGATGTCGCTGATCGACGCGATCGGCCCGGCGGCGATCGCCCTCGACATCCGCGCGGTGTTGGCCCACCTCGCCGAGCACGAGTCGATCGGCACCGGCCGCACCGCACTGGTCGGCTTCTGCTTCGGGGGCCGGGCCGCGTTCACCGCGGCCACAGCGATCGCCGGCCTCGCCGGCACCGTGGTCTTCTACGGAACGGGCATAGCCTCGGGGCCGCACGCCGTACTGGGCCGGGCCAAGTACCTGGACGCACCGCTCCTGCTGCACGTGGGAGCCGAGGACTCGACCATTCCCGCACCCCGGGTCGAGGCGATCGACGAAGCGCTGCGCGCGGCCGGCGCGAACTTCGAGAGCCACGTGTACCCGGACGCGGGTCACGCCTTCGCGTGCGAGGCCCGCCCGCAGCTGTACCGTGCCCGGGCCGCCGAGACCGCGTGGGCCCGTACGTACGCCTTCCTCGATCGCCGACTGCCCGTGATCGGCTGACCGCGCCGAGCCGTCCCTACAGGCCCATCCGGGCCACCTGGGCGGACAGTTCGGCGGCCGCGGCGCAGACGGCCGCGACGTACTCCGGCACCCGATCGTCGGAAACCCGGTGCGACAGCGCGGCGATGCTCACCGCGGCCACGACGGCGCCGTCCTCGCGGCGCACGGGGGCGCCGATGCCCAGCACGTCCGGGTCGAGTTCACCGCGCGCCACCGTGTACCCCTCGGCGCGGATGTCGGCGAGGCGTCCGCGCAGTTCGTCGGGATCGGTGACGGTGGCGTCGGTGAAACGGGGGAGCGGGCGGGCGAGCAGTCGCTCCACCTCGGCGTGATCGGCCCAGGCCAACAACGGCAGCGCCGCGGCGCCGGCGTGGACGGGCAGTACCTGACCGCGCTCGTAGGACAGGCGCAGCGTGTGTGTCGCCTCCTCGCGTTCGAGGCACACCACCGCCTCGCCGGCCCGCCGGGTCAGCAGCACCGGCTGGCCGACCGCGCGGGCCAACCCGCGCATCAACGGCCGGGCCAGGTCGGACAGCCCGACCCCCTTGCGGGCCAGCCGGGCCAGGTCCAGCACCCGCGGCCCGAGCCGGAAACCGGAGCCGCCGTCGTTCTCCTCCAGGAACCCGTTGGCGGTCAGGCTCTGCAGGTAGCGGTACGCGGTGGAACGGGCGACGCCCAGGTGTTCGGCGACCTGGTTCGCGGACACCGCGAGTCGCTCCTCGTCGAACAGCAGGAGGATGTCCAAAGCGCGATCCGCGGTGGAGTTGCGCCCGCGGTAGGCCTGGCCATTTCCTGTTTCCCGGGGAATGGTTCCTGACATGCGAAAACGGTATCAGCGGGGGCGCCGGCCGCGGCCCGCCGAACTCCCCGCCGCGCCGGTCCCGGTCGGTTGGAGCGGCCGGATCGGCGATTGCCCGGAACGGGGCGAGCCGGTCGGCGCGCGCCGGGTCAGCCCTGTGCGGGCAGGGACTGCTCCGCCCAGATCGTCTTGCCGTCACCCGTGTAGCGGGTGCCCCAGCGCTGGGTGAACTGGGCGACCAGGAACAGCCCGCGCCCGCCCTCGTCGGAGGTGCGCGCGTGGCGCAACCGGGGGCTGGTGCTGGTGGCGTCGGACACCTCGCAGATCAGCGTGGCGTCGCGGATCAGCCGCAGGCGGATCGGCCCCGAGGCGTACCGGATCGCGTTGGTGACCAGTTCGCTGACCACCAATTCGGTGGTGAACGCGATGTCGTCCAGTCCCCACTCGGCGAGTTGCCGTCCGGCCAGCGTGCGCGCCTCGGCGACGATGGCCGGATCGGCGGGCAGGTCCCAGGACACCACCTTCGAGGAGTCGAGCGTGCGGGTGCGCGCGACGAGCAGTGCCACGTCGTCCCGCGGCGGATTGTGCGACAGGGTGCCCAGGACCGAGCGACACAGCTCGTCCAACGGTCGGTCGGGGTCGGCCAGCGACGCGCACAGTCGGTCCATCCCGAATTCCACGTCCCGATCGCGCGTCTCGACCAGACCGTCGGTGTAGAGCACCAACAGGCTGCCCTCGGGCAGTTCGAACTCGGCCGATTCGAACGGCAGGCCGCCCAGGCCCAGGGGCGGTCCGGCGGGCAGGTCGAGGAACTCCACCGCGCCGCCGGGCCGGACCAGAGCGGGCGGCGGGTGCCCGGCGCGCGCGATCGTGCACACCCGGCCGACCGGGTCGTATACCGCGTACAGGCAACTGGCGCCCAGCGCGGTGGTGTCCACGCCGCCCTCGCCGATGCCCTCCTCGTCGACGAACCGGATGACCAGGTCGTCGAGGTGGGCGAGCAACTCGTCCGGTGGCATGTCCAGATCGGCCAGCGTGTGTACGGACGCGCGCAACCGGCCCATCGTCGCCGCGGCGTGCGTGCCGTGCCCGGCCACGTCGCCCACCACCAGCGCGACCCGCGCCCCGGACAGTGGGATCACGTCGAACCAGTCGCCGCCGACCCCGGCCCGGTCGTCGGCGGGCAGGTAGCGACTGGCCACCTCGACCGCGGTCTGTCGAGGCAGCCCGTGCGGCAGCAGGCTGCGTTGCAGGGCCAGTGCGGCGGCGTGCTCGTGGGTGAAGCGGCGCGCGTTGTCGATGCACACGGCGGCGCGCGAGACGAACTCCTCGGCCAGGATCAGGTCGTCACCCTCGAACGGGTCGGGGGTGTCCCGGCGGAAGAAGTGCGTCACGCCCAGGATGGTGCCGCGGGCCCGGATCGGGACCACCATCATCGAGTGCAGACCCACCGTGCGGGTCCGGTCCGTGGACACCGTGTCCTCGGCCAGCCAGGGCAGGATCTCCGGGTCCAGGACCGGTTCCAGGACCGCCTTGCCGTCGACCAGGCAGCGGGCGCCGGGGGAGTTGGGGGCCACCGGGGCGGGCTCGCCGATCCGGGCGATCGACTCGGCCAGGTTGCCGCCCGCCCCCGCCGCCGCACCGTCGCGCCCCTCGCGGGCCGAGCGCTGGCCGAGCCGGATCAGCTCGGGGTTGTCCCGGCGGACCGGGCCCGGCGCCGGCTCGACTCCGCTGAGCACCGGCTCCAGCAGGTCGACCGCGACGAAGTCGGCCAGGTCGGGGACCGCGACGTCGGCGAGTTCCTGCGCGGTGCGCGCGACGTCCAGGGTGGTGCCGATCCGCGCGCCGATGTCGCTGAGCAGCGCGAGCCGCTGCCGGGCCCGCCACCGGTCGGTCACGTCGATCACGAGGTAACACACCCCGGCCGGCGCCCCCGCGCCGTCCTCCAGCCGGAAGAACGAGGTCGAGTACGCGTGCACGTGGTCGGGATCGCTCGCGGTGCGGCCCTGGTACTCGTGGTCGATCAGCGGGACGCCGGTCTCCAGCACGTCGCGCATGACCGCCTCGATGGTCTCGGCCGGCAGGCCGGGCAGCACCTCGCTTATCCGCCGACCCAGCCGCAGCGCGCGCGGGATCCCACCGCTGCGTTCCAACTGGTCGTTCAGCCACACGCAGCGCAGCTCGCGATCGACCACCGCCATGCCGATGGGTGCCCGGTTGAGCAGGTGGTCGAGCAGCGCCCGGTCCGCGCCCCAGGGCACGGCGGACGCGTCGGCACCGCCATCGTCGGCACCGGCGGTGTGGGGTGTGCCCATCAAGCCCTCCTGTTCCTCCTCTTTCCATGGTCGCGCGTTTGCCGCTCAGCGCAGATCGGCCGCCGCTCCCGGGTCCGTGCCGGTTCCGGCCGACCCCGGCGGCCCGTCCCGGGGCGCCGGCCAACGGGTCAGCAGTACGGCCACGTCGTCGGCCCGCTCGGTCAACCTGCCCGCGTCGCGCAGCATTCGATCCGCGAGCTCGGCCAGGCTCGCGTCGGCGGCGCGCGACAGGGACGCGCGCATGCGGTCGATGCCCAGGTCCAGGTCGGCGCCGACGTCCTCGACGAGGCCGTCGGTGTACAGCGCCAGGACCGAGCCGGGATCCAGGGCCAAACGGGTCACCGGGTACTCGGCGGCCCGATCCACCCCGAGCAGGGTGCCGCCGGCCAGCTCGAGCACCGTGGTCCGCCCGTCCGGGCCGCGCAGCAGCGGCGGCGGATGACCCGCCCGCACCGCCTCGGCCGTGCCGTGGGCCGGGTCCAGTTCGATGTAGCAGCAACTGGCGAACAGGCCGGTGTCCAGATCGGCGAGCAGCCGGTTGGTGCACCGGACCACTTCGTCGGGCCGCTGCCCGCCGGTGGCGAACGCCCTTACCGCGCTTCGCAGTTGACCCATGATGCCGGCCGCGGCCACGCTGTGCCCCTCGACGTCGCCGATCACCAGGACCACCCTGCTCCCGGTGTCGATCACGTCGTACCAGTCGCCGCCGATCTCCATGCCCTGAGTGCCGGGGAGGTAGCGGGCGACCACCTCCAGGTTCGGCAGATTCGGCAGCCGGTGCGGGAGCAGCGCGTGTTGGAGACCGCGGGCGAGGGCGAATTCCGCGTCGTAGAGCCGGGCCCGCTCCAGCGCCTGGGCGATCAGGCCGCTCAGCGCGGTGAGCACCGAGCGCTCCTCGGGGGTGAACGCGTGCCGCCGGTCGAAGCCGAGGATGCAACTGCCCACCGGGCGGTCCGAGGCGATCAGCGGCAGGAACGCCCACGCGGACATCTCGTCGAGCGGGATGCCCGGATACGCCGCGGACAGCTCCTCCGCCGATTCGAAGAAGATCGGCACGCCCTGGGTGAGCGCCTCGACGCCGGGCAGCGCGGCGTCGAGTCGTACGCCCTCGAACCGGTCCAGGAAGCCCTCGGGATAGCCGGTCTGCAGGGCCAGGAAGAAGCGCTTGTCTTGGACGATGTAGACGGCCAGTTCCCGGCCGCCGAACGCGGGCAGGATCTGGTCGGCGACCACCTCGCACACCTCGCCCACCGACACGGCCTCGGTGAGCGCGCCGGCCATCTGGAGCACGTGGTAGATCGCGCCGAGCCGGGGTGGCGCGGCCTCGGTGTCCACCCGGGTCGCCTCGCCGCCGACCGTGCCCCCCGCACCCGGCGGCGCGCCCACCGGGACCACCTTGCCGGTCAGGCCGTACGGGTCCGGATACAGCGAGAAGGCCAGCCAGCGGTCGCGCGGGGTGCGGGCCAGGAAGGATCCGGGCTGTTGGGACAACATCGCCGCCCGATAGCGGTCCTCGTAGGAGGGGTCGGCCAGCCACGGCAGCGCATCCCACGGGGTGCGGCCCAGCACGTCCTCCACCGCGACGCCGAGCAGGTCCGCGAGGTTGCGGCTGGCGTAGGTGATCCGGCCCTCGGGGTCGAGCGAGAACACGCCGTCGCGCAGCCGCTCCACCGCCTCGGCCGCCGCCGCCCCGGTGCCCAGGTCCAACACCGCGCCCACCAGGTGCCGCGCCCGACCGGCGACCTCGTCGTCGGGCACCCGCCCCCACACCTCCAGGGGGCGGTTGGCGCCGTCGGGGCCGGTCACCTGGAGTCGCCAGGCGAGTACCCGGCCGGTGCGCACGGCCTGCTGCGCGGCCTCGCGGAACTCGCGCCCGCCGCCGGAGACCACCCGGGCGGCCAGCGTCGTCGCGCGTCGATCGAAGCGGGCCGGGTCGACGCCGAACAGCTCGCACAGTTCCTCGTCGGCGTCGAAGTCGCCGGTGGCCACATTCCAGTCGAACAGGCCGACCCGGATCAGCGGGAAGGTGTTGGCGGGCAGCAGCGTCACCGTCGGCGGGCCGTCGTACTCGATGCGCGCGCCGCGGTCGGCCCGTGCGCCCAGCGCGTTGCCCAGCCGCTTGGCCGCCGCGCGCAGTCCTCGGCGCCGGGAGGCGGGCAGGCCCCGGCCGGGCGAGGCGGGCCACATCACCGTCACCACGCCGAACGTCTCGGTGCCCGCACGCACCGGCGCGGACGCGGACGCGTAGGCGTACGGCATGCCCAGCGCCAGTTGCGGGAAGCGCCGCATGGTGTCGCCGTCGTCGGCGAGGAAGACCGTGTGCCCGGTGCGGTACGCCTCGGGGGCGGGCAGCGCGCCGGTCACCGGGACTCGGCTCCACGGGCCGAGCAGCGACACGGCCAGCCCGGCGACCTTGGCCAGTACCAGCGAGCGCCGATCGGGCGAGCGCAGGTAGACCACCCCGGCGTAGGCGCCGGTGGCCCGCACCGCCATGTCCAGCGAGGTCGAGCACTCGGCCAGGATCGCGTCGGGCTCCTCGTGGCGATCGGCCTCGGTCCGCAACGCGCGAAGGGGATGGGAACCGGGTCCGGGCACGGTTCCGGTCATGGGCGCCACCCACGTCCGTGGGCCGGGCGTCTTTCCACCGTGCGGCGCGGCGGCCGCTCCGCTGCTTGCGCGCGCATAGTCTCGGAGTACGCCTGCGCGCAGCCGATGTCAAACGGGCGCAATCGTGGTGAGACAGGCATATCGCCGAGTGTGGCACGGGTGCGGTGACGGACCGCGACGGGCGCCGCACGGTGGGGCATACGGGTGAAATCAAGGCGGGGCGGCGCGTGTCGCCGGTGGGGCGATGTGTGGGCGCGTCACGGTCGAAATGTCCCGTCTTCAGGTGATTCGACGATCCGTCGTCCACCCTCCCCGTGGAGTGCCATTGTGATGCCATCCCCCAGCCCCAGTCCGTCCCCCCGCCTACGGCGGCTGACCGTCGCCGCGATCGCGGCGGGCGCCGCCACGTTCGCCGGTGCCGGCACGACGCACGCGCTCCCGATGGCACCCGGGGACAACGGAGACGTGAAGGTGCACAAGAGCACCACTTCGCCGACGAACCAGAGCAACGAGCCCAAGGTGTGCCAGTTCCACCTGGCGGCCTTCAACTTCGACGGACTCCAGGCGGTCACGTACACGATCGCCGCGCAGCCGGCCGACGGCAACGGGACCGTGCTCGGCGGCAACATCACCCTCGCGGCGGACGGGACCGGGCACACCTCGACGCTGTCGCTGCCGAACGGGCAGTACAAGCTGGTGTGGACCTTCGAGGGCGAGCAGGGGGCGGGCAAGCAGAAGGTGTTCCAGGTCGATTGCCCGAACGGCACCACCAACGGCGGGACCACGAGCGGCAGCACCGGCGGGCGGCCGGTGGGCAGCGTCAACGCCGGTGGCGGCGGTGGTAGTTCGCAGGTCGACACGGGTGAGGTGACGGCCGGCCTGCTGGTCGGGGGCGTGGCCCTCGGTGGCTTCGGCTTCTACCTCCACCGTCGTCGCCGGGCCACCGGCGATGGGTCGAACTGAACCCAGGCCGGCGCACCGCAAGCGTCGCTCCGGCCCGTTCGCGGCCGGAGCGACCGCGTTGGCGCTCGTCGTCGGACTGTGGCTGGTACAGCACGGAACCGGTGACGGCACGGTCGAGCGGCCGCCGGCTCCCGTCTCGGACGTGGCGCCCGCTCGCGCCCGCGTCCCGAACGACGCGGGACACCGGGTGGACGTCACCCCGATGTCGGCGTCGGTGGCCACCCGGATCAAGATCCCGTCGATCGGCGTCAACGCGCCGATGAGCCCGCTGGGCATCGGTCCGGACCACCGGCTGGCCACGCCCCCGGTGGGCAACAAGAATTTGGTCGGTTGGTATCGCGACGGCGTCGCCCCCGGCGCCCGAGGAAACGCGATCACCGTGGGCCACGCGGACACCCGCTCGGGCCCGGCGGTGTTCTTCAAGCTCGGCCTGCTCCGGGTGGGCGATCGCATCGAGGTACAACGGCGGGACCGACACACCGCGGTCTTCTCCGTCGACGCGGTCCGGTCCTACCCGAAGGACGACTTCCCGGACGACGTCGTCTACGGCCCGACCGACGCCGCCGAGCTGCGGGTGATCACCTGCGGCGGTCGCTACGACAAGCACACGGGCTACGCCGCGAATGTCGTCGTCTTCGCGCACCTGACGGGCAGCCGCTGAGATATCCCGGGGGCTGCTCGATACGCCCGCGACGCCCGACCCGCACCCGCCTTCGCGCGGGGCGGGATCGGCGCGGGCGTATCGGCCCGGCCGCCGCCCCGGGCTCGGGTCGTCCGAGTCCCGGGCGGCGGCCGAGGAGCCGAGCCCGCCCGGACTCGGCGCGGGTGCCCGTGCGGCGGCGGGGTCGGGGCGGACGCGAATCGACCGTCAGGCGTTCGCGGCGCGGAACCAGGCGACGGTGCTCGCGATCGCCTCCGCGTGCGGGGTCGCGGGCAGCGGTCCGAAGGTCTCGGTGAACTTGGTGGAGTCGACCACGAACGGGCGGTCGTGCTGGTACCAGGTCTCGCCGAGGGCGCGCACGGTCGGATTCACCAGGCCGAGCACGCGCTGCATGGTGCGGCTCACCGAGGCGGACTTGTCCGGGCCGCCCGACTCGGCGAAGACCAGATCGAGGAACCGCCGCCCGGTCAGCGGCTCGGCCGTGGGGATGTGCCACACCTGTCCGTCCGCCCGCGCGTCCTCGCCGAGCAGGACCAGACCCTTGGCGAAGTCGGGGAGGTAGCTGAACGAGTGCGGCTGGTCCAGGGGCCCCACCCAGCGCGCGACCTTGCCCCGCACCGCCGCGCCGAACACGGTCTCGCCGACCGTGGTGTCGACCCCGCGCGGGCCGTAGTAGTCGGACGCGCGCCCGATCGCCACCCGCAGCTCGCCGGCCTCGTGCGCGGCCGGCAGCGAGCGCGCCATCGCGGCCCGGACCCGGCCCTTGGGATTGCTCGCGGCGGACGGCATGTCCTCGGTCATCGGCGCGCTCACCGGCCCGTACGCGAACAGGTTGTCCGCGAAGACCAGCTTGGCCCCGGCGGCCGCCGCGCCGCCGCGGATCGCGTCGGTCATCCGCGGAAACTCGCTCACCCACGCGGTGTAGGCCGGAGCCGCGCAGTGGTAGACCACGGCGGCGCCGGCGCAGGCCGCCTTCGCACCGTCGGTCGTGGCGATGTCGCCGCGTCGGACCTCGACGCCGTCGGGAACGGTGAGCGCGCCACCTGATGTTCGGCCGCCCGATCGCCGACTACCGTCCCGACGAGGCGGATCTGGCCCGGATCCAGGGCACCTTCGAGACCCTGGTGCGCACCGTCGAGCGCTGCGTGGCCGCCGGCCGGTTCGCGCCGACCGATCCGTACGACACGGCCACCCATCTCAGCGCCCTGGTGCACGGCCTGGCCGGCCTGGAACTGCGCGGCGCGCTGGGCGACGAGGAACGGGCCGAGCACCAATGGCGGGTCGCGCTGGAGGCGGCGTGCCGAGGCCATCGCGCGACACCCGGAGCCGTCGTGTCGGCGGCCGACGCGTCCGGCTGACGTCGGATCGGATCTCCCCGGCCGGCGCTCGCGCCGAAATCCGCTCGCCGTTGTCGGTGCGCTTGCCTACGCTCGTGCCATACCACGCGACGACACCTCGGGGGAACCCTCATGAGCATGCCGAACTACACCCAGGACCCACTGGTTCGACTCGACCGCCACCGGATCGAGTTCACCACCTACCCCGGAGACCACGCCGCACTCGGCTTCGTCGCCACCCGCGCGACCTGCTCGTGCGGTACGTGGGCCTCGAACCGCCCGTGGGAGCGCGGCGATCACCTGCGCGCGTTCGGTCGGCACATGAACGACGTCCAGGTGATCGCGCACACCGTGCCCCGCGAGTACGAGCAACTCGCGGTGGTGCCGCTGCGCTGCGTGGACGCCGACCGGGCCGCGGCCGTGGTCCGCGACTGGCCGGAACCACAGGACGCCGAACACGGGTTGTTCCGGCGCGAGGAGACCGTGTTCATCGCCTACCGGGACGGCGAGTTCCCGTGCTCCGTCGCGGTCTGGGCGCATCTGCGAGGCCACGTGAGCGACGTGTACGCCGGGCGCCTGTTGCGTGACGTGTCCTGACCGATCCGGCCGGCCGCAACGCACGGGTAGGCTGAGACCATGATTTGACGCCTGCCCGGCTGCCGGGCACCCCCATCACCTCCTTCGTACCCGTGAGAATCCGGAACCCACGAAGGAGAAACCCGATATGAGTACGTCGATTTCCGTCGGCGTTCCCGCCGCTTTCGCCCGCTCCTACGGCCGCCAGGGCGCCCACGCCCTGGCCTGGCTCGACGCGCTGCCGAGGCTGGCCGCGGACACCCTGGATCGCTGGTCGCTGCGGCCGGACGGCCCCGCCGGGCACGGCATGGCCGCGCTGGTGCTGCCGGTGACCCGCGCGGACGGCACACCGGCGGTGCTGAGACTCCAGCAGCCCACCGAGGACAACGCCGGTGTCGCGCTCGGTCTGCGGACCTGGAACGGCGACGGCGTCGTGCGGCTGCTCGACCACGACCCGGACGACGGCACCATGCTGCTCGAACGACTGGACGCGACCCGGTCGTTGTCGTCGGTGCCCGATGACGACGACGCGATGCGAACCCTCGCCGAGTTGATGGCACGCCTGGTGGCGGTGCCGGCGCCGGCGGGCCTGCGGCACCTGGCGGACATCGCCTCGGCCATGCTCGACGAGGTGCCGCGTGCGGTGCCGGCCCTGCGCGACCCGGCCGAACAACGCCTGGTGCGCACCTGCGCGGGCGCCGTCGCCGAATTGATCGGCGAACCCGGCGACCGGTTGCTGCACTGGGACCTGCACTACGACAACGTCCTCGCCGCGGCGCGCGAACCCTGGCTGGTGATCGATCCCGAACCGCTGGCCGGCGACCCGGGGTTCGAGTTGTGGCCGGCGCTGGACAGCCGATGGGCGGACGCGGTGGCCGGCGGTGACGTGACCCGCACGGTGCTCCGCCGCTTCGACCTGTTGACCGAGGTCCTGGACCTGGATCGGCGGCGGGCGACCGGGTGGACGCTCGGCCGGGTGCTCCAGAACGCGCTGTGGGACATCGAGGACGGCGAGACCGCGCTGAACCCCGCGCAGGTCGCCGTGGCGGAGGCGCTGCTGGGCAGATGACGCGCGGCCGTGGATGGGCGCCCCGGTGCGCGGGGTCTTCGGCGCCGATCGCCGGGGTGGGGCCGCACCTGCGGGCCCGCCGTACCGTCTCCGCTCGGGGTCGGTACGGCGGGCGAGGGCGGTGCCGGGGCTATCGGTTCGCGGCCGGGCCGACGATCGGGTCCGACCGGAACGGGCCGTCCAGGGCCGCCCATTGGAGCAGCATGATGGTCTTCGCGTCGGCGATGGAGCCGTCCCGGATCATCGCGAGCGCGTCGGCGAAGGGAAGTTCGAGGACGCTGATGTCCTCGCCCTCGGCGGCGATCCCGCCGCCGGCGTCGGTGGCGGTCCCCGAGCCATAGGGCGCGGCGAAGAAGTGCACGCGTTCGGTGACCGAGCCGGGGCTCATGTAGACGGCGAAGACGTACTCGGGTTTGCCGACGGTGTGTCCTGTCTCCTCCGCCGCCTCGCGCCGGATGGCCTCCTCGGGGCTGTCGCCGTCGAGCAACCCGGCGGCGGTCTCGATCAGCATCCCGTCGGGGTGCCCGTTGACGTAGGCGGGCAGGCGGAACTGGCGGGTGAGCAGCACGGTGCGGCGATCGGCGTCGTAGAGCAGGATCGTGGCGCCGTCGCCCCGGTCGTAGTTCTCACGCTGCTCACGACTCCAATGCCCGTCGGCGTGTCGGTAGTCGAAGGTGGTCTTGCGCAGTACGTACCAGTCGCAGGCCAGTACCTCGACGTCGCGGATCCGCACCCTCGGGTTGCCGGTCGGGGGGGGGGGGGGGGCGCCCCCCGCCCCCCCCCCCCCCCCCGCCCCGGGGGGGGGTGCAGCGCAGAAAAGCGATGCGGGGGGGGCGGCGCGCCTAGC